>NZ_BONC01000105.1 GCF_016862515.1 Asanoa iriomotensis
GGCCCAGGACAGAGTGCATCGACCAGGCCCGCGAAGCTGCTGCGGTCGGCCGTGCCAGGCCTCTGCCGGGTCAGGCGGCCGAGACGCCGATCAGCGTGCCGATGCCATAAGTGGCCGCCGCGGCCAGCCCGCCCAGCACCAGTTGGCGGAGCCCACTCGTCCACCACCGCCGCTGTGTGAACCGCGCGACCAGTGCCCCCGCCAGGAAGAGCCCGAACCCACCGACCGCGAGCGCCACCCACAGGCTGGTCAGACCGAACAGATAAGGCACAAGCGGCACAACAGCGCCGATCGAGAAGAACACGAACGACAGGATCGCCGCTGCCCACGGGCTCGGGTGGTCCTCGGCGTCCACGCCCATCTCCTCCTGGACGTGCACCCGCAGCGCCTCCCGCGGGTTGGCCCGCAGCGCGTGGGCCACCTGGTCGGCGAGGTCGCGCGGCAGCCCACGGCGTACCCAGGCGTCAGCAAGCTCCTTCGCCTCCGCCTCCGGGTGCCGTTCCAGCTCCCGACGCTCCTTGGCGACCTCGGCCTTGACCTGCTCGTTCTGGCTGCGCACACTCGTGTACTCGCCCAGACCCATCGAGATCGCGCCCGCGACCAGGCCGGCGACGCCGGTCAGCACCAACGTCCGCGGGCTGACCCCGCCGCCGCCGACGCCCGCGATCAGGGCGATGTTGGTGACAAGGCCGTCCATGGCGCCGAACACGGCAGGCCGCAGCAGCCCGCCGGATACGTCGGCGTGGTGGTGCGGTGCGGGAAGCTCCGGGTCGATATCGGTCACGGAAGGGTCAGGATCTCGTGACCGTCCTCGGTCACGACGATCGTGTGCTCGAACTGTGCGGTCCAGTTGCGGTCCTTCGTGACGACGGTCCAGCCGTCGTCCCACATGTCGTACTCGTACGTGCCCAGGGTGATCATCGGCTCGATCGTGAACGTCATGCCCGGCTCCATGATGTCGGTCGGCCGAGGGCTGTCGTAGTGCGGGACATAGAGCCCGCTGTGGAACGCCTCGCCGATGCCGTGGCCGGTGAAGTCACGGACGACGCCGTAGCCGAAGCGTTTCGCGTACGACTCGATGACCCGCCCGAGGACGTTGATCTGCCGGCCGGGGACGACGGCCTTGATGCCGCGCATCATGGCCTCGTGGGTCCGCTCGACCAGCAGGCGGTTCTCCTCGGCCACGTCGCCGACCAGGAACGTGGCGTCGGTGTCGCCGTGCACGCCGCCGATGAACGCGGTCACGTCGACGTTGATGATGTCGCCGTCCTCGAGGACGGTGGAGTCCGGGATGCCGTGACAGATGACCTCGTTGAGGCTGGTGCAGCAGGACTTGGGGAAGCCCTTGTAACCCAGCGTCGACGGGTAGGCCCCGTGGTCGACCAGGAACTCGTGCACCACCCGGTCGATCTCGTCGGTGGTCACACCGGGTTTGCAGTGCTCACCGGCGAGCTGGGTGGCCTGGGCGGCGAGCCGCGACGCGAGCCGCATCTTCTCGATCGTCTCCGGCGTCTGCACGTGCGAGCCGCGCCAGGGGGTGGGCCCCTTCTTCCCGACATATTCGGGTCGGGGAATCGAGGGCGGCACCTGGCGCCACGGCGAGATCTTGCCAGGAGTGAGCGGAGCACGGTCGGCCATGCTTCACACATTAGCGACGCCGAGGGGTTGCTTGCCGGGGCCGGAGGGGTGTGCCAAGGTTGTGCCGTGGATCAAGAGGAGACCGTCTTCTCCGCCACCACCGAAGGTGACGCAGACCACCGCCGTGTGGTCGTGACCGGCGAGGTCGACATGGCCACCGCCGACCAGATGTTCCAGGCGGCGACCCGCGAGCCGGCCGCCAAGGTCACCCTCGACCTGAGCGCGGTGACCTTCTTCGACTCAGCGGCCATCCAGGCCCTCGTCCGCCTCACGGACCGCATCCCACACCTCGCGGTGATCCCGTCCCGCCGCGTGCGCCGCGTCCTGGACATCGCCGGCCTCGGCGACCAGACCTGGCTCTCACCCGAATAAGAGCAAGATCAAGAGCGAGAGAAAGATCAAGAGCGGTCTTTCCCGGGTCCGTCGTGGGCGCGACCGTCGCTCCCGCCGGAGATCGCTACGCTTCGCTCCGCTTGCCAGCTCCGCCGCCGGTCACCCTCAAGGCACCCCCCATGGCGCGACACCCACCGGGCCGTGGGCAGGTTCCCGGTAGTTCGGTTTTGACGCGGCCCACCGACCCCGGCGCGGTCGGTTGCGGCGTCGCGGAGGCAGCGCACTGTCCCGGTCGCGCCGACGAACAGCGCACTGTCGCGGCCGCGCCGACGAACAGCGCCCTGTCGCGGCCGCGCCGACGAACAGCGCCCTGTCGCGGCCGCGCCGACGAACAGCGCACTGTCCCGGTCGCGCCGACGAACAGCGCCCTGTCCCGGTCGCGCCGACGAACAGCGCACCGGCGCCACTGCCGGCCATCTCGATCGGTGCCGACCGCGCTGGTGAAAGAGCTGCTGCCCGCGCCGCTGACGCGGCACGCTGCTCTTCGGCGCCCGGATCGCCGGACCCGGGTCTCCACCTGGTCAAGGCCAGGCCCAGGCTGAATGAGTGCCGGCGGCTAGCGGTCGAAGAGGTCGCTTACCGTGCCGTCGACCGGGCGGCCTCGGTCGGCCAGGTCCTTGGCCTGGTCATTGAGGATCGTGCCCAGGGCCGCGAGGTCCGCGTCGGCCACGCCCGTGCGGCGCACCGCGTCCGCGCCGTTGCGGAAGTAGGTCCTCGTCAGCAACCCGATCACCGTCGCCGCGGCCAGGCGGGCCTCGGCCAGCATGACCAGGGCCACATCGGTCTCGTACCAGGCTGCCAGGCGGGTCGCCCGGGCGTGCGCCGAGGCGCCACGGCACCAGGCCTCGCGGGCCAGGGCCGTGAACTCCGCGTTGCGGGCCTCGGCCAGGCGGCCGAGGTGGACGTCGCGGAGCTTCTCCAGCCACGCTTCCGGGTCGTAGATCGGTTTCGTGGTCACGTAGCGGTCCGCGGCCAGCGGCCACGAGGTCGAGAGGGTGCGGGCGTGCCGCAGGTATTCCTCCGCGCCCATGACCCCCAGGTCGACGAGGACGCCGTCGACGCGGCGGGCAACAGGACGCGGGCCCGCACCCGGGCGGTAGGTGACGACGACCAGGTCGACGTCGCTGGTGTCATGGTCATCGCCGTGCGCGAGCGAGCCGTGCACGCCGATCGCGAGGATGTCGGCGGGATACCGCCGGCGGGCCGCGTCGGCGACCAACTCCGCCACCACCCAGCGCGGGTTCGCGAGGTACGGGTTCGGCTCGTCGCTCACGGCCGTCATTCTGATGCCTCAGGTGGGCCCGATCCAGTAAATGGCTGTCATGTGGCCCATGGTGTGTGCGTTCCTGGCGCAACGCTCGTCTCTGCCAGGCCGATGGCACGATGGCGGGAGACCTAATCGCGCTCCAGTCGGAACACGTGGATCCGCCGACCGGCAGAACGCGTTTCGTAGGCCGCGTAGCCCGGCCAGACCGTCACCGCACGCGCCCACGACCGTGCCCGTTCCTCGCCGTCCAGCAGCCGGGCCTTGACCGGCAGCGACACCCCGCCCAGCGTCAACGTCGCGGCCGGGTCCGCCAGCAGGTTCAACGCCCACGCCGGCTGCGCCGGGCGACCCCAGTTCGAGCCGATCACGACGTAGCCGTCGCCGTCCGGCAGGCACAGCAGCGGGCTGTCGCGCGGCTGCCCGGTGCGGCGCCCGCGGGTCGTCAGCAGCGCCGACGGGATCAACCCCAGCGCCACCACCCGGCCGCGGGTGAGCCGGCTGACGACCCGATCCACGGGTACGAGCAGCGGGCCCACCCGGTAGAGGAAACGGGTGGGCCCGAGGCGGCGTGCCGTCGCCCGAAAGATTGACATCGGCACATTCTGCGGGGTCAGTCGGCGCGGCGCTCGATCGGCAGCCGTGCCCGCGTCAGCAGGCCCGTGCCCAGCATCGCGATCACCGGGATCGACACCAGCAGGAGCAACACCAGACCAGGGACGGCGAACGAGTACGGGATCTCGCGCGGCCAGTTGCCCGCGTACTGCCTGTTGTACGACGCCAGGATCGCCCACCCGGTGCCCAACCCGGCCGCGGTGCCGAGCAGCGACCCGAGCCCGGCGATCACGCCCGCCTGGCTCAGCGTCAGCACCCGCCGCACGCTCGGCGCCGCGCCGATCGCGGCCAGCGTCGACAGGTCGCGCCGCCCGTCGGCGGCGGCCAGGCCCGTGGCCACGAACGTCGCACCGAGCGCGACGATGATCGCGGCCGCCGCGAGCACCAGCAGCTCGGTCGGCGTGCCGGTCGGCGCGCCCAGCTCGATCGACGCGTACCCCCGGCCCGGCAGCTCGGCGACCGAGGCCGCCAGCTTGTCCTGCGCCGCCTGGTCCGGCACCTTCGCCGTCGCGATCACGAAACCCTCGGGCCGGGTCTCCAGCCCGAGCGCCGCCACCACCGCCGGCGACAGGTAGTTCCGCTGCATCATCGAGCTCGACGCCGGCCCTTGACCGGCCTCGACGCCCGTGCGCAGTGCGTACCCGGGGACGCTCGCGGTCTTCAGCACTTTCTCGGTGCCGTCGCCCGCGCCGGAGTCACCGCGTACCTCGATGGTGACCTTCCCGTCCTTGACCAGTCGCGGGTCGCTCACCACCGCGCCGCCCGCCGCGAGCACCGTGGCCGCCGCGCGGACGTCCTCCTGCGACGGTGCCGACAGCGCGGCGAGGTTGTCGCCGGTGCCGACCACGGTGCTGAACGGCATGTTGCCGTACTGGAACGCCGGCGTCTGGCAGCGCGGATCGGCCAGCGCCAGCCGCTTCTGCTCGGGGGCCAACGGACCGGCGTTGGTGTTGTACGGGCACGCCAGCTCCGCGGGCAGCGCCGCCGAGACGTAGCACCACGACTGCTCGCCGTTGACCTTGGGACAGCCGATCCCGTCGACCTGCCGCACCCCGGTGACGGCCAGGCTGGTGGCTGCCGCGGCCGTGACCCGCTCGACCGTGGGCACGCCCTTGTCGGGATCGCCCAACTGCACGGCGGCGTACCCGAGCGGCAGTCCGGTCCGGTACTGGTCGACCTGGCGGTCGTTGTCGCTGGCCAGGAACGTGCCGATGGCGACGCAGCTCGCCACGGCGGCCATCACCGCGGAGATCGCGGGTGCCGCGGCCGCCCGGTTCCGCGCGGTGTCGCGCAACGCGATCCGCGGGCCCAGCGGCAGCGACCGGCCGGCCTTGGCGATCAGCCCGACCAGCGCGGGCGTGACCAGCACGAGCCCCAGCTCGGCGAGGACCAGTCCACCGAGGATGCCCATTGCCTGCGAGGTCATCGCGCCCGCCACGGCGATCAGGCCGCCGCCGACGATGAGCAGCAGGCCCAGCACCACCCAGCGGCGCCGCGAGCGCAGCGCACCGCGCCGCCCGGTCAGCGCCGCGACCACGTCCTGCCGGGCGGCGGACACCGCCGGGGCCAGCGCGGCCAGCACCCCGGTCACCAGCGCCAGCAGGGCGACCAGCGCCAGGGCGACCGGATAGACCCGGTAGCCGCCGGCGCGCGCGTTGGCCACGTACACCTCGACCAGCGGCCGGGCGATCATCGCGGCGGCGATGCCGAGGACGATGCCGCAGACCGCGCCGGCCACGCCGAGCACGATGCCGTCGGCCAGCACGATCCGGCGCAGGTGGGCCGGGGTGCCGCCGTTGGCGGAGATCAGGGCGAGCTCGCGGCGGCGCCGCCGGGCGCCGATCGCGAACGCCGGGCCGGCCAGCAGCACGACCTCGAACAGGCCCAGCCCGCCGATCACGGCCGCGACCTTGAGACTGTTCGCCACCCCGTCACCGGGCGGCGGCAGCACGCCCTCCGGGTCGGTGGGCGGATCGAGGACCACCGCGCGCGACTCGACCACCATGCCTTTGGCGTTGAGCGCCCGGACGTCCGACCAGAGCATCGGTTCGGGCGTGTCGACCAGCCACGCGCTGACCGGCTCGGTGCCCGGCGGGCGGACGATCAGCTCGCCGAGGTTGGCGGGCGTCTCGACCAGACCCACGACCGAGAACGTCTCGGTGCGGCTCGCGTCCTGCACCGTGCCGCCGATCTTCGCGCCGAGCCGGTCCATCGACCGGCGGCTCAGGGCGACCTCGTTCGCCGCCGACGGCGCCCGGCCGTCCAGGACCGTGACCAGCCCCTGAGCGATCGGGCTGGCGGCGTCGACGCCGAGCACCTCGGCGGAGCCGATGCCGGTCGCGGTGCGCATCTCCAGCCACGAACTGGTCACCGGGATCACGGAGCTGCCGGGCGGCAACTGGGCGAGCAGGTCGCGCTGGTTAGGCACGAACGGCGGGGCCTTCGGGTCGGGCTCCTGGTCGCTCTCCCAGCGCTGGCCGTCGAGGCTCTGCCGCAGCGGTGCCCGGTCGTACCACTGGATCCGCGCGTCGGCCGTGCCCATGACGCGATCGACCTTCTCGGCGGGACGCAGGTCGAACATGTCGACGGTGACCGCCGCGAACGCCAGGCCGAGCACCGGCAGCGTGATCAGCACCAGCACCATCGCGGTGCGCCCCTTGGCCCGCCGCGCCTCACGGATCGCGATCCGCAGCGACGTGCGCCACACGCTCATGCCTGAACCCCGAGAAGCTGTTCCGGCTCGCCGACCGGGCTGGTCGTGTCGACCACGACGCCGTCGCGCAGGAAGACCACCCGGTCGGCCCAGGCGGCGTGTCGCGCCTCGTGGGTAACCAGCACGCCGGCGGCGCCCGCGTCGACCCGGGCGCGCAGCAGGCGCAGCACGGCCTCACCGGTCTGCGAGTCGAGCGCGCCGGTCGGCTCGTCTGCCAGCACCAGCCGGCGGTCGCCGACCAACGCCCGGGCGATCGCGACCCGCTGCTGCTGACCGCCGGACATCTCGTCGGGGAAGCGCGGCGCCAGCTCCGCCAGCGCCACCTCGTCGAGGGCGGCGGCGGCCAGCTTGCGGGCCTTGCGGACGGCCATGCCGTCGAGCTCCAGGGGCAACGCCACGTTCTCGACCGCGGTCAGGCTGGCCAGCAGGTTGAGGTCCTGGAAGACGTAGCCGACGAACCGGCGCCGCAGCCTGGCGAGCTGCTTGCGGTTGAGCGTGCCGAGCACCTCGCCCTCGACGACCACCTCGCCCTGGCTGGGCGAGTCGAGCCCGCCGGCCAGGTTGAGCAGGGTCGACTTGCCGGAGCCCGAGGGGCCCATGACCGCGACCAACTCGCCGGCCGCGACACCGAGATCAACACCACGCAGCGCGTGTACGGCGGTCTCGCCGGTCCCGTGGGTGCGGTGCACACCGCGCAGCTCGAGGATCATTTGCGGGCCTCCGAACGGTCGTCGGCCGCTTCGGGCGCGACGGCCGCGCTGCCCGGTGCCGAGGGTCGGTAACGAACGAGGCTGGCCTCGCAGTGGTCGAGCCAGCGCACCTCGGCCTCGGCCTGGAAGACCATCGCGTCGAGGATCAGGCGCCAGGAAAGGTCGCCCGGGTCGTCGGAACGCTGCTTGAGCCGGGTCAGTTCCTGCAGGGTCTGGATGGTCGCGGTGCGCTGGGTCTGCACCACCGCACGCACGTCGACGCCGGGGGTGGTGAGCGCGAGCGCCAACTTGATCGCCAGCTCGTCGCGTGGGCGGTCGGTGCGGCTGATCGGTGTCACGAACCAGACGGCGATCTCGGCGCGGCCGAGGTCGGTCAGCTCGTACGGCCGCTGCCCCCCGTCGTTCTCCGGCAGCGGACGCACCAGGCCGTCCCGCTCCAGACGGGACAGGGTCGTGTAGACCTGCCCGATGTTGAGCGGCCACGTGGCGCCGGTCGACTCCTCGAAGGCGGCGCGCAGCTGGTAGCCGTACATGGGGCCGCGCTCGAGCAGCGCGAGCAGGCCGTGTCTGATGGACATAGCTACTGAGTATGCATACGGAGTATGCGGCAGGCAACTCCGCCTAGGCGGGCGCCTTCCCGGGGAACGCGACGGTGATCGGGTCGACCTTGGCGTAGCGGCGCCAGCGGGTGGCCCGCACCGCGCAGCCGGTCAGCGCGTCCAGGGCCTGGCGGCGCTGGGTGTCGACGGTGGCCGGCAGAGCGGCCCGCCAGACCGCGGCGGCCTTCTCCTCGACGACGATCGCGACCCGCAGCGCGGACGCGCGGTCGACGATCGGCTCCGGCAGCGCGTACGCCGCCCTGGCCGGTGGCAGCCCCGTGCCCTGCAGTGCCACCACCAGGGCGTCGCGCAGGGTGCGGTGAGCGGCCTCGGCGGCCCGGGCGGCGGTCTGCTCGCCGCCGGTCAACTTCACCCCGATCGGCCCGTACGCGAAGATCGCGGCGTATTCGGCCTCCAACGCAGCCGGCAGCTCACCGGTCACTTGAGCGCCTCGCTTCGCGAGGCACTGCATTGACCCGGCGGACTGAGCTGGCCGGTTCGCTCGCTTCGCTCGCTCACTTGAGCGCCTCCAGGTGCGTGGCGCGGGCGGCGGCGATCGAGCCGACCAGGGCCGCGCGGTGGTTGGGTGCCTTCAGGCAGGCCTGCACCGCGGACTCGTAGGCGGCCTTCTCGGCCACCCGGAGCGCCTCGACGGCGTCCTCGACGCTGCCGGCGGCGGCCGACGCCGAGGCTGACGCGGCGGGGCTGGGCGCCGCGGTCGCCATGACCCGTGCCAACTCCTTGGCGTGGGCGTCGTGCGCTTCAGCGATCGGGGTCAGCACGGCCGCCCGCTCGGGGAAGTCGGAGGCCGCGGCCCGGTGCAGGCCGGCCAGCCGGACGGCGTCGTCGGCCAGTGGTTGCAGCGGGTCCGGCGGTGGCGGCTCCGCCGGCTCGTGGTCGAGCAGCCCGCAGCCGCTCGCGCCGGCGCCGGCCAACACGACCGCGCCGAGCGCGAGCACGGCGCGCCGCCGTACCCCATTGGGGGTTTCGTCCTTTTCATCACCGCCGTGCACCAGGTCAGTCAACACCATGGACCGCCCGCTAGGGGGGTTCGGTGCGCCGGCAGGCTGGTGCGTGCCGCAGCGCGTTAGGCTCTGCGCAGCCACCTGACGATGTCCGGTGGCTAAATGGCATGTCGCCACTGGCGGCGAAACGACCGAAGGGTGGCCCGATGGCACAGCGAAGCCGAGCCGCCGGTGGACGGCCCGCTTCGGGGCCGCGCCCTGGCACGCAGGCGCCCCGCGGTGACCTCGCCGCGCGCCGGGCCCGGCTGCGCGCCGTGGTCGAGCCCGTGGTCGGTGACGCCGGCTACGACCTGGAGGACCTCAACATCTCGCGGGCCGGGCGCCGGTTCGTGGTGCGCGTGGTGGTCGACCGCGACGGCGGGCTCGACCTCGACGCGGTCGCGGACGTGTCCCGGGCGGTCTCGGCCGCCCTCGACGCGGCCGAGGAGGGCGGCGACGAGTTGGTCGCCGGCGAATACCAACTGGAGGTCAGCTCGCCCGGCGTCGACCGGCCGCTGACCCTGCCCCGGCACTGGCGGCGCAACATCGGCCGGCTGGTGAAGGTGGGCCCGATCACCGGCCGGGTGGTCGGTGTCGACGACGCCGGTGTCATGTTGGACGTGGCGGGTGAGCGCACCGCGGTCGCCCACGCCGACCTGGGCCCCGGCCGGGTCCAGGTGGAGTTCAGCCGGGCCGACGAGGTCGCCGACGACGATCTTGCGGAGTTCGACGACGAGGACGGAATGGAGGACGAGGAGAGGTGAACATCGACCTCGCGGCGCTGCGCGCACTGGAGCGCGAGCGGGAGATCCCGTTCGACACGATCCTCGCGGCGATCGAGACCGCACTGTTGACGGCCTACCGACACACCGAGGGCGCCGAACCGCACGCCCGGGTGGAGATCGACCGCAAGACGGGCGCGGCCCTGGTCTACGCACAGGAGCTGGACGACGACGGCACCGTCATCCGGGAGTGGGACGACACTCCGCATGACTTCGGGCGAATCGCCGCGATGACCGCTAAACAGGTCATCCTGCAGCGGCTCCGCGAAGCCACCGACGAAGTGCACTTCGGCGAGTACGTGGGCCGCGACGGCGACCTGGTCACGGGCGTGATCCAGGCGCACGAGGCGCGCACGGAGAAGGGCATCGTCACCGTCGACCTGGGCAAGCTGGAGGCCGTGCTGCCCCAGTCGGAGCAGGTGCCGGGGGAGGTCTACGGGCACGGCCAGCGGATCCGTTGCGTGGTCGTACACGTGGCCAAGGGTTTCCGTGGTCCCCAGATCACGCTTTCGAGGTCGCACCCCAACCTGGTGAAGAAGCTGTTCGCCCTGGAGGTGCCCGAGATCGCCGACGGCAGCGTGGAGATCGCCGCGATCGCCCGCGAGGCCGGCCACCGCTCCAAGATCGCTGTCCGCGCGGCCGTCCCCGGTGTCAACGCCAAGGGCGCCTGCATCGGGCCGATGGGCCAGCGGGTTCGCGCGGTGATGAGCGAGCTGCACGGTGAGAAGATCGACATCATCGACTGGTCGGACGACCCGGCCCAGTTCGTCGGCAACGCGCTGTCCCCGGCCAAGGCGCTGCGGGTCGAGGTGGTCGACGCGGCGACCCGCACCGCGCGGGTGACCGTGCCCGACTACCAGCTCTCGCTGGCGATCGGCCGCGAAGGGCAGAACGCCCGCCTCGCGGCCAGGCTCACCGGGTGGCGGATCGACATCCGGCCAGACAGCGAGCCGGCGGCGCCGGAGCGCGGTGTAGATCACGCGACCGAGCCGGGCGGAGCGCCCGCCGGGGCATAGGAGTAGACTTGACGACGGCTCGACGTGCGCGGCCGGAACGCACCTGCGTGGGTTGCCGGCAACGCGCGCCAGCCGACGAGCTACTGCGGTTCGTCGCGGTCGGTGACGGAGAACCATACCGACTTCGACCCGATCCGACCCGCAGCCTGCCGGGGAGGGGCGCGCACGTGCACCCCGATCCGGCTTGCCTCGCGCTAGCGTGCAAACGCCGTGCCTTCGGGCGGGCGCTACGTAAAGTTGGTGTTGTTGACACCGGCGAGCTGGCCGAGCACATCCACGCGTCAACCATCACGCCCGATCATCCGACTGGGCGGGTGTCGCAGCAGCAGGGTAGGACGACCGACATGAGCACACGATGAAGTCCCAGAAATGACCAGGCTTCAAGTGCACGAGTGAGGTCGCTGCGGGTGCTGCCCGCACGGCCTCGGAGTGAGGAGTGCAGTGGCAGGCAAGGCCCGCGTACACGAGCTCGCCAAAGAGCTCGGGGTCGACAGCAAGACCGTTCTCGCCAAACTCAAGGAGATGGGCGAGTTCGTCAAGTCCGCGTCAAGCACGGTGGAGGCGCCCGTCGCCCGCCGGCTCCGTGGCGCATTCGTCGAGGGTTCCCAGGCACCGGCGCCGTCCGCGCCGCCGGCCGGCAACGGGCGCCCCGCCCCCAGTGAGCCGAGGATCTCGGCCAAGCCCGCACCGCCCCGCCGCCCCGCGGCGCCGCCGGTGCGTCCGAAGGGTCCGGGTTCCGGCCCGGTCCCTGGTCCGCCGCCCACGCCGGTCGCCAAGCCGGCGAGCGCGCACGACATCGAGGTGGCGGCCGCCGAGCAGCGTGCCCTCCAGCTCAAGGCCGAGCAGGAAGCGACCGTCAAGGCCGCTCAGGAAGCCCGCGCCCAGGAGCGTGAGCAGGTCCGGCGCGAGCCGCCGGCCGACGGTGGCGCACCCGCGCGACCCCGGCCCGGCCCGGGCAGCGTCCCGCCGCGGCCTGGTTCGCCGGCCGCCCGCCCGGCACCCGGCCCCACGCCGGGCAGCGGTGGGCCCCGTCCGGGTCCCGGCCGTCCGCCGGGCCGCAGTGGCGGCAACAACCCGTTCGGCATCACGCCCGGTGGCGGCAGCGGCCGTCCCGGCCCCGGTGGTGCCGGTGGCGGCCCCCGGCCCAACCCGGGCTCGATGCCGCCTCGGCCTAGCCCCGCGTCCATGCCGCCTCGGCCCAGCCCGGCGTCCATGCCGACGCAGCGTCCCGGTCGTCCCGGCGGCGGCGCCGGTCGTCCCGGCGGTCCCGGCGGTGGCGCCGGTCGTCCCGGTGGCGGCGGTGGCGGCTTCCGTGGTGGCGGCGGTGCCGGCGGTGGCGGTGGCTTCCGTCCCGGTGGCGGCGGTGGCGGCGGCGGTGGCGGTGGCTACCGCGGCGGTCCCGGTGGCGGCGGCGGTGGCGGTGGCTACCGCGGTGGCCCCGGTGGCGGCGGCGGTCCGGCTGGTGCCGGTGCGCCGGGTCGTCCCGGTGGTGGCGGTCGCGGTCGCGGCGGCGGTGCCGCGGGTGCCTTCGGGCGTCCGGGTGGCAAGCCGACCCGTGGTCGCAAGTCCAAGAAGCAGCGGCGTCAAGAGTTCGACAACCTGTCCGCGCCGACGATGAGCTCGGGTGCCCCGCGGGGCAACGGGCAGATCGTCCGGCTGTCGCGCGGTGCGTCGCTCTCCGACTTCGCCGACAAGATCGACGCCAACCCGGGCTCGCTCGTCCAGGAGATGTTCAACCTGGGCGAGATGGTGACGGCGACCCAGTCGTGCTCCGACGACACGCTGTTGCTGCTCGGTGAGCACCTCGGCTTCGACGTGCAGATCGTCAGCCCGGAGGACGAGGACCGTGAGCTGCTCGCGCAGTTCAACATCGACCTCGACGCCGCGGTCGACGAGGACCGCCTCGTCAGCCGTCCGCCGGTCGTGACCGTCATGGGTCACGTCGACCACGGCAAGACGAAGCTCCTCGACGCGATCCGCAAGGCCAACGTCGTCGAGGGCGAGGCCGGTGGCATCACCCAGCACATCGGTGCCTACCAGGTGCACGTCGAGCACAACGACAACGAGCGGGCGATCACCTTCATCGACACCCCGGGTCACGAGGCGTTCACCGCCATGCGTGCCCGTGGTGCCCAGGTGACCGACATCGTGATCCTCGTGGTCGCGGCCGACGACGGCGTGATGCCGCAGACGATCGAGGCGCTCAACCACGCCAAGGCGGCCGACGTGCCGATCGTGGTCGCGGTCAACAAGATCGACAAGCCGGAGGCGAACCCTGACAAGGTCCGCCAGCAGCTCACCGAGTACGGCCTGGTCGCCGAGGAATATGGCGGCGACACGATGTTCGTCAACGTCGCGGCCAAGCCCGGCATCGGCATCGAGGACCTCCTCGAGGCCGTGCTGCTGACGGCCGACGCGTCGCTGGAGCTGTCGGCTCCGATCGACGGGCCGGCTCAGGGTGTCGCGATCGAGGCGCACCTCGACAAGGGCCGCGGTGCGGTGGCGACGGTGCTGGTCCAGAAGGGCACGCTCCGCGCCGGCGACTCCATCGTGGCCGGTGGGGCGCACGGTCGCGTCCGGGCGATGCTCGACGAGAACGGCAAGCCGGTCAACGAGGCGGGTCCGGCACGTCCGGTCCTGGTGCTCGGCCTCACGGCGGTTCCCGGTGCCGGCGACACGTTCCTGGCGGCCGAGGACGACCGCACGGTGCGCCAGATCGCCGAGCAGCGGCAGGCCCGGCGGCGGGCGGCGAGCTTCGCCAACTCCCGCGGCCGCGCCACGCTCGAGACGATCATGGAGCAGCTCAAGGAGGGCGAGAAGACCTCGCTCAACCTGGTGCTCAAGGGCGACGTCTCGGGTTCCGTCGAGGCACTCGAGGACGCGCTGTTCAAGCTCGACATCCCGGAAGAGGTCCAGCTTCGGATCATCCACCGGGGCGTCGGTGCGATCACCGAGAGCGACGTCATGCTGGCCAGCGCCTCGACCGAGGCGGTCACGATCATCGGCTTCAACGTGCGTGCCTCCAACAAGGTTCGCGAGACGGCCGACCGCGAGGGCGTGGAGATCCGGTACTACACCGTCATCTACCAGGCCATCGAGGAGATCGACGCGGCGCTCAAGGGCCTGCTCAAGCCGGAGTACGAGGAGGTCGAGCTCGGCTCGGCGGAGGTCCGCGAGGTCTTCCGCTCGTCGAAGGTCGGCAACATCGCCGGTTGTATCGTGCGGTCCGGCCTCATTCGCCGGAACGCCAAGGCGCGCCTGCTCCGCGACGGCGCGGTCGTGGCCGACAACGTCACGATCAGCTCGCTCAAGCGGTTCAAGGACGACGCGACCGAGGTGCGCGAGGGCTTCGAGTGTGGTCTGACCCTGGCTGGTTACAACAACCTCCAGGTCGGCGACCTCATCGAGACCTTCGAGATGCGCGAGAAGCCGCGCTGATCGCGGCTTCGTGAGACGGGGCGGGTGGCTTGCGGGCCACCCGCCCCGTTCGTCTCAGCCGAAATGGCTATTTGATCTTCCGGGTACGGCGATAAGCTGTGCGCCGATGTTTACCGGAACCGCTGTATTCGACGTCCTCCTGCCTGGCGACTCGCGGTCGCTCAAGGCGAAGCGCTCCTACGTCCGGCCGATCGTCGCCGCCCTGCGGCGCTTCGAGGTGTCGGTCGCCGAAGTGGGCTCACTCGACCTGGTCGGTCGGGCCGAGATCGGGGTGGCCGTGATCGCCCCGGACGCCGCACACGTCGGCGAGGTGCTCGACTCGTGCGAGCGTCTCGTGGCCGGCCGGCCAGAGGTGGAGATGCTCTCGGCACGGCGCCGGTTACACGGCGAAGATGACTGACAGTAACGGGTGATCGTGCCCGGGTGACGGGCCACCGGCGGTCCGATCGGCGGGTCCGGACACGGGTAGTGTCTGAGCGTAGGCAGGACGGCGGAGGTGACGAGATGACGGACCCGGCCAAGGTGCGTCGGCACGCCGAGCGCGTGCGGGAGCTGGTGGCTTCGGTGGTGCGCACCCAGATCAAGGATCCTCGACTCGGCATGATCACGATCACCGACGCCCGGATCACCGCCGACCTGCGCGACGCCACGGTCTACTACACCGTGCTCGGCGACGCGGCCGAACAGGCCGCCACCGCGGCGGCATTGGACAGTGCCAAGGGCCTGCTGCGCAGCACCGTCGGCAAGGCACTCGGGCTGCGGCACTCGCCGACCCTGACGTTCGTCCACGACAACGTGCAGGACCAGGCCAAGCACATCGACGAGCTGCTGGAGCGGGCGCGCACCTCCGACGCCGAGGTGCAGCGGCTCGCGGCCGGCGCCACCTACGCGGGTGACGCCCAGCCCTACAAGCTCGACGAAGACGACGAAGAGGACGACGACGAGGTCGCCAACGAAGCCCCGATGGAGGAGCGCCGGTGACCGACCTCTCGGCCACAGTGGTGGCCGCCGGCGTTCTCGCCCCCGGCGAGGCCGACTGGGCGGCCGCCGTCGCCGCGGTGCGCGGGCTGCGCCCCACCGACAAGGTGCTCCTCATCTGCCACGTCAACCCCGACGGCGACGCGCTGGGCAGCATGCTCGCCTTCGGGCTGGGGCTGCGCCGCCTCGGTGTCGCCAACCTCCAGGCGACCTTTCCGGGGCCGCCGGACGTCCCCGAGCCGTTCCTCGCCCTGCCCGGCCTTGACCTGCTCGTGCCCGAGGCTGCCGCGGAGCCGGCGCCCGACCTCGTGCTCTGCTTCGACGCCGCCAGCTCGTCGCGACTCGGCGGCCTGGTCAACCGGCTGACCACCGCGGGCACGGCCGTGGTGCTCGACCACCACGCCTCGAACCCCGGCTTCGGCACGATCAACATCGTCGACCCCGACGCCGCGGCGACCGCGGTGGTGGCCGACGAGCTCCTGCGCCGGCTCGACGTGCCGCTCGACGCGGAGATCGCGGAGTGCCTCTACGTCGCGCTGGCCACCGACACCGGCTCGTTCCGGTTCGCGATGACGACGCCGTCGGTGCACGAGATGGCCGCGCGGCTGCTGGCGACCGGGATCAGCCCAGGCGACATATCCCGCCGCGTCTTCGACACACGCCCGTTCGGCGCGGTCCGGCTCTACGGCGACGTGCTCGGCCGGGCCAAGCTGGAGCCCGCGGCGGCCGGCGGCCGGGGTCTGGTGTGGACCTACGCGACCCTAGACGACCTGGCCCGCCACCAGCAGAAGGCATACGTGCTGGAGCCGCTGATCGACTCGGTGCGGTGTGCGGCCGAGGCCGACGTGAGCCTGGTGGTCAAGCAGGTCGGCACCGCCGAGTGGGCGGTCTCGATGCGCAGCAAGGGCGCGGTCGACGTGAGCCGGGTCGCGGTCGCGCTCGGCGGCGGCGGCCACAAGCTGGCCGCGGGCTTCACCGGCCGCGGCACGGTCGACGAGGTGGTCGAGGCGATCCGCGCCCAGCTCGGCTAGCGAGTGCGGGCCGGTCCGGCCACAATCGAGCGATGGAGCAGCCGGGCACACAGGTCGCGGTCGATGCGCCGCCGCGAGGTTGGGATCGTGCCGAGGTCACGCTGCCGGTGCTGGCGTTCCTCTCCCTGATCGGCGGCCAACTGCCGTCCTTCACCACCCGGGCCAACGTCTACACGATCTGCCTGGGTGGGTCGATGGTCTGGCTCGGACTGTCCGGCCGCGTCCGCCGGCCGATCGCGACCCGGCTGGGCTCGGGCACCGCCTGGTGGCTGGTGCCGATCGGGATCTTCGGCGTCTTCGAGGGCAGCACGTTCCTGCTCGGCACGCCTGAGTACCCGACGTTCTCCCGGCTGGCCGACCCGCTGCTGGAAGACGAGTTGGTGCGCTCCGCCGGCTACCTCGCCTGGCTGACGAGCTTCTGGGCACTGGTGCGCCGATGACCCTGACGCGGGCGATCGCGATTGCCGGGTTTGTCGTGGCGATCGTGGCCTGCGCGGTGGTCGAGGTGCTGGCCAGGCGCCGTGACTCGACCATTCCGACGCTGGGCGAGGTCTGCGCGCACGCGATCGCGTACGAGGTCGGCCGGGTGCCGATCGGGCGGATCGGCTTCTTCGGGTTCTGGTGGTGGCTGGGTTGGCATCTGTTCGCTCGCTGAACAGGTGGTGGTTGGCGCAGCATCTGTTCGCTCGCTGAACGATCGTTCCGCCTATTGGGAACGACGCGCGAACTCTGGGACCTGAACGCTAATTTGGGTGGGTGACACGGCGATAACCCGCCGTGCTTGCCTCCAGGGTCACACCAGACCCGGGATTGACGCAGCGACGCGTTCCGCGCCGGTGACCCCGGCGGCGGCGTCGGGCGACCACCCCGCAAGTTCGTCCCTGGAAGGACCATGTCCATGAGCACCAGGCGCAAGCACGAGAAGCAGACCGAAGAGGACCGCGAGGCCGCGCGCCGCGCCCTGCAGACCTCGATGGACACCCGCCAGTAGGGTCTGTCCCCTCAAG
Organism: Asanoa iriomotensis; assembly: GCF_016862515.1. GTDB lineage: Bacteria > Actinomycetota > Actinomycetes > Mycobacteriales > Micromonosporaceae > Asanoa > Asanoa iriomotensis. The sequence continues at coordinate 17,189 of NZ_BONC01000105.1, forward strand.
TCCAAGGACCTGCTGTCGCGGTTCGCCTTTTCTGGCCGAACCACGACAACAGGTCCTTGTGCGTTCGCACCCTGTGTTGACGTAAGGAACGTGTCGCAGTTGCAATCCTTACATTGACCGTGCCAGGATGCGTTCCGATGGATACCGCGACCACCTCCCGCCGGATAGCCGGCCTGGCCCTGCCGGCGCTGGTCGTGCTGGCCGCCGAGCCGCTGTACGTCCTGGTCGACACGGCAGTGGTCGGGCATCTCGGCACCGTCCCGCTGGCCGCGGTCGCGGTCGGCGGCACCGTCCTGACGATGGCCGCCTGGCTCGGGACGATCCTGGCCTACGGCACGACCGGTCGGGCCGCGCGCCGCTTCGGCGCCGGCGACCGTGCCGCGGCCGTCTTCGAGGGCGTCCAGGCATCGTGGGTGGCGTTCGGTGCCGGGGTCGTGATCGCGATCGGCCTGCAGTTCGCGGCCGATCCGTTGGCGCGGGCACTGGCCGGCAACCCGGAGATCGCGGGTGCGGCGGCGTCGTGGATGCGGGTAGCCGCGCTGGGCGCCCCCGGCCTGCTGCTCGCCGCCGCCGGCAACGGCTGGATGCGCGGAGTGCAGGACACCCGGCGTCCGCTGCGCTTCGTGCTGGGCGCCAACCTGCTGTCCGCGGCGCTGTGCCCGCTGCTGGTCTATCCGGCCGGCCTGGGCCTGGTCGGTTCGGCCATCGCCAACGCGGTGGCGCAGTCGATCGCGGGCGTCTGCTTCGCGGTGGCTTTGCTGCGCGAACACATCTCCTGGCGCCCTCGCCTGGGCGTGATCATCGACCAGTTGCGGATGGGACGCGACCTGCTCATCCGGGGTGGAGCGTTCCAGCTGAGCTTCCTGTCGGCGACGACGGTAGCCGCGCGGTTCGGCACCGCCACGGTCGCCGGCCACCAGATCGCGATGCAACTCTGGTTCTTCACGGCCCTCGTGCTGGACGCGGTGGCGATCGCGGCGCAGTCGCTGATCGGGGCGACCCTCGGCGCCGGCGACGCGGCCGGCGCCCGAGCGTTGGCGCGCAAGATCGGCTGGATCGGCGTCGTCTGCGGCGTGGCGTTCGCGGTGGTCATCGCGGCGGGTTCGGGCGTGGTGCCGAGGTTGTTCAGCTCCGACACGGCGGTGCTCGCGCAGGCCGGCATCGCGTGGCCGTGGTTCGTCGCGATGCAGCCGATCGCAGGTCTGGTGTTCGCCCTGGACGGCGTCCTGATCGGGGCGGGCGACGTGCGCTACCTGCGGGACCTGACGGTGGTCGCGGCACTCGGCTTCTTCCTGCCGGCGATCTGGATCGCGTACGCGCTGGATTGGGGTCTGTCCGGGATCTGGGCGGGCCTGACGCTGTTCGTCGTGGTCCGCTGCGTCGCGTTGGTGATGCGCCTACGCACCGGCGGCTGGGCGGTCGTCGGCGCGGTCCGCTGACGTCGACCTGGCGCTGTCGCCCTCCGGCCCGACGTGTGTGTCCGGATGAGGGGTCTGGCAGGCTTGGGCGTCGTGACAGGTGACGGGCTGATCGTGGTCGACAAGCCGGGCGGGATGACCTCGCACGACGTGGTGTCCCGGGTGCGGCGCCTGGCGCGCACGCGCCGGGTGGGCCACGGCGGAACCCTCGACCCGATGGCCACGGGCGTGCTGATCATCGGGGTCAACAAGGCGACGCGCCTGCTGACCTATGTCATCGGAGCCTCCAAGTCGTATGCGGCGACCATCCGGCTCGGGCAGTCGACGGTGACGGACGACGCGGAGGGCGAGATCGTCGCGACCGCGCCCGCCGGCGAGGTCGCCGAAGACGCGATCCAGGCGGCGTTGGCCGCGCAGACGGGCGAGATCGACCAGGTGCCGAGCGCGGTCAGTGCGATCAAGATCGATGGACAACGGGCCTACAAGCGGGTACGGGGTGGGGAAGAGGTCGCCATCCCGGCGCGCCGGGTGACCATCTCGCGGCTGGACGTGCTCGACATCCGCCGGCACGACGAGGTGGTCGACGTGGATGTCGACGTGACCTGCTCGTCGGGGACGTATATCCGGGCGATCGCTCGAGATGTCGGTGTCGCGCTGGGGGTCGGCGGGCATCTGACCGCGCTGCGCCGGACGGCGGTCGGTGGGTTCACGTTGGCCGAGGCGCGGACGCTGGAACAGCTCGAAGAGGTCTCGCCCGACGTGGTCAACCTGCCGATGGCAGACGCGGCACGGCGTTTTCTGCCGACCCGGGACGCGACGGCCGACGAAGCGCGGACGCTTTCCCACGGGGGCCCGTTGGTGGCGGCTGGGATCGTCGGGCCGTATGCGGTCTTGGGGCCGGCCGGCGATTTGTTGGCGGTTGTCAGCGAGCATGGGGCGAAGGCCAAGCCGGAGATCGTCCTAGCGGCGAGCTGATCTAAGCCCGGTCCCACCGACAAAGCCGGCCCCTAAAGGCGCAGGTCCCGTTGTCGGCGTAGCCGACAACCAAGACCGCAGCTTCAAGAGGTCTCGCTGGACGTGGCCAACCTGCCGATGGCGGTGGCGGCGTGGCGATTCCTGCCCACTTTGCAACGCGACGGAGGACGAAGCGCGGACGCTTCCCGCGACGGTCCGTAGGTTTCGGCCGGGATCGCTCGGCCTTGCGGTTTGGGGCGGAGCGCCGATTTGTCAGCGAGCATTGGGGCCAAGGGCAACTGTTCTGGCGGCTTGCTGACTGGGTCTCCGGGG
>NZ_BONC01000106.1 GCF_016862515.1 Asanoa iriomotensis
CGCCGCCGATCGACTTCCACTCGCTCCAGACGCCGCCGGCCAGCGTCTTCTGGTAGACGATGCCGCTCGGGCTGTGGGCGAACACGTCGTACTGGCCGTCGTGGTACACGGCCGCCGGAGTGCCTTCGACCGTGCCGCCGAGGGTCTCCCAACCCTGCCAGCCAGCGCCGCTGGGCCGCACGTTCTGGGCCAGATTCCCGCTCGGGCTGATCCCGAAGACGCGCAGCTCACCGTTGACATAGGTCGCGGCCAGACCACCCTCGACGATCCCGCCGATCGACGTCCAGCCGCTCCAGGTGCCGTTCCAGGTCTTCTGGTAGACGATCCCGGACGGGCTGTGCGCGAACACCTCGTACCGGCCGTCGTGGTAGACCACCGCGGGGGTGCCTTCGACCGTGCCGCCGAGGGTCTCCCAGCCAAGCCAGCCGCCGTTGCTGCGCCAGGTGTTCTGGCTCAGGTTGCCGCTCGGGCTGACCCCGAACACATGGTGCTCACCGTTCGCCCACACCGCCCCGGGACCGGCCTCACCCTGCTGGTTGTCCTCTTTGATGTTGACGTACCGGACCGGCGTGTACAGGCCCGCGTAGCTGGCCGTCCACGTGCGTTGGATGGTGTCCGAGCTGCCGGTCTGCTCCATGACGACGGGCTGGGTCCGAGCGGAGTCGGCCCATCTGACGAACAGGGCGACGTGGTTCTCGTCCGGGTCGCCGGTGTGCCGCAACAGGGCGTCGCCCGGCTGGAGAGTGCTGCGGGCGATGACGTCGGACCGGTCCCTCAGGTTGCCAGTCCAGAACGCACTACCCGAACCACCCAGCCCCCAGGCCATCGAGACGAACCCCGAACAGTCCGTCCGGTAGTCGCCGTACCCGTTGCGGTAACAGCGCTCTTGGCTGTACGGAATGCCGACGCTGAGCCAGCTGCTGGCCCGGGTCAGCACCTCGTCGCGGGTCAGCGACCGGTCCGCGCCGTTGTTGTCGCAGGGCGTGGGAGTGGTGGTGACCGCGAGGGCCGCGGGCTGCCCCGCCCGCGGCGCCAGGCCCGGATAGGACGGCAGCGGCGGATCCCCGGGAACGGTCGTCGCCGCGACAGCGGTGGGTGCGGCTACCGCCGGCGACGCTGTCAGGGCAGCTGCGAGCAGCGCCAGCGGCAAAAGTACACCGCCGGTCAACCTCCGGCCGCGTTGAGACAGGCGCATGTGAAGCTCCTCCCCGTAGGTCCTGGCAGGGTCGGCCGACCCGCCACAGACAGAGGATGGAGAAGCTGACTGACGACCGGCTGGAGGGACAGTTCCCGTACCTCGCCCGCACTAGACTGGCCGCTCCGCGGAGGCATCGAAGGGGGTCGTGCTTCGGGCATGGACGATCGGGGGCAGCACAACCTCAGCCGAGCGCTCCGCGACGCGCGGGCGCGTCGTGGCATGACGCAGCAGGAGCTTGCGCAGCGTGCCGGGGTCAGCGTCGGCACCGTCCGCGACCTCGAACAGGGCCGCACCGGCCGCCCGCGGGCCCGCTCGCTCCGAGCGCTCACCGATGCCCTCGGCCTGCCGCGCGGCGACCACGCCCGACTTGTCCAACTCACGCAGCCCGAGGACGAGCCGGCGGCGCAGGCGGGCCCGGTGCACATCTCGGTCCTCGGACCGTTGAGCCTGACCCGGCCGACCGGACCACTGGAGATCGGCGTCGGGCGGCACCGCATCGTGCTGGCCCGGCTCGCGCTGACCCCGAACCGGCCCGTCGGCCGGGAGGAGCTGATTCGGCTGCTGTGGCGGGACGACGCCCCGCCGTCGGCTGCCAACGTTCTACAGACACACATCAGCCGACTGCGCCGAATGCTGGGTTCGACAGGCGCACCGAGCCGGCCCACCAAGCTGACGCTGCAACCGGGCGGCTACGTGCTGCGCGCGGACCGCGAACACCTCGATCTGGTGGCCTACCATGACCGCCTCGCCGCCGCGCGGGTGTCCACATTGGCGCCGCAGCGCGCGTTCGAGCTGCTCGCCGACGGGCTGGAGATGTGGCGGGGCGGCGACGCCGCCGAGGACGTGCCCGAGCTGGGCGTCGACCCGGTGACGGCGGCGCTGGCCGACGAGCGCGTGGCGGCCACGCTCCGGCTGGCCCGCCTGGGCGAGGTACTGCTGCGGCAGCAGCAGGTTCTCCCGCTGCTGCGCTCCCTGGCCCAGCGGCACCCCTGGCACGAGTCGTTGCACGCTCGGCTGGTCGTCGCGCTCGCCGCCTCCGGCCAGCAGGCGGCCGCCCTCGACGCCTTCGACGGCATCCGCCGCCGGTTGGTCGAGGAGTTGGGCGTCGCGCCCGGCGCCGAACTCGTCGAGGCCAGGCAGGCGGTCCTGACCGGACGGTGGGACACGCGGGAGCGGGTCTCCGTCAACGGGCGTGACGCGCGCCCCTGGCAGGCACCGGCACCGCCGTCCGACTTCCGGGGTCGGGCGGCCGAGCGGGTCCAACTCGAGCGCATGCTGCGGCTCCCACCGGACCGGCCCCCAATCGGGCCCGTGGTCGTGTGCGTCGCTGGCATGGCCGGCGTCGGCAAGACCAGCCTCGCGCTCAAGGCGGCGTGGTCGATGCGGTCCGACTTTCCCGACGGCCAGGTGTACATCGACCTACGCGGCGCCGACGACGAGCCGGTTGCCATCGCGTTCGCGCTCGCCCGCCTGCTCCGCGCGCTCGGCGTCGAGGAGCGCGCCATCCCGGCCGACCAGGAGGAGGCCGCCGCGCTGTACCGCAGCGAGCTGAGCCAACGGCGGGTGCTCGTCCTGCTCGATAACGCGCGCAACGCCGCCCAGGTACGGCCGTTGCTGCCTGGACCGGGTCGCAGCGCGGTCCTGGTCACCAGCCGCAATCAATTGGCCGAGCTGGGCGGCGCGGCAATCGTCAACCTGCCGGTGCTCAGCGCGACGGAGGCGCTGGAGGTGCTGCGCACCGCGGTCGGCGCGGCGCGCGTGCAGGCCGAGCCGGACGAGGCCGAGGCCCTCGTGCGGGCGTGCGGGCTATTGCCGATCGCGCTTCGGGTCGTCGGCAGCCGGCTGGCGATGCGTCCCGAGTGGAAGATCAGGGACCTGCTCGACCAGTTGACGGACCACCGCTCGCGGTTGGAGCACATGAGCGTCGGCGACCTGGCGGTCATGACGAGCTTCGAACTCAGTGTCCGCGACCTGGCGCCGTTGCCGGCGGCAGCCTTCAGAGCGGGGGCGTTGATCCCGGGGGACGGGTTCTCCGCGGGCGCGGTGGCCGCCCTGCTCGCCGCCGACGAGGTGCTCGTCGGGCGCGCCCTGGACGGCCTCGTCGCGGATAACCTGCTGCAGACCGCCGCCGGTGGCCGCTACCGGTACCACGACCTTCTGCGGTTGTACGCAGTCCGCTCGGCCGACGTATGGGACGGGCCGCCCGACCCCTCGGCGGCGCTCGGCCGTTTGTACACCTGGTACCTGGCGCGGACGGCGGCGGCAATGCGGCTGGTCTACGCCGACATGGTGCGGCTGCCGCTGGACGTCGAGCCGGACGACCGGTTCGCCGACGTCGACGCCGCGATGGCGTGGCTCAACGCGGAGGTGGGCAGCCTCGTCGCCGCGGTAGCCGGCGCCGCAGGCGGTGCGCACAACGCCCGATCGTGGCAGCTCGCCGACCAACTGCGCGGATTCTTCTTCGTCCGCGGCGAGGTGGTGGAGTGGCTGGCAACCGGACAGGCCGGCTTGGCCGCGGCCGAGGCGGCGGGCGACCTGCGGGCCCAGGCCGCCATGCACCAGACCATCGGGCAGGCACATTGGGCCGCGGGAAAGCATCGCCTCGCCGCCGACGCGTACAGCCGCGGGATCCGCGCGGCCCGGCGCAGCGGCTGGTTGCACGGTGAGGCGTACCTCGCCCACAACCTCGGCCTCGTCCACGCCGAGCTGGGACGCATGGACGAGGCGCAGAAACTGTATCGGCGGGCACTGCGCGCCGGCCGCGGGCCCGCGTTTGATCACATCCGCGCGGTGACACTCAACGACCTCGGCACGTTGTCGTATGAGCGCGGCCAACTCACCGAGGCCGTCGACTTCTTCCAGGCTGCCCTGCGTCTGAACGAGGGTGCGGCACGGCGGCCGTCGGCAATGGCGAACCAGGGCAACCTGGGCATGGCGCTGCGTCAACTCGAGGAGTTCGAGCCGGCCCGCGCCCATCTCGAAGTCGTCCTCGCCTACTACCGGCAGACGGGGTCGGCAATCGGCGAGCTGTCCATCCTCGACGAACTGAGCCAGCTGTACCGACAGCTGGGCGAATGGGTGCCAGCGGTGGGAACCGCGGCCGAGGCGCTCCGGCTGTCCCGCGGGCTGCGTAACCTGCGGGCGCAGGCGGCCACCCTGAACACGCTCGGGTTCGCCCTGGTGGGCAGCCGCGCGGCCAGCGAGGCACACGCCCGGTTCGACGAGTCACTGCTGCTCAGCCGAGAGCACGGCTACCAGTACTTCGAGTCCCAGGCGGGCATCGGCATCGCCCAGGTGCACCTGCTGGCTGGCGCCTACGACGAGGCTTACCGCGTCGCGGGCGACGCGGTCGACATCGCCGCTCGCAACGCGTTCCGCGCACTGCACGGCGACGCCCTCGTCGTCCAGGCGAAGGCAGCGCTCGCGTCAGGCGACCTGACAACTGCCACGACACTCTGCGCCTCCGCCGCAGCCGTCGCGGCGGAGACGAACTCACCTGGAGCCGTGCGTGACTGCGCCGCCCTCGCCGCGCGGATCGCCCATGCCGGTCTGAGCGTCCAAGCGTGGCAGGACCTCAGCTGATGGTCGCGGTCAGGCCTTGGCTTCCGTGGCCGGCCGCGATGAGTGCTTCGATTCTCGTCGCCACCTCCCGCAATCCTCCGTCGCCGAGGCGTTGGTCGGCTCGTAGGTCCATGAGGTGGCGGACCACCGCGAGGTGCTCGGTGAGGTCCGCCGGGCCCGGCGGGTAGACGGCGTCCTGCGCCTCCCCCACGGTTGCGGAGACCGCGGCCAGGACGTGGCCCAGTTGGGTGCTCGCGGCCTCGGCGAACTCGGCGACGTCGACGCCGGCCCCCCGCACGGTGTCGAGCGCCCGCAGCAGACCGAGTTGGGCGTCGTACCAGAGCCCGAAGAGGGCCAGATCCCAGACCGCGGCGGAGTCCGGCGAGGAGCCGACGAAGCGTGGCGTGCTCAGTAGCTCCAAGGTCGCCGAGTGGCGGTCGAACGCGCCGCGCGAGCCGCTGTAGAGAATCGTCGCGGCGGCGGTCCCGATCGACTCGGCCGATGCCTGGATACCCGCGTCGAGATACTCCGCGCCCGACCTGGCGACCTGCTCGGCCGCCAGCCGGGCGTCGGCGGCCGAGCCCGTGCACATCGCGACGATCGTGCGACCGGGAAGCGGGCCCTCGATCTGCTCCAAGCAGGACCGCATCGCGGTGTAGTCCTTGACCGTCAGCAGGATCAAGCGGCTGGACGACACCGCTTCCTGGACGGTCAATGCCGGCACAGCGCCGGCGTGAAGCAGTTCAGCCGAGCGACCGGGGGTGCGGTTCCACACCACGACCTGATGTCCGGCGGCGAGCAGCCGGAGCGCGACCGCACTGCCGATGGCCCCGGCGCCGACAACCGCAACGTCACTCATGGCCACCATCCTCAAACGTGAACCGGCCTTGAGGTCAAGCAGCAAAACCGTCCATAGTGGTGGCGGACGTAGGATGCCGTCCATGGCCACCTGGGAAGAGTTCGCCGACGAGGCGCCGCGGATCGCCGAGATTTTCCGGCGGCGGCACGCCGCCGCCGGGAACCTGTGCATGCTCGCCACCGTGCGGGCTGACGGGTCGCCGCGGATCAGTCCCATCGAGCCGCGGGTGTTCGAGGGGCGGCTGGTGCTCGTCGGCATGCCGCACACCACGAAGTTCGCCGACCTCGGCCGGGACCCCCGCTTCTGCCTGCACACCGCCACCGTCGACCCGCACGTCGCCGACGGTGACGTGAAGCTGTTCGGCACCGTGCGCCACGAGCCCGACACCGCGCTGCACCAGCGGTTCGCCGACGACCTGTTCGCGGAGACCGGTTTCGACCTGCGCGGCCAGGAGTTGGACCCCTTCTACGTCGCCGAGCTGACCAGTGGTTCCTCCGTGACCATCGACGACGGTCGGCTCACCATCACCATCTGGAAGCCCGGCCAGGGCGAGCGCGCAGTCCACAAGTCCTGACCCACGCCGGACGCGAGCGCGTCACCTCGCCTCAATCGACCGGTCACCGTCCTCGATGACGATCAATGCCTCCGTACCCCCGAACTGGAGGCACTTGATGTTCCGATCCCGCGCCGCCACCCTGGTCGCGGCGACCCTGGCCGCGGTCGCCGTCGCCACCCTGACGGCCGTGCCGGCCAGCGCGACCCCGCCCGGCATCCCGTCGAAGGCCAGCGCGCAGTCGCAGCTCAACGCGCTCACCGTGGCGACCGAAGGCTCGACCAGCGGCTACTCCCGCGACCTGTTCCCGCACTGGATCACCATCTCCGGCGCCTGCAACACCCGCGAGACGGTGCTGCGCCGCGACGGCAGCAACGTCGTCGTCAACAGCTCCTGCGCGGCGACCTCGGGCAGCTGGTACAGCCCGTACGACGGTGCCACCTGGACCAACGCCGCCGACGTCGACATCGACCACGTCGTGCCGCTGGCCGAGGCGTGGCGGTCCGGCGCGAACAGCTGGACCACGAGCCGCCGCCAGCAGTTCGCCAACGACCTCTCGCGGCCGCAGCTGATCGCCGTGACCGACAACGTCAACCAGTCCAAGGGCGACCAGGACCCGTCGACCTGGCAGCCGTCCCGGACCGCCTACCGCTGCACGTACGCGAAGATGTGGATCGCGAGCAAGTACTACTGGGGCCTGCGCCTCCAGTCGTCGGAGAAGTCGGCGCTGCAGACGATGCTCAACACCTGCACCTCCTGAAACGGCGCGCGCGGCCTGGGGGCAAAGGCGGCCCTCAGGCCGCGTTCCACACCGGAGGCTGGTAGCCCGCCGGCTTGTCGCCGATGCCCAGGCCCGGACTCACGATCCACGACTGGTACGAAGGCGTGAACATCGAGTACGGCGGGCCAAGCACCGGCGCGGAGACCGCGTCGAGGCGAGCACGCAGCGAGGCCGGAATGGAGAACGTCAACGCGGACAGGTTGCCGTCCAACTGCGCCACACTGCTCGCGCCCACGATGACCGACCCGACCGCCGGCTGGGTCGCCACCCAGTTGACCGCCACCTCTGCCATGCTCCGGCCCAGCTCGGCCGAAACCTTCGACAGCTCCTCGACGATCCGCCACTCGCGCTCGCTGACCGCACGCTGGCCGCCGAGCCGGCCCTCACCGGACAGGCCCGCACCCGACCGCTGGTACTTGCCCGTCAGCAGGCCGCCACCGATCGGGCTCCACGCGGTCAGGCCCAACCCCAGCGTCGTGGCCATGGCCGGGAACTCCGCCTCGATGTCGCGGGCCACCAGGGAGTACGGCAGCTGCACGGTGACCATCGGGGTGAGCGCGTGCGCCTCCGCGAAGGTCTGCGCCCGGGCCGCGTACCAGGCGGGCACGTCGGACAGCCCCGCGTAGCGGATCTTGCCCGCGCGGACGAGGTCGTCGAACGTCCGCACGACCTCCTCGACCGGTGTGATCCGGTCCCACGTGTGCAGCAGGTAAAGGTCGAGGTAGTCCGTGCCGAGCCGGCGCAGCGAAGCCTCGACGGCGCGGATCATGTGCTTGCGGCCGTTGCCGCCGGCGTTGGGGTCCGTCGGGTCGACGGTGTTGGTGAACTTGCTGGTCAACACCAGGCGATCGCGTACGCCGGGCAGCAGCTTCCCGAGGATCGACTCACTCTCGCCCGCGGTGTAGAAGTCCGCGGTGTCGACCAGGTTGCCGCCGGCCTCGACGTACCGCCGGAAGATCGGCTCGGCCTCCGCCGCGGTCTTGCCGTAGGCGGCGTGGAAGCCGCCGGTGCCGAAGTTCATCGTGCCCAGCGCCAGCCGGCTCACCCGAAGCCCGGAGCGGCCCAGCAGGTAGTAGTCGTTCATGGGCCCTAAGGTGCCCCGCCAAAATTGGACCCGCAAGTCCAGAAATCAGCGCCGGCGCAGGCCCTCGATGCCCACGTCGAGCGCGGCCTCGAGATGCCCGATCCGCCCGGTGGCGAGCATCACCATGACGCCGCCCTGGATGCCGGCCAGCAGCGCGGCCGCCGACCGGTCGGCGTCGAGGGCCGGGACGATCTCGCCGAGACCCTGCATGTGCCGGATCCCGGCCGCGATCTCGCCCTGCCACTGGCGCATCAGCTCCGACACGACGGCCTGCGCGCCCGGCGTGCTCCGACCGAGCTGGGCGATCACGCCGCTGAGCGGGCAGTCCATGCCCTGGCGGAGGTAGCGGTCGACGACCCGGTCGCGCCAGGCCTGCCACGCCGGCCACGAGGTGAGGTCACCGAGCTGCGGCTGCTGATCGCTGAGCACCCGGTCGGCCTCGTGCCGGGCGACCTCCAGCAACAGCTGCTCCTTCCCGTCCGGGAAGTAGTGGAAGAGCTGGCTCTTGCTGGTGCCGGTGCGCGCCCGCACGTGGTCGAGGGTGGTCTCGGCGACCCCGCGCTCGCGGATCTCGGCGGCCGCGCCCTCGACGATCCGCTGCCGCGTGGCGAGGCCCTTCTGCGTCAACGTTTTTGGACCCACCGGTCCAGGATAGCCGCGGTGACCAATCGGGTGATTCTCCCGTAACGCTCCGTTGGAGAGCATGGATGCATGTCACGGCTGGTGAAGATGGTGCTCGGCGTGCTGCTGGCGGGAGCCGGCGGCTGGGGGATCTTCCTGGCCACCCAGGGTCTCGACAAGGCCGACAAGTGGTCGTCCGTCGTCGGCCTGTTCGTCTCGGCGGCGCTCGGCGTCGCCGGGCTGGTGATCGGCTGGCTGGGCCTGCGGCAGGCGGGCGGCGGCACCCGCAGCGTCCAGGGCGGTGGCCAGCTGATCAGCGACTCGACGATCGGCGGTGACAACATCAACATCGGCCGGGCCCGCGACGTCAACCTGCACCGACGTGGGTAGGGCGTCCCGCCGGGCGCGCCGCGCCGAGCTGTCGGACGTCCGCATCGGACGCGACAACGTCCAGATCGGACAGGCCCGCGACGTCACGCTGGTGACCGACGGTCCGGCGGCGGACCGCGCGGTCGAGCCCATCTCGATCGAGCCACCGCTGGGCCTGCGCGAGGAACGCTATCCGGTCCGCGGCCGTGACGACCTCGTCGCCGACCTCACCGGCCTGTTCGACCGGTCCGACGGGCGGCCACGGATCCGCGTCCTGCACGGCCTCGGCGGCTGCGGCAAGACCGCTGTCGCGCTGGAGCTCGCGCACCGCGCCCAGCAGAAGGGCGTCACCGTCTGGTGGGTCACCGCCGACCCGACGACCCTGACGGCCGGCATGCACGCGATCGGGCGCCGGATCGGTCTGTCCAACGAGGACCTGCTCCGCCCGGAGGCCTCCGACCTGCTGTGGCGCCGGCTGCGCAAGCACCACGACCGCTGGCTGCTGGTCATCGACAACGCCAACGACGCCGAGGTGCTCTCCACCGGGCTCGGCGACGTCGCCGCCGGCCAAGGGTGGCTGCGCCAGCACAAGAACCATCGGGGCCTGGTGCTGGTCACCACACAGGACGGCAACCCGTCGACCTGGGGATCGTGGACCCACCGGCACCTGATCGGCGTGCTGCCGCCGGAGGCCGGCGCCCAGGTGCTCGTCGACCGGCTGCCCCACGTGGCGGAGCCGACCGACGACGCGGTCGCGTTGGCCGAGCGGTTGGGCGGGCTGCCGCTCGCGCTCAAGCTGGCAGGGTCCTATCTGGCCCTGACGAACGCCGTACACGAGAGCTGGTCCGAGCCCGACGCCATCCGCACGTTCGACGACTATCGCGCGGCGCTCGACGAGGGGCGGCTCGACCTGCTCGCCGACGAGACCCAGGACGACCAGCACACCATCGCCCGCACGTGGGAGCTGTCGCTCGACCTGCTCGGCCGGCGTGGCATGCCCGAGGCCCGGACCCTGCTGCGCCTGCTGGCCACGTTCGCGGACGCGCCGATACCGCATGAGCTGCTGCTGCAGCCGTCGACCCTGGCCCAGCCGAGCCTGTCGAGCCTGATGCACGAGTTCATGGGCGGCGGACGGCGGGCCGACCTGCTGGGGAAGGTGATCAACCCGCTGGTCCGGATGATCGACGAACCGATCGCACCGGCGATGAGCGGAGTCAGGCTGCACCAGGTGCTGACGGCGCTCGCCCACCTGAGCCTGGTCGAGCTCGGCAGCTCGTCACCCGGTGACGCGGGCACCGTGCCGACGCTGCGGACCCATCCCCTCGTCCGCGACGTGAGCCGGCGCGCCGCCGACCTGCGGCTGCGCGTCACGGCGTTGAGCCTGCTGATGTACGCGATGAACGAGAACCGGGCCGGTTCGCCCCAGAACCGCCAGCAGTGGGCGGCCTGGTACGCCCTGGCGCCGCACGGCGCGTTCATCTACCGGGACATCCGCGCGACGCCGACCGCGGGCACCCGGATGCTCGTCCGGCAGATCGCGGTGATGGCCATCCGGGTCGGCCAGGCCACCGTGACGTTCCTGCGCGCGAGTGGCGACTACACCGCCGCGGCAGCGCTTCAACAGGACGTTTCCGAGGGTACGCAGGTCGCGATGCTGCCGAAGCGGGCGAAGCTGCAGCAGCGCGTCGTGCTGGCCAACACGATCGGCGACGCCGGCGACCCGGCGACGGCGCGCGACCAACTGGCGGCCCTGTTGCCGATCCAGGAGCGGGTGACGGGCCCCGAGCACGGCGCCACCCTCCGCCTCCGGCACGGCCTCGCCGCCTGGACGGGCGAGGCCGGCGACGCCACGTCGGCCCGCGACCAGTACGCCGCCCTGCTGGAGGTGGAGTCGCGGGTCCGCGGCCCGGAGCACCCCGACACGCTCATCTCGCGGATGAACCTGGCGACGTGGACCGGCAAGGCGGGCGACGCGGTGAGCGCGCGCGACCAGCTCATCGCCCTGTTGCCGGTGGCCGAACGGGTGTGCGGTGCCGAGCACCCCGACACGCTCACGGCCAGGGCCAACATCGCCAACTGGACCGGCGCGGCCGGCGACGCGACGGCCGCGCACGCGCAGTTCGCCGCGCTGCTACCCGTGCGGGCGCGGGTGAGCGGCCCCGACCATCCGGAGACCCTCACCCTGCGACTCAACATCGCGACCTGGATCGGCAAGGCCGGCGACAAGGCGATGGCCCGCGACATGACGGCCGCGCTGTTGCCCGTCTACGAGCGGGTCTGCGGCCGGGAGCATCCGACGACCCTGTTCGTGCGGGCCAACCTCGCCAACTGGACGGGTGAGGCCGGCGAGTCGGCGAACGCGCGTGACCAGTTCGCCGCCCTGCTGCCGATCCGGGAGCGGGTCAGTGGCCCCGACCACCCCGAGACGGTGCGGGTGCGCGACGGCCTGTCACATTGGACGAAGCGCGCGCCGGCCCGACGCTCCTAAGCCTTGAGGATCTTGGCCAGGAAGTCGGTGGTGTCGACGGGCGACAGCGCGGCGACCGTCAACCGCTCCATCGCCTGGCGGTAGCGCTCGACGTGCTCGGGCTTGTCCAGGTAGAGCGCGCTGACCAACTGCTCGACGTAGACGACGTCCGGCAGGTCGGGGTCGGCGAAGCGCAGCATGCTGAACGCGCCGCCGTCGGCGGTGTGGGTGCCGCGGCGCAGCGGCATCACCTGGACGGTGACGTTGGGGCGCCCGGCGACGTCGATCAGGTGCTGCACCTGGCCCTGCATGACCGTGCGGCCGCCGACCGGCCGGCGCAGCGCGGCCTCGTCCATGACCACCCAGTAGGTGGCCGGCTGGGTGCGCTCGAGGATCCGCTGCCGTTCGAGCCGCAGCTTGACGCGCTTGTCCACTTCGGCCGGTGCCACGTCGGGCAGGCCGGAGACCACCAGGCCGCGGGTGTAGTCGGCGGTCTGCAGCAGGCCGGGCACGAACTGCACCTCGTAGGCCCGGATCGTGGTGGCGGCCTCCTCGAGGCCGACGTAGGTGCCGAACCAGCTCTCCAGCACGTCGTCGTAGCGGTGCCACCAGCCGTCGGAGCGCGAGTCGCGGGCGAGCGAGAGCAACGGCTCGCGCTGCGCCTCGTCGACCACGCCGTAGAGGGTGAGCAGGTCGGCGATGTCGCGTTCCTTGAAGCCGACCCGGCCCAGCTCCATGCGAGAGATCTTCGAGGCCGAGCCGCGGACGTGGTAGCCGGCGTCCTCTCTGGACACGCCGGCCGCCTCGCGGAGCCGCCGCAGGTGCGCGCCCACGACGATGCGTCGAGCCGTGGGCCCGACGGCGGCGTCCGGGGCGGTCATATCGTTCCTCGGGTCGACGATCGCTCGTCATGGGTCGCCTTGACGAGACCCGGGTAGCGTACGTGACGCCCCGGTTACCGGTCCACGTTCGCTTCGCTAGTCGATGATGTGGTCGAACTCGCCGTCGCGCACGCCGGCGAAGAGGGCGGTCATCTCCGCGGGGGTGAACACCAGGGCCGGGCCGTGCGGGTCGCGCGAGTTGCGCACCGCGACGTGGCCGCCGGTCAGGCGGGCCAGCTCGACGCAGTTGCCCTGAGCGCCGCTGAAGCGGCTCTTCAGCCAGGTCACGTCGCCGAGGTCGGTCGCCGCGACGCCACTATCGATCTTCATGGTCACCTTCGCATTCGTACGTGGGGAGTTCGTCCCCGGCGGAGCGAAGCCTAATGCACGTGCATTCTCACGGGAAGGTGCACGTGCCGGTGACCCGTCCTGTGTGGAATGTCCACATTCGCAGCTGATGATCGAGCGGTCATCGCGGGTTGGGCGCATTTGCACGTGCATTTGCTCTTGCGACATACACGTGCACGCGAGGAAGATGCTCAATATGTCCCGCGTGGAACGCGCTCTCCGCGCATCCGCCGTCGTCGCCGTGCTGGTGCTCGGCTTGATGGCCGCGCTCGGGGCGTTCGGCGCGGACACGTCGCCGTTCACCGTGCCGCTGATAGCGGTCCCATATGTCGTATGCGTGGTGTTCTGTGTGCGACCCAGCCGCCCCCGGCGGGCGGCGTGGACGGTCGCGGGCGCCGCGATGACCGCCGCGCTCGCGGGCGCGGTGTGGGCCGGGCTGGCACCGGTCGAGCGCGGCGAGCCGGTGCACACGGTGGTGACCGACACCCTGTCGGGGATCAGCCTGGTGCTGCTCTACCTGTTCGTCGGCCTGCTGCTGCGGGCTGACCGACCCGCGTTCGCCCGCGGCATGTGGCTCGACGGTGTCGTCGCGGGCCTCGGCATCGCCGCGCTGGCGTGTGTCGGCGGCCCCGGCCAGGCGGGTGGGATCGGCGAGCACCTGGCAGGCGTACTCGTGTATCTGGTTCTGATCCTGCACGTGGTCATCGGCGGCACCCTCGGTGGCGGCCGGCTCGACCGGACCCACGCGATCGTGGTGGCCGGGTTCAGCGCCGCCAGCATCGCCGAGGGCCTCGCGCTGCTCGGCCATGTCAGCGGCTCCCTCGCTGAACCCGGCTACCTCATCGCGCTCTCCCTGGTGCTGCCCACCGCGCTGGCGTTCACGCCCGCGCTGGCCCCACCCCGACGGCGGACCGGCGACGCGGCCGAGTCGTCCGTCGTCGGCTGGACGACGCTGGCAGTGCCGGCATTCTTCGCGCTCAGCAGCGTGTTGCTGCTGGCGATCGGCCAATCTGGACAGCTGCCGATGCTGACCAGTGTTCTTGCGGTGGCGTGCGTGCTGGCCGCGTTCGGGAGGGCCAGCATGACGTTCCGCGAGCTGCGCGACCTGCGTGACGTCTACCAGCAGGCACGCACCGACGACCTGACCGGGCTGCCGAACCGCCGGGCTCTCTACGAGCACCTGGACGGCCTCGCGGCGGCGCCGGCGTCGCTGCTGCTGCTCGACCTCGACGGGTTCAAGGAGGTCAACGACAGCGTCGGACACGCGGCCGGTGACCAGGTGCTGGTGCAGACCGCGGAGCGCATCAAGGTGGTGCTGTCGCCGACGCAGGTGCTGGCCCGCCTGGGCGGTGACGAGTTCGCGATCCTGCTGCCCGGCGCGACGCTGGCCGAGGCGGCGGACCTGGCGTGGCGGATCCACGTCGCGGTCACCTGCCCGTCGCACCTGGGCGACACCCAGATCCGCCTCGGCGTCAGCATCGGGGTCACCGGCACCCACCTGGCGGACACGGGCTCGGGAGAGCTGCTGCGAACGGCCGACATCGCGATGTACGTGGCCAAGCGGCGCGGCGGCGGCGTGGCGGCCTACGAACCGCCGACGGAGCGGGTGGCCCGGCCGGCCCGGGTGGCGGAGCTCGACCCACACCTGACCCCGCTGCCCTGACCGGCTACCTGGCTGGCAAAAGGGTTGGACGGGGTGTTGCTCGGCTTGTAGCTTGCGGCTGTGCGTAACGGGCACACCACGTTCGACGTGATCATTGCCGGCTGCGGGCCGGCCGGTGCGATGCTGGCCGCCGAGCTGCGGCTGCACGATGTGCGGGTCCTCGTCCTGGAGAAGGAGACCGAACCCGTCTCGTTCGTGCGGATCGTCGGTCTGCATGTCCGCACCATCGAGCTGTTGGCGATGCGCGGACTGCTCGAGCGCGTGCTCCCTCACGGCAGACGGCGTCCGGCCGGCGGCTTCTTCGCCGCGATCCCCAAACCTCCACCAAGAAGCCTCGATTCCGCGTACGCGTATCTGCTGGGCATCCCGCAGCCGGTCATCGTCGCGCTGCTCGAAGAGCACGCGATCGGACTGGGTGTGGAGGTCCGGCGCGGCTGTGCGGTGGCCGGCTTCGCGCAGGACGACGACGGTGTGACCGTCTCGCTGGCGGGCGGGGAACGGCTGCGTTCGCGCTATCTCGTCGGGTGTGACGGCGGGCGCAGCACGGTGCGCAAGCTGCTCGGCGTCGGCTTCCCGGGCGAGCCGGCGCGGACCGAGACGCTGATGGGCGAGCTGGCGATGGGAGTGCCGCAGGAGGAGATCGCCGCCAAGGTCGCCGCGATCGGCGATCGGCGACTCAGCATCCAGCCCTTCGGCGAGGGCGTCTATCGCGTCGTGGTCCCCGCCGCGGGCGTCAGCGACCGCGCTGAACCGCCCACCCTCGCGGATTTCAGGCAGGAGCTGCGCACGGTTGCCGGCACCGATTTCGGCGCGCACTCCCCGCGTTGGCTGTCCCGCTTCGGCGACGCCACGCGGCTGGCCGACCGTTACCGGGTCGGGCGGGTGCTGCTGGCCGGCGACGCGGCGCACATCCATCCGCCCATCGGTGGGCAGGGCCTCAACCTGGGCGTCCAGGACGCGTTCAACCTCGGCTGGAAACTGGCGGCTGCGGTCCGCGGTTGGGCGCCGGACACGCTGCTGGACACCTACGAGGCCGAACGTCGTCCGGTCGCCGCCGACGTGCTCGACAACACTCGCGCCCAGACGGAGCTGCTGTCGGACGCACCAGGGCCGCGGGCCGTGCGCAGGCTGCTCACGGAGCTGATGGACTTCGACGAGGTGAACCGCCATCTGATCGAGAAGATCACCGGGATCGGCATCCGGTACGACCTGGGCGAAGGCCCCGACCTGCTCGGCCGCCGCCTGGGCGACCTCGACGTGAAGCAGGGCCACCTCTACGGCCTGCTGCACCGGGGCCGCGGCCTGCTGCTGGACCGCACCGAACGCCTGACGGTCGGCGGCTGGTCAGACCGGGTCGACTACCTCGGCGATCCCACGGCGGCCCTGGACGCTCCGAGCGTCCTGCTGCGCCCCGACGGCCACGTCGCCTGGATCGGCGACGACCAGGGGGACCTGGACGACCATCTGCCCCGCTGGTTCGGCCTTCAACGCTAGTCGTCGTCGCGGTCGGTGGAGAACGCGCGCGCCAGCATGGCGGCGATGGCGACACCGACGACCGCGATGCCGACCTGGATGCCGAGCACGAGCCAATCGAAGTCGCGGCCGACGAGATCGAAGCCGCTCCCGCTGTGCAGATCCCACCGGTCGGCGGCCCAGGTGCCGGCCACCGCGGCACCGATCCCGATCAACACGGTCGGGATGAGCCCGATGCGCTGGCGCCCGGGCAGCAGCAGGCGCGCGACCGCCCCGACCACGGCGCCAAAGATGATCGCTACGACATAGTCCTGCGCACGCACCGAGGCTCCTCCCACCCGAGCGAATCCGCCCTCGCCTCGTGGTTGTTCCCAACCACCGCCACCAGCCAAACGTCACCAGGAGCCGTTCGGGTCAACGGCGCGTTGCCCGCGGCGCGCTAGCCGCGCCAGCGGGCATGGTCCGACCTAACCCCTGGTTCGCGAGGCTGTGGACCTGCGAAGCTGGCGGGGTGACCGCCATCCGCCACGTCGTCCTGGTCGGCCTGTTCTCGGCCAACGAACGTGATCATCAGGCTCGTCTCGACACCCTGGAGCAGCGGGTCGCGCAGCTGGGCGGACACGTGGTCCAGCGGCACGTCCAGCGCAGAGGCGTCTCCGACGGCGGAGTGCACGTGATGGCGTCACCTCTGTCTCGTCGCTATCTCGTCGGTTCGGGCAAGCTGGAAGAGATCGCCACAACCTGCGTGGATACCGACGTCGACGCCGTCGTGTTCATCAACGACTTGAGCGACCATCAACGCCGATCGGTTTCAACTCGCCTCCAGCGGCCAGTTCTCACGGCCGCAGACCTCGACCCACCCGCACAAAGCCTCACCGAGGCACTCCAACTCCATCGCCCGGCGAGCCAAACTCGTAGAGAAATTCGCCGTCGCAGATAGCCCCGGGCAGCTTGCGTCAGCTACGCCGCCTCAAACACTCGTTAAGAAGAGCTGTACAGAATCAGGAGCGCCCGGCTACGCCGGACGCACTCGCACGCGCTATGCCGTTCCGGCCCGCGTGCACGCACCCACGCAACAGGTCATCCGATCCGGACAGACGATCACCGCGCATGCCCGTGACGGCCGACTCTCCTCGGCGGACGCCGGGATCAACCAATCTGAGTCGAACCTAGAGTTCGTCGGTGGCCAACCTACTTTACTAGCTGGGCCAATCGTCGAACATCCTGCTGATCCCCCCAGCCATTTGTCACGCACGCTTCGACGATATGCCTGGCCTGGGTGATCACGTTAGTGATGAACGCCTCAAGTTCGACATTCATCGCTTGTAACGGCACCTCGTTGGATCTGCCTCTGGCGATCAACAGCGAATCGCGTGTACGCGTCAGATCGATCCAGAATGGACCATCGAAGAACAGGACCCGGCGCGACTCTGACACCGCCAAACGACGCACAACTCCGACCAATTCCACCAGGAATGCGACCGGCATGTCGTTCCAGCCCAACTCAGGAAAGTGCTGGTCACCGTAGCTGATCCAGATGTTCCCCCATATGTTTCCCGAATTAGCCACTTCCAGTGAAGAAGTGTCGCAGCGGACTTCGGCAATCATCGGGCAGGCCCAATTGAATAAGCGCTTCCAAATGACTTCGGCGCCCCGTTGCGCCACATTTCGACCTCCAGGCCATGGCTTTGAAGAATATGATCAACATCGAAGCCCCTAGGGCCGTGCGTCAGACCGGCGTGCCGGGCGGCGACTTGAACAGCGGCGTCGCCTCCGCGGGGCAGCCGGTGCGGCCGGTGCGGAGGGCGCTTGCCGCGATGCGGATCAGGTCGATGTTGACGCCCGCGGCGCCGGCCGGGTCGTGGACCGTCAGCTTCACGTCCAGGCTGACCTCGGCGCCCGCCCAACCCTGTGCCTCGACGTTGAGGTGCGCGACCTTGCGCGAGCCCAGGTGCGGCAGGTAGCCGAGCGGCGCCAGCCGCACCTTCTCGCTCGCCGACAGCGCGTTGAGCTTTGACTGCTTCTTGGTGTTGGGGTTCTCCACCAGGTTGCGGAAGTCCTCGGTGCCACCGAGGTTGACCTGGTACGAGCTGACCAGCGTGAGGCCTCGCTCCGCGAGCAGGCACAGCAGCTCGTTGTGCAGCACGGACGTGCCGAACTGGCTGGCCAGGTCGTCGCCGAGCAGCGGGAGGCCGGCGGCCGCGTACGAGGCGACCCACTCCGGGTCCCGGGCCACCGGGTCGGAGGTGGTGTTGACGAAGGCGACGCCGGCCTCGCGCGCGGCCGCGGCATAGGCCCGGGCGGTCTCCGGGCGGCCGCTCGGCGCCGAGTAGAGGAGCACCTCCGCACCGTGCAGGGCCACCGCCACCCGGTCCACCTCGGTCGCGTCGACCAGGCCCTTCGTCACGGCCACGCCGGCCGGCGGCAGGGCGCAGTCGAGCCGCGGGACGTTGTTCGGCGGCAGGAGGATCGCGTCGGTGAGGTCCTTGCCGACCTTCTCCGGCGAGGTGGCGAACGCCGCGACGAACTCGATGTCGCCGACGCCGAGGCCGTCGATCACCGGGCGGTGGACACCGATCAGGCTGCCGGTCTCGCGATAGAACGCGATCCCCTGCACCAACGCGGACGTGTTGTTGCCGACCCCCACGACCGCGACCCGTGCCTTTTCGATCATGAAGAGCAGGTTACGTCCTCGCGGCTGAGCGTGCCGTCCCTGACGAGGACGCTGATCCGCCGGACGAGCGGTGCCTCCGGCGTCACCCAGACCGGGCGCTCGAACGCCAGCGCCGCGCAGACGCCCGGATAGATGCCGGCGCCACGGCGCCGCGCTGCCGTTGACGTCCTTCTCCCCCGAGGCGTTCTCGGTGAAGACGTGCGTCTCGCCCGGTGCCGCTCGCCAGAAGAACCCGCCGTACCCGTCGGGCCGGCCGTTGGTGGCCGGGCTGCCGATCGGGACCGGCCGGGTCGACCCGAAGACCTCCGAAGCGATGATTCGGTGAGCCTGTTCTCGGCCAACGAACGTGGTCATCAGGCTCGTCTCGAAACCCTGGACTTGACCGTTGGCGCTCAGCGGAGCGTTGCTATTCGTTCAAGGGCCTGGGTCGCTCGCTGATCAGTTTTGTCGGCCAAGATGCGCCAGTAGGAGCTGTCGAGGCATTCCACTACCAGCACGCATCGGTGTGCGTCGTCGAAGGCGACGATCGCAATCTCGATCGTCTGGAACAGTTGGTCCGCGAGCGACACGAGGTCTGGCCACGCATAGGACAAGCCCTGCGGCGACTTGTCGATCGACCGTTCCACGTCGAGCACATCGATCGGACAGTCCGGCCGGGTCATCGCTTCGAGATAGAGCATCCGCCACTGCCAGCCTGGGTCGGGTGCGAGCGCGAGGACGTCGGCCAGCGCGGTGACTTCGCCGTCCGCGGGGTGGGCCGGGATCTGAGCCTTGATCATCGCCGCGTCGCTCACTCAGACATGATGAAGGGCCCCGCCAAGGAGGGGCCCTTCATCATCGGGCACGGAGCGGGACGCGGGTCAGCGGAAGCGTGGGTCGTTCGCCGCCGACGTGTCGACCCGCAGGTCCATGGCGCGCGCGATCGCGCCCCACGAGACGTACGAGAAGTTCGTCGCGTCCCGCTCCTCGTCCACGGTGGGACCGGTCTCCGGCTCGTCGTGGCTGACGAGCAGGCCCTGCCGGTAGGCGCCGACCGGGCGGTTGGTCACCGCGAGCCCG
>NZ_BONC01000107.1 GCF_016862515.1 Asanoa iriomotensis
AAGCGCTAGCGGGACGACCAGCCCTGCGCGCGCAGCCGGTCGATGCCGTCGAGCAGCAGGTCCAGCGCGAACTCGAACTCGAACTGGTCGTCGCAGCCCTCCCCCACCACCGACGCGTCGTCGTGTGACGCCGCACCGGCGATGGCCGCGAGGTGCGGGAACCGGGCCGCGGCCTCGGCCGGGAACGTCGCCGGCGGTGCGGGGTCGGCCGGGCCGGACCGGCCGGCGCGCCGGGAGGTGTCGAACAGCTCCTGGCTGAAGCCCATCATCCGGCTGCCCATCGCGTGCATGACGTGGTGGGCGAGGTCGGTGGAGAACCCGCCGTCGCGCAGCGCGCCGACCATCGCGTTGAGGTAGTCGAGGATGGCCGGGGTCGCGTCGAGCTTGGACTCGATCGCCAGCGCCGCCCACGGGTGGCGCAACAGCACCTGCCGGGCCGAGAGGATGCGGCGGCGCAGCGCCCGCTTCCAGTCTGCGTCGGGCACCAGGGGCTCGATCTCGCCGACCACCGCGTCGATCATGCCGTCGAGCAGCTCGTCCTTGTTGGAGACGTGCTTGTAGAGGGCCATCGGGACGACGCCGAGCTCCTGGGCGAGCTTGCGCATGCTCAACGACTCGATGCCGGCCTCGTCGGCGAGCGCGACGGCGGCGCGCAGGACGCGATCCCTGCTCAGCGGCGCCCGACGCAGCGTCTCAGCCTGCTCAGCCATCACGGATGAAACCCTAGCCCTCTTGACAGGTGTACGGCGTACACCTACCTTACTCGTCAAGAAGGTGTACGCCGTACACCTGGGGAGGGGAGAGATGAAGGCCATCGTCCAGGATCAATACGGCCCGCCGGAGACGCTCACGCTCGCGGAGGTGGAGACCCCGGTTCCGGGCCCCGGCGAGGTGCTGGTGCGGGTCGAGGCCGCCGCGCTCAACGCCTACGACTGGCACGTCATGCGGGGTGACCCGCGGCTCGCCCGCCTCGGCTGGGGTCGGCCGGCACCGCGGGCGCGCATCCGGGGCCGTGACTTCGCGGGCCGGGTCGAGGCGGTCGGCGCCGACGTGCGGCAGGTGCGCACCGGTGACGCCGTCTTCGGCGACCTCGGCGTCGCCAGCGGCGCCTTCGCCGAATACGTGTGCCTGCGCGAGGACCTGGTCGCGCCCAAGCCGGCGAACCTGACGGCGGAGCAGGCGGCCGCGCTGCCGCTGGCCGGCGTCACCGCGCTCCAGGGACTCGCGCAGGTCCGACCCGGCCAGCGCGTCCTCGTCAACGGCGCCTCGGGCGGCGTCGGCACCTTCGCCGTGCAACTGGCCAAGGCCGCCGGCGCGACGGTGACCGCGGTCTGCAGCACCCGCAACGTCGACCTGGTCCGCTCACTCGGCGCGGACCACGTCGTCGACTACACCCGCGCCGACTTCACCCGCGGCGACACCCGGCACGACCTCGTCTTCGACCTGGTCGGCAACCACAGCCTGCGGGCGTTCCGGCGGGCGCTCACCCCGACCGGCACGCTGGTGCTCTCGGGCGGTGGCGTCTACCGCGGCGGGAGCCTCGTCGGGCCGGTCTGGCTCATCGCGCGTGCGCGGCTGCGGGCACCCTTCGTCCGCGGGCAGCGCATCGTCGTGCTCGATGCCGTGCCCGGCCGGGCGCACCTCGAGGCACTGAGCGCCCATGTGGAGGCCGGCCGGCTCACCCCCGCCATCGACCGCACGTACCCGCTGCACGAGGTGCCACAGGCGATGCGCTACGTGGAGGCCGAGCACGCGCGAGCGAAGGTGGTCATCACCGTTTAGGCGCGTGCACCGTCACCTGGTCGAGGCGGGTGAGGAAGTTGGGGCCGAATGCGGTGCCCGGGGTGTGCGCGCCCGGTGTGACCGCTCCCCCGCGGCGGCCGCCGGTGCCGGCGAGCAGGTGCTCGGCGGCCCGGTGCACCGCATCGGCGGTCAGGTCGTAGGCGTTCGGGCCGGTCAGCGTGGCCGTGCGGGTCTCGCCGGCCGCGTTGCGCACCTCACCCCAGACCTCGATCTTCGTCGCGGCCCGGGTCTCCGCGCTCGGGCCGGGCGGCTGCCGGCGGATCGCCCGCGCGGCCAGCGCCCGGACCGGCGCGAACCGGATCAGCCGCGACATCAGGCTCGGCGCCGGCACCCGGGTGTAGACGACGATGTCGCCGATCCTGGTCGAGTGGTGGGCGGTGACCAGGTCGCCCCAGGGCACGGCGCCGACGCGGCGGACCTTCGACGGGAACGGCACCTCGCGGGCGGGCGTGCCCATCGGCGTCGGAACCATGACTCCGGCGATCCGTCGCCGACCACCCCCGGCGTTCAGCGCCAGGCCCGTGGTCGCGGTGCCGCGGCTCATCCCGCCCGGCGCCGAGAAGGCCAACTCCAGCGCGGTCGCGTCCGGCAGGGCAGCGTGCAGCAGGTTGGCCAGGCAGTCGGTGGGCACGACGTCGAAGCCGGCGCCGGTGAGCAGCACCACGCCGGCCGCCTCGGCCTCGTCGGAGCGGGCCAGCACGGCCTCGAAGACCGGGTGCTCGCCGGTCACGTCGAGATAGTGGGTGCCGGTGGCGAGGCAGGCGTCGACCATCGGGCCGGAGGTGGCCACGAACGGGCCGGCGCAGTGCGCCACCACGTCCACCTCGGCCAACTCCCGCCGGGTGGCGGCGGCGTCGCGGAGATCGAAGACCACGTGGTCGAGGCCGAGGTCGTCGGCGAGGGCGCGGACGGCGGTGGCGTTGCGGCCGGCGAGCAGGGGGCGGTCGCCACGCCGGGCGGCCAGGCGGGCGACGAGCTCACCCGTGTAGCCGTTGGCGCCGTAGATCATCCATCGTTGATGGGACACGGGAACACCGTAAGGGGTATGACCCGATTCTATCGAGGTGCGAGGACCGGCACATCGACCCGGTTACCGATCCGTCCCGGGCGCGCGCCCCGTACCCTCGTTCGGGTTGGTCGCGCGACCCGTGGCCGATTCATCGCACGAGGAGCCATCCGCTTGACCGACGTCACCACGCTCCAGCAGGAGATCGCCACCGAGCAGAAGCACGTCGACCGGGTGTACGCCCGGGTCGCCGAGCTGCGCCAGGAAGCCGCGCGCGCCGAACGGGAGGGCTACCGCCAGGCCGCGGTCGGCAACTTCGGCGCACTGGTCGAGCGTGACGCGTTCGTGTTCCACGCCGCCCGCCGGCGCTACCTGCTCGACGCCGAGCACGAGGGCCTTGTGTTCGGGCGACTCGACCTGCACGGCGGCGCGAGCTTCCACGTCGGCCGGCTCGGCGTGCGCGGCGAGGACGCGCAGCCGCTCGTGGTCGACTGGCGCGCGCCCGCGGCGGCGGCGTTCTACCAGGCGACGGCGGCCGAGCCGCAGGGCGTGATCCGGCGGCGCATGATCCAGTCGTCCGGCGAACGGGTGACGGGCATCGAGGACGACCTGCTGGACCCGGAGGCCGCGCCCGAGCAGATGCGGGTGGTCGGCGACGGCGCCCTGCTCGCCTCG
The DNA here is from genome assembly GCF_016862515.1 of Asanoa iriomotensis. Classification (GTDB taxonomy): domain Bacteria; phylum Actinomycetota; class Actinomycetes; order Mycobacteriales; family Micromonosporaceae; genus Asanoa; species Asanoa iriomotensis. Next base: position 3,485 of record NZ_BONC01000107.1, read on the forward strand.
CTGTCGAAGGCGACCGGGCACGGGATGCGCGACATCGTCGCCACCATCCAGCGCGAGCAGGACCAGGCGATCCGCTCCCCCGGCAGCGGCGTGACGATCGTCTCCGGCGGCCCCGGCACCGGCAAGACCGCGGTCGCCCTGCACCGGGCGGCGTACCTGCTCTACTCGGACCGCAACCGGTTCGCCGGCGGCGGCATCCTCGTGGTCGGACCGTCCACCGTGTTCGTCGACTACATCGCGTCCGTGCTGCCGTCGCTGGGCGAGGAGTCGGCGACCCTGCGCTCGCTCGGCACGCTGGTGCCGGGCTGGTCCGCGACCCGCACCGACCCGGGCCCCGTGGCCGCGGTCAAGGGCTCGCTGCGGATGCGCCGCGTGCTGGAGCGGGCCTCGCACGACGCGGTGCCGGACGGCCCGACGACGCTGCGCCTGCTCTACCGGGGCACGCTGCTGCAGCTCGACCGCAACCAGCTCGACCGGATCCGGACCCGGGCGCTGCCCCGCGGCGCCCGGCGCAACGAGGTCCGGCGCGCCGGCTTCGACGGGCTGTTCGACGCGCTGTGGGCACAGGCGCAGGCGCAGAAGGTGCCCGGGCTGCCGAGCAAGGCCGAGTTCGAGGGCGCACTCGCCGACCGCGAGGACTTCCGGTCGTTCGCCAAGGAGTGGTGGCCCCGGCTGCGCCCGCGGCACGTGCTGGCCTGGCTGGCCGACCCGGCCCGGCTGCGCCGCTACGCGGCGGGTCTGCTGTCGACGGACGAGGTGGACCTGCTGAAGGGCGCGTTCGACACCGAGGACCCGACGATCGCCGACGTGGCGCTCCTCGACGAGCTCGACGCGCTGCTCGGCCGCCCGATGCAGGCCGCGCGCCAGCAGCGCAGCCAGTTCCAGGTGGCGCAGGGCGTCTACGAGCTGAGCACGGCCGCCGAGCGGGCCCGGGCGGCCCGCGCCGCGGCCACCGCCCGACCGGACGACTACCGGGAGTACGCGCACGTGGTGGTCGACGAGGCGCAGGACGTCTCGCCGATGCAGTGGCGGATGCTGGGCCGGCGCGGCCGGCTGGCCTCGTGGACCATCGTGGGCGACCCGGCGCAGACCGCCTGGAGCGGCGACCCCGCCGAGCTCGAGCGGTCCCGCGAACGGGCGCTGGGTTCGCGGGCGCGCAACGCGTACACGCTGACCACCAACTACCGCAACTCGGCGGAGATCTTCGAGGTCGCCGCGGCGGAGATCCGCACGATCGCGCCGGACCTGCCGCTGCCGACCGCCGTGCGGACGACCGGCGTGCCGCCGGTGGCGCTGGCGGTGCCGTTGGCGGCCCTGGCCGCGACGGTCCGCGACGCGGTGGACGAGCTGCTGGCCCAGGTCGAGGGCACGATCGGCGTGATCACGCCGGTGGACCGGGTCGGCGAGGTCGCCGGCTGGCTGGGCGAGGTGGGCGACCCGCGGCTGCAGGTGGTGACGAGCCTGCAGGCCAAGGGCATGGAGTACGACGGCGTCGTGCTGGTCGCGCCCGGCGAGATCCGGGCGGGTGGCGCGGCGGGCGTACGCACGCTGTACGTCGCCCTGTCCCGCGCCACCCAGCGGTTGGTGACCGTGGACGTCACGGCCTGACGGCGACCGCCTCGTACTTGGTGTCGGGGGTCGGTGTGGTGCTGAACTTGGCGTTGGGCAGGTAGAGCCGCTCGCCGTAGCGGGCGACCGTGGTCGGCACGTTGAACAGCTCGCTGGTGATCGTCCGCACCACGGTGCCCCGGGTGCCGGACCGGTTGAGGTCGACGACGGAGATCTGGTTGAGGAAGTTCTGCACCACGTAGAGGCGGCGCCCCTCGAGCCAGAGCCCGTCGCCGTTGGTCATCGGCACGCCCCCGAGGTCCACCGCGGTGGCCTCGCCGGTGTCCGGGTCCACCACGAACAGCGTGGCGGTGTTGGACTGGACGACCAGCAGGTTCCGGCCGTCCGGGGTCTGCGCGATGCCGTTGGCGTTGGTGGCGCCCGGCGTGAACACGAAGTCCCCGGTGAGCGGGACGGTCTCGAACGTGTCGCCGAGCTTGCCGTGCCGGCCGAACGGCACCTTGTAGAGCACGGGTTGCCGTGAGTCGGTGAACCAGGCGGCGTCCCGCGTGAGGATCACGTCGTTGACGAAGCTGGTCCCGTCGGTGAAGTTCCAGATCTTCAGGGTCTTGCCGGTGCGGGAGTCGATGACCCTGCCGTCACCGCTGGTCTGACCGCTGATGAACAACCGTCCGCGATCGTCCAGCTTGAGCCCGAGCGACCCGGTGCCGAAACCCGGGTTGATGATCTCGCCCAGCCCCGTGACCAGGCTGGCCCGGTAGATGGCCCCGTCGACCCGGGACCCGAAGTAGGCGTACGGCGCTTTTCCGATGGCGATGCCCTCGGGCTGGAAACCGTTGGGCAGGTTGATCGTGGTCGGGAACAGGTCGTGTTTCCTGTCGTGTGCGTTCGCTGTGCCGGCCGGTCCGAGCAGGGTGGCGGCGAGTACCGCGGTCAGACCCAGCGCGATGGCGGCGACCCGGTGGCGCACGATGGCATCTCCTTTCGACGACCTCCGTGCAGAGATTCACGCACGTGCGCGCGATCCGGTTCAGCGCTCAACCGACCTGTGGCGGCGGGATCGGCGCGCCGCTGGCCAGCACGTCCGTCAGCGCGCTGAGCCGCTTCTGCCGTGCCGCCGGGCTGGGTGCGCTGGTCAGCTTGAGGATGACGGCGTACCGGCTGGTCTTGTCGAGCGCGGCGAACCGCTCGGCCGCCGCGGGGTTGCCCGCCAATGCGTTCTCGAGGTCGTCGGGCGTCCGCGCGTCGCGCTGTGCCGGATAGGCGGCGGCCCAGCGACCGTCCACCTTGGCCGCGTCGATCTGCGCGTGGCCGGCGGCCCGCATCCGGCCCGCGGCGATCAGTGCCTCGGCGCGCTCCACGTTGACCTGTGACCAGCGGGCGCCCTTGCGGCGGGGCGAGTAGCGCTGGAGGAAGTGCGTGGCGTCCAGGCCGCGCCGCTGGCTGTCGATCCACCCGAAGCAGATCGCCGCGTCGCCGGCCTCGGCGGCGGAGATGGTCGGCGGCGCGGCGCCCTTCTTCGCGATCCGCAACCACGCCTCGCCGGCGGTGTCGTGGTGGTCGCCCAGCCAGGCCTCCCACTCGGCGACGGTGCTGAAGGTCATCGGCTCCATGCGGCGACGCTACCGGTCCGGGCCCGCCGGGTCCTTGCGGCTATACCCCAGGGGGGTATAGTGGGCGGCATGGAGCACGGACACGGCCAGGCGGCCCACACCGGTCACAGCGGGCACGACAACCACGCCGGGCAGGACAACCACGCCGGGCACGACAAGCACGCCGGGCACGACCCCGAGCAGTTCCGGCGCAAGTTCTGGCTGTCCCTCGCGCTGACGATCCCGATCGTCGTGACCAGCGAGATGGTCATGGACTGGTTCGGCTACTCGCTGAGCTTCCCCGGCATCGACTGGATCGGGCCGGTGCTGGGCTCGGTGGTCTTCTTCTACGGCGGCTGGCCGTTCCTGGTGGGCGCGGTCCGCGAGGTCCGCGACCGGGCGCCGGGCATGATGCTGCTGATCTCGATGGCGATCACGGTGGCCTACGGCGCCTCGCTGGCCACCGCCGCCGGCGCGTTCGACCTCGACTTCTGGTGGGAGCTGGCCGCGCTCGTGACGATCATGCTGCTCGGCCACTGGCAGGAGATGAAGGCGATCGGGCAGGCGCAGGGCGCGCTCGCGGCGCTGGCCGCGCTGCTGCCCGACGACGCCGAGCGGGTCACCGACGGCCGGGTCGAGACCGTGCCCGTGTCGGACCTGCGGCTCGGCGACCTCGTGCTGGTCCGGCCCGGTGCCCGGGTGCCCGCGGACGGCCTGGTCGTCGAGGGATCCGCCGAGGTGGACGAGTCGATGATCACCGGCGAGTCGCGGCCCGTGCCGCGCCAGGCGGGTGACCGGGTCGTCGCCGGCACGGTGGTCACGGACTCCGCGGTCCGGCTGCGGATCGACGCCGTCGGCGCCGACACGGCACTGGCCGGCATCCAGCGACTGGTGGCACAGGCACACGCGTCCGGCGGCCGGGCGCAGGTGCTGGCGGACCGGTTCGCCGCGGCGCTGTTCTACGTCGCCGCCGGGGTCGCCGCGGCCACGTTCCTCGTCTGGTGGGCGCTCGGCAGCCTCGACGACTCGGTGGTCCGCACGATCACCGTCCTCGTGATCGCCTGCCCCCACGCCCTGGGCCTGGCCATCCCGCTGGTGATCGCGCTGTCCACGGCGGTCTCGGCCCGGGCGGGCATCCTCGTCAAGGACCGGCTCGCGCTGGAGCGGATGCGCGTCGTCGACGCCGTGCTGTTCGACAAGACCGGCACGCTGACCAAGGGCGCGCACAAGGTCACCGGGGTGGCGGCGGCCGAGGGCGTCACCGAGGAGCAGGTGCTGCGGCTCGGCGGCGGTGTCGAGGCCGACAGCGAGCACCCGCTCGCCAAGGCGATCGTTACCGCCGCGGGAGACCCGGCGCCGGCCACGGACTTCCGGTCGCTGACCGGGCGCGGTGTGCAGGCGACGATCGACGGCACGTCGTACGCCGTCGGCGGTCCCGCGCTGCTGCGTGAGCTGGGCGTCGAGGTGCCCGAGACGCTCGCGACCGCCACCAAGGCCTGGAGCGGCCGGGGCGCCGCGGTGTTGCACCTGATCGCGCTGTCCGACGAGCCGCGGGTGCTCGGCGCGTTCGCCCTGGAGGACGAGGTGCGGCCGGAGGCCCGGCAGGCGATCGCCCAGCTCCGCGCGCAGGGCATCAAGAAGATCGCCATGATCACCGGTGACGCGCGGGCGGTGGCCGAGGCGGTCGCCGCCGACCTGGGCTTCCGGCCGGGTGTCGACGAGGTGTTCGCCGAGGTGCTGCCGGCCGACAAGGACCGTGCGGTGGCCGACCTGCAGGCCCGTGGCTTGCGGGTGGCGATGGTCGGCGACGGCGTCAACGACGCCCCGGCGCTGGCCCGGGCCGACGTCGGCATCGCGATCGGCGCCGGCACCGACGTGGCCATCGAGTCCGCGGGCGTGGTGCTGGCCTCGTCCGACCCGCGCGGTGTGACGGGGGTCATCCGGCTGTCCCGGGCCGCGTACCGCAAGATGATCCAGAATCTCGCCTGGGCGGCCGGATACAACGTCGTCGCGATCCCGCTGGCGGCCGGGGTCCTCGCCTGGGCCGGGTTCACCCTGAGCCCCGCGATCGGCGCGGTGCTGATGTCCGCCTCGACGATCGTGGTCGCGCTCAACGCCCAGCTCCTGCGCCGGGTGCGACTGACGTCGGCCTGATACCCATGGGGGGTTAGCTATGGTTGAAGACATGACAGCACCGGCAACCGGCCCGACGCGCGGCTACACGGCCAGCAAGGACCAGCTCAGCGCCCGGCTGCGCCGCATCGAGGGCCAGGTGCGCGGCATCGAGCGGATGGTCGAGGACGACCGATACTGCATCGACGTGCTGACCCAGATATCGGCGATCCAGGCCGCACTCGACAAGGTCGCCCTGGGCCTGCTCGACGGCCACGCCCGCCACTGCATGAAAGAGGGCGCGGAAGATGGCCGCGCCGACGAGATGGCCGGCGAGATGATGGCCGCCGTCGGCCGCCTGATGAAGCGCGGCTAGCCGCAAGGAACGGTCCGTTGCTAACGCATTCCGCATAGGAACGGACCGTTCCTAACGCGGGCTCAGTCGTCGGCCAGGGCGGCCACGACCGGGAGGCGGGCCGCGCGGCGGGCCGGGAGCACCGCCGCGAGCAGGGCCGCGGCCGCCGCCGCGAGCACGACGAGGGCCAGTTGGCCGACCGGCACCACCGGGACGCCGTGGCCGTACGTGTCGATCAGGGCGGCCGCCGCCACCCAGCCGATGCCGCCGCCCAGGGCCACGCCACCGACCGCGCCGACCACCGCGATCAGGCCCGACTCCAGCAGCAGCATCCCGCGGAGCTGGCGGCGGGACAGGCCCAGCGCCCGCATCGTGGCCGACTCGCGGCGGCGTTCCACCACTGACAGCGACAGCGTGTTGCCGATGCCGAACAACGAGATCAGCACCGACATGCCGAGCAGCGCGGCGAAGATGCCGAGCAGCTCGTCCAGGGAGGCGGCCAGCTCGTCGGCCTCGGCGGCGCGGCTGGTCACCTGGACCACCGGGTACGCGCGCAGCTCCGCGTCCACCACCCGCCGACCGTCGGTCGTGGACACTCCGGGCGCCAGGTCGACCAGGATCTCCACCGCCGGGCGTTCGCCGTACGCCGCGGTGAACGCCGGATAGGACACCAGCGCCGAGCCGTCCAGCGGCGAGTCGTCGTAGAGCGCCACCACCCGCAGGGTGCCGAGGGCACCGAACTCCGTCGACGAGCCGACCGACAGGCCCCGATCGGCGGCGTACCCCCGGCTCAGCGCGACCTCCCCCGGGCCGGGACCGGTCAGTGAGCCCGCCGTCACCTCGGGCCGGATCGCACCGCGGAGCTGGTCGGGCGGCACCGCGGCGACCCGGATCCGCTCCCCCGCCAGCGGCTGCTCCGAGCGCACCTCGGCCACCGTCGCGAACTCCGGGTGCCGGCGCAGCGCCTCGGCGAGCCCGGCCGGCATGCCGGCGCGCATCGACTCGAACGTGCCGTCGGTGCGCGCCCGGTTGAGCGTGAACTCGACCGGGAAGTTCTCGGTCAGCTCCCGGCCGCTCTGGTCGCGCGCGGTGGCCAGCAGCACCGCGAACAGCGACATCAGCGCCACCCCGATGACCAGCGCGAGCGTGGTCGCGGCGGCGCGGCGCGGGTTGCGGCGGGCGTTGGCCACCGCGAGCGCCGGCACCGTGCCGAACAGCCGGGCCGGGAGCCAGCCCACCACCGCGACCGCCCGGGGCACCACCAGCGGGCCGGCCACCACCGCGGCGACGAACAGCAGCATGCCGCCGCCGAGCACCAGTGGCAGGCCCGGGAAGCCGAGCGGGACGCCGCCGCCGATCGCGAGCAGCCCGGCCACCCCCAGCAGGGCGGAGCCGACGACGCGGGCGGTGCGGCGGCCGCCGGCCACGGCCCGGGGCTCGGCGAGGGACGCGTCGCGCAGGGCGGCCAACGGCGGCACCCGGCCCGCGGACACCGCCGGGACCAGCGCGGAGACCACGGCCACGAACGTGCCGAAGCCGACCGCGACCAGGAACGTGGGCCAGCGCACGACCGGCGTGTGCAGCGGGATGTCGGTGGCCACGAGCTCGCGGCCCCAGATCAGGCCGTACCCGATGAGCACGCTCATCACCAGGCCGCCGATCGAGGCGACGACGCCGAGCAGCAGGGCTTCCAGCAGCACGGTGCCGGTGACCTGGCGGCGGGACGCGCCGACCGCACGGAGCAGGGCCAGCTCCCGGGTGCGCTGCGCGGCCAGGATCGCGAACGTGTTGTAGATGACGAACGCCGACACCGTCACGGCCACCAGGCCGAAGCCGAGCAGCACGGCGACGAAACCGGTGACGTACTTGCCGGCCTCGACGGCGAGGCGGTCGCGGAGCGCAGAACCGGTCAGCACCGGGTACGCGTGCCCGAGCGCGGCCGCCACCCGGTCGCGCAGCACGGTCTCCGACACCCCGGGCCGGGCGGCGACCACCACCTCGGCGAACCGCTCGGTCCCGGTCAGCGCGGTCAACTCGGCGTCGGTGAGCGCGGCGATCGTCGAGCCGCCGTAGAGCCGGTTGACGCCGAGGTCGAGCACGCCGACGAGGGTGAGCGCGCGCGGCTCGCCCGCCGCGTCCAGCACGGTGACCGGGCCGCCGACCGTGAAGCCGGCCCGCTCGACCGTGTTCTTCTCGACCGCCACCTCGCCCGGGCGGGTCGGCAGGCGGCCCGCGAGCAGGTCGTACGCGGCCAGCGCGGGCACGTCCGGCACCGACAGCCCGTAGCCGACGTGGCCGTGGTCCATCATCAGCTTGCCGTCGCGGTCGAGCATGCTCAGCCAGGCCGCCATCCGGCCGTCGACCGCCGCCACTCCGTCGACCGCCGCGATGGTCTCCACCGTGTCGCGCTCGGCGAGCAGCGCCGCGGGCTCGACCGCCACGTCCACGTTGCGGGCCGACCGGGCCAGGTCGTCGTAGAAGGCCGCCCGGGCGGTGTCGCCGTAGACGAGGGTGCCGGCGAGGAAGCCGACCCCGACCATCACCGCGAAACCGGTCAGCACGAGCCGGACGGCGTGTGCGCGGAAACCGGTCACAGCGAGGCGGACAAGAGGCCGTTTCACGTCGACCAGTCTGAACAACCGCCGCACGGGTCTCGCCACGCCCCGCCTGTCGCCATCGCGACAGCCTGGTCAGGCGGACAATGGCAATGGTTCCCGGTGTCACCTTTGCATACATAGCGATGTTTGCATAAGACTGGAGAGCAGCGGAGACGACGAGCTCGAGGAGGACCGGTGGGAGCGGGACACGACCACGGCGTGCGCGACGCGGGCGCCCGGCACCGCGGGCGGCTGTGGTGGGCTTTCGGGCTGCTCGCGGTCTTCATGGTCGTCGAGGCGATCACCGCGTTCGCCACCGGCTCGCTGGCCCTGCTCTCCGACGCCGGGCACATGTTCACCGACGTGCTCGGCATCGGCATGGCGCTCGCGGCGATCACCGCCGCTCGCCGCGCCGCGCGCGACCCGCAGCGGACCTTCGGCCTCTACCGCCTGGAGGTGCTCGCCGCACTGGCCAACGCCGTGCTGCTGTTCGGCGTCGCGATCTACGTGCTGGTCGAGGCGGTGCGCCGGTTCGGCCACGCGCCCGAGGTGAACACCACGCCGATGCTGATCGTGGCCGCGCTGGGCCTGATCGCCAACATCGTCGCGTTCCAACTGCTGCGCAAGGGCGCACAGGAGAGCATCAACGTGCGCGGCGCCTACCTCGAGGTGCTCGGCGACCTGCTCGGCTCCGTCGGCGTGCTGCTCGGCGCCGGGATCATCGCGGCCACCGGCTGGTTCCTGGTCGACCCGCTGATCGCGGTGGCGGTCGGCCTGTTCATCCTCCCCCGCACCTGGAAGCTGGGCCGGGAGGCGGTGCGGATCCTGGTGCAGGCCGCGCCGGGGCACCTGGACGTGGCGGCGATGCGCACCTCGCTCGGCGCCGTGCCCGGCGTGTGCGACGTGCACGACCTGCACGTCTGGACGCTGACCTCGGGCATGGAGGTGGCCTCGGCCCACCTCGGCATCGAGCGCGACGCGGAGGTCGCGGCGGTGCTCGCGGCCGCCCGGGAGACCCTGCACGACGGCTTCGGCATCGACCACGCCACCCTCCAGGTGGAGCCGGTGGCGACGACGGGTGACTGCCGCACCGCCACTTGGTAACCGTGGGTGTTTAGGACCGCCTTAACTTTGGTGACCATCACGGGAGATTTGCCCGGGTAAATCCGGGCAAAGCATTTTGATACGGCCTTTAACGGCCCTCCCGCAGAGTAGGGATCCCTGGGTAGTCTCCAGATCGATCTTCGCTGGCGCGGCACCCCAGCGGTGCCCGCGGAGGTCATCGCCTAATCGCCACGGCGAGCCGGGGAACCACGCACCAGGGGTGCATCCGCGCGAGCGGTAGGGATCACTTCCGTCCCGAACCCGTCAGCTAACCCGGTCGGCGGCTGACGGAAGGACGTGCCCAGATGATCGATCCCCCCAGTCATCCGCACCTGAAACGACGATGGATCCGGGTCGCCGCGGTCATGCTGCTCGGCCTGGTGATCGGGCTCGCCGGCCCGATGGCGCCGGCCAACGCGGACCCCGACGACGAGGGCGGCACGGCCGAGCTGCGGGACCAGCTCGACAAGGCCAGCCGCGGCTACCTCGACGCCCAGTCGGCGCTGAAGCGCTCGCAGGGCAAGCAGCAGGAGCAGGAAGCCAGCCTCCGGACCATCGAGCAGGACCTGGTGACCCGCGTCGAGGCCGTCGCCGAGCTGGGCCGCGCGGCCTACCGGACCGGCCGGCTCAGCCCGATGTCCGCGCTGATCAACAGCGACTCACCGGACCGCTTCCTGGAACGGGCCAACGCGCTCGGCATGGTCGCGGCCAACGAGCAGCGGGCCATCCGCGGCCTGGAGGACACGAAGGCCAAGGAGGCGTCGGCCACCGAGGCGATCAAGACGGAGGTACGCGAGCAGCAACGCCAGGTGGCGCTCATGAAGGCTCGCAAGGACCAGGCCGAACGGGCGCTGGACGTGGCGGCCAAGCAGCAGAAGGCAGCCGCGGCCGCGGCGGCGCGGTCCGGCGGGTCCGGCAGCGACACCGGCGGATCCGGCGGTGCCACCGCGACACCGGCGAAACGCAACAGCGACGGAAGCTGGCCGACCGAGTCGTGCAGTGTCGACGACCCGACCCCGGCCAACGGCTGCATCACCCCGCGCACCCTGCACGCGCTGCAGCAGGCCAAGGCGGCCGGGTTCACGCACTACGTGTCGTGCTACCGCAGCGGCGGGTCCGGCGAGCATCCCAAGGGCCGGGCGTGCGACTTCGCGGCCGCGAAGGGCGGCTTCGAGGGTGATGCGACCGGTGCCGACAAGACCTACGGCACCAATCTCGCGAACTACTTCATCCGCAACTCGGACCAGCTGGCCGTGCTCTACGTGATCTGGTACCGGCAGATCTGGTTGCCCAGCAGTGGTTGGAAGGCCTACAGCGGTGCGGGCGGAGACCCGTCCAGCGACCACACCAACCACGTGCACCTGAGCGTCTACTGAGGTCCCGAAAGATCCGGGGGTACGCCGTCCGGCGTGCCCCCGGCGGCCTTTTCCAGCACCTCGGTGAGCCGCTCGGCCAGCTCCCGGTGCGCCTGCTGCGCGGTCCGGAACGCGTACCCGAAGAGCGGGGTCGGCGCGGTCAGCCTGATCTTCACCTCGATCCGGACGCCGCCGTCCGAGACCGGGTAGATCCGCGCGGTGTTGCGCAACGTCGTGCCGGGGCGCTGGCGGGCGAGGGTGACCACCTCGGCATGGCAGGCTCGTGGGCCCTCGGCCGGCCCGGGCCGGTTGATCGCGAGCACGTCCGCCGTGTAGGTCGTGGTGAACTTCAAGGGGCCGAAGGCGAGGCGGTCGTTGATCACGAAGCTGCGCACCGCTCCGTCCACCGGCGGCACCTCGGTGACCTTGACGATGAACGGGTGCAACTCGGTGTGCCGGCTGAAGTCGGACAGCAGGGTGACGGCTGTTTCCGGCTCGCAGTCGGCGCGCAGCTCGTACGTGAAGGTGTCGCTCTTGGCCACGGGGCTCCTCGACGTCAGTTGAGGTGGTGCACGGCGGGTGCGGGGAAGGCGTACGGTGCCGGCGCGCTCGCCGGCATGATCGACGACCATAGGCCCAGCGCGACGTCGACGCTGCGCGGCCGGTCGCCGGGCGTGCGGGTGAGGGTTGCCCGGCACAGGTCGGCGACCGCGCGGGGCAGGCCGGGAACGGCCAGCACCGGCGCGGGCGCGGTGCGTGGGCGATGGCCGGCCGGGCGGCCCGTCAGCATCTCGTGCAGGAGCAGGCCGAGGGCGAAGACGTCGTCGGCCGGCAGGCCCGGCGCGCCGGCGGGACCGGCCAGCCCGAAGTCGATGATCTTGACGCCGGCCCGGGTGAGCATCACGTTGCGGGCCGAGACGTCCCGGTGCACCACGCCGCGCCGGTGGGCCACGGCCAGCACGTCGGCCACGGTGGCCGCGATCCGGACCGCCTCCGGCCAGGGCAGCGGGCCACCGACCAGCCGGCCGGCCAGGGCGACGCCGTCGAGCAGTTCGAACACGACATAGGGTGCGACCGAGCCGTCCGGCAGCGGGGCGGCACCGTGGTCGTAGACGCGCGGGACGCTCGGATGCCGCAGCCGCTCGGTGATCTCCGCCTCGCGCCCGGCCAGGTCCGGCTGAGCGGGCGTGATCACCTTGACGGCCAGCGGGCGGGCGGTCTGGCTGTCGAAGCCGTGGTAGACCGTCGACACGCCGCCGCGCGCGATCGGACCCAGCAGGACGTACCGCCGAAGGATGGTCGTGCCCATCCGCAACCACGCCACGCCACGGCACTCTTCCCGATCAATGTCTTCCGGACAAGAGGTCGCGGAAAGGCTTTAACCGGTGATAAACCTCAGGCGCCGGCCGGGGTGTTCAGGTCGCCGAGATAGGGCTCCGGCGCACCGAACAGACCGAGCAGACCGGTGACCCAGAGCTGCCGGTGTACGAACCGGCTGGGCTCGGTGACCACCAGCTTGATGCCGCTCACCTCTGCCGTCTGGAAGCCCGCCACCATCGCGCTGATGCCGACGGAGTCGATGAAGCTCACCAGACGGAGGTTGAGCTCGATCCGGGTGGGGCGATCTTCGGTCAGCGCCGCGGCGATGGCCTCTTTGACCTCGTGGGCGGAGTCGACATCGATCTCACCGCGTGGGGCGATCTCGAGGACTCCGTTGGCACGTCGAGTTGTCACGATCGACAGACTCACGCAACTACCTCCGAGCTCGAACCTCGGTCCGCATCCAGGGGACCTTTCGACAGTACGCGGACCGCGACCGAGAGTATTCGCATCCATCACATGGTCGCCAGCCTTGCAGCCGCGTACTTTCCCCTTTCTCGTATTCCGAAACCGGCATAACCGGCAAATCATGAATATGTGACCTTCGACTCGTGTGAACCGAACACACGTGTCGAATTCCGGCCGGGGCCAGCGTACCGCACGTGTCGACCGTCACACTGGGTGAGGCGACGCGGACCGTCCACAGTCGGCAGCCGCGTGATCCGGGTCGCGTCGCCGTGACGATCCGTGGTTTGCGCCGGCCGGCGGGCGGGCACAAACCAGAGGTCGGACGCCCCGTGCGTCCGAAGTGGCAGGTTCGGCGACCAAGGAGGACAGCAGCGATGTTCGGAACCAACCTCATGGACCGCCGGAGCAGGGCCGAGCGGATCACCGACGACGCGTGGGACAACCTGCGCACGTTCGTCGACTCGGCACGGTCCGCCGGGCGGCACACCGCCGACCTGGCGGGCGACGCCGGCAGCGCCATGTCCGGCGTCGTCGGTGCCGTCGGCGGGGCGGCGACCGTCGTCGGTGGCGCCGCGGACGAGGCCCGCCGGCGGGCCAGCCTCGCTTACGACGCGCTCGCCGGGCGCCGGATGCCGACGCAGTGGACCCTCGTGGTCGCGGCGGCGGCGATCGGCGCGGCGATCGGCTGGGCCGCGGGGTCGGCCGCCCGGGCGGCGATCGCCCGAATGGGCGACGAGGCCTCGGGTCGGGTCGACGAGATCGAGTTCGTCGAGGCCGACCGCACGCCGTCGACGCTGGAGCGCTGAGCCCGGTCCGGGGCGTCGAGCCCCGGCGAGTGCGCGGGGTTGCCGAAGTGCCGGACCGGCAACCCCGCTCTGCGCTCAATTGACGTGTGACTGTGCGCGAGCGATGCTCATCGTCATGCGTCATCGGCCGACCACTGAGCGTGTCGATCCGCCGCCCGAAACGCACTCGTTCCGCATCACCGACCTCGACGAGGCCCGCGCGTTCTGTGCGGAGTTCTACTACGAGGTCCACCTGGACCTGCTCGACCAGGCCCGCCCGCTGGCCTTCGAGGCCGACCTGGCCCGGCTGGGCGCCATCACCGTCGGCGACATCCGGTTCGGCGCCGATGTCGCGATCGGCGCCGAGGTGATCGACGCGTACCACGTGAACCTCCCGATCGCCGGCGCGATCGGCAGCGAGCACCGCGGCGCGGTCACGATCGCGAGCCCCCGGCGCGCCGCCGTCTTCCGGCCGGGCACGGGCGCCAGCACCCGGCGCTGGGCCGCCGACTGCCGCAGCCTCAACATCCGCCTCGACCGTGCGGTGCTGGAGGCCGAGCTGGCGACGTTGCTGGGCCGCCCGGTCCGCGGCCCGATCCGGTTCGGCGCCAGCTTCGACACGACCCGCGGCGCGGGCCTCACCTGGGCGCGGATGGTCAACCTGCTGCGGTCCGAGATCGCCAACCCGCACAGCGCGCTGCTCCAGCCGCTGGTCGCCGAGCGCTACACGCAGGGCCTGCTGGGTGGGCTGCTGTTCGCGGTCGACCACCAGTACGCGGACGCGCTGACCGCACACGCGCCGCCGGCCCGGCCCCGCACGGTCCGGCGGGCGATCCAGGTGATGGAGGCCGACCCGACGCACCGGTTCACCACGGCGGAGCTGGCCCGGATCGCCGGAGTGTCGGCCCGGGCACTGCAGGAGGGGTTCCGGCGGCACGTCGGTCTCGCACCCATGGCCTACCTGCAGCAGGTGCGGATGGGATACGCGCGCGACGAGCTGCGCCACCCGATGCCCGGCCGCGACACGGTGGCCGCGATCGCGAACGCGTGGGGCTTCGGCCACCTCGGCCGCTTCGCGGCGGCGTACCGCGAACGCTACGGCGAATCGCCGTCGGCCACCCTCCGCGGCCGCTAGGCCGTGTTCATTCCCCCGGGTCGCCGTGGTGGTCGCGGGGGACGCGTTGGGCGGGGATGCGGGGCTCGGTGCGCACCGTCGGGGTGCGGCCGTTGGGGCCGCGCAGGCCCGCCAGCACGCGGTGGGCGGCGGCGAGGCCGTCCTCGGTGGCCGAGGTCAGCGGCGACGGTTGGGCGGCGGCGGGTTCGACGCGCAGCGCGGCCTGGAGCCGGTCGTAGCGGTGCAGGAAGTCGACCGCGCTGCTGAGCGCCGCTACCGCCCGCAACATGTCACCTTCAAGGTCCGGCATGGACACGTCCCTCCCCCTGCGGATCGGACGGACTTTAGGCCGGTGCCCGGACCACGTCGATCCACTTCACGCCGGTGCTATCCGGATCGCGCGGCCGGGCGGCCACCATGTCGTACCGCACGGCTACGGTCCGTCGCATGCGAATGCTCGATGTGCACCCGCGGGTGACGCGGCGGCTATGCGGGTGGCCGCAGGGCGCGTTCGACCGCCTGGCGCAGGGTCGCGGGTGGGCGGCCGAGCACCCGGTGCAGGTCGTCCGTCTGCCGTTCCAGTGCCCCGGCCCGGGCCAAGCCCAGCAGGAAACCCATCGGGCCGGGCGCCGGTGCGGTGACGTCGCGGTGCACGACCGGGCGGCCGGTGACCTCGCTCAGCTCGGCGGCCAGTCGCGGATAGGTCCACAAGGGTCCGGTGAGGTCGTACGCCTGACCGAGGTGGGTGTCGTCCGTGAGCGCGTTCGCGGCCGCGGCGGCGAGGTCGGCCCGCAGCGCGGTGTTGAGGCCGCGGCCGCCGGTGTGGTCGTCCAGGACGCCGTCGTCGACCGCGTTCCGCAGGCCCGCGTTGACGAACGCATCCGTATAGAACGGATGCCGCAGGATCGTCCAGGCCAGCCCGCTGCCGGCGATCGCCCGCTCGGTCTCGTGGTGAGCGGCGTTCATGCCACCGCCGTCGCGGTCGGCGCCGAGGAAGCTGGTGTAGGCGATCGCGCGCACCCCGTTGGCGACCGCCGCGTCGATCACCGCGCGGTGCTGCTGGATCCGGCGCCCGGTGTCCAGCTCGGGCGACGAGATGAGCAGCACCTTGTCCGCGCCGCGCAGGGCCGACCGCAGGCTCGCCGGGTCGTCGTAGTCGCCGTGCCGCACCTCCACACCGGCGGCGGCCACGTCGGCGACCCGACCGGGATCACGGACGGCCGCGACGACGGGTCCGCGGACGCGCAGCTCCCGCACCACCAGCCGGCCGAGCGCGCCGGAGGCCGCACAAACGACGATCATTCAGGTCCTCTCACCGTTGATCCAGCGATGGCTAGGGTCTGTCCTGCCGCTCAACGTGAGCCGAGGCGGAGTCCAGGCGTCGTCTGGT
>NZ_BONC01000108.1 GCF_016862515.1 Asanoa iriomotensis
CCTAAAGGAACTCTATGTCGCCGAATCAAAGCGCCGCTCCGGGATAGGCGGCCAGCTGATGCGTGCCGTGTTTACAGCCGCTACAGAGAATGAGTGCAGCCGAGTGGAGTGGCAAACGGAACTAGCTAACGCCGCCGCACGTGCATTTTATTCTTACCTAGGTGGCAAAGAACTCGAAGGAAAGGTTCTCTATAGGGTTGAAAGCTAATTCTCTCCCGGCCAGTATAGATAGTCGAAAGTGAGATCAGCGTGGTGATCCAGGAGGGTACGAGGTGGATCTGCTAAAGCCGCCGCCAAACACGATGCTAACGCGAGCGCGTGAGCGGTTGAGCTCACCTTCGGGCTCTGGTCGGCCGATGTCTCGGCAGGAGCTTGCAGACGCATTCAATCTGTACTTATGGGAAGTGCACCACGTCAGACGGTCGTGGGATGAGACGGATATTGGCCGTCTCGAACGGGGTGAAAACCGTTGGCCTAGAAAGATCCATCGTGAAGCCCTTCGCGTAGTTCTGCGAGTTCAAACCGACAGCGAGATTGGCTTCTACATCACGCGTGCGGCTGCCATCACTTTTTCGACGCCCGCTGGACCCGACGGTGATGTGCAGAACGGCGATACCGGATTGCCCGGGGCACTCAGTGGAGAGATCAATAGTGTTGATAGCAGGGAGTACGACGACTGGAACAGTTTCTCCATAGTCACGAGCATGCTGGCACAGCAGCGGCAAGCGGTTGCCCCCGCAGCACTGCTGAGCCTGGTCGAGGCGCATCGAAATTGTCTGCTGACTTTGTTCCGGAAATCAGAGGGAGACCCGACACGCGCCGATATCGGCGCGATGCTCGGTGAAGCTTCCATTGTCGCGAGTCGGCTTTGGAGCGCACAGGGAAATCGCTCAATTGCTCTCGCGCACTGTGCCTACGCGCGGACGCTGGCCGAACGGCTTGGCAACATCCGGCTCGGCGCAACTGCCCGGATTTTCGAGAGTAACTTGCATTCCGGAGCAAGCACACTAATTCATGCCGACGGAGATGTTTTGACTGGGCTTCGGTTGCTGGACGAGGCCGCCGCCTCAGCCGACCACCTCAGTTGGCCCGCGCGAGCTCGGATCGCCGCTGAGCAAGCCCAGACCTACGCCGCACTCAACATGCGGGCGGAAGCCGAAGCCGCGCTGGACCGAGCGAGACATGCTGTTGGCGGTATTACAGCATCCAACCGGTCCGGCCTCTTCAGTGACTGGAACGCATCCCGCCTGGATGTTTACGAAGGCACCTGCCGCGTGCTGCTCAAACAGTATGGGGCGGCGATCATCCACCTTGAGCAAGCATCGACGGCGATGGATGACGACCGGGACAACACGAACGTGGCACTTGCTGCCCACGTAGACCTTGCCATCGCCTATGCGCATAGCGGCAACCTGGAAATGGCCTGCACCACTCTGGGCGCTGCTTATGAACAGCTCAAGCGAATCGGTAATCTTCGCGGCATCTCTCGGGCTCGGCGAGCCAGGGAGGAGTTCAACCGATGGAATGCCGAGCGCGCAGTCCAGGAGTTGGACGACAGAATGGCTGCGGCCTAACGAAGGACCAGTGAGTCAACCCTGCTGAACCAGCGATGTGAGTGTTGCGATGACCAGGGCAGGGTCGAGAGAGTCAAGGACGGCATCTGGGCCGCAGCTCAGTAGTTCTTCACGGCTTGCTCGATGCGCGACTACGACGGCTCGGAAGCCAGCGCTTCTCGCACATGCGATGTCGTTTGGCGCGTCGCCGATCACCACGGTCTGGTTGGGCGAAAGCACTGCTCCGTACTTGTTCCTGTAGCGGCGGGCGACGAACTCGGGAAGTTGGAACCGGTCGCGTGCGTCGGAACCGTATCCCCCGATTTCCAGGTCGAGCCCATCCCCGAGATTCAGCGATTGGATCTTGATCTCGGCCGCTACCCGCAGGTTTCCGGTGAGGACCGTCTGCACGAAGCCGATACGGTGCAACTCCGCGACGCTGTCTGCAACACCGGGGTACGGCGGCTGAACGCGCGCAAGCTCGCCGCGGCCTGTCTCCATGACCTCTGCCAGTACCTGGTGGAAGCGCGGGACGCCAGCTTCCGCGTCAGATGCCGGCACACCAGAGGCAATCGCCGTGTCGATCACGATGGACTCGTCGGTGTAGCCGTGCACCTTCTTCTCCGGGAAGGTCACCTGTGCCTCGTCGATCCCGTACGTTCGGGCGATTGAACGCCGCAGCCAGCGAAGATCCGCAGGCATCAACGTACCGTCCACGTCCCAAACCACAAGGCCAGCATCCTGGTGCTCCACCGGCCCATCGTCGCACAAGATTTCGTACTGATCTCGACCTGCTCGTGGGAGGCAGGGACTTCGGTCTGACCCGTCCCACAGCCATCGGCCACCGCAGGGTGCGACGGGCCACCGGCAGGCTGAAGATCCGTTCGCCCGCCGGCAAGGTCCAAACGCAGTCTGCAAGGCTGTGGCCAGGCTGCCCTTGACCGCCCACGCTCGACGGAGGACCGCCGGGCACCCGTCGCTGGACGTTAGCCTGCAACTTCAGCCTTGCTCATCCAGCGCGGGTGCCTGGCGCGGCGGCCACGCCCGAAGCCGCCGGCACGCAATCGTTGCGATCCGAAGCGACCTCTCCACTAAGAGGACCTATGCCGCTTGGGGCGGGCGGTCATCTTTATTTGACTCGGGATTCGTTTCGTCGCGGTCCGGGACATCGCCTTCGGCGACTTCTTCAGAGTCGTTTACCGCTTCGGTCAATGCGCGGATGAACCGCGCTTGAGCTTTTCCCGCGTCTGTCAATGAATACGCGGGATGCCCGTCATCTTGCGTGTCTTGCGAAACCAGCCCGGCGCGCATAAGCCGGTCCTTTACCCGGTTCAGGGTTGAATCGGCGATGCGGTTACGGGAGTGTTCACTCACGACGTGCGCGAGCTGGTTGAATCGAAGGGATTCCTGTTCGCTGAGGCATGCGACGACGAAGACATCCCACCGCCGAGCAAACATTTTGTCTATGTCGCGAAGTGTGTCAAAGTCCACGCTTTCCCCCCGTCAGGCGCACGTGGCCACACTCGACCGGAGGGTTCTCCATGCCCCGAGGGAAGGGTCGAGCGTGCAGTTACTGAGAAGCAGTCGCGCGAGTGCAACCGTCAACTTGACCGAGCGTTACCGCTGGTGTCAAGGAGGTTTGGGTAACAACGTGAACCGCTTGACCGGTTCATCCGCATATGCCCTAAAGGCTGAGCTACTCGGCGGTTCGTCAATCCGCCGTTGAGCGGAGCGGTTTGATCACGGTCGAATCGATCATCGACTGTCGACCCGGGACGTCCTGCATCGAGGCAAGCCGCCGGAAGAGCCGTCGTCCGTGTGGTGTCAGCGCGATGGCCGGAACTCCGATGCTGCTCAACTGCGCTCTGGCCTGCACCGCCCCGACGGAGCGAAGACACTCTATGGCATGTCGAATCGTCGCACTGTCGGCTAGGTGACCGTAGGGAAGGTCATCGACGAGTTTCTCCAGAACTTCTAATGCCATCGGCGTGCTGACGAGATCCAGTGCCCGACAGATGCGTTCATACAGATCAATGGCCATATTCGCATCCAGACGCCTCTATGTGGCTCCGTGGAGACGGTTGCCGACAGTGTGGGCCGCGCCGCCTCAGACCACAAGCACCCGAACGGGCTATCGAGTCCGCGTCCACGATGTACTTGCAGGCTGCAAGTGCAGCAAGCACGTACACGGCGTACTTGTCAAGTTCCAGTAGCGCAGGAGTGAATGAATCCATGAATCTTTCACGTGGGCATCGCATCCGGATCGATGGAGGGTACATCGTGCGCACGTCAGGCCTCCGCAGGCTGCTCGCCGCTTGCCTTGTGGTCGGGCTGCTCGGGGCCGGCTGCAGTGACGACAAGCCGGTAGCCGGGCCATCTCCCGCGGTCAGTTCGGCCACGGCGTCCCCGGCAGCATCCTCGACGCCCCCGGCGACGGCGAACGACGGAGCTCCGACGGCGATGGATGCCTATCGCGGCATGTGGAAGGCGTACGTCGAAGCGATCCGCATTCCCGATCCGAACTATCCGGACCTTGCCCGTTACTCGCAGGGAGATGCACTGGACGTGTGGGTCAAGGGCCTGACCTCCGTCAAGGACCAGGGACTGGTCGGCCAGGGCGACGTGACGTTGAGCCCAGCAGTCAAGTCAGCCAACCCGAATACCACCCCACCGACGGTGGAGATCCGGGACTGCGTCGACAGTTCCAAGACGCACCTCAAGAAGCAGGACGGGTCGCCATATCAGGACACCCCCGGCGGCAAGCGCTCGACGACGGCGACCGTGGCCCGGATCAGCGAGGGGGTGTGGAAGGTGACCAAGATCGCGATTTACGGGGTAGGAACATGCTGAAGACAACGAGGCTGCTCAGCGTCGCCGGTGCAGCTGTGCTACTCACCTTGGCTGTGGCAGGGCCGGCCAACGCCGATATCAATGACCCGGTCAACTGCGTCACCAACCCCACCAATCCAGCCTGCGTAATCGACATTTCGACCCCAGGCGATTCAGACGGTGGCGGTGGGAAGTCCAGTTCGGGCTGTCGCAACTGGGAGGGCCAGGCCATCCCATGCAACATCCCCGGCAAGGGCTGGTACGGCGGGGACGGCTGTTGGTACCAGCGCGCCGAGGGTACCGACCTGGGCGCCGCCGAGGCGCTGGGTGGCACCGTCCCCCCGCCGTACGCCTGGTACGTCGGCGCATGCGGCGACCCGCTCACCAACTTCTGGCCTGCGGGCTACGTCCGCTACACGATCTTCGGCGCCAACCCGGGCATCGAGCTGCTGGCACAGGAAGCAGTGAAACATCTCAAGCTGCCCGCCCCGAAGATCCGCCTCAGTCCCGCCAGCGACGCGCCCCAGGTCGTCTTCGTACCCACATGGATGTGGGTCGACGGCTCGGTGTGGTCCCCGCGCACCGCCACGGCAAGCCTGGCTGGGCTGTCGGTGACCGCGGTCGGCACACCGACCAAGGTGAACTGGTCGACCGGCGACGGCGGGTCCCGGCAGTGCGGCAAGGGCACCGCGTGGACCGCAGGAACGGATCCGGCCAGCGCCTCACCTGACTGTGGTCACACCTACACGTCGCCGTCGCGGAGCAGCTCGGGCGGCAAGTACACGGTCACCGCCACGATCACGTGGCGAATCACCTGGTCTGGTGGCGGCGCGACCGGAACAGAACCTGATCTCACCTCGACCGCGAATGTCCCGGTCCAGGTGGTCGAGGCATCGGCCGTCAACACCAAATCGTAAGGAGCCCCGGCGATGAGCACCGCAACGCCCACCCGCCCTACGAGCCGCAGGGCATCGCTCGACAGCCGCACGGTGGTCGACCCACCCGGTACCCGCCGCCGGCGGTCGGTGCCTCGCCTCCTCGGCGGTGCGTTGCTGGTTGTGCTGGGTGCCGTCGCATTTGGAGTGATCGGCCTGCGCGCCGACCCTGGCATCGACGTGCTCGCCGTCGCCCGTCCCGTCATCGCCGGCACCCAGCTCGGCGACGCCGATCTCCGAGTCGTGCACATCGTGCCCGACGAGGACCTGCGTGTGGTGCGCGCGAGCGAACGCAGCACCGTCGTGGGGCGTACCGCCGCAGTCCCACTCGCTGCTGGCGCGCTGCTGACCACCGACCAGCTCGGCACCGTGACCGACCCGCCGCCTGGCCAGTCGGTCATCGCTGTTGGCGTCAAGACCGGCCGGGCACCATCCGGTCTTGCACCGGGAGCATCGGTGCTGGTCGTCGTGGTCCCGCAGAGCGGCGCTGCCGACACTCCGCCACAGGCTCGCGCCGTTGTACGTGCGGTCGACCTGACCGACAGCTCGGGAATCACGGTGGTCTCGCTGCAGATGTCGGCCGAGTCCGCGGTACGCATCGCCGCTGCCACCGGCGACGTCGCCCTGATCCTGCAGAACCCGGGACGGTGATCCGCGGCATGCTGCTGTGCTTCGGCTCTGTGAAGAGCTCACCCGGTACGACGACCCTGGCAGTCGCCATGGCGGCCCGCTGGCCGCACCCGGGGACTCCGCCCGTCGTTGTGGAGCTCGACCCGGCTGGCGGCGACCTCGGCAGCCGCTGGGCCACCTACGACGAGCCTGGACTGGCAAGTCTTGCCTCGGGCGTCTCTGACGGCCCGGTCGGCGACGGCGCCGCGTTCGTGCAACACCTGCGGGTGGGTGCTGACGTGATCGTCGCCCCGCCCAGCGCTGCCGCTGCCGCGACGGTCGAGGAGCTGCGGCTCAAGGGACCCAGCGTTCTGCGAGAGCTCGCCGCGGTCCGTCCGGTTTTCGCCGATCTCGGTCGCCTCGATACGCAAGCGACCGTGCTGGGTTACCTGGATAAGGCCGACGAGCTGCTTCTGGTCGCGCGACCCGAATCGGCCCAGCTGCGCCACCTACGGATGCGGCTGCCGTTCCTGCGCCGCCGGTGCGCCGCCGTGCGGCTCGTGCTCGTTGGCGACGGCCCGCACGAACCGGAGGAGATCGCCGACTACCTGCAGATCGAGGTTGCGGCCAGCATCCCATACGACCCGGTGGCGGCCGACATCGTGGCCGGCCGCAAGCGGCCCCGCCGCTGGGGCCAGCCCGGCGCCCGGCGGGAAGCGGGATGGACGCGCCGTCCGCTGCTGGCCGCGGCCCGCACCTTCGCACTTACCTACCGGCCGAACGGTGACCCGGAGTCCGAGATGGCCGAGGCCGCCGAGGCCGGTGCCGGAACCTCGACGGAACGCGCCCGGCACACGTTGGAGGCCACGTCATGACTACAAGCGGGATGCCGGCTCAGGTCGCTGCACTGCGCGATGACCTGCACGCCGAGGTGTCCGACCGCCTGGCCGCCGCTGTACGCCGGGGAGAAGTCGATGACCGAGCCGCATTCGTCGAGGCCCTGGTCGCTGACGTCGTCCGCGAATATACGGTGAACGCGCTGCGCAGTGGCCAGCCGGCAGTCGCCGACGATGTCCGCGAGCAGTTCCGGCGCTCACTGCTGGACGCCTTCACCGGACTGGGTGACCTGCAACCGCTGATCGACGACCCCGACATCGAGAACATCGACGTCAACGGGGCCGAGAATGTGTTCATCACCTATGCCGGCGGCAAACGCGAACGGGTCGGTCCGGTCGCCTCGTCGGACGAGGAACTCACCGACATGCTGCGCAAGGTCGCCGCCTCGCTGGGCGTGCAGGAGCGGCGATTCGATCCTGGCCTGCCCCGGCTGAACCTGCGCCTGCCCGGCGGCTCCCGGCTGTTCGCAGTGATGTCGGTGACCGAGCGGGTGCACGTGTCGATCCGCAGGCACCGGTTCATGCAGCTGACCCTCGCGGAACTGGCCGACCTCGGCACCATGACCCGCGAGATGGCGGAGCTGTTCGAGGCGATGGTCGCCGCCCGGCTCAACATCGTCGTCTCGGGCGGTATGGACACCGGCAAGACCACGATGGTGCGGGCGCTGTGCTCGGCGATCAAACCTCACGAGCGGATCATCACCGTCGAGGACCCGTACGAGTTGAGCCTGGACACCGATCCCGCCCACCCGGACGTGGTGCCGATGCAGCCGCGCGACCCTAACATCGAGGGTTCAGGCGGGATCGACATGGTGCAGCTGGTCCGCTGGGCAACCCGCATGAACCCCAGCCGGGTCATTGTCGGTGAGGTCCGCGGGCCGGAGGTCATCCCGCTGCTCAATGCGCTGAACCAGGGCACAGACGGGTCGATGACCACCATCCACGCCTCGTCGACGCGCGAGGCGTTCAAGAAGATCGCCAACTACGCCCGGCAGTCCAAGGAGCAGCTGCCGTTCGACGTCACTTACCAGCTCATCGGCGGCGGCGTTCACGGCGTGGTGCAGCTGGGCAAGACTGCCGACGGCGCCCGCGTCGTCACCGGAGTTCGGGAGGTCGTCGACGCCGACGGCATTCAAGTACGCAGCAACGAGGTCTACAAGCCCGGCCCGGACCGCCGGGCGGTGCCGGCCAGCCGATTCAGCGACATCACCATCGACAAACTCCTCGATGTCGGGTTCGATGCCACGCTGCTGGGCGGAGGACTGTGACGTATGAACGGCATCAACATCCTGTGCGGGTTGGGGGTTGGTCTGGGCCTGTGGCTCATCGCCACCGGTATCCGCCGTACCGAGCGCCCACAGCGGCCCGGTGCATCGACTCGGTTGCGCAACCTCGTCACCGGCCGCAACGGCTACCGGCTCGCCGCGGCCGTCGCCGTCGGCGCGCTGATCGCCGGGATCACCCGCTGGCCGGTGGCCGCGTTGCTCGCGGCGATGTTCGTCTACGCGGCCCCGTCGATGCTCGGCGGCGGCCGTGCCGAGGCGGCCTCGCTGGCCAAGCTGGACGCCATCGCGTCGTGGACCGAGGCGCTGCGGGGCAGCCTGCGCTCCTACGCCGGCATTGAACAGGCCATCCGGGACACGGCTGACCTGGCCAAGCCGCCGATCCATGCCCAGTCGACCGGTCTGGCCGCCGCACTCGACGCGGGGGTGCGACTGCCCGTGGCGATGACCGGGTTCAAACAAGACGTCGACCACCACGCGGCCGACCTGGTCGCTACCGCCCTACGCAAGGCGTCCGGAAGCCACACCGGCAACCTCGCGGCCCAGCTCGGCTGGCTCGCCCACGCCGTGCGGGAACGGGTGGCCGCGGTGCAGCGGGTGGAGACCGCCCGCACCGAAGCCAAGGCCAGCGCTCGACTCGTCATCATCATCGTGGTCATCGTGGGCGTCGGGCTCTATCTGTTCAACCGCCCACTCCTGCAGCCGTTCGACAGCACAACCGGGCAGCTGGTGCTGCTGATCGTCGGCGCCCTCTGGACGCTGGCCGCCGTGTGGCTGCAACGGCTGACCCGCATGCCGGAGCCGAACCGGGTCCTGCGCGACGAACCGGAAGCGAGGACACCATGAGTGACGCATTGACCGTCATGGTCACCGCAGGCGGGATGGTCGGCGCGGGCCTGGCGGTATTCGCTTCCGGCTTCAACCCGCCCCGCCCGGCACTCGCCGACGCCCTCGACCGGTTGTCCCGCCCGCCGATCGCACCACTCGGGAGGCGCCGCCGCCTCGACGTCGCACTCGCCACACCACTGCGCCGCGTCGGCCTTCCCCGCGACCGCACAATCCGCGACCTCGCCATCCTCGACCGCGACCCCGCCGAATACCTGGCCCAGCAGATCGTCATCGCCATCGCCGGCATGCTCATCCTCGGCGCGCTGCCGGTGCTGTGGGGGCTCGGCGGGCAGCTGCCGCTGTGGCTTGCACTGCTCGGCGCGGCAATCGCGGTCCGGCTGACGCACAGCCGACTGCACTCCGCAGCCGAAGTCCGCCGCGCCGAAATGCGTGAAACCCTGTCGACCCTGCTGGATCTGGTCGGCGGCGGCCTGTCCGGCGGAGCCGGCGTCGAGCAAGCTCTTGGCGAGACCATGGACGAGCTGTCCGGCTGGGCTGCCGTCCGCATCCGCCGCGAACTCGACGCCGCGGCCCAGACCCGAGGCCGGCAGCGCATCCACGCCTGGACCGCGATGCGCGACCTCGGCGCCCAAATCGGCGTCGACGAACTCGCCGAGCTGGCGACGGCGATGGAACAGGCCGCCGCCGGCGCACCGGTAGCGGAAACCATGGCCGTCGTCGCGCAGACCATGCGCACGCGGATGACCGCCGACATGGAGCGTCGCGCACACGCTGCTAGCGCGCAGATGGCCATACCGATCATGCTGTTCGGCCTCGGCTACCTGATCTTTCTCCTCTACGCGGCAATGGGCGCGATCAGCGCCAGCCTGACTCAATAAGGAGGCACCACCTGATGGACGCCATCAACCGGCTACTGGCCAGAGGCTCGGCGGCCATGCACAGCCGACCCGAGCGCGGCGCACAGACCGTCGAGGTCATGCTGTGGATCGCGGCGGTGATCGTCATCGTCGGCGCCGTCGGTCTAATCCTGCGCGACGACCTCAAGGCATTCTTCAACAACCTGTCGTACACCATCGGGTTCACCGGCGGCGAATGAACACCGGACGCAATACAGGGCGACGGCGACGGCTCAGCGGTGACCGCGGGGCCGTCACCGTCGAGGTCGCCGGCTACACGCTGCTGATGCTGCTCGCGCTGCTGATCGGCGTCCAAGCAGTGACCTGGGGTCTGGCCGCCCTCGGCGCCCGGTACACCGCCAACCACGCCGCCCAGCAGGCGCGCGTGCACGGCGGCACCGCCGCCGACGGCAAGGCGGACGCCAACACCATCCTGGCCTCGACGGTCGGCACCGCCCTCAACGATCCCTACGTCGATGTCAACCGCAGCGCGACCGAGGTCACCGTCACGGTCCGCGGCACCGCCACGTCGATCATCCCGGGGTTCCATCCCCCGGTCACCGTCACCGTCCACGCGCCCGTGGAGAGGATCAACTAGTCATGTCTCTCCGGTCGACCTCCGCCCGCTTCCGCCGCACCCTCGCGCGGGCGCGCGGCGACCGCGGCGCGTGGTCGGTGGAGGTGGCCGGATTCTTCCTGCCCTGCATGCTGCTAGCCATCGTCATCGTCGCGGCTGCCTTTCAGCTCGCCGTGTCCCGCCTGGACCTGGAGTCAGCATCGGCGTCCGCGGCCCGGGCCGCATCGCTGCAGCGCAGCGGCGCCGCCGCGACCGCAGCGGCCCGGCAGGCCGCCGAAGACGACCTCTCCGGCCGGTCCATCACCTGCGCCACGCTGGTGGTCGACGTGGACACCAGCCGGTGGCAACGCGGCGGCACCGTCACCGTCACCGTGACCTGCACCGTGAACCTGTCGACGCTGGCCATGATGCGCGCCATCCCCGGCCGTATGACCGCCTCATCAACCTCCACCGCCCCCATCGACACCTACCGGTCGGTGGCGCTCGGAGGCGCCGCCGACCGGCCACCGGCCGGAGTACCGGCATGATCGTGTCGCTGGAACCAGAACTGCTCGAACAGCTCACCCGGCTCGACAGTCCCCGCAACACTGCCGTCGCCGGACAGCTGGACAGCAACCTTGCGGCGGCGGTACGGCGCACCGCGATGATGCGCCGCCTGTTCTACGCGGCCGTCCTGGTCGTCGCGCTATACGGCACGGCCACCGGTGCGGTCGCCGCGTTCGACCTGCCGTGGTGGATCGCCATCGGCGGCATCTTTGCATTGGAACTCGGCGGCGTGACGTTCCTGTCCAACGCCGACGTCCGTCGGCGCCTCGGCGAGCACGCCACCGCGTCCCGGCTGCTCGGCGCCACCATCGCCGCCGCCGCGGCCACCTTCAACGTCGTCACCCATGGCAATCGGCTGCTCGGTGGCTTCTACGCCCTGATGAGCGTACTCGGATTCGTGTCCTGGTGGCTCGACGTGGAGGCCAAGCGCCGTGACCGGCTGCGCGCCCGCGGGCTGCTGCCCGCACCTACACCGAAGTACGAGCTTCTGGCCCACTGGACCCGCCACCCGCTCCTTACCGCCCAGGGCCGCGCACTGGCCAAGGCGTACCCGCAGCTGGGCCTCTACGGCTCGCTGGAGGCCGCGCTCATCGTGCGCCGCCGGAATCGGCGCGACAGCGCGCTCGCCGACGCTCTGCGCAGTCGCATCCGGACGGCCGCCGGCAAGCAGATGGCCGACATCGCGGTCCTCACCTACGACATGGACGAGGTCGCGCGCCGGCTTCGCGCCAGCGCCGACTACGACGGCCTCACCGCCCTGCTCGGCGCCGAGCTGACCGCCGAGCACGTCCTGCACGGCCGCGAGGATCAGGCAGCGGTTGCCGCCCGCGCTCTCCTGGCCAAACAAACGTCGGCACCGTTGCCGCTCGGTGGCTCCACGACCCACCCGCAGGAACTCGCGGAAAACAACGATCCGGGCGCAATCGCCGGTCCCGGCACTGCCGCGCAGCCGTCCATCCCAGTTGATCGCAACGGCGCAGCTGCGCCGACCACAGCGTGGCCAGCGCCGTCCACCACCGGCGACCCCTTTCCGGCCACCGCCAACGGCCGCCCACTGCTCATATCACCCGCCTCCCGGCCGGGTACGCTGCCGGCCCGGCCATCGGCGGCGAGAGGCGTCACAGTCACACTCGCCGACTCCGACTCCGATCGCAGCACCAGTATCGACGGCCACGCCGGCCGACTAGACGGCCCGCCACCCAGGCCACCAATCGGCACCTCTTTCGCAGCGCCCGCACCCGGCCAGCCGCCGGACAACCGGGTCCGCATCACCGTCATCGGCGAACCGGCGATCCTGGACACAGCCGGACAGCCCATCCGTGGCCTACGCGCGAAGAGCATGGAACTGCTCGTGTTCCTCATCGTCCGCCGCGACGGCGCACCGCTGTCCGAGATCATCGCTTCGGTGTGGCCAGACGTCACCGCACAGAAGGCGAACCAGCGGCTGTCGACCTGCCTGAGCAACCTGCGCAGCATCATCCGCACCGTCCGGGAAACCAGCGATCCCGCGGAACACGGCGAGACAGCCGAGAATCCACGACCCGAGCCCATCGTCAACACCGGCGGCCACTACCACCTCGACCCGACCATCGTGGCCGTCGATTGGTGGCACCTGCTCGACGAGCACCATGCCGGCGCG
Source organism: Asanoa iriomotensis (assembly GCF_016862515.1). Taxonomy (GTDB): domain Bacteria; phylum Actinomycetota; class Actinomycetes; order Mycobacteriales; family Micromonosporaceae; genus Asanoa; species Asanoa iriomotensis. The sequence continues at coordinate 12,613 of NZ_BONC01000108.1, forward strand.
GCGGAGGCAGCCGACGCCACGGTCGCCGCGGCCCGCGCTCGCATCGCCGACGGCTACGACTACCCGTGGCTCGACACCGACGCGGACGGCCCGTCGGCCGCTCCGCCAGACACCTCGTGGGAGCACAAATGAGTCTCCGCCGGCTGTACGGCGCCGTCTCTCGCGCCGCCCGCGGTGACCGCGGTTCGGCCACCGCCTTCGGCCTCTTCCTCATCCTGGTCGTGCTCGTCCTGGCCGGCGCAGTCCTGGAGGGAGGCAACGCGATGAGCGCCCGCGGTCACGCCACCGACATCGCCCAGCAGGCCGCCCGTGCCGGCGCGAACAAGCTCAACCTCGCCGCCCTGCGGCAGAGCGGGGTGGTCCAGATCGACCCTGCCGCCGCCCAGGCCGCCGCCACCAACTTTCTCAGCCAGATGGGCGAGCACGGGACTGTCACCGCCACCGCGCAGGAGGTCCGGGTCACCGTGACGGTCACCCGGCCCGGCATTCTCGTGCCGATCCTCGGCGTCGACACCTTGACCGTCAAGGCCACTGCCACTGCCACCCCGATCACCGCCTAAAGCCGAGGAGACACGCGATGTGGACAGCGGTCGCTCGTGCCGGCCAGCGCCTGATCAACGCCGTCGGCCTGCTCGCCCTGGTGCTCGGCATCCCTGCGGCGCAGCTGCGCTACATCGGCTCACCGCTTCCCGATCATTTGCCGACCGGCGGCGAGATCCGGGCGGCGCTGACCAGTCGGGACTGGCTCACCGATGCCACCTACCTGCACGGGCTCTCCGGCCTGTTGTGGTTGTTGTGGCTGCTCTTCGCCCTGTCCGTCGTCATCGAGGTCCAGGCCGCCGTCCGCGGGGTACGCGCCCCGCGCTACCGGCTCCTGTCGCCCGTGCAGGGCTTGGCCGCCACGCTCATCGCAGGGATCACCGCCAGCATCATCGTCGCCGCGCCCGCCGCATCGTTGACCGCTTCGCTCACCGGCACGCCCGCGCACGCCTCACCGGCTGCAGCCGTCGTCGTGCAGGCAGACAACCAGCACCGTGCCACGAACGCGTTCCCGGCCGCCGGATCGCCACAACGCCCGAGCGCAGACGCATCCATACCCGCGCTCAAGCCGGTGGGCATGGTGACCCTGCTCATCGACGGCAAACCCGTCGAGCACACCGTGACCCGCGGAGAGTCGCTGTGGCGCATCGCCGACAAATACCTCGGCGACGGCAACCGGTGGCCCGAAATCTGGGAGCTGAACAAAGGCCATTACTGGCCCCACATCTCCGGACGCACAACCTTCAGCGACCCCGATCGCATCTTCCCCGGTTGGGTGCTCACCATGCCCAGCACTACGCCGCCCGTCGGCTCCTCGGAGGGCAACCCACCCGCCCAAGATCCGCCCGGCACGTCCACGGCCCCACCGACCACCGGGGCCACGACCGCGCCGAGCACCGGCCCATCCGCGAGTCCGAGCGCTTCCGCCACCGCCAGTCCCGCCGCGTCCGCACCATCGTCGGCCGGCGCCGACGACGGCGTGTTCGTACCGCCGTCGGCGACGGTGCCCATCTCGCCGACGGCCAGCGCAGCCGGATCGACGACACCGCCCGCCGCATCAAGCCCAGCCACCACCGGCCCCAGCGACGCCGCACCCCGCCCCGGCGACGACCGGACATCGGCCGCGTCGCCGGAATGGATCGTCATCGCCGGCGGCGCGATGGGCGTCGGCCTGGCCGCCAGTCTGGTGTACGCCGTGGCGATGGTCTGGAAGCGCCGCCGTCACCGGTACCGGCCCACCCGCATCAGCAGCCCGGACCTGCACGACGCCGATCTAACCCCACCGTTGGCCGCGTCGACCCGACTGCGGCAAGGCGTCCGCCGCTCCGCGCCACAGTTGCTAGACCGCCAGCCGGACCGAGGCCCGACCGTACGCGAATACGTCACCGCAGCCGTCAAACCCGCGCTGCCACCCAGCGGGCCCAGCGGCCCCGACCTGGCCGGCGTCGGCACGCTGCCCGTCTCAGCCGGGCTCGGCCTGCAAGGGCCCGCCGCGCTGGACGCAGCCCGGGCGCTGCTGGTGGCCACCCTGACCGCCGGCGACCCCGACGACCCGGACGCGCAAGGCTGCGTCGTCATCCCGGCCGCGACGCTGGCCACCCTGCTCGGTGTGTCCGCCGTCGACCTGGAACCAATGCGACGCCTCACCGTCGCCCCGACCCTGGCTGCGGCGTTGGCCATGCTCGAAGAGGAGATCATCCGCCGCAGTCGCATCATCGCCGACCAGGAGGCGACCAGCGTCTCCGCCCTCCGTGAGGAGTGGACGTTCGGCGAGCCACTGCCGCAGATGCTGCTCATCGCCGACGTCCCCGACGACAGCTGGCAGGCCCGGCTATCCACCGCCATCAGCCTCGGCAAGAACGTCGACATCGGCACCGTGCTCGTCGGCGCCTGGCCGCGCGGCACCACCCTGACCGTCGCCGCCGACGGCACCACCCAGGGCGGCGACGGCGAGCGGATCGCCGTGCTGGACACCACCGCCACCGCCAACATCCTGACGATGCTCGCCGAAGCGCACGGCGACACCGACCCACCGGCCGCCGCGCCGGAACACGACACCGCATCCCCAGCAGCCGCACCCTCCGATCCCGGACCGACCGAGGACCAGAAACCTGCCCGGTCGGACAGCTCCGCAACCCGAGGCCAGCTACTGACGACGCCGAGCCCCGAGACACCTGGCCAGCCCGGCAGCGGACCGGCCACGCACGCCGATTCCAGCACACCACCAGTGCACGCTCGGGTGCTCAGCGCGCCGGCCATCCTCGATCGCGACGGCAACCCGGTACGCGGCCTCCGCACAAAGAGCCTCGAACTTTTCGTCTACCTGGTCGTGCACCGCACCGGCGCCGATCTCGACGACATCATGGAGGCGCTGTGGCCCGACGTGACCGTCTCCCGTGCCGGGGATCGCCTGTCCACCTGCGTCGCCAACCTACGCACCACCATCCGTTCGGTCGCTCAAGCCGAAGCCGAACCAGCCGACGACGCCCCCAAGATTGAGCCCGTGATCAACACCGGGGGCCGGTACCACCTCGACCCCAACTTGCTGCGGGTCGACTGGTGGACCGTCCAGGACGCCTACGCCCAGGTCGCCTCCGCAGCCGACGACGAACTGCGCCTGGCCCATCTGCAGACCGCGATCGACGCCGTCAGCGGCGGCCTCGCCGAGGACACCGGCTACGAATGGATCGACACCGACCGCGAGCACGCCCGGCGTCGCCTCATCAAGATCTACGCCGAAGCCGCCGCGCTGCAGGCCGACGATGATCTCCCTGCCTCACTCGCCCTCTTCGACACCGCCGCCGCCCTCGACCCGCTCTCCGACGAACTGGCCCGCCGGGCCATGCTGACCGCGGCTCGGCTCGGCGACGCCGCCGGTGTACGCCAACGTCTCGCCACCCTGCGCCGCGAGCTCGACGACGCCGGCATCGACATCGACCCCGAGACCGAGGAACTGGCCACCACCTTGCTCCGCGACTTGGCAAAGCCGTGACCGCGCCGCAGCAAACGCCACCCCCCGACCACGACGCCGCCCGAGCGGAGCCGAAAGGATGAACGCCGGCTGGACCATCGCCGCCGTGATCGCCGCCGTCGCCTTCGCCGGCCCGGTACGCGCGTGGATCGCCGCGTTCAGCGTGCCGGAGGGACAGCCACCGGCAACGGCCTGCGCCGCCTGCCAGAGCACGATCCTGCCCGCCCGCGGCGGCGGTGCGCTCGGCTGGCTGCCACCACACGGCCGATGTCGCGCCTGCCGGGTCCGGATCGGACCGCCGCCGTGGGCCGTCGAGGCTGTCCTCGCCGTCACGGCCGGAGCCCTCGTACACGCCGCCACCGTGCCGCTCACTGCGCCGCTGCTGGTGTGTCTGACCGTGCTCGGCGTCACGCTCGCCTTCGTCGACCTTGCAGTGTGCCGCCTCCCCGACCGGTTCACCGCGGCGGCGTTCCTTACCGCGGTGGTCGTGGTCGTGGTGCAGACGGCTGCCGGCGGCGACTGGGCCCTTGGGCTTCGGGCCGCCATCGCAGCGGCGCTGACCGGCGGGTTCTATCTACTGCTCACCCTCGTGGCGAACGGCGGATACGCCGACGCCAAGCTTGGCCTCACCACCGGCCTCTTGCTCGGCGCACACAGCTGGACCGCCCTCATCGTCGGCGGGTTCGTGAGCGTGCTCATCACCGCCGTGCTCGGCGCGACCCTGCGAGCCGCTGGACTTCGCAAGCCGGGTGACGATCTCGCGCACGGTCCGTCGATGTTGGCCGGTGTCCTCCTCGTAGTAGCAATCGCGCCCTTTGCACCGCACGTCAACGTAACCATGTAAACACTCTAAGTAGTCGAGGCGGATACAGAAAAAGGACTGTCGCGCCCTACGGGGCGCGACGTGGGTGGGGTAATTGGCCGGCCTAGGCCCGCCGGCCGGCCCTGCTTGCGGGCCGAGACCGGCGGGCTCGGTGGATGCGGCTAGAGGTCAGGAGTCGGTACTGAACTCGTCGATGAGCTGGCGGACGAGGGTGACGATGTGTTCGTTCATGTCGGTGAGGTCATCGGCTTCGGCGTCGGTGAAGATGTAGCCGGGGATGTCGATGCTGTCGAGGAAGCGGTCGCGGCGCTTGCAGGCCAGGCGGATGCGGGCAAACTGGCGGATGTGCTCTGGGGCCAGTACGACCGTCCTGGAGGGGATGCCGCGTAGGTCGTTGTACGCCCACGGGTAATCGGCGGTCGGGGCTCCGGGCTCGACCGAGCGCACGACGGTGTCGGTGTCTTCCTGGCTGGTCTGGTGGTGGTGTTCGGCGACCGCGGCGGCGCTGGTGGCGTCGGGTGCGTCGACCACCCAGATGTAGGGGCCTTCGCCGTCGTGGCGCTCGCTGCCGGCGATGGTCACCGTCCAGGTGCCGGCGGCTTGCCGGAGGCCTCGGGTGAGTGGGGGTCGTGTCGGTGGTGGCGACGGCGCCTCGGGCGGGTCGAGCAGGGTCTGGGCGACCCGGGCGCTCGGGCGGTAGTCGATGCCGTCGATGACGAGGTCGTCCGGGTCGGTCAGCCCGTGCAGGGCGCCCCGGTTCGGGGAGACGGCGATCGGCCAGGCACGCATGAGGAAGCCGGCGACGTTCTCGCTGGGGATGTGCAGGACATCGCCGTCGTGCAGGTCGTCGCGGACCTGCGTCTGGTCGTAGGCGGTGCGGCTGTCGTCGAAGGTGAACACGCGGATTCCGTCGACCAGCCGTGGCCGGGGCCATATCTCGTCGACCAGGTCGACGGTGTCGGCGTGCTCGACGCGGACCGGGCTCTGCGCGGTGATACCGTCGCCGGCCTGGTGCCGGGCGGTGGTTTCCGCCTCGGCTGCCGAGTCGGCGGCGACCCAGTAGATCGATGGCTCACCGCCGTAGGGGCTGGGGATCGTGACTTTCCACATCGGGTCGGGTGTCCTTTCGCAGAAACGGCAACGGCCCCGGACCGTTGGTCCAGGGCCGTTCGCAGGGGTGGGCTGTGGTCAGCTGCGTCCGGTCGCCGGATCGCCGCGGCCGAGCAGGGTGGCCGTCTCGGCCAGCTCAGCGGCGGTGAAGCCGTAGGCGTGGGCGGCGGCGGTGAGGGTGCGGATGCCGACTGGAGCGGTGCGCAGCCGTTGGGCGGCGAACGCATCACCGAGAAAGGTGTGCGTACCGGCGACCGCACCGGGCTTGTCGGCGGCGGGTCCGGTGAGCCGGCCCGGCTCGATAGCGGTGCGAGCGCTGGTAAAGGTGTGCCCGTCGATGTGATCGAGGTTGCCCAGCCGCTCGGTGATCTGGTCGGCCAGCCACCGGGCTGGGGGCAGCGGGCTGTCGTCGGGGTAGGTGTCGGGATCGACGTCGGCGCGGGACGGATGAACGGTCCAGTAGTCGCGGTCGGGGCTCCAGTGCCCGGACTGTTCGGTGTAGCCGCGGCCCGGCTCGCAGGGTTCGCCGTCGGCGGTGGTGTCGCCGCCGGTCTGGGTGGTCACTGAGGCGCTGTAGTACACCGCGCGCATCAAGCGCTCCTTCCGGTTAGGTGGTGGGGTCGCGGTCCTGGGGAGGTTCGCGGTTGAGGACGTCGATGAGGGGTCGGCCGACCGGTGCCGGCCGTATCGGTCGGCGGCGCGGCCGGGGCGGCGGAAACGCCTGCGCGGCCAGGATTCGGCACCACGCGAGGCGGGCTTCGTGGTCGCGGACGTCGTCGGCATCGATGAGCTCGTGCAGCAGCCGGTGGTAGCGGCGCAGGGCGCCGCGCAGGCCGTCGCTGGCCAGGACGGTCCGGACGGCGGCCCGAACCTGCGACGGTCTCGGCCGTTCCGGCAGCTCAGCCATGGTCAGGACCTTGGCCACGCCGTTAAGGTCGGTCTCGACGGTCAGCCGGATCGTGACCGTCATCGGCGGCGCGTCCGCGCGGCGTAGACCTGTTCGGTGACGTAGGCCAGCAGCGCCCGCCGTTGGCCGCCGGTCCGCAGCGTTGCCGCGATGTCCAGCAGCGGCCCCAACGCTTCGGCCAGGGCGGTGTCCTTGGCGGCCCGACGTTCCAGCGCGAGCAGGGCGACCGTGTCTCTGGCCTGCCGGTCGAGGACCTCCCACCGGCCGACCG
>NZ_BONC01000109.1 GCF_016862515.1 Asanoa iriomotensis
CGGCCACCGCAAGGGGCCGGCGCCGGCTCCAGTCGAAGCCCAGGCGACATCCTCGTCAACCTCTACTACTACGCGAACAACAGTGCCCCGGCCGCAGGGATTTTCGATGGCTTCCGTCGATACTGTAGGTGGCTATGGCTCTCCCGCGCGTTCCTGGCCGTCCGTGCCGGCCTCCTACCGTGGCTGAATCAAAACGCCGGCGCGGTCCAAGCGCTCGCGGCGCTGATGGTGTGCCGATCACCGTGGTCGCCGTGATCTTCGCGCTCCCGGCGTTCACAGACCAACAGCAGGTCAACCGGGATCAAATGGCGTTCAACCGAGACCAGATGGCATTGAGCCAACAGGCCCGGGCGCGTCGCATGGTGGCTCGAGTACCCACCGGCCGGACCGCCACCGAACGATCCTGACATCGCCGTGAGCACCATGCGGATCCAGAACAGGTCGCCTGGCTCGCTCAGCGGCGTAACGCTTTACAGCGCCGTACACATCTCCGAAGGGTTGGCGGACGGGCTGAGCGGGAGGCTCTACGACCTTCGACCGTGTGAGGAAGTGCGTATCGGCTTCTTCGCCCGGGACCCGGCCGCCCGCGATCGACTGCTACTGCTGGCTTCCCCCGGGCACCCACGGCTACCCGGCGTTTTCCCTCGCGTTCCGAAATCCTCTCGGCTTCTGGGTTGTCCCCGAAGTCGCCGGCTTGGTGCGTACCAGGAAAGTCCTGGCCCCAAGCGCCGCGTTGCCGGCTGAGCCGGCCGTCGACATGCATAACGGAGACGGCGATTCGCGGGTCATCGCGAGGATGTCAGTCACCGACTGCGGCGAGTCCGGAAAGTGGAGCACCCCGGCCGAGCGGACCAGTCAAGCCTCTTGACGTTTGGTCGAAACAAATGCGGCAATACCTGCGATTAGGAGAACCGGCGGGGTCAGGTAAATGGACCACAAGGGACCAGTGTCCGCGATCCGCACGTTGTCACAAGGCAACACCCTCGAATATTTGACCTGGAAGGTCTCTGATTCCTGGGTGTGTGACGCCTCCCATTTGCGCCGCGTCACACACCGCGTGCCGTCGTCGGTGACGAAGCTGACGGTGTAGGCGGTCTGAGAGTAGACCTGCACAACCGTCGCGGTCGCGGTCCCGCCGTTGAGATCCCCCCACAGGGAGTAACCCATGCCGACCGTCAACAACGCGGTGAGCGTCGTCCAGACGGCGAGGAACAACAGCTTCGCCTTCCGAGGAACCTTTGACCGAGCGACCACCGGCCGATGATATCGACCACGACCCATGACGTCGGCGCGGCCCGACGAACTCGGTCCGCACGCCCCAGGCGGACTGAAGCGTACGTCTGGTGCGTTCAGGGGCGCGTTTCGGACCGTCGAGGTGGAGTTCGAACCTGCGCACGACGACTCGACAACGCGATGGCCGCGCAGCCATCGACCAGATTCGGTCCTATGCTTGGCGGGTCGTGCCGCGCCCCTAGACGCCTAGAAGCCGCGCCGTTGACCTGCGGAAACAGCATCGAGCGCGCAGGTCTATCTCGATGGCGGGATACAACCCACAACTGCGCATCGCCTGGGCGGTTGTCCCTGGTCACGGACGTGTACGTAGGTGATTGACCGCGCCGCAGGGGATGCCGGGCGGGGTCGCTGGTGCGTGGACCTGCGCACGTGCGTGGCGAGAGGTGTGGATCATGGCAGCATTCACCGGTCTGGGCCGGCGCTTGGGTGCGATCATGCGCAGATCCGAACTCTCGTTAAGGCGTCCCACCTCTACCCCGGCCGACTGCGCCCGTTGCGCGGTCCTCAACGGACACCGGGCCGGGTGCCGGCTCGTGCGGCCGCTCCGGTGCGAGTCCGGGCAGGCGATTCGCGGTGGGTTAATGTGAATGGATGCAAACCAGACGATAGACGGCACGAAGACGACCATTTGCCGTCGAATCGTGTCACCTAAACGGGACATTCGCCGAATTGCACTAACTGAGGTGCATACGCTGCTCTGAGCGTTCCGTTGACGGACGGCTGGTCACCTGGCCGACTGCCTGGCCGGCGGGACGCGAGCCTTGAACCTCAGAGGTGGCTGGCGCAGCCGCGGTCGATACCGGCGACGCGGCGGCGCAGCCCGTCCAGGGAGGTGTCCACAGTGGCTGCCCTAACCCGTTGGCCCCCGCGTGGCTTTTCGTCGTCCAGACGGCGCCACGCTCGAAAAGGGGTGATGTGATGGCCGGCCGTCGCCCGTTGCCGATTCCCGACCACAGGCCGGCGAAGCTCCTCGCCGAGAAACTCCGTCTGCTCAAGGGCCGCGACATCTCGTACCGGGCCATGGGCAAAGTTACTCACACCGACCACCGCGCCTTCTCGACCACGGCTAACGGCAGCTACCAGAGCTGGCCGTCGGTGGAGCAGTTCCTCGGCGCGCTTGCGAAGGTCGGCCGCGCGGTGACCGAGGAAGACGTGCGCGAGTGCAGGGCACTGCATCGAATCGGCCACCGCAACCAGCAACAGCGGCCACGGTCCACAGCGGACGCCTTGAGGCCAACGGCACCGACCAATGCCACCGATCCTTCGGATTCGAGCGAGGGCGAGGGCGGAGTCGACGTGCCCATCGTGTCGGTCGAGTACCCGCTCCGCACCACGGCTGTTCCGCCAAGCCTGGCGCACGCCGTGCACGTGCAGGACCTGGTCACATCCCTCGTGGACCTGGTAATGGAGAAGCGCCTCGACCTAGACGCGTGGCGCACCCGTGGTGCCGACTCGCAGGAGGCGGGACGCAGCGGCAGCCCCGAGTGGGAGGTGCTCACCGGCCGCCGGCCGCCCACCTGGGCCGTGGTGCGACGGATCGTCGCGCAAGCCGGAGGCGGAACCGTCGACCTGGCACGCTGGGAACTGGTCTGGCGACGCGTCACCGGCGCCGAGCATGCCGCCGAAGCGACGGCGTCCGCCGACACGGGTGACTCGCCAGCGCCAGGAAGGCCCGACTCCGTCGCCGGCCAGACGCAGAACGGCGAGCCGCCCAGGGACGCCTGGTGGCACCCGCGATGGTTCGGTCGCAACCGCAGCACACCGGGCGACGCTCGCCAATCCACGGCAGGCGCGACGAATCGACGTGGCTCACATCGCGCCACAGTCGCCCGCTGACCCACGGATCGACATGGAAATGATGCTCGCTAGAGACAGGACGGCCGCCCGGGCGCGGCCGTCCTGCGTGGACGAGTTCCCCGGTTCGCGACCCCCGCCGCCCGCCGATGGTTCGAATCTGCGAATGATCGCGCACAAGCGCCGGGTGCAGACGGGTGCGATGCAGTCTTGATCCATGCCACACGCCACTCAGGTGCGCAGCTACCCACACCAGCGACCCCCATCCGGTACCCCCTGCGGCGCAGTCAATCGCCGACGTAGACGTCCGTGACCAGGGACAACCGCCTAGACGGTGCGCAGTTGTGGGCTGTATCCCGCCGGGGGCACACAGAGCACCCGCGACGTGCGCCTCGGGCCGGTTTTGTGTGAAGGTTGTCGAGGATCTCCATCCGGGACCGGGCCCTCGATGCTGGTCGCGTCGGCGTCGAAGGCGTCGATGGCTGGCAGGACTAGGTTCCCCGCGGTCGGCACCGGGTCCGCCTTTGCGATCTTCACCGCTTTCTGCGACCCGCCTGGACTGCGGGTCCGTTGGCACGCAGGTGCGGATCGTGGTTCCGTTACGCCAGGCGGCCTGTGCACGATCTCCGGGGTCCGCGCGGCGATGTCCGCTAGGTGCTCGACGGTCTTCGGCTTCGGTTCGGCTGACGAGGAAAATCCTCGGTGGTGTCCATCTGGGCCATGCTCGTTCGTAGTGGTGAGACAAGGCATCTCAGGGGAACAGACCAGCGGGAGATTCAACGTGAAATACATGCTTCTGATCCACAGCGCCGCGGTGGGTGAGTCGACCGACGTGCCCGACGAAGACCTCTTCAACGCCTGGGTGAGCTACGACAAGGCGGTGAAGGACGCCGGGATCTGGGTCTCCGGCCACTCGTTGGCGGACCTGACGACCGCCACTACGGTGCGGGTCGATCCGACTGGTGAACGGATCGTGACGGATGGACCGTTCGCCGAGACGCGCGAGGTTCTCGGCGGCTATTACGTCATCGACGTGCCCGACCTGGATGTCGCGCTCGACTGGGCCGCTCGTTGTCCCGGCGCCCGCCGCGGCGGCTCGGTCGTGGTGCGGCCGGTCGCTGAGTTCGAGGCCTGACCCGTGAGCGAGCGGACGGCCGGCGTCGGATCCCTGGTGGAGGAGGTCTTCCGCGAGGAACGTGGTCGTCTGCTCGCCGCGCTCGTGCGTCGCTTCGGCGACCTCGACCTGGCCGAGGACGTCGCGGCCGACGCCGTCGAGGCGGCGCTGGTGCGCTGGCCCGTCGACGGCGTGCCACCCAGGCCCGGGGCGTGGCTGATGACGACCGCCCGGCGCAAGGCGGTCGACCGGCTCCGACGGGACCAGGTCTACGCCGCGCGACTCGCCCTCATGCAGGTGGAGGCGGACCGTTCCGGCCCCGCGACGCCGACGGACACCGACGGCGACCTGCCTGACGAACGCCTTCAGCTGTTCTTCACCTGCGCGCACCCGGCCCTCGCCGCGCAGGACCGCGCGGCGCTGATCCTGCGCTGCATAGGCGGATTGACAACCGACGAGGTCGCGCGGGCCTTCCTCGTCGCACCCGCGACGATGGCCAAGCGGATCGTCCGGGTGAAGGCCAAGATCCGGGAGGCCCGCATCCCGTTCCGCACGCCGGAAGCCGAAGAGCTGCACAGACGGCTCCCGGGAGTGCTCCAGGTCGTCTACTCGATCTTCACGGAGGGCTACGCGGCGAGCTCCGGCCCCGAGCTCCAGCGGGTCGACCTCGCCGAGGAAGCCATTCGACTGGCGCGCATCCTGCGCCGGCTGCTGCCCGCCGAGCGCGAGATCGCGGGACTGCTGGCCCAGCTGCTGTTGATCCACGCCCGCCGCGCTGCCCGTAGCGGCCCCGACGGCGAGATCGTGCTGCTCGAGGATCAGGACCGCGGCAGATGGGACCGCGCGATGATCGAGGAGGGCCAGGCCCTGGTGGTGTTCGCGCTGACCGGCGGCCCGCCCGGGCCGTACGCGGTCCAGGCCGCGATCGCCGCGCTCCACGACGAGGCCGCCGACGTCGCCACCACCGACTGGCCACAGATTGTCGCGCTCTACGACGTCCTCCTCGCTCTCACCCCGTCACCGGTGGTCGCGCTCAACCGGGCGGTGGCGGTGGCGATGCGCGACGGACCGCTGACCGGCCTGGCGCTGCTCGACGAACTGTCCGGCGAACCGTTGCTGCGCGGCTACCACCCCTACGCCGCCGCACGGGCCGACCTGCTGCGCCTGCTCGGCCGATTCTCCGAGGCCGCCGCCGCCTATCGGGCGGCCATCGCACTGGCCGGCAGCGAACCCGAACGCTCCCACCTGCGTCGCCGCCTGGCCGATGTCCATATGCGCAGTCCCCGTTCGTAGTCATGCGGGAGGCCAACCACCCTCCACCCACCCGCACGAGAGGAACGCGATGACCGCAACCACCGCCACCTCGGCGCAGCAGGCCCCCGACACTCGCGCCGCACCTCTGCTCCTGTGCGGCGCGGCCGCGGGCGTCCTCTTCGTCGCCGTCTCGTTCGCGCAGGCCTTCACCCGATCCGGATTCGACCTGCGCGAGCATGCGCTGAGCGCGCTCACCCTCGGCGACCTCGGTTGGCTGCAGGTCACGAACTTCGTCGTCACCGGGCTGCTGGCGGGCGCGTTCGCCATCGGCCTGCGGCGCGTGCTGCGGCCCGGCCGGGCAGCCACCGCGGGACCGATCCTGATCGGCCTCTACGGCATCGCCATGATCGGTGGCGGCCTCTTCACCCCGGATCCCGCGCTCGGCTGGCCGGCCGGGGCTCCCGCCGGTTTGCCCGAACGCCAGAGCACCGGCAGCACCGTACATGTCGTCTTCGGCGCCGTGGCGTTCATGTCCCTGATCGTGGCCGGCATCGTGTTCGCCCGCCGGGAGGCGGGCCGGGGGCACCGCACGTGGGCGACCTACAGCGTCGCCAACAGCGTCGCCGCCTTCGTCCTCACCGCGCTGCCGTGGAGCGAAGAGAGCGCGAGCCTCCGCTTCGCCGTCGGAGCCGTGCTCATCTCGAGCTGGCTGGTCGCTCTGTCCTGTCGGCTTCATAAACAGTTTTGACGTTACGAATCGACGAACGCTGTTACGTGGGCTGCCGTGCCGCGGGGTCGCGCTTCTAGGTTCTCCTCCACCTTCTCTGGGAGGAGAGACCCTTGCGGCAACGACTATTCGGACTCGGCGTCGCGGCAACCGTCGCGGTCGTCGCTGTCCTCGGTTTCGGCGCGCCGGCTGGCGCCGAACCCACCACCCCCGTCAAGTACGCCGACAGTCCCGGTGCCGTGGCCGGGCGCTACATCGTCGTGTTCAAGGACTCGGCGATGGCGCCCGCGACGGCCCGGACCAAAGCACGCGACCTGGCCAGCCGCTTCGGTGGGCAGGCGCGACACGTCTACACCGCGGCCCTGCGCGGGTTCGCCACCACGCTGTCCGACCAACAGGCGCAGCGGCTGGCCGCCGATCCGGCCGTCGCTTCCGTCGAGGCCGTGCAGCGCATCGCCGTCGCCGACACGCAGAACAACCCGCCCAACTGGGGTGACGACCGGATCGACCAGCAGAACCTGCCGTTGAACCAGGCGTACACGTACCCGGCCAACCCGGGTCAGGGCGCCACCGTCTACGTGCTGGACACCGGGATCAACGCCAACCACGTCGACTTCACCGGGCGCGTGCGGCAGGGCGTCGACATGGTCGACAACGACAGCACACCGACGGACTGCCACGGCCACGGTACGCACGTCGCCGGCACCGCGGTCGGCACCACCTACGGTGTGGCCAAGAAGGCCGGCGTGATAGCCGTACGCGTGCTGAACTGTCAGGGCAGCGGCACCAACGACGACCTGATCGCCGGCATCGACTGGGTGCGCACCAACGCGGCGAAGCCCGCGGTGGTCAACTACAGCATCGGCTGCCAGAGCCGGTGCAGCAGCCAGGCCATGGACAACGCGGTGTCGAGCCTGATCTCGTCGGGCGTGCAGTTCGTGCAGGCGGCCGGCAACTCGTCCGACGACGCCTGCTACTACAGCCCGCAGGGCGTCGCGGCGGCGGTCACGGTCGGCAACACCACCAGCACCGACGCCCGCAACAGCAGCAGCAACTACGGGTCCTGTCTGGACATCTTCGCACCGGGTACGAGCATCGTCTCCGCCTCGTACTCCAGCAACACCGGCAGCGCGACGATGACCGGCACCTCGATGGCCTCGCCGCACACGGCCGGGGCGGCGGCGGTCTACCTCGGGCTCAACCCGGGTGCCACGCCCGCGCAGGTGCGCGACGCGCTGGTCAACAACGCCACGACCGGCAAGGTGACCAGCCCCGGCACCGGGTCGCCGAACCGGTTGCTCTACACGGGTTTCATGAACGGCGGGACCAACCCGAACAACCCGTCGGTCACCAACCCGGGCAACCAGACGACGGCCGTCGGCCAGGCGGTGAACCTGCAACTGACCGCGTCCGGCGGCACCACGCCGTACACGTGGAGTGCCTCGGGTCTGCCCGCGGGCCTGTCCATCGGCGCGTCGAGCGGCCTCGTCACCGGTAGCCCGACCACGGCCGGCACGTCCACCGTGACGGTGACCGTGCGCGACTCCGGACAGCGGACCGGGACGGCCACCTTCACGTGGACCGTGACGACCGGTGGCGGTTGCACGCCGGTGCAGGTCGTCGGCAACTCCAGCCTCGAGACCGGCACCACGCCGTGGTCGGCGAATTCGGGCGTGATCGGGGCCTGGTCGGCGTACGGCTATCCGGGTCACACCGGGACGCGCAGCGCGTGGCTCGGCGGGCAGGGCCGGACGCACACCGACTACCTCTCGCAGTCGGTGACGATTCCCGCCGCGTGCACGAGCGCGGTGCTGCGCTACTGGGTGCGGATCACGACGGCCGAGAACGACGGCCAGGTCTGGGACCGGCTGACGGTGACCCTCGGCGGCACGACAGTAGCGTCGGCGACGAACCTGGACGCCAATGCGGCGTACGCGGAAAAGGTCGTCGATGTCTCCGCGTTCCGTGGCCAGACGGTGACCCTGCGGTTCAACGGGGCCGAGGACCAGTCGCTGCAGACGAGCTGGGTGGTCGACGACGTGACGATCAGCGCGTCCTGAGGGCCGGGTGGGAGTAGCTTCGGCTACTCCCACTCCCAGCGCATGCCGACGATCCCGGGCGGCACGTCCGCGGCGACGAGATGCGCGCCGTGGGTCGAACCGATCCAGACTTCGCGTACGCCCTGGTCGGGCGCGTGCAGCCCACGCCGTTCGAAGCGGTAACACCGGGCCGGCACGGCGTCGTGGTCGAACTGCACCTCGAGCACGTACTCGCCGACCGGCACGGAGAACCCGTGGTAGTAGTCGTCGGTCGCGACGGTGGACCCGCTCTCGAACGCGTACTCGATGACCGCGGTGTCCCCTTGCGACAGCATCCGATCGAAAATGATCTCGGCGGCGAGCAACCCGGACCCGGAGTCGGACCGCACACGCCCGACACGGCAGTTCCGCAGCGGTCGGACACTCAGCGGAGCCCCAAGATCGTCGGTCCGGAAGATCCCGACGGTACGCGAGACGCGGTCGACGTTGGCCCGCAACACCTGGCGGCAGGTGAGGCTGCGCTCCTGCCGGTCGGGCCCGACGAGATAGAGGTCGTGCATGCTGATCCGGGTGAGCTCGTGGTACATCCACCGGTCGAGCTCACTCATGATCCGCGAGACGCTGGCGCCGTTCTCGAACAACCGGTCGATGTCGATGGTGCCCGGCGGTTGGCTGAGCCACCGCCCGCGCGGGCGCCGCGGTCCCAGTTGGGCGATCAGGGACTCGGCGGGAAGTTGGAGGATCTCCTCCATGAGCCGGACGGCCCGCATGGACTCGGGCCGCTCGGGCCGGCTGCGCCCGCGCCGCCAGTAGCTGAGGGTGGCGAGGCTGACGCTGATCCCGGCGGCGGCCAGCCGCGCCTGGATCTCCTCGGGCCGGATCCCGCGGTCCTCGATGGCCAGATGCAGGGCCGCGGAGAACGGCCCGGTCCGCAACGCATGCGCCAGATCGCGAGCAAGGGGTCCGGATCGAGCCTTCTCCATGGCTGAGTATCACCACGAGATCGCCCCGACGCCAGCCGGGCACAGCCGGAACCGGGAATGTCGACGGCAACCTCTCCCCGGCTCCGTGCGTGTTCCTTTGCATCGATCCCACGGAGGTAGGTGCGTTGGCGAACGGCGCCGAGTTCGACGAGTTCTACCAGGGCAGCCGCCGGCGGCTGCTCGGGTACGTCTTCTTGCTCACCGGCGACCTGACCGAGGCGCAGGACGTGGTGCAGGAGGCGTACATGCGGGCCTGGCAGCACTGGTCCACCATCGAGGGATACGACGACCCCGAGTCATGGCTGCGGACCGTCGCGAATCGGATCGCGATCTCGCGGTGGCGGCGGATCCGCGGCCGGGCGCGGGCGTACCTCCGGCACGGAGCGGCGGACCCCGTTCCCGCCCCCAGTCTCAACACGGTCGCGGTGGTCGCGGCACTGCGTCGACTTCCGGAGGAGCAGCGGGTCGCCATCGCGATGCACTACCTGCTGGGCATGCCGGTCATGGACATCGCGCGGGAGACCGGCGTCCCGCTCGGCACGGTCAAGGCCCGGCTGCACCGCGGCCGGGCCGCGCTGACCGCACTGCTGGCCGTCGACTCCGGGGAGCACGCCGATGCCTGAGCTGCACGACCTCATGGACGACGTGCGGGGCGACCTGACCGCGGTGCGGCTCCCGCCGGGCGACGAACTGCGCCGCCGGGTCCGTCACCGGCGACAGCGGGCGGTCGCCGCGGTGGCGCTCGCGACGGTGGTGACCGCCGGGGCGGCCGCCGTGGCCTGGCCTGACCGGGACCCCGCCCCACCGCCCACGATCTCACCGACCGTTTCCGCCGAGCCGGTGGAGATCCCCCGGTCCGCCCTGCTGCGGCCGGAGGACGTCGACGCCGGGCCGGACACCGCGGACGAAGGCGCGGACGCGTTCGCGCCGATCAGGCTCGACATCATGCTCGAGCTGTGCGTCCAGCAGCGCAGCCCCGCACTACTCGCGGTCAGTCCACGATATTCCCTGAGCCAGTCCCTCCTGCTAGGCACGGAGATCGACCGGCCGGCCCAGCCGTTCGTCCTCAAGCAACGGGCGTACCGCCTCTCCGGACCGCAGGCCGCCGCCTTCCTGCGCGACCTCCGCGCGGCGACCCTGGCCTGCGACGGCTTCACGCAGACAGGCGTGATCGAACGGCCGGACGGCACGGTCGAGGTGCGCGCCGAGCACCGCTGGTCGATCGTCGCGAGCGGCTTCGCGGGCGACGACTCGATCCTCGTGCGGCACGCGGGCATCACCCGGAATGCCGCGACCGGCAGAGTCGTCGAGCAGATGAGTGAGGAGTTCTCCGCGTACCTGAGGGTCGGCGACCTGGTGACCGTCCTGATTCCGCGAGCCGGCACGACACCCGACGACCTTCGGCGATCCGCGACGACGGCCGCCCAGCGGCTGTGCGGGACCGCCGATCCGCCGTGCTGAGAGTGCGCGCCGGCTTCGTGCCAGGATCGTCGCGATCTCGAGCGAGTGCTCGACGACGTGGCGTTTCCCGTGCTGCGTAGGCACGGCATGACCGTGGGCTGGAACCGCAAGCAGTCACAGCGGATCCGGGTCACGGGGCACAGTGGTACGCACCCGTCGACTAACGTTGACCCGCATGGATACCGACCGCACGAAGAAGCCCGCCACCGCGGCCAGGATCTACGACTTCTTCCTCGACGGCCTGCACAACTTTCCCGCTGACCGCGAGGCCGCCGCGCAGGTCGTCGCGATGATGCCGGCCGCGCCCGCGATGGCCAAGGCCAACCGCGCGTTCCTGCGCCGCGGCGTGCGCTTCCTCGCCGACGCCGGCGTGCGGCAGTTCCTCGACCTCGGCTCCGGCATGCCGACCCAGGGTCCGGTGCACCAGATCGCCCAGCGCATCGCGCCCGACTCGCGAGTGGTCTATGTGGACATCGACCCGATCGCCGTGTCCGAGAGCCAGGAACTGCTCGCCGGCAACGCGCGCACGTTGGCGATCCACGCCGACATGCGCAAACCCCGGGACATCCTGGACCATCCCCGCGTACGCAAGATGCTCGACTTCGACCAGCCGGTGGCCGTGCTGCTCTGCGCGGTCCTGCACTTCGTCCCCGACGACGACGTGGCCTACGGGCTCGTCGACGAGTTTCGCGGCGCGCTCGCGCCCGGCAGCCACATCCTGCTCTCACACGGCGCCAGCGAGGGAGCCGCGGCCACGGTCACCAGCGAGGAACACGACCAGGTGCAGCAGGTGTACGGGCAACGCACGGCAACCCCGGCCGGCGGCCGCACCCACGACGGCGTGGCCCGCTTCTTCGGCGACGCCGAAATGGTCGACCCCGGTATCGTCTGGGCTCCGCAGTGGCGCCCGGGCCCGGAAGACCCGAAACACTTCGCCGACGACCCCCGCCTGTCCTGCATCTGGGCCGGAATCGGCCGCCTGCCGTAACGGTCAGGGCATCGGCACCCCCTATTTCGCTGTTGGTCGAGCGGTGTTCAGCTGGGTCCGGCTCACTTTCGGGAGGTCGCTTCGGCGTTTGGCCGGGGCGGACGGCCCGGAGGGAGCCCGGTGTCATCTGTCTACTGGCTCGCCCACTCGGGAATCGCCGTCGCCGGTCGCACGCCGCGGCCGGTGCGGCACGGGCTCGCTTCGACCGTCTCGGTGGCGAGCTACCTCGGGTGGCGTTCGAAGCGGCTGGTCACCCAGGACAACATGGCCAAGGTGCTGGGCCTGCCGGTCGGGCACCCCGAGGTCCGGCGGGCCGCGCTGCGGTCCTGGAGCAACTACGGCCGGACCGCCGCGTCGCTGCTGTGCCTGCCCTTCGAGGACATGCTCGACGTCGACGCCCGCACCACTGACCTGACCGAGGGCATGACCTGGCGGGAGTGTCTGCAGAAGGCGATGGCGCCCGGCCGCGGCGCCATCATCACGACCGGCCACTTCGGAAGCTGGGACCTCGCCGGGGCGATTGCCGCCCGCCACGTGCCGCTGTCGGCGATCGTCGACACGTTCAAGGACGACAGGCTGAACAGCTTGCTCCAGGGGCACCGGCGGGACAAGAGCGTCGACATCATTCCCGTCTCCGGCGCGGCCCGCCGGGTGATGGCGGAGCTGCTGGCCAGCCGCGCGGTGGCGATCGTCGTCGACCGGCCGGTGACCGCGCAGCACGCCGTGGAGGTCACCTTCTTCGGCCACCGCACCCACGTGCCGGCCGGCGCGGCGACGCTGGCCGTCAAGTCAGGTGCGGCGATCATGCCGGGCTACTTCTGGTACGCCCCCGACAACGGCTACTACATCCGCACGTTCCCGCCGATGTTCCCGCGCGCGGTCAGCGACGCCGCGGAGAGGGCGGCCGAGGTGCGGCGCCTGACGCAGTACATGTTCGACTGCCAGGAGATGGTGGTCCGCCACTGCCCGACACAGTGGTTCATGTTCCGGCGGTTCTGGCCGCTGGAGGAGCCGCTGGCCGCGCTACCGGCGGCCGCGTAACCGGCGCAGCGTCCGCCGCGGCGGGTCCACGAACCAGGCCCAGGCGCACTGCGCGACGTAGCTGGCCGGGCTGAGCCGTTCCGGCGGCGTCTCCTGCCCACCGGATCGCGCCGTGCGGTCGAGGATCGCCCGGCGCAGGTCCTGGGCGCCGGTGCCGGCGAAGCGCGTGTGGCCCGCGCCGACGTGCTGCCAGAAGTGCGCATCACTGGAACCAATCTCGGCCAGACCCCAGTCCTTGTTGGCCTGCCGCACGGTGTGGCGGTGTGCGGCGTTGGCCGGGCTCGGGTTGTAGATCTCGATCCCGTCGATCTCGTAGCCCGCGGCGAGCAGCGACTCGATCCGGCGCCGGCTCAGGCTCGGCACCAACCGGCCCAGCGGGTGCGGCAGGACCACCAGGCCGCCCTGTTGCTTGATGGCGTCGATGCTCTCCTCGACCGACCGCATGGGCTTGGGCGCGTGCTCCACGAACAGCCCGAGCAGATGCCCCTGGCGGGTGGAGACCTCGACGCCGGTGATCAGTTGGAGCGTCGGGTGCTGCGAGGCGTCCAGGATCTCCGCGACCCGCCGCGCTCCCTCGACGTGGTCGTGGTCCGTCACCGCGATCACCGACAGGCCGCGCCGGGTCGCCTCGCCCACCAACCGCGCCGGGCTGATCCAACCGTCGCCCCGGTTCGTGTGGGTGTGCAGGTCGGCCCGGCCGACGTCAGACATTCGTGATCCGGCTCAGCCGCTCGGGTGTCGGCCAGCGCACGTCGTACGCCCAACCGAACTTCTCGAAGATCCAGATGAGCCGGGCCGACGCGTCGATCTGGCCGCGCTTGACACCGTGGCGGGCCGACGTCGGGTCCGCGTGGTGCAGGTTGTGCCACGACTCGCCCATGCTCAGCAGCGCCAGCGGCCAGACGTTGGCCGACCGGTCGCGGGCCGCGAACGGCCGCTCGCCGATCAGGTGGCACACCGAGTTCACCGACCAGGTGACGTGGTGCAGCAGCGTGACCCGCACCAGCCCGGCCCAGAAGAACGCGGTGAGCGCGCCCCACCACGACCAGGTGATCAGCCCGCCGAGCACGGCCGGCGCCGCGAGGGTGACCAGCGTCCAGAGGCCGAACTGCCGGTGCACGCGGCGGATCGCCGGGTCCGCGAGCAGGTCCGGCGCGAAGCGGTGCTGGTTGGTCAGGTCGCGGTCGAGGATCCAGCCGAGGTGCGCGTGCCAGAAGCCGCGGGCCAGCGCGGCCGGCGACGTGCCGAACAGCCAGGGGGAGTGCGGGTCGCCCTCCTGGTCCGCGAACGCGTGGTGCCGCCGGTGGTCGGCGACCCAGTGCAGGATCGGACCCTGCACGGCGAGGCTGCCGGCGATCGCGAGCCCGATCCGCAGCCCGCGCTTCGCCTTGAACGCGCGGTGCGTGAAGTACCGGTGGAATCCCACGGTCGCGCCGAGACAGGTGACCGTGTAGAAGACGACGGTCAGGCCGACGTCGACCCAGGTGAGGCCCCAACCCCACGCGGCGGGCACGGCGGCCACCAGCGCCACGAACGGCACGATGACGAACGCGTACACCCCGATCTGGGCGGCGATCGGGCGCCGGCCGCCGATCAGGTCGACGTGCTCGGCGGCGGCGGTGGTCGTCATCGTCACCCTTCCTTCGACGCGCTCACCGTAGAGGCGCCGGGCGGACCCCGGTCGAACGGGCGGTGAACCCCGCGTTCGCCCAAGCGTCGGTTTGCCCGGGCATCATCGGGGCGTGACCGACGTGCTGACCGCCTGGACCGACCGCCTGCCGCGGCGGTTGCGGCGGTGGGTGACCCCTGAGCTGGTCGGTTTCGCGATCCTCGGCGGCTTCACCTTCGCCGTCGACCTGGCGCTGTTGTGGGCGCTGCGGCGGTGGACGCCGTTGCCGGTCCCGGTGGCCGTGACAGTGTCCTATGTGGCCGCGGTGACGCTGAACTACGTGCTCAACCGGACGCTGAACTTCAAGTCGCACGCGCCGGTCGTGGGGGAGGCGTCGCGCTACACGGTGGTCATGGTGGGCGACTACCTGCTGACCGTGGGCGTGACGAGCGGCCTGACGGCACTCGGCGCGGGCCTGGCACCGGCCCGGCTGCTCGCGGCGGCGTTCGTCGCGCTGTTCAACTACGTCGCCGCCCGCTGGTGGATCTTCCGCTAGCGCAGGGTGCCGGCCAGCTCGGTCAGGGTCAGCGCCGGCGCGAAGTGGTAGCCCTGCGCGTAGGTGACACCTATCCGGGCCAGCGCCGCGAGCTGTTCGGCGGTCTCCACTCCTTCGGCGGTGACGTGCAGCCGCAGGCCGTGTGCGAGGTCGGTGAGCATCGAGACGATCGCGTGGTCGCGCGGGTTGGTCAGCATGCCGGCCACGAACTCCTTGTCAATCTTGATGCCGTGCAGGGCCAGGCGGGACAGGTAGCGCAGGTCGGTGGAGCCGGTTCCCATGTCGTCGAGCGCGACCCCGACGCCACGCGCGATCAAGCTCTGCAGGCACGGCCCGGCGTGGGTGAGGGTGTCGAGGTCGGCTCCTTCGGCCAGCTCCAGGCGCAGATGCTCGGCGGGCAGACCTGTGCGCCGCAGCGCGGTGGTGACGGGCTCGGCGAAGTCGGTCGCCAGCGTGGGCGCGGAGAGGTTGACGTTGACGTGCCTGGGCGCCAGGCCGCCGAGGGAGTCGCGCAGCGCGACCAGGTCGCGGCAGGCGCGGTGGAGGACCCACCGGTCGAGCAACGGCATGTGGCCGCCCTCGTGGGCCGCCGCCAGGAACTGGTCCGGGGTGATCAGGCCGCGTTCCGGGTGCTGCCAGCGCACCAGGGCCTCCACGGCCACGACCGCGCGGTCCGCGACGCGCACGATCGGCTGGTAGAACAGGCGCAGCTCGTCATGGGCGACGGCGCTCAACAGGCTGGTCTCCGCTGTGGGGTAGCAGGTCGTCACGGCGAAACTCCTTGGACTCGGTTGCGTTGACCGAGCCACTGTCGCCGTGCACGTGGTGCGCTCAGGCCTGTCGAAACCCCGGGTCACCCGGTCCACGGGTCCCGGGCACCGGGCCGGGTTCCGTCCCGGACGTCCGGTTCCAGGCGCACGGAACGCCCGGGACTACCTGGCTGCGGTGGCCATTCCGGTGTCGAGCGGAGCGTCCCGTAGCTCCCGGCGTGAGCCGATCGCGAGCTTGGCGAAGACCTTGCGGAGGTGCCACTCGACCGTGCGCGGGCTGATGAACAGCTCGGCGCCGATCTCCTGGTTGGTGCGACCGTCGCGGGCCAGTGAGGCGATCAGCATCTCCTGTGGCGTCAGGTCGAGCGTCGTGTCCGGGGTGCGCCTGCGGACCGTCTCGCCCGTCGCCAGCAACTCGTTGCGGGCCCGCTCGGCGAACGCCTCCGCGCCCATGTGGGTGAACAGGTCGTGTGCGTGCCGCAGTTGGTCGCGCGCGTCGGCGCGGCGGTCGTTGCGGCGCAGCCATTCTCCGTAGACCAGGTGCGCGCGGGCCAGATGCGCGTTCATGTGGCAGTCCGCGAGCCGGTCGACGGCCGCGCGGTAGAGCTCGTCGGCCTCCGGACCACGGCACAGCAGTGCCTTCGCGCGTGCTTCGGTGCCCTGCGCCCACGGCGTCCCGCTCGCCCGCGTCCGCATCGTCAGCTCCCGCACCGCCGCCTCCCCGACGTCCCACTGCTCCAGCCGCGCGGCGGCCTCCACGAGTTCGGGCAGCGCCCACGACTTGGCCACGAGCTGGTCGCCGGCGGTGGCGCGCTTGGCCGCGGCAAGTGCCGTCGCGTAGCGGCCGAGTCCGTTGTCGAGCACGGCCGCGGCGTACTCGGTCAGGACCAGCGCGCTGCCCTCGCCGCGGGGGAACGCGTCCTGGACGCCGACCTCGCTGAGCTTCGCGGTTGCGGGCCGGTCGCCCCGCCACGCCGCCAGCATGATCGGCGTGTACGGCGGCGGCACCAACCGGATGGCGGAGTTGAGCGCCGCCGCCTCCTCGGTCAACGCGGTGGCCATGACGAAGTCGCCGGCCTGGAGATGGAAGCTGGCGAGGTAGTCCAGCGCCATGGGGAGCATGCTCAACGTGCCGCTCTCGCGCGCGCCGCGCACATGTCGCCGCAGCACGTCCAGCCACATCGGCCCCTCCCACAGCTCGGCCGCGACGAGGGCGGACGCCAGGCAGATCAACGTGTCGACGTCGTGGCCCCGAATGGCGTCCAGCGCCCGGCGCAGCTTCGGCGCGGCGGCCGGGTAGCCCCGCATGAACTGTGCCGACAGCCCGTCGAGCAACAGATCCACGGGATCCTGTGCTCCGGGGTCGGCCGGCGCCGACCGGGCCGCCTCGGCCACGGTCCGCACGCCGAGCTCGGGCTCCAGCCGCCCGGCGCCCGCGAACACCGCTGCCAGCAAGGCTTCCATGTACGTCTCCCGCGCCAGCGGTCCGTCCAGCGGGGTCAGCCGGCGCGCCGCGTCGAGCAGCAGCACCGGTGCGTCGGCGCCGCGACTGCGCGCGAACACCAGATGGGCGCGCAGGCGATCGAGGCGAGCCAGTTGCAGATCGTCCAGGTCGGCCATCTCCGCCGTGGCGAGCAGCTCGTCGGCCGCGTCCGGTGCACCGGCCGCCACGGCGGCCTGCGCGGCGGCGACGGCTCGGCGGCCACGGGCCTCCGCGTCCGGGGTGAGCTCGGTGGCCCGGCGCAGGAACGCCGCGGCGGCCGCGGTGCCACCGCGGGCCTGCGCCCGCTGCGCCGACCGCTCCAGTTCGGCGGCCAACGACTCGTCGGGTGCGGTCGCCGCGGCGGCCAGGTGCCAGGCCCGCCGGTCCGGGTCGGTCCGCGGGTCGGTCACCTCCGCCAGCACGCGGTGCGCCTGCTGAAGCTCGCTGCGCTCGGCCGCCCGGTGCACGGCCGAACGCACCAGCGGGTGGGCGAACCGGACCCGGGTGTCCAGCGTGATCAGACCGGCGGCCTCGGCGGGCGCGGCGGCGTCCTCGTCGAGCCGGCAGGCGAACGCGGCCCGCCACAACACGGTCGGATCGCCGACCGACTCGACGGCGGCCAGCAGCAGGAACTGCTGGGTCTGTGGTGGCAGGGCGCGCAGCCGGCGGACGTATGTCTCCTCGATCCGCGCGGTCCGGCTCTCCATCGCCCGGGTCCGGGTCGGGCCGAACCAGGCGCCCAGCTCCGTCGAGGTGAGCTCGGCGGGCAGCTCGAGCAGGGCGAGGGGGTTGCCGCGGGCCTCGGCGAGGATCCGGTCCCGCACGCGTTCGTCGAGTAGTGCGGGTGCGGCGGAGGCCAGCAACGCGCGCGCGTCGGCGTCGTCGAGGCCGGCCACCGCCAGCTCGGGCAGGCCGAGCAGCTCATGGTCGTCGCTCGGCTCGAGCTGGGCGAAGACCAGCGCGATCGGGTCCGCGCCCAGGCGCCGGGCGACGAAGGCGAGCGCCTGCACCGAGGCGTGGTCGAGCCATTGGACGTCGTCGACCAGGCAGACGAGCGGCCCGCCACCGGCCGTCTCCGAGAGCAGCGTCAGGACCGCCAGCCCGACCAACAACCGCTCCGGCGCCGCACCGTCCTGGAGCCCGAAGGCGACGCCCAGCGCGTCCCGTTGCGGTGCGGGCAGGTCGTCGAGCCCGTCGAGCATCGACACGCAGAACTGGTGCAGGCCGGCGTACGCGAGCTCCATCTCGGACTGCACGCCGGTAACCCGGATGATCCGCGCGTCCCCGGCCTTGTCGCCCACATAGTCGAGGAGTGCCGTCTTGCCCTCGCCCGCCTCGCCACGCAACACCAGCACCGCGTGCCCGCCGGCGTGCACCCGGTCGAGGAGCTGATCGAGCGCCGCGCACTCGTCCTGCCGCCCGTAAAGCCCATGTCCTGGATACATCCGGACATCTCCCTCGGAGCCGCCACCAATCCATCGGCCCTTTTGAGCGTAATTGGCCTAGCTCGACAGCGTGCGGCTGAGGCCGCGGAACTCGGCCACCAGGCGGTCGCCGCAGCGGACCGTGACGTCGTAGATGCCTGACCTGCCCGCGCGGTGCCGTTCCACGGCCGTGGCGGTCAGGTGGTCACCCGCCCGAGCCGCCGACACGAAGACGATCTCCGCCGACGCCGCGACCGTGACCGCGCCCGGATAGTTGCAGGCGCCCGCGAAGGCCGAGTCGGCCAGCAGGAACACGTAGCCGCCGTGCGCGATGCCGTGCCCGTTGACCATGACGTCGGTGACCGTCATCTCCAGCACCGCGCGCCCGGGCTCCAGCTTCACGACCGTCATCCCGAGCGACGAGGAAGCCTTGTCACGGCCGAACATCTCGGCGGCACCGTCCATGCTCCGCACCCTAAGGGGGTGTCTCGTGGATCAGGGCGGCACCCCGCCGGGCCCAGGCGACGT
>NZ_BONC01000110.1 GCF_016862515.1 Asanoa iriomotensis
TCGGCTCAGCCGAACGGGCCGATCCGGCAGCCCTTCGCGGATCAGTCGCTGGCTCTCCGAACGGGCGTCGTACGCCATCAGCGCACCATATCTTGACGCACAGACGGGCCCGGGAGGCCGCGGGCGACAAGGACGTCCTGGTGCTGGGCGTGGACGTGTCGCGGCAAATGCTCGGTTCGGGTCTGCTGGACGAGGTGCACCTGCACCTGATGCCGGTGCTCCTGGGCGCCGGTGCTCCGCTGTTCGCCGGCGTGCGGGCGGAACTGCTGCCGCTGGGCGAGCCCGTCGGCGGGGCGGCCACGCACGTGGGTTGCTCAGTAGTGTTCGGGCCGTGAACCTCAAGATCGACGAGAGTAGCCGCCACGTACGGGATTTCGTCTGCGATTGCTGCGGCAACCAGGCGGACCGGACCTGGGCGCACGTTTACGACGGGGACACGGCCGTGGCGGTCTACTACGCCAGCTGTTACCACCACGGCGGCGTTCACGAGGCGTGGATCGACGCCATCCTCGGCAGTTGGAACACCGGAAGCTTCGACGACCACGTCACGTTCGGTTGCCGGGTCGGGCCGGTCGCCGGCTCGCCGGCACCCGCGGCGACGCTCGTCGATGGCGCGTCCGCCTCGCCCGACAGCCCGATCTTCGGCCGGAAGCTGAGCCGGGCGGAGGGACTGAGCCACCCGCGCATCGCCGATTTCTGGCGGTTGGTCGACACGATCCTCGAACATGACGACCTGGTGCGCCATCACGTGTACGGGTTGTAAATGCTCCACTGTGGTCAGTGACTAGCCGGCGCCACTCTGTCGCCACCGGCGCAGACCGCCGAGGGCGGAGTCGAAGAGGCGGCGGCCCTCGATGGCTTCCAGGATCTTCATCAGGTGCCGTGCGGTCGCACCCGTGTCGGGGTGGTCGTCGCCGAGGCCCGCTCGCTGCCGGGCGAGGGTGTCCGCCTGCAGTTCCCGCGCCTCCCGGTAGCGGCGCTGCATGTAGAGGACCAGACCGAGGTTGTACGCCGTCGCGAGGGTGTCGGGGTCGTCGTCGCCGAGGACCCGCCGCCGCCGGGTCAAGGTGTCCTCGTGCCGCCTCCGCGCCTGTGCGTACCGTTGCAGCATGTAGAGGTCGTTGCCGAGGTTGTTGGCCGAGGACAGCGTGTCGGGGTGGTCGTCGCCGAGGATCCGCCGCCGCCGGGCGAGGGTGTCCTCGTGCAGCGCCCGGGCCTCCGGATAGCGCCGCAGCATGTAGAGATCGAGGCCGAGGCTGTTGGCGAACCACAGCGTGTCGGCGTGGTCGTCGCCGAGAGATCGCCGCTGCCTGGCGAGGGTGTCCTCGTGCAGGTCGCGGGCCTCCCAGTAACGGCGCAGCATGCGCAGGTCGTTGCCCAGGTTGTTGGCTGACCACAGCGTCTCGGGGTGATCGTCGCCGAGCACCCGGCGCCGCCGCTCGAGGGTGTCCTCGTGCAGTTCGCGAGCCTCGTCGTACCTCTTCAGCATGTGCAGGTCGACGCCGAGGCTGTTGGCGGACGACAGCGTGGCGGGGTGATCGTCGCCGAGGATCCGCCGACGCCGCGCCACGGTGTCCGCGTGCAGGTCGTGTGCCTCGTCGTAGCGCCGCAGCCTGGACATGTCGAGGCCCAGGTTGTTGGCCGACAGCAGCGTGTCGCCGTGGTCCTCGCCGAGGAACTGTCGTTGTCGAGTCAACGTCTGCTCGCGCAGCTTGGCGCTCAAGTTCCAGCGGCCCTGCTTCGAGTAGGTGTGTGCGACGAGGTGAGCCATGAAGAGCGTGAGTTGATCTGTGGGGAGAATTTCGGCCCAGCGGACCGACAAATGTTGGGCGAGCTCCGCGCCGGCTTCCAACTGATCCGAGAAATCGAAGTAGCGGACAGCTTCACACGAAACCCACCTCAACCCGCTGTCGGTGCTCGCGGCGGGATCGGCCGCGAGCAGTTCCGGCATCAGCTCGACCCACTGTTGCCAGGTCGCCGGGTCTTCCGGTTTCCCTGGGTAACGTTCTCGCCAAGTCCGCCGTTTGGACCGCGCATCGCGGTGACTCGGCACTTCGGGCGAATCCTCGCGTGGCGGCGACGGATCACGGGCGCCGGGAAAGATCTTCGAAAGCGCCGGCAGGTCGGCCAGGATGTTCTCGACGAGGGTGAAGAGCGCTATCAACAGCGCGATGAACGCATAGGCGGTCGCCTGGTCCTGGGGCAGCAGTTTCCGGACGCGCCGCAGCCTGGGCACGGCCTCGTTCACGGTGCGCGACACTTCGGCGGCGTCGGCGCGCGAATCCAGGAGCTCTTTGAGACCGGGCACGACAATGACGACCTCGGCCCGGGATATCGACGCTTCTCTCATCTCGTTGAGGATGACGAACGAGAGCCGCAAGGACTCCTGGGGAATATCGGCCCGACACGTCGGACACTTGATATCAACCGACGATTGCGGCGACCCTTCCGACAGCATGATCCCCGACCTGGTGGTAACCCCACAACGGGGACACATGACGGGAATGTCCACATAGGCATGCTAGCACCGGGACACAATACTAAGGTGATCTTAGATGCGTAATCCGTTCGGGCGTAAACCGTCGCTGATTGATCCCGAAGGACACCATTCGAGTACGGCGAGTGGATCATGACGGTCAATTCCTGCTGCATCCATGGCAGTCGGATGCCGCGCCTGCGGCAGGCTGAAGTGTCCGCGTCGGCAGGACGACAGGTGGTGGGTCCGGCGGAGAGGATAAGACCCATGACACGTCCAACAAGGGTGCTCGTCACCGGCGGTACCGGCGTGCTGGGTCGCGAACTGGTGCCTCGGCTACAGGCTCGGACCGAGGTGCGGGTGTTGAGCCGCCGGCCACCTCCTGGACCTGGTTTCGTCCAGGGTGATCTCGAAACGGGCGAGGGCCTGGCCGCCGCGGTCGAGGACGTGGACGCGATCGCCCACTGCGCGTCCGCGGCCGACTACCGGCGACCGCAGCGGGACGTGACCCAACTTCGCCAGCTCCTCGAAGCGATCGGCGGAGCGCGGCCACACCTGGTGTATGTCTCGATCGTTGGCGTGGACCGGGTTCGGTTCGGGTTCTTCCAGGCCAAACTAGACACCGAGCGGCTCGTCGAGGACTCCGGGCTGCCGTGGACGATCCTGCGTGCCACCGAGTTCCACGATCTGATGCTGACGTTCCTGATGCGTCTGGCCAAGGGTCCGGCCGCGGTGGTGCCGCAGAAGGCACAGTTCCAACCGGTCGACGCGGGGGATGTCGCGGAGCGGATGGCGGAGCTGGTCATGGGGCCTGCGGCTGGCCGGGTTCGCGAGCTCGGCGGGCCGAAGGTCGAGTCCATGGCGGACCTGATGCGCGCCTATCTGGCCGCCGCGCGGCGCCGCCGCCGAGTCATCGAGATCCCCGTGTGGGGCAGGCTGGGCGCGGGGCTCGGCCTGGGCGGCCAGCTCCTCACCGACGACGATCGTGGCTCGGTCAGCTTCGCCGACTACCTGCACGCGCACACTGACGCTGACGGGGTCCTCGACGTCACCAACCGCTGAGAGGCGTTGGGACCTGCCGCAACCGAACCGGACGCAGGGTGCGGCAAGGTTGAGTCCGCAGGCTCCACATGTCGCGGTCTGCGGTCACACGGTCGCGGCTGGTCTGCTTGTCCAGGTGGGAACAAGCTGCGTCGCCTGTCGGTCCCAGTCGGCTGTCCCGCCGGGTAGGGGCCATGCGCGCGTGCGGCCCTCGCTGCGTATGGCGTCGTTGAGCTGTCCGGCGAATCGGCGGGTGATGGCGGCGATGTGCGTCTTGTCGCTGGTTCGCGACTGTTGTCGGCGTCCCTCGTAGGCCCGAACCAGGCGGCCTTGCACAGCCGTGGACGGACCGGCGGCCGGAGCGAGCACGACCACCGCGGGCAGGGTGTACTCGGCCAGCGCCGCGGCGATTCGGTCGTGCCCGTCCAGCACGAGCAACGTGTTGAGCCCGCTCACCCACCACAGCAAAGCCGGCGGCATGATTCCCTCGCGGGCCTGGCGGCGGTAGGACCGAACCCGCGCGGCACCGGCCGGTGACAGAGGCCGCAGCGGCAGAATGTCGCGCTGGTCGTCCTCCGGGTCGCCGCAGCCGAACCAGGTGATGTGGCCGTGGTCGGGGTCGACGGTGGTCAGGCGCTGCCAGTGGCCGGCGACAGTCCAGCTCGGCATGCCCCACGCGAGATTCCAATCGCCGGCATGGAGCGGGCCGTTGTCGGCGACCTGCAGCAGGTCTAGGTACTTGTGGGTCCAGCGCGCGGCCCACGCGTCGTCGTCAAGGCTGGTCTCCCGCATGCGCCGCGCATGGTCGGCGGTGAGCGGCGGCAACGGTGAGCGGTACCGGCCGGTGCGCGCGTAGTAGACGCCCTGATTCCTCGCCCGCTGCACCCCCAAGAGGACGACCTGGTCGGCTTGACGCAGCATGAGCCGGCGTCCGGCCGTCACCTCCACGCGCAGCGCAGGCCGCGCCGGCCCCTTCGCCACACAGGCCAAGCCCACCCAGTGGCCACCCACCGACGCAGGCAAAGGGGTGCGCGTCACGCCGTCATCGTACGACCGGCGCCTTGCGGCTTGAAGATCATCAAAGATCGGTAGGTTGGGTGGCCGACGACGAGTTCACGGCGTTGGGCTGACCTCAGTGTCCGGGGCGGGCGCATCGTCGATGTGGCCGATCACGATGCGGTTGCCGAGCGGGGCCGCGAGTTCGACGTCGTACGGCTCCGCGGGTTGGGCCATCAGCACACAGGGCTGTTCGCGGTCCTCCGGCCCGGGCGTCGACACGATCTCGCTGACGGTCGTGACCGCGACGGTGGTCCTGGTCTCGACGACCTCGACCCAGTAGCGCCGCACTGGATTGCTCGGGCAGGTCCCGTTGCCGGGCACGGCCCACCTGATCTGCCGGCCGTCGCGCGAGAGCTGCGCGGGTGAGATCGTCGCGACGTCGTTCGGCTCGCCGTACCGCCAGAAGGCGGTCTTGTCCACGGCCGGCCACGCCAGCTCTCCCGTGAGGTCAGGCGCACCGAAGAGCCACGCCGGCAGGCGCAGCGGGCCGCGGTCGGTGCTGAAGATCGCGGAGCCGAGCGTGATGCTCGTGACGCGCACGGGCGCGGGGCGCGCGCCCGGTGCGTTGGCGGGCGAGCCGTGCGCACGCAGGTACGCGAACGCCTCGTCCGCCCGCAGGGCTGGGAAGGTGAACGGGCCGCCGGGCGGCTCGACGGCGACGGTCGCCGGTGTTTCGGGCAGCGGTGCGGCCAGCTCGATCCGCCCGGTCATCAGCGCGAGCTTGCCGTCCGCAGTGCGGAATCCGGTGGCCTGGCCGCGATCGGCTGCCACGAACCCGAGCATGCCGTCGCTCACGACGACGATGGGGCGCGGCACGCGGTCGACAGGGAACGCGTCCCAGCCGGAAGGGCTGGGGACAACCGCTTCGGTGGTGACGGCGTGACCGCCTCCGCCGAGACCGGCAGGCTGGGCACAGGCACCCAGCAACGTGAGGGCAGCGAACGCGGTGCAGACGACGGGGAACACTCGTCGCGTCATACGACATGTGACGGCGCCGCCATGGACCCGGTTCCTCGGTAGGCGGATAACGACACGTCAGGTCCGGACGCAGAACTCGTTGCCCTCCGGATCGGCGAGCACCGCCCATCCGGCACGCTCGCTGAGGACCGACGCGCCGAGCCCGACCAGCCGGCCCACCTCCTGAGGCAGATCCTCGGCGAGCAGGTCCAGATGAAGGCGATTCTTGACGATCTTGGACTCCGGCACGAGTTGGAAGAAGAAGCGCGGACGGACACCGGGCGCGGCCTCCACGAGCACCGACGGGTCGTCCTCGGGATCGAAGATCCCATTGGCGCGCAGTCGCGCGAGCTCATCATCGTCGTACGGCGCGACGGCGTAACCGTCCAGGACCGCGGCCCAGAACCGCGCCAACGAGGCAGGATGCCGGCTGTCCACGACAACATCATGAATCCGAGCCATCGCGTCAGCTTGCCACCGCCCATCAGCGCGACGGTCAGGGGTGACGGGCGAGTCGGCCTGTACGCCGGATTCTCGCCGCTGCACAGGCGCTGAGCTGGACGTATTCACGTCACTCCCCCGTCTGGGCCGTCGCTGGGCCGTCTGTGCTCGCATCGGGCCTAAACAGGCGGTCGATCGCGCGGCGGGTGCGTTCCTCGCTCGCCGGCATCAGGTGGGTATAGACCCGCAGCGTGAATCCAGGGTCGGAGTGTCCGAGGTAGGCGGCCAGTGCCTTGATACTCTCGCCGCCGTCGAGCAGCGCCGAGGCGTAGAAGTGCCGGAGCGCGTGCATGCCGCTCGCCCGTCCCGGCGGGATGCTGGCCGCCTCGATGGCCGGGTGCCAGACCTTCGCGTCGAACCAGCTCCGGTTGACCGCGTTCCGCCGGCCGGTGACGAACACGAGCCGATACGTCCGACGATCCTCGCTCGCCGGGTCCTCCCAGGGCAGCGTTACGGCTACCGGTGGGTACTCCTTGATGTGCTGACGCAGCACGTCGGCAACGTAGCCGGGCAGCGGCACGCGGCGGTCTAGGTCGTTCTTCGGTAGCCCGAAGACCAGGCGCGAGCGGACGCGCTTGACCTGCCGGACCACGTACAGCCAGCCGTCAACGAAGTCGACATCATCCTCGGCGACGCCGATTATCTCCCCCTGACGCATGCCACACCCCGCGCCCAAGTCGACCATGGCGCGGTACCGATCAGGCACGCCGACCCGGATCGCGGTGACCTGCCCGAGCTGCCACGGCACAACCTGACGAGCCACCGCACGCGGTTGCTTGACCGAACGTGCCGAGCACGGGTTCTTCGCGATCCGTTCGTCATCGACCGCCGCGCCGAGGATCGCCCGAAGGTGCGCGAAGATAACGCTGCGGGTAGCCACTGCCAGCTTGCCCGCTATGCCTCTGTCCCACTCTCGGACGTGGCCGGGCTTGATGGCCGCGAGCTGGCGGTCGCCGAAGAACGGATGCAGGTGCTTACGTACCCGCAGTTCCGTACTCTCCCGCGTCGACTCATCTACGTCCTGCGTTCGCAGCCACGTCTCCGCATACTCCCGGAACGTGATCCGCCCGGCGTCCGGGTCGATGTAGGCGGCCCGCAGCTTGTCGGACTCGACGGAGATCAGAAAGTCCTCAGCACGCTTCTTAGCCCGATCAGGGAACGACTTGGCCCGCTCCCGACCGTCCGGCGCGACGTAGCGGACACGGTAACGCTGCCCGGTGCCGTAGCGGGCGGTCCGGACCCGCTCGGTTTTCCCGCCGGGCAGTTTGATGGTTTTGTGCCACCGGTCCTCGATGTGACCCATGCTCAGGCCACCTGCTCCCGGAGCCACGCCCGCACGTCGTCGGGGTCGTATCGTAGGTGCCGGCCCACCCGAGCTGCCCTCGGTCCGTAGCGCCGCTTGCGCCAGGTGTAAAGCGTCTCGACCGGCACTCGCAGGTACGTAGCGACATCTTCGGCCGTCCATCGTGGTTCGTCCGCGACCGCCACTGAGTGCTCCTTCCGGTGTCAAGGCGGGTTTGACAGTGAATCGCCTTACGCGGCCAGGGCCGCCAGATCGGTGCGGGCGAGTTGTTGATGTTCTCTAGCGAGGGCTGCGGATGTGTTGGCGAGGATGGCGTCTGCGGTGGTGTGCCAGCCGATCCCGGTCATTTGGAGCAGGTTGACGACCACCGTGGTGGTCGTCTCGCTGGTCTGGTCGGGTGCCGGGTGCCGGGCAGCGTTGAGGGTGCGCCGGCGCCAGGCCGTCCGCTGCTGCCGTTTGAGCGCGAAGGTGACCCGGTGTCGGCGTGATTTGGTCAGGAAGTGGCCGCCGAACCCGAACCGGTGGGCGTAGCGGCGTAGCCGCCGCCACGGCGCGGAAGGGTCCCGGGTTGCCTCGGCGATCTCGGCGCAGCTTCGGTGGGCGCAGCCGGGCGGGCACAGCGGCCCGGACAGGGTCGGGTGCCAGGCCGGGGGTTCCGCGATCGCGGCGCAGCTTCGGTGCGCGCACACGCGCGGGCAGACCGGTCCGTGCAGCGGCCAGCGAGGACGGCCGAGCGTCCAGCACGCGTCGATGAGCCGGGCGGTGTGGGTACCGTCCGGATCGGCGAACGCGTCGACGGTCTGTGCGGTGAGCCGGCCGGAGACGTGGCCGGTGACCTCGGTGCTCTTGGTGGCGTATTTGGCGACGTACGCGGCGACCTGTTCGGCGGTGATCTCGCCGTTGGCGGTGACGGTGATGGTCTTTGTGTCGACCTGCTCACCCCAGACGATCGGCCACCCGTCGCGGTTGGCGGTGTGCGGGTCGGTGCGGTAGCCGACCACGGCGACGGCATGGCGTACCGCGGCTTTGAGGTCGTCGGCGTCCAGGCCGTCCGGCGGGGGCAGGATCGCGTCCGGGTCGTCCGGGTCGAACCCGTCAAGGCGGATCACGGCATGGAAGTGGATGGCCGCGCGGCGCTGCATCTCGGCGGCTTTACCGAACACGAGCTTGATCCGGCGCGGGTCGATCCCGCGTGAGCGAGCGGTGCGCGCCAGGTGGCGGTTGATGGTGATGTTCGTGCGGCGCCACAGCTCGCCGGGTGACTCGAGGTTCCACACGGCCTGCCCGGCGTAGTCGTAGCAGTCCGGGCACAACGGAGAACCGAGCACGGCGTCGGTGTCGGCGTGGCGGGCGAAGCACACCAGCCGCTTCCCGTGCCGGCAGACGCTCAGGTCGCGGCGGGCGTGGCAGGGTTCGGGCCGACAGTCGCAGCGCTTCCGGCCCCGGCAGGTCCGGGTGTGGTTCTTGACCCATCGGGTGTGGACCGTGCCGAACGACGGCGCGGTGAACGTGGCGAACAGGCCGGGATGCCGAGCGACGGTGTCGGGAACGCCGTCGCCGCCGACGAGCATGGTGCGGACGATCTGGTAGGCGTCGCGCTTGTACCGCGCGGAGCAGGACGGGCAGACCGACTCGGACCGGTTCCCGCACGGCTTGTAGATGACACCGTCGGGCATGTCCGCCGTCCGGACGTGCTCCAGAACGACAGCACGGTCCGGGGTACGCGCCACGGTGTAGATGTCCCCGGCGAGCCGGATCGGGCGCGTGCACGCCGCCGCCGCACGGACGTGGTCAAGCCAGTCCGGGTAGTCGTCGCGGGCGGCACGGGCGATGGCTTGTAGCCGCACATCCGGGGACCGGGCGTACCAGGATGGGACCGTGGTCGGCTCGGCGCATGGGGCCGTACCCGAGACGTGTGTCTCGGGTACGACGGTCAGCGTCGA
This sequence comes from Asanoa iriomotensis, assembly GCF_016862515.1. Lineage (GTDB taxonomy): Bacteria > Actinomycetota > Actinomycetes > Mycobacteriales > Micromonosporaceae > Asanoa > Asanoa iriomotensis. Next base: position 9,281 of record NZ_BONC01000110.1, read on the forward strand.
GACGGTCACCGGGCCGCCCTTGCGGGACGGTTGCCGTTGACAGTCGGAACCGGTGTGGTCGGGTTATCCGGGAGCAGGTCCATGTGCGCCAAGGCTTGGGCCGCTTCTTTGGATGTGATCCGAAGCTCGACGGCGAGTTTGCCAGCGGTGATCGGCGTGCCGTTGTCGTTGCGGTACTGGCGCGCTACCTCGGTGGCCCGCTTGAGCAGATCCGGGGATACGACCGGCAGGGTGAGCTGTGCAGCGTCGGGCACGGAGACACGAGTGTCAGTGGCGGACGGTGCCAGCGCAGGTGCCGGGGTACGCGGAGCGCTCTTGTGGGGTCGGGGTGGCGCGGTGCGCCGCTCGTCAACGGGCGCCGGCCGGGTGGCCGTGCCAGTCGTCGGTGTCGGGTTGATCCGGGAGGCGACCTCGGCCGGGGTCGGAACCTGCGGCCGGTCCGCCACCGTTGCCGGGACCGGGGTCGGTTCCGGAGTGGGCACCGGTTCGGGTGCCTGCCGGACCGGCGGTGCCGGTGTGGTGACGGTTGGGGTTGGGGCCGGCCGGTCCGCGATGGTGCTGCGGTCCGGTGCGGCCGGTACGGATGGGGTCGGTGCCGGGGTGACGGGTTTGCTGCCTTCCCGGCGGATCAGGGCGCGCATGTGCACAGCCAGGGCAGCGACAGCGGGCGGCAGCGCGCCGACGATCGCGGCCAGGACCACGCGCCATAGTTGGTCGGTGGTGGATGCGGTGTGCAGCAGGTGGTACGCCGACTGAGCGGCGATCCCGATACCGGCCGCACCGTAGGTGTTGCGCTTCGCAAACGCCGCGACGCGTGGCGGGACGGGTGACATCCACAGCACCAGCGCGACGACGACATAGCCGTCAACCGCGACGGGCATCAGCCACGCCAGCCGCAACACGAGATCGGCGATGGACAAGGTTGCGGTGAAGCCGGCCAGCTCGGCCAGGGCGACCCAGGTGGTAGCGGACAGGCCGAACGAGGCCGCCAGCACCGCCCACGACGCCACCGACGCGAGCCGGGGCTCACCGTGCTGGTTGTCGGAAGTCATCGCGGGTTCCCGTCGTCGTAGCGGGAGAAGGCGATGACGTTCGGGTTGTCGATGTTGTTGTTGCGCAGGAGGTCCGTGACGACGGCGATGTCGTCGCGGTTGCGGATGGGCAGAGCGAGGTTGATATCGCAACTGCCGTAGCCGAAGCCGTTGTAGTCACGGAACATGTAGGAGACGAAGTAGCGGTAGTTCATCGGGGTTTCCTTCCGTCAGACGAGTCACGCTCGGGTGTCGGGCGGAAGGGGGTCGATCCCCTGGCCGCCCGGTTGGTTGCCGCAGCAGTTGCGGCACCGGTGGCAGGGGCAGGGGTGACGCCGCACAGCGGACAGCGACGCGACGCGCCGCCTTGCCGCTTAAGAGCCCGCTCCAGCGAGCGGGTGCCAGGCCAGGTCCGCGCGAGGGTGAAGCCGATACCGGCCGAGGTGATGACCGCCATCAGACGGGCACCACGACCGGATGCGTGGTCGGCCAGGCGTGCGGGCAGGTCGGTAGTCCAGCCGGTGTAGCGGCCGGCGTGACCGTACGGACGGTCGAAGTGCAGAAGGTAGACGGTTCCGGAGGTCGCCATCACGCACCACCGCCGTGCAGATACGCGGTGACGCGGTCGTCGGATTGTGCGGCTTCCTGCGGTGAGGTGTACCAGTTGCCGCAGTCGTCGAAGATGCATTGATAGGCGTAGTCGGAAACGTTGGTGTAGCGGAAGAGATGATCGGCGTGCCGGTGTGACGGTTCCGGCTTGGGCACCTGGTCACCGACCGCGATGAACACGGCGTTGTCCGGGCGTGCCAGGCCGGGCGGGATCTCGCCCTGGTGCCACAGGTTGTGGGTGACGATCTCCGTGCCGTCGTGACGGCGGATAAGGAACCCGACGCCGTAGCAGCCGTACCCCTTCGGGAAAGCGGCCAGTTTCTCGCCGGGTGGCTCCGCGCAGATCCGGTAGTGGTTCCCGCTGATGATCAGCCCGCCAGGGTTGGCGAACTGTTCCTGCCAGAACTCGCACGTGTAGCAGGCTCCGGCGGCGATCAGGTCCGGCCGCGTCGATCCGCACACCGGGCAGCCGGCGACGGTCGCGGCGGTGGTGAGGCGGTCAGTCATGGCGACCGCCCCCGCCGTTAACGACGATCGGGAACAGGGACGGTGTTCCCTGCTCGGGTGGACGGTTGGGGTTGAAGGTGCGGCGTGCGGTCGAGCCCTGTTTGCGGGCCGACCGGGTGCCGATCAGGTAGTCGAGCTGGTCACCGGTCAGCCGACCGATGGCCTTCTGGTCTTCGGCGCGCCGCCGGTACAGCAGCGGCCGGGCGACGGCCAGGGACGGGCATTCGGTGATGTCGTCGGTGTAGCGGAACCCGCAGCCGGGGCACACGGATCGTGCCGGGCGGCCCGGGTAGTGGTCCGCGAACACCTCCGCGAGGGTGGCGACGGTGACGAGCTGCCCGGCTTGGACAAGGCGTGCGTCCATGGCGCCGGGCCGGTCGGTGCGCTCGCCGAAGCGGGCTTGCGCGGCCTGCCGGGTGACACCGAGCCGCTTACCGATCTCGTCCCACGAGTACCGGTACGGCGGCTTGCGCAGACTTACCACCGCGAGCCGGGTAACCGCGTCGACCTCGGCCGCCAGGTCCACAAGGGACGTGAGGGCTTCGATATCGCCGGCAGCGACCCGACGGCCGTAGGCCCGCAGGATCCGCCGCGCGAACGCGTCGAACTCTGACGCTTCCACGAACCGCTTCGCCCGCTTCTTGCGGGTGCTCCGCGGCTTGCTGGTGTTGTCGGTCATCGGGCACCGTCCGAGGCCGCCAGGGCGCACGGGGTGGTGTCGTCTGCCAACGCCCACTCCTGGCACGTAGCGCAGAAGTAGACCTTCACCGGCTCGCTGTCCGGCATCACCGGGTAGGTGCGTAGCCGCATCGGCATCCCGCAGCAGACCGGCTCGCCGAGATCGGCGCGGCGGTGCATGCGGTCCCACTCGTCAGCAGCCGCGTACAGAGCAGCGATGACGTGTGACACGTTGCGGGCCGGGTCGTCGTTCCAGTCCGCCACGATCTGCTCCAGCCCGATACCGAGCCGGGACGTGAGCGCGTCGGACGGGTCCGGCACGTCGAGCTGACGCACCAGGTGATCGGCCAGGACACCGACCGCCGACGCGCACGCGTACGCGCCGCCGGGGTCGACCGTGATCGCCGGGGTGCCGAAGACCGCCATCCGGATCGCGCCGATGGCGCACGCCGCCGGGAACGCGGCTTCCGGGTCGGCGTACATGTCGCCCTGGCACCAGCCATGCCGGACCAGGTACAGCCCGGCACCGCGCAGCGTGATCGCCGGGGTGACCTCGATCAGGTCGACGTCGGTTCGCGGGGCACCGTCCCAGCGGGGGGACGGGGTGGCCGAGGTTGATTCGGCCTGGATTTGGGTAGGCTGCATCGCAGCTACCTCCCTTCCGTGTTGTGGGGAATCGGGTGGTTGTCAGGCCGGACGGTCGGCGACTTCTTGGCAGTTGGGGCCGGCCGTCCGGGCGTGGTCAGTGCATGTGCTGGACGATGGTCACGCACTTGTGACCACCAACCGCGAGCCCGCCGAGGGCGAGGATCGCGAGAGGGATGCCGAGCAGGCCGAGGCCGAGCGCGGCGGTGGCGTTGAACAGGAACCACACGAGTCCGCCGATGACGGCCAGGGCGCCGAGGCCGAACACGATCCCGAGGCCGAGCCAGAACCGGCGGACCTTACGGTCCCGCTCCGCGATCACGGCGCGGCGTTCGAGCCAGCGGACGTAGACGATCTGATCCCGCTTGCGGCGGGCGATCAGCTCCCGCTCGGTCAGCGACGTGAGTTCGCCGCCGCCGGTGGCCGGGTCGAGGTAGTGGATGATCCGGACTGCCGCCGGCTGCTGTCCCGGCAGTTGCTTGGCCATGAGTGGCCCTCCCTTGGGATTAGGTGGTCAGGCAGCGCTGACCCCGCCGGCCGGGTCGGCTGGCGTGGTGGCTGCCTGCTGGTTGACGGTGTTGCGGAGAGTGGCCGCGTACCGAGCGATCGCCGCGCAGGTGGCGTCATCCAGGTACGCGGACTTGACCAGTTGCGGGGTACCGCCCTCGGCGATGAGCAGACCGACGCCGGGGTTGGTGGGGCTGATGCTGTTGGCCGTCCAGCCCTGCTGTGCCCAGCCGTGCCCCAGAACGATGTCCGAGCTGGAATGGCTGGTGCACCGGCCCGCGAACCGCCACGCGAACAGATCCCGCAGACTCGTGGGGATGATGTCCGAGGACGGTCGCTGCGTCGCCGCGATCACGATGATCCCGACCGCACGACCACGAGCGACCAGATCACGCAGGAGCGCCGCGAACTCTTCGCGATCCTGCTTCTTGCCGACCGTGGCCGAGAAGTAGGCGATCTCATCGATTGCGACCAGGTACGGCGTGAACGCGTCGCCCGGGATCACCTTGCGCCGCTCGCATTCCTCAAGGAACGTGTAGCGGTTGTCCATCATGGTTTGCAGCCGGGTCAGCAGCTTCCTCGCCTGGTCCATGTTCGGGCCTACGAACGCGCCAGCCTCAGCGCAGCGGCGCCACTGACCCAGCTCCACCCGCTTGCCGTCGAGCAGGATCAGCTTGCAGTCCAACGACAACGCCGCGTGCGCGACGATCGCGTTGAGCAGTGCCGACTTGCCCGAGCCCGGCTCGCCGCCGATGAGCATGTTCCGGTAGATCAGCGGCACCCGGACCGGCTGCCCGAACTCATCGATCCCAATATGCACCGGGTCGAAGATCGACAGGACCGGGCCAAGCGTGACCGGCTGGCTTCCCGGGCCGGTATTGGCAACGAGCGTCGGCATGGCGATCACGCCGCCGGCCGGGACTCAGCCGCCGGGGTGGCGGTGTTGAACGGGTCGTCCGGAACCTGATCCGGGGTGAACCCGTCCGAGGCCCGGGACCGGGACATCTTGGTGACCTTCGCCTGCGCGAACTTGAGCGACGGGCCGATCTCGTCCACATCGAGCTGGAACATCGACCGCTTCTCACCGGTCTCCTTGTCCTCCCACCGAGACAGCCGCAGCCGCCCGTAGACGACCACCCGCGTACCCCGGGTCAGCGACTCGGCCACGTGCTCGGCCATGTCCCGCCACGCCGTACAAGTCAGGAACAGCGGCTCGCCGTCCTTCCACTGACCCGACTCCCGGTCCATGAACCGAGGCGTCGACGCCACCCGGAACTTCGCCACCGCCGCCCCCGAGGGGGTGAACCGCAACTCCGGGTCATCGGTCAGGTTCCCGATCACCGTGATCGTGGTGTCTCCTGCTGCCATTACCTGTTCTCCTTCGATTCGGCGCGAGACAGCACCTCGCGCGCCTGGGTGAGTGCGCACGTCAGCCGGTCGATATCAGCCGCCGTGACATAGATGGACAGCTCGCGACCGACCCGGATCACCGCCTTGTCGGGGTGCCCCGAGACCGGTACGACCTGCGGGGGTACGTCGATGCGGAACACCGTTACGTCGATCACCGACGGCCTCCCCGCGACGGGGCTTCCGTGACCGGCTCGTCAACGTCGGCCAGGTCCAAGCCGACCGGTTCCGCCACCGCCGACAGCGACGGCTTCGGCTCGCGGATGTGCGCGAGCAGCGCCGCCAACGGAGACGGCACCAGATCGATGAACGGGTTACGACGGCTCAGGTCCACCCGAACCAGCGCCGCGAACCGCTCCGACGCGCGGACGATGCGTGCCTCGCCGGCCCAGCACGCCACAGCGACCCGGCCGGCCTTGCCCTCCAGATCGGACAGATCCAGACCAGGCCGCAGCCACAGCCACACCCGGGCACCAGCCGGAGTCGGCCGCGCCCACAGGATCAGCGGCAACGCACCCGACCGCGACCGGGACGCCCCACGGACAATCTCCGCGAACACGACCCGCAACCTGTGCTTGACCACCAGACACCACGACCACGCCGACAACCGGCGACGGACCGGACGGACCGCGAACACGGTCACCGCCACCGCCGCCACGACCATCAGCGCGTACCACGGGCCGAGCGTCCGGGCCAGCAACGCCGGACCGAGCACCAGCACCATCAGCGCAGTCAGCTCGACCGACCAACGCCACAGCACCCGCAGCACCGGCCAGACGAATACCAGCACCGCCGCCACGCAGCCACAGACCAGGCCGGCAGCCAGACCGACAGCCACCGCGTACATCGGGTGCCAGAACAACGCGGATACCACGCCGGTCAGCGTCGCCACCAGCGACGTGACTGCAACGAACGCAACGCGAGCCTTCCGCGCATACGCCGCCGACACCGGAGCGTCAACGACCGCGATGGTGCTCGGCTCGCCGAACGGCCGCGCACCTGCCATAGCCGCACCTCCTCTACTTGGACTCGTGAACTTGTGTATACGAGTCTAAGTAGACGATGCGAGCGGTCAGAGCGACTTTCAGATACCGCAGATAGCGGCGAATCGATGCGTCAGGCGGGCAGTCGATAGTGGAGCACGAATGCCGCCGCGTCCATCACCGTGTCGCAAACCTCGACCGGGCGTCCGTCCGCGATCGCAGTGCGTACCAGGTGCATGACCGGCGATCCCGGAGGCAAACGCAGGAGGCGCGTTTCCTCCTGCGTCGGCATGCGGGCGGAAATCTCCTCCTCGTACCGGTCGAAGGTCATGCCCTTGTCTTCCATCCGGGCGTAGATGCCGCCCGGTCCCGGGTTGGGCTGATCGATCGGCGTGCCGTCTGCGACGTCGAGCGGGATGTAAGAGGTAGCTACCTCGATCGGCTGATCCTCAGCGAAGTACAGCCGCCGCCGAACAACCGTCTCCGCGCCCGCGTCGAGCCCAAGCCGAGTGGTCGCTTCGATCGGCGCCGGGCCGCGACCAACATCGAGCACATCAACCCGGAACCTTCGATTGCTCGCCTCCATGTCGACCGTGAAAGCAGCCTTCCCTTCGGCCCGCCGCGAGAACCGGTCCGACCCGAGACGCTTAACCGGCGGTCGCCGACGAACGAACCAACCGCGGCCATGCTCCGCTACGACCAGGCCCTCCGTCACAAGCACGCCGAGCGCGCGCCGCGCCGTGACCCGACTGACGTTGTACGCCGACATGAGCTGACTCTCCGAGGGAAGCTGTGCCCCCGGCTCCCGCTCGCCGCGTTCGACCTCGCCCCGCAGGTAGTCGGCGATCTGCCGATACACGGCCCGGTCGCTAGCAGGATCGATCTGCACGGTCATTGCGCCTCACGAGTGGTATACACAAGTACTAGGACTCGTACACTACCCGCAGGAGCGTAAATCCATGACAGCCAGCGCGCGGCACTCCGTCAGTGTTGCCGCGATCATCGTCAACGACGCCGGCCAAGTGCTGATGACCCAGCGCCGCGACAACGGACACTGGGAGCCACCCGGAGGCGTGCTCGAACTGTCCGAGTCCATCCTCGACGGACTACGGCGCGAGGTCCGAGAAGAGACCGGGCTAGAGATCGAGCCGGAGCGGCTAACCGGCGTCTACAAGAACATGCCCCGCGCGATCGTGGCACTAGTGTTCCGCGCTCGGGTCCTAGACAACTCTCCATCCGAGACCACAGAGGAAGCGGCTCGTATCGAATGGCTGAGCCGCGAGCAGGTGGCGACCCGATGCGACGAGGCATACGCCGTGCGGGTGCACGACGCCTTGGTGGCCAGCGACACTCCCGCGATCCGCTCGCACAACGGAGTGGACCTCTTGCGCGACTTCGCAAGCCTGCCGAGCTGGTAGCCAACATGGACCGATCGGCCACACCCTTCGTTTCGCCCGGCGTCGGCTCACTGCCCGCTGGGAGATTCGCCAGGTGACGGCTGGCTTGGCGTCATCCACGATGGCGACGGATTCGGCAGGACGCTGTTCGCCGCGCTCGGCTGTGGCGATGCCGGTTGGCTCTCCCGTGGCGCGTTGCTTACAGGTGGCACAGCCGGAATGTCCTCACTCGTCGGGCACGGCGGGGGTCCCACAGGGCTGCCGTGAATGAGGTCCCGGAACGGCCGCCACAGCCAGCGTGGACCAGATTGGCCGGCCTCTTCGTTGCATGTCGTCCGCTCTCGGACTGCATCGATCGGGACCACCTGCACTATCCCTCGCGTCTTGTTCAGCAGCGTTACGTGATCTTCTTTGGTCTCCAGGACGTAGATCACGCTCGGATTCCCGGTACCGATTCGTGCCGTTTCCGCCGGCAGCCACATTCCGCCGGCAGCAGCAAGCAGAGTGGCAATTGCTACTGCAATTGGCAGGAGCCACCTACGTGCGTCGAAATGCGCTTTTTCCGGTGAAGCCGGCTTCAAGCGCTCCTTCTTGACCCTACGGGCCATGAGCCCACCCATGGACGAGTAGACAATAGCCACCCAGAGCGGTTGGGGCATCGCCACGAATACCCACGCAAAAAACAGCATGAGGTATGGACCAACACCCGGCGGCAGGCCTGTGGTCGTCAAGCGCTTCAAGCGGTCCACGGTGGGGGCGCGGAAATAGGATGTAAGTAGCGCGCCCAGGACGAAGAGCAGGGCGATCATGATTAGCGGCACGAAGGTAGAGATCAGGATCGCCTGAAGATTCAGCGTCTGGATCAGGTACCGCATGGTGGATTCATCGCCGCCCGCCTGCATGTAGATCCTGACACCGGCCAGCCCGGCCGCGACGGCCGGGAGCAAGACCAGCAGGTCCACCCAACGGTGCCGGAATGTGTGCAGGTCTATGGCCTTCTCCGTCGATTCCGTTGCCACGCGAGCACTCTACGGCGGCCCAGCAAATATGAAAGGCTCTCGGCGAGCGCCAGGATTGGTCGCCGAGTCGCCGGATAATCCGTCAAGCATCAGCCGGGACGGGACTCGTCGGCGGGCCGGGCGCCCGCGGGGGGCTGAACTGTCGCCCGGCCGGGCCGAGCCGGACACGGAGCCGGACACGGGCCGGCCCGAACACTTGTGAGAACTTTCTATACGTCTTCAAGGCGGGCCGCAGGCGGCCCGCTCGCGCAGTCTCGGGGCACGGCGCCTTGCCGCTTCGCTCCCGGCGCCGACCCCGAGCAGCGCTTGGCCATGTGGAGCCTAGGAAGGCCCAGCCGACCAGTAGCCTTCGAGGGGTCTAGAGCCTATGTCCCGCTAAGCCCACGTGACGGGGCAACGCCGCCTAGCGCTTGGCCTGGGCCGCGATCAGCACAGTGAAAACGATATTGAGCGCGAACCAGAAGGGCTGCTCGATCGCATCGGCCACGATTGGAGATTGAGCGCGGAAGGTGAACCACCAACTGTTCACCAGCACAACCACCGCCGATAGCCCAACCAGCTTCGACCGCGGCTGGAGCGCGAAGGCGATCGCCTCGCGGATGGACTGGGCCAAGATTCTGCGTAGAGGAATCGGCAGCTCGGCAAGGTCGGCCGCTGCGGACGAGTCCGGCACCGCAACTCTGAGGGATTCAATCGGAGAGGGGGCTCGGCCTACAGGGGCGCTACCGACCATCGACAGGTCGAAGTTGCTGGCACGGGCCAGGCGGTCGCGAACGCCAATGATCGAATCGGCCGGGCTCTCCCACGCGGACGCCTTGACGAGGTCATTCAGCGGACTTTCCCAGGCGTCGCGGAGACCAGCGACCTTGGTCGCCATAAGCGCGTCA
>NZ_BONC01000111.1 GCF_016862515.1 Asanoa iriomotensis
CAGAGATTCGCCGGTCCTAATCGAGGGCGGGTCACTCTGGGTGCCGAGAGCTCTCATGGCCGATGAGCGATGGGCGGTGTGGTACGGCTCGCCGCGGTGTCTACCAGGTCCGGCAGGTTCCGCCCGGCCACCGGGGGTTGCTCTCGCGTGACTGGCGCGATCGGTACCGGCTCGGCCGCGGGGTCGGCGGCTCGGGCCACGCGTGCCCGCGCCGTCTCGGTTCGCGTCATCGGTGGACCACTGGTCGTTGCCGGCGGCGCGGTGTCGGCCGGCTCCGCCACGGAGCCTGGCGCGTCCGTGGCCGACGATGCCTCCATCGGGCCGGTGGCCGACCGGCCTGCCCCGTTGCGAGGCGTTCGGCGCGGTGCGGTTGCCGGCAGGAGCTGGGCGAGCTCCGCCTGCAGCGCTGCCCAGTCGGAGGCGCGGGGCGGGTCGGGCTGGTCAGTGGTCGAGGTGAGCTGCCCCGTGTTGTCCTCCACCTGCCGGTCGGTTCGATCGGGCCTGGCCGCCGGGGACCGTTCCGATCCCGGGCGCTCGGCACCGTCTCGCGCCTGCGCGGTGGCGGCCGCCTGCGCAACGGCGTCCCCGGCTGACCCTGGCCCCGCTGAGCCGACGGAGGCGGCGTCCGCGGAAGGGGGTGCGGCGGCCGTGTCCGGCGCGGGGGCCGCCGCCGTGACCGGGTCGGGGACGTGGACGAGCGGCCGCTGCGGGGTATCGGCGAGCAGCCGCGTGGCCGAGGCTAGTGCGACGGGGTCGGATTGACCGGACCGACGCCACCGCCGGCGACGGCCGCCCGCCGGCAGGTTCCCGGCCAACACGCGCGCAGGTGCCAGATCGGCGGCGATCAGCGCGGTGAGCCCGTCGTAGTCCGCCTGCTCGGCCAGCCGTCGGGCGATCTCGTCGAGGTCGTACACCGCCATGGCCATGTCCGCAGTGGTGGCGTCCAGCGCTCGGGTGATCTTGCGGTGCAACACCTTGCTGAGCGCCGCCTGCCGCCGCTCGCCGCGAATCTGCGCGCGGGCCGCGTCGAGGGAGCCGTACAGCCCGAGGCCGGGGTCGGCCTTGGCCAGCGAGCGGGCACGGCGGGTCAGCCACGGCTGTCGCAGCCAGTGCCCGACCGGTTCGTACGCCGGTGTGGTGGGTGGCAGCTGCTGCCTGGCGCGCAGCCGGTCCCGCCGCTGGTTCTCGGTGTTCATCAGCCACACCAGATAACCGAGCAGAGACATGCCCGCGTAGAAGCCGCCTTCGAGGTGGTTGCTGTGAGCCAGCCAGTTGAAGGCGACCGCGCCGGCGGCGATGCCAGCAGACAGCACGCGGGACAGCATCGCCCGTTCGCCCAGTCGACGGCGTACGTCGGCGTTCGCCAGCACCACGATGCCGCCCAGCTCCAGCGCGCCAACAGCGGGGAGGGCGATGTACCACGGCATGCCGAGCCGTTCCATCGCCCCGGACACCTGGCCCCCGAGCGCGACGAGCAGCACGACAACGTAGAACCCCGTGCGCAGTACGGCGACCCGCCGCACCGCCCGGGCCAGCTCGGCGTCCCACCCCTCCGGCGGGTCGACGCCTTGCACCCCGCCGGTTGAGCTTCCGCCAGTCATCCGGGTCCGGTTCGGTTCCTGGAACACGCCGAGCAGGTTCCTCTCTCATTCCGGCCCCGGCCTGACCGGCGCCTCGGCGGCGGCCCGACCCGGCGGTGCCGCCCGCCGAGTCGTACCGAAGCCGCGCTCCGCCGGCCGCCCGTCGTCCGCCGCATGCTACAAGGTTGCCGGGCCGATTTGGAGACCTCAGGACCGTTGTTCCTGGTCACGGATGTCCATGTCGGGGAGTGAGGGTGGGCGGCGATCGCCGGTTTGAACAGACGGGTTCGGCCCACCGGCGGTCAGCAGCTCGTCGGTGCGCGTAGCTCGAAACGTGTCCGTACCGGGCTGGAGGGCATTGACTTGGCGGGCTACCGCTTCCGCATCGGTGAGTTCAGCGGACCTGCGCGCCGGCTCGACACGTTGCGGCACAAGAAGGCAGACCGCCGTTGACGCTCGGCTGCCGTGCCAGCGGTGCGCAACTGGCACGGCGACCGAGGGATTCGAGTCAGAAGGTGCGGATGGCGGTCTCGGCCGGGGCCTCCAGGCCGTTGACGATCTCGTCGTCCAGCTTGACCAACGTCAGCGACGCGCCCGCCATGTCGAGCGACGTGCAGTATTCGCCCACGTAGTTGCGGCGGACGTGCATCCCGCGGGCCTCGAGCTGCTCGTGGGCGTGGCCGTAGAGCAGGTACAGCTCGCTGATCGGCGTACCCCCAAGGCCGTTGATCATCAAAGCCACGTCGTCGCCCTGCTTGTACGGGAGGTCCGGGACCACCGCGTCCAGAAGTTCGTCGACGATTTCGTTGGCGTTGTGCAGCTTCTCCCGGCGGCGGCCCGGCTCGCCGTGGATGCCGACGCCCATCTCCATCTCGTCGGCGCCCAGGTCGAACAGGGGTGAGCCCTTGGCCGGCGGCGTGCAGGACGTCAGCGCCATGCCCATCGTGCGGGTCACCGAGTTGACCTTGTCGCCCAGGCGGACCAGCTCGTCGATCTCGGCGCCCTTTTCGGCCGCCGCGCCGACGACCTTCATGACGAAGAAGTTGCCCGCCACACCCCGACGACCCACGGTGTACGTGGAGTCCGACACCGCGACGTCGTCGTCGACCAGGACCGTCTCGATCCGTACGCCCTCCGCCTCGGCCATCTCCTTGCCCATGTCGAAGGCCATCCGGTCGCCCGTGTAGTTGTTGATCAGGTGGAGCACGCCCTTGGGCGACGCGAGCATCTTGCTCGTCTCCAGCACGTAGTCCATCGGCGGCGCGGAGAAGACGTCCCCCGGGCAGGCGGCGTCGAGCATGCCCTTGCCGACGCTCATCACGTGGGCCGGCTCGTGCCCTGAGCCCGAGCCCTGGATGATCGAGACCTTGTTGTCGTTCGGCGCGTCCGCCCGCATGATCAGGTTGTACTCCGGCACGTACCGGAGCGTGTCCGGGTTGGCCAGCGCGATGCCCGTGAGCATCTCGGGGACGTACTGGTTCGGGTCGTTGACGAACTTCTTCATGACGCTCCCTTTCAGAATCCGGCGGGCCAGGTCTCGGCCAGGGCTTCGAACATCACGGCGACCGCGGTCGCTCCCGGGTCGACGCTGCCGATGCTGCGTTCGCCCGTGTACGCCTGCCGTCCGCGGCGCGCCTGCAGCTTGGCGGTCTCGTCCGCGGTGGCGCGGGCCACGCCGGCGGCCGCCCGTACCGTCGTCGGACCGTCGCTGCCGGCCGCCACCTGCCGCTCGATCTCGTCCGTGGCCGGGGAGAGCGAGTCGAGCAGGGTCTTGTCGCCCAGGCTGGCGTTGCCGCGGGCCGCGATGCCCTCGATCGCCGCCCGCAGCATCGCCACGGCGGTCGCACCGTCCGCTTCGGTCTTTCCGGCCGCCGCCGAAGCGGCGCGGATGAACGCCGTGCCCCACAACGGTCCCGAGGTGCCGCCGACGCGACCGGTGACGACGACCGCGACCTTGCGCAGGAACGTCGAGGTGTCGGTGCGGTCGAAGGTGTCCCAGTCCCGGACGACGAGCTCGAAACCCCGCGCGAGCGAGTAGCCGAAGTCGCCGTCGCCGACGACGGCGTCGAGCTCACCGAAGTACTTCTCGTTGGCGACAGCCGTCTTCGCGATCGTCAGCACCACGAACTCGACCGGCGGCAGCAGTTTGTCGGTCATCCCTTGTCCCCCTCGACGGCCGCGAGATCGGCCAGCGTCACATACGCGCCGGGCTGAGCCGGGCTGTGATTGGCGAGCACCTGGATCGGCGGGGCACCCGGGTCGCCGAGCGAGTCGACGACGAACGCCGCGCCGGTGAAGTCCTCGTCCTTCGTGTAGCCGTTGACCGTGACGACGCAGGGGATCCCGGCAGCGCGCGCCGCTTCCAGCCCGTTCTGGGAGTCCTCGACCACGACCGCCTCTTCCGGCGACAGGCCAAGCCGCGACAGCGCGAGCAGGTAGATGTCCGGTGCCGGCTTCTTGTGCGGCACGACGTCGCCGGCGAGCACGGTGAAGTCCGCGGCCCGCGAGGAGCCGACGTCATGCTCCACCACCGCCCGCACGGCCTTCTCCGCCGAGGTCGAGGCGACCGCCAAGGGCCAGCCGGCGGAGTGCGCCTCCTCGACGATCCGCGCGACGCCCGGCCGGGCGGGCAGCTTGCCGGCCGCGACCATGGCCGTGTAGATCTCGGTCTTCCGCTTGTGCCAGGCGGCCACCGCCTCCGCCTGCCCCTCGGGGTCGGTAGGCAGTCCAGCGGAAGCGACGAACGCGGGCGTCAGCAGGCTCTTCATCCGCTCCTTGCCGCCACCGATCGCGAGCTTGCGCCCGTACTCCTCCTCGCTCCACCGCACCGGGAGGCCGAACTCCTCGAACGTCTGGTTGAACGCGGGCAGGTGCCCGTGGCGCTCGGTGTCGGCCAGCACGCCGTCGCAGTCGAAGATCAGGGCGGTCATGCGGCCCGCCCCGCGCTGCCGAACCGGTCGACGTAGCCCTCGGCCATCGCGGTGACGTCGGCCGCGACGTGCCGGAACAGCGACGGCGGGTCCCACTTGCCCTTCTCTTCGGTCTCCTTGAGGAAGGCGAGGTTCGACTTCATGTACGTGACCTTGAGCGCCGTCGACACGTTGACCTTCGCGCAGCCGCGGGCGATCAGGTCCTTGAACTGCTCGTCGGTCAGTCCCGTGCCGCCGTGCAGCGCGATCGGCACGCCGGTCGCCTCGACGAGGTCGGTGACCCGCTGCTCGTCGAGTTGGGGCGTCTTCGAGTAGACCCCGTGCGCGTTGCCGATCGACGGCGCGAACACGTCGACCCCGGACGTCTCGACGAAGTTGACGGAGACGTCCAGCGACTGCCGTTTGGACTCCTCGTCTGAACCCACGTCGTCCTCGACACCCTTGATCGCCTCGATCTCGCCCTCGACGTGCGCGCCGTGCGCCCGTGCCTCGGCGACCACCTCGATGACCTGCCGCAGGTTCTCCTCGACCGGGAGGGTCGACCCGTCGAAGAGCACCGAGTTCCAGCCCTTGTCGAGGCACTCGGTGATCACCGCGCGTTCCGGGCAGTGGTCGAGGTGGAGACAGACCGGCACCTCGATGCCGGCCGTCATGGCCTTCCACATCGCGTACAGCGTGTCGGACCCGATGGACTTCACCGTCTTCACCGACGTCTGGATGATCACCGGCGACCGGCGTTCGACCGCACCGGCCAGCACGCTCTCCAGCGTCAGGTCGTTGACGATGTTGATCGCGGGTACGCCGTAGCCGTCGCGCATCGCGGGATCGACGATCTCCTTCAGCGTCACCACACCCATACGGCGAACGCTAGAAGCGCGACCGGGGGCCCAGCATCAGGGAAACCACCCGCACGGGATGGGTAACGTCCCTACCGTCGGCGGGCGATCAGCTCGCCGCGGGCCCGCGCACCGGTCTTGCGTAGCACGGCGCCGACGTGCTTCTCCACGGTCTTGACCGCGATGGTCAGCCGGGCGGCGATCATCTTGTCGGACAGGCCCTGGCAGAGCAGCGCGTACACCTCCATCTCCCGGGGTGTCAGCTTTGCCGGGTTGGCCTCCCTGGTGAGCCGGCCCGCCCAGACGCCGGTGTCCGGCACCAGCGACTCGCCGCGCGAGGCGGCGACGACCGCCCTGGCCAGCGTCGGGCCGTCGGCGGTGGCCTCGACGCAGCCGTGCGTGCCGGCGAGCAGCGCCTCGGCGACCGCGCGGTGATCGCCCGCGGCGCACATGGCGACCACGGCCGGCCCGCCGTCCGCGTCCGTGATCCGCCCGATCAGCTCGGCCTGCCCGGGCAGGTCGGGTCCCACCACCACGACCTGGGCGTGGATGGTGGACAGCGCGTCGGCTCCGGTGGCCTCGCCGACCACGGACACGGTCTCGCCCGACCAGGCGAGCAGCCGCGACAGGCCGGCGCGGGTCAGCGGTTGGGCCGCCACCACCAGCACCTCGACGCGTTCGGGGTCGGTGCCGGTCGGGCGCTGGTACGGGAACCCGGCCCGCACGCTGGTGCCCCAGCCGGGCACGGACTCGACGGTGGCCGACCCGCCGACGCTGCTGGCCAGCTCGGCGATCCGGGGCAGGCCGAGGCCGGGGTCGTCGGGCGCGAGCTCGAAACCACGACCGTCGTCCTGTACGAGCAGCGCCAGGGCCGCGGAGTTGTAGACGAGGCCGAGCCGGATCGTGGACGCGCCGGAGTGCCGCACGATGTTCGACAGGGCCTCCTGCGCCACGCTCAGCACGTGCTCGGCCAGCGCCCGGTCCAGCGGCACGGGCGCGCCGGCGATCACCAGGCGGGCGTCGGCGCCGCGGGCCCGCTGCGCCCACGCGAGCTCGTCGCGCAGCGCGTCCTCGAGCGTCCGGTCCTCCAGCGGTGAGTGGCCGGCGGCGCCCAGCGACCGGCGCACCTCGGTCATCGTGCTCTCGGCCTCGGCCCGGGCGCGGCGCAGATGCGCACTGATCACGTCCGGTGCGACCCGCTCGGCCTGGTCGAGCGCGGCGTTCAGGTCGACGAGGCCCTTGTCGAGCAGGCCCTGCACCTCGACGAGGAGGCGCTCCCGTTCCGCGCCCGCGGCCTGCAGGCGGGCGCGCTCCTCGGCGGCCTCGTGCGAGTTGGCGTTGACCAGCGCCACCGCGGCTTGCCGGGCGTACCCGCGCAGCAGCTCGGCGTCGTCGGCGTCGAACGGCCGGCCGAACACCACGCAGGCGCCGATGATGCGGCCCCGCCACTCGATCGGCACCCCGATGACGGCCTGCTCGCTCTCGGCGTCGTCGAGGTGGCCGCCCACCACGTCCGCGTACCGGTCGAACCAGACCGGCCCGCGCCGCCGTACGACCTCGCCGGTCATGCCCTCCGACAGCGGAAAGACGCGCCCGGACTGGCACGTGACGCCGATCTCGGCCTCTTTGCGGTAGGTGCCGGCGGCCTCGTCGACGCTCGAGATCGACCCCGCGTCGCAGCCGAGCAGCTCGGTGCACCGGCTCAGGATGCGCTCCAGCAACGGCCGTGCCAGCAGCTCACCGGCCAGCTCTTCGGCAACGCTGTGCAGCGCCGCGACGTCCCGGGCGGTCACTCCCCGATCGTCTGCCCGCGGCAGGCCGCGGACAACCGGAACGGCGTAGGTCAGCCGCGCTTCTTGGTGAGCCAGCGCAGGACGTCCAACGCGTGTGACGCGGGACGAAGGATGGGGTGGAAGAGGTGCTCGATGACGTCGTCGGCGACGATCAGGGTGAGGCGCTCGTAGAGCGTCATGTCGCCCGCGGTGAAGGTGGGCAGCCCGAGCGCGGCGGCCAGGGTCAGGCGCGGGTCCGGGATCAGCGGGTACGGCAGCCGCAACCGGTGCACGAGCTCGCGCTGGTAGCCGGTCGACTGCGCCGACAGCCCGTAGACGCGCTCCGCGCCGGCGGCCCGGATCTCGGCGTGCTGGTCGCGGAACCAGGCCGGCTGCTCGGTGCCGCCGAGCGCGCCGTGCACCTCGAGCAGGCTGTTCGGCAGGTCGACGCCGGGCCGGCCGGTGAGGGGGTAGACGAAGATGACGCTGCGGCCCCGGCCCAGGGCGCCGAGGTCGACGGGCCGGCCGTCGGTGGCGTAGAAGCTGGTCCGCGGCAGCGTCCGGCCGACCAACCGGTGCGGGTCCGCGGCGGGCGCCGGGCCGCTGGTCACGACCCGACCGGCGGCCGCGTCGAGGCGGGCGTCGAGGGCGTCGCGCTGCGCGGTCAGCTTGCCGATGCGTTCCTGGAGGGCGGTGATCGTGCCGCGGTACGTCGCGACCGCCGCGGCGCACACGTCGGCGTCGTCGGAGCCGGCGGCGATCGACTCCACGAACGGGCGGGTCTCCTCCACGCTGAGCCCGAGCGTCATCAGCTCGCGGATCTGGGCGACCATGCGGACCGCGATCGGGTCGTACTCGCGGTAGCCGTTGCCGAGGCGCCGCGGCACGACCAGCCCGACCGACTCGTAGTAGCGCAGGGCGCGGATGGTCGTGCCCGTCCGGCGTGCCAGCTCCCCCACCCGCATGAGCGAGATGCTAAACCCGGACCCTGGGGTACGGGTCAACGGTTGGCGGGGCGGGCCTAGACGCGGGCTTTCGCCTTGGTGCGGGACTGGGCGATGGCGGCCAGGATCAGGATGACCAGGACGGCGCCGCCCAGCCACCAGAGCCAGGCGAAGCTGCCGGTCGGCGACTCGTCGCCGGCGGTGCCGGCCGGTGGCGGCATCTGCTGTGCCACCTGGGCCTGGACCTTGACCGACGCCTTGCCGGGGTGCGGGTTGGGCGCGGTCACCGTGACGTCCCACGAGCCAGGGGTGAGCACCGGACCGCTGGTGTAGAAGCCTTGACCCTCCGCGGACGGGGCGAGCGGGATCGGGCCGACCGTGCGACCGTCCTCCCCCGTCCCGGTCAGCACCAGGCTCACGCCGGTCTCGACCGGGTGCTTGTCCTTCGTGAAGATCGCGCGGACCGTCACGCCCCCCGCGCCGTCGCCGGCGACGTCGAGCGTGACGGGTCCGTCGTGTGCGTATGCCGGAAGGCCCGGGACGAGCGCCAGCAGCGCGGCGGAGACAACCGCGACCACCAGTCGCCGCATGACGCTCATCCCGGATCCCCTTTACCTGGTTAGTTCAACGGTCCGCCGGCGACCTGCCGCGCCGGGTCGCCGGCGACGCGCCCGGCTCCCTTCAG
Source organism: Asanoa iriomotensis (assembly GCF_016862515.1). Taxonomy (GTDB): domain Bacteria; phylum Actinomycetota; class Actinomycetes; order Mycobacteriales; family Micromonosporaceae; genus Asanoa; species Asanoa iriomotensis. The sequence goes on from NZ_BONC01000111.1 coordinate 8,748, forward strand.
CGACTTGCCGTCGTTGGCCTTGGTCGCCGCCGCGCTGGCCGTGCCGCCGAGGCGGACGATCATCGCGTTGGCGTCGCGCACCACCACGTCCCTGACCTCGGCGTTCGGCACCAGATTGGCGTTGTTGGCCAGCGTGATCAGCTCACGCAGCGCCTTGATCGCCTTGGTGTCGTTGCCGCTCGCCTCCGCATCGCGCGCGGTCTGGAGCTTGGCTCCAAGCTGCTTGTGCGCCTTCTGCGTCAGCCAACCGGTCGCCTTGAAGCGGTCGAGCAGGAACTGCATGTCGCGGAACGACGTCGTGACGTAGAACCGGACATCGGTGGTGGTGACGTTGCCGGCCTTGTCGGTCGCGGTCACGGTCAGCGTGTGCAGGCCGAGCGGGAGCTCGAACATGGCCTGCAGCTTGTTGGCCGGGTACGCCGCGCCGTCGAGGGTGCCGACCACGCTCTTCAGGCCAGAGGTCGGGTCGACCGCCTGGTACGTCACGCGGACGTCCTGGCTGTCGCCGTAGAGCTGGCCGTCGGCGAGGCCGCCGATGATCACCGTCGGCTTGTCACCGTCGATCTTGATGATCGCCGACTTGAGCGTCTCCACGTTGCCGGCCGTGTCGGTGGCGCGGTAGAGCAGCTCGTGCTGGCCGTTGCCGGTGACGTCGACCGGCACGGTGTACGGGGTCCAGGCGCCGCCGTCGAGGGCGTACTCCACCTTGGACACCCCGGACCCGGCGTCGGTCGCGGTCAGCGTGACCGGGACGGCGCCGTTGTGCCAGCCGTCGTCGGTGGCCGGCGCGAAGGTCGCCGCCGTCACCGGTGCGGTGGTGTCGATCTTCAGCGCGACCGACTTGGACGCCTCGACGTTGCCGGCCTCGTCCGTGGAGCGGAACCGCACCTCGTGCGGCCCGTCACCCGTGACAACGATCGGCGCCGTGTAGGCGGTCCAGGTGCTCGCACCGTCGAGCTGGTACTCGGTGCTCGCCACCCCGCTGCCACCGGTCTCGTCCGCCGCGGTCAGCGTGACCGTCGCCGGACCGGTGTGCCAGCCGTTGGTGACCGTCCCCGCCACGGCGGCCGTGGTGACCGGCGCCGTGGTGTCCTGCGGCTCCTGCCCGCCCGTCGAGACGCGGAAGTAGTCGAAGGAGATCGGCTTCGACGCGGTCTGTGCCGCGCCGAGGCTGAACAGGCCGACCTTGGGCGCGGACATCGCCGCGTTGGTCAGCGTCTCCGGGAACGTCGTCCAGGTGGTGCCGTCGGCGGAGTACGACGCCGTGTAGGTGTCGCCCGCCTTGACCAGGCGCAGGTGCCAGATGCCCTGGGTCAGGTTGGTGACCTGGGGCTGCGGGTTCTGCACCACGCTGGCGATCTCGCTGCGGAACTCGATCCGCCGCGCCACCGGCTGGCCGGCGGTGTTGTCGACGATGTAGTCGAACTTGACGTAGTTGTCGTCGTCGCCGTACACCATCAGGCCGCCCTGCTGGTACTGCTCGTTGAGCTGGCTGCCGTCGACCTTCGTCTCCAGCGTCCAGTCGCCCGCGGGCGCGTTCTGCAGGATGAAGTTGGTCGGTCCGGTGTTGTTGCCGGTGTAGATGTCACCGTTCGGCACGTTGATGGTCAACGAGCCGTTGGCGACCTGGTAGGCGGTGTTGTCCTCGCGGACGACCGCGTCCCAGCGGCACTTGTCGAGGGCTGTGCCGGTGAACTCGTCGCTCGGCTCGACCTCGGCACCGGCCTCGTCCGGCGTGATCTGGAACCAGTCGAACTCAGCGTTGACCACCGGCGCACCGGTGCCGCCGTTGAGCGCGAACAGGCCGATCCTCGGGTTGTTGATCCCGGCCAGCGCGGCGCTCCGGCCGGCCGGCGTGAACGTCACGCCGTCGGTGGAGTACTGGGCGGTCAGGTTCGTGCCGTCGGAGATCAGGCGCAGGAACACCGTGTCGCCCGTCGCCGTCACCGGCGTGCTGTCGGCCGCCTCGTTGCGTGGCGTGCCGGCGGTCTGCCGGATGAACTCCACCCGCCGGTAGTCGGCGAAGAGGAAGTCCACCTTGGCCCAGTTGGCGTCGTCGCCGTACACGACGAGGCCCGCCTGCTGGTAGTTGCCGGTGATCGGCACGGTGACCTTGGTGGTCGCCTGCCACGGGCCCGCCGGGGTCGGCTGGAGCACGATGTTGCCGGCGTCGGTGCGGGCTCCGTAGAGGTCCGCCGCCTGGGTCGGCAGGCGCAGGGCGCCACCGGCCACCGAGTACGTCTGGTTCTCCCGGACGATCGTGGTCCACCGGTCGCGATCCAGCGCTGTGCCGTCGAAGTTGTCCGAGTTCGCCCCGAAGCAGGACGTGTTCGGAGCCTCGACCCGGATCGGCACCGTCGCGTACGCCGCCGCACCGCGGCTGTCGGTCACGGTCAGCGTGGCCGTGAACGTGCCAGGCTGGGTGTAGGTGTGCGACGCGTTGGCCGTGTTGGCCGTCGTGCCGTCACCGAAGTCCCAGGCGTACGTGAGCGGGTTGTCGCCCTCCTCGTCGGTCGCCGTGCCGCTGAACTCGACGACCAGCGGCGTGGTGCCGGACGTCGGGTTGCCGGACGCGGTGACCACCGGCGGCGCGTTGTCGGTCACGCCGCGGCCGAGGAAGTCGACCCAGTTGACGTTGAACACCGAGCCCTGGCCCGTGTTGCCGGCCGGGTTGCGGGCGATGAAGAACAGCGGCCCGCTGGTGGTCGGCGGGTTGCTGACCGGCAGCGTGACGTCCACGTAGGACTGCCAGCCGCTGGTGCCCGGCACGTCGACCGTGCCGACCAGGGTGCCGTCGACCGCGCCCGAACGGACCTCGATCCGGCCGCCGCTCGTCGCCGAGGCGACGCGGAAGCGGAGCCCCGAGATGCCGGTCAGGTTGGCCGGGTCGAACGTCCAGTAGTCACCGTCCTCGATGAAGCCGATGTTCTGGAAGCCGCCCTGGGTGTCGCCGGTGGTCTCCCGCTGCACGCCCGGGTCGCCGCCGCCGATGCCGTCGGGTGCCCGGCCGGTCGCCGAGAAGTACTCCGCCTGCTTGCGCTTGGGCTGGAGCTGCTCGATGTCGCGGCCGGTGAGCGGGTTGGCCCCGCCGGCGCCGCCACCGTCGGTGTAGGTCGCCTCGAACACGCCGAACACGTTGGCGTCAGCGCCGTGCCCGGACGAGAGCGAGGTCTGGATGCTGCCCGTGCAGCCTGTCTGGCTCTGCAGCGGGTGGGCGTGCTCGTCGTGACCCAGGTAGTACTGGAGCTTCACCCGGTCACAGTCGATCGTGCCGTCCTCGGGGTCGGTCACGGTCACCGTGTACTCGACCTGGTCGCCCCAGTTGAAGAAGCCACCGTCCGGCGGGAACGTGATCGACACGGTCGGCTCGGTGTTGCCCACGGTGATCGGCACGTTGGCCACCGCGGTCCGCCCGCCCGGGTCCGTCACGGTGAGCTGGGCGGTGTAGTTGCCCGGCGCCGTGTACGTGTGTGTCGGGTTGGGATCGGTCGAGGTGCCACCGTCGCCGAAGGTCCAGGCGAAGGTGATCTCCTCCTCGTCCGGGTCACGGGACCCGGCGCTGGAGAACTGGACCGTCAACGGCGACGGACCGCTCGTCGGGGTGCCCGTCGCGACCGCGATCGGGGCACGGTCGCCCGCCACGTAGTCGATCCGGTAGATCCCGGAGTTGTCGTTGTTGCCGCCGAAGCCGCTGCCCCACTCGATCAGGTAGAGCGCGCCGTCGGACCCGAACTCGAAGTCCATCGGGCGCAGGAACGTCATCCCGGTCAGGAGCTGGTTGATGTCGACCAGGCCGTGCGCGTCGTCGGTGAGCTGGAACGTGTACATCTTGTTCTGGTTCCACTCACCGAAGATGGCCTTGCCGTCGTAGTAGGCGGGCCACTTGCGGTCCGACGTGTTGCTCGCGTCGTAGCGGTAGACCGGGCCGCCCATCGGCGCGCCGCCGCCACCGATCTCCGGGAACAGCGGGTTGCCGCTGTAGTCGTAGTCGATGGTGGGTGCGATCGCCGGCGGCAGGTTGCGCAGGCCGGTGTTGTTCGGCGAGTCGTTGACGATCGCCGCACAGTTGAACTTCGGCCCGCTCGGTCCGCTCGGGAACGTGAAGTCGTTGTACGCGTAGTTGTTGCCGTGGCAGTAGGGCCAGCCGTAGAAGCCGGGCTGCGCCACGATGTTCCACTCGACGGTGCCCTCCGGGCCCCGGTTGGGGTCGGCGGCACCGGCGTCCGGACCGTAGTCACCGACGACCAGCGTGTCGGTCTTCGGGTCCATGCCGATCCGGAACGGGTTGCGGAAGCCCATCGCGAAGATCTCGGGACGGGTCTGCGCGGTGCCGGCCGGGAACAGGTTGCCGGCCGGGATCGTGTACGAGCCGTCGTCCTCCGGGTGGACCCGCAGGATCTTGCCGCGCAGGTCGTTGGTGTTGGCGGAGGAGCGCTGCGCGTCGAAGTCCTGGCGACCCGGCCGCTCGTCCATCGGGCTGAACGAGTTGGACTCGAACGGGTTGGTGTTGTCACCGGTGGCCAGGTAGATGTTGCCGGCGCTGTCGAAGGCCATGCTGCCGCCCGCGTGGCAGCAGGTGTTGCGCTGGGTGTCGACCTGGAGGACCACCTTCTCGGTGGCCAGGTCGACGGTGTTGCCGCTGACCGTGAACCGCGACAGGTAGTTGCGCGGCGCACCGCCGTCCGGCGCGTAGTAGAGGTAGATCCAGTTGTTGGTCGCGAAGTCCGGGTCGAGGCGCACGCCGATGAGGCCGTCCTCGTTGCCGGTGAACACGTCCAGTGTGGCCGCGGTCGTGGTCAGGCCGGTGGTCGGCGAGATGACCTGGAGCCGGCCGTCGCGCTCCGCGTAGAACACCCGGCCGTCGGGAGCCACGTCGAGCTCCATCGGGTTCTGGGTGTTGCTGTCGAGCGTCACCTTCTCGAAGCTGCTCGTCTTGCTGGCCGAGCAGTCGGCGTCGACGACGCCCGCGGTGGTCTCGATGCCGCCGAGCAGGTGGTTGAGGAAGTTCGGCTCGGCGTACGACTCCTGCGTGTGTCCGCTGCCCGTGTACCAGGAGCGGCCGCCGTCGTAGTCCTGGCACCACGCGGTCGGGTGGTCGGCACCCATCGCGCCGGAGCCCGGCGAGTAGCTGGTCTCGTCGAGGCTGGCCAGCACGTGCACGGTGCCGCGGGGGTTGGTGCGGAAGTTGTACCACTCGTCGAAGCGGTTCCACTCCGCCGGCAGGTCCGCGGTGGACGGGTGCGCCGGGTCCTCGACCTTGATGGTGGCGTTCTGGTTGCTCGGGTGCGCCGAGAAGTAGGCGCCGACGAGCGAGCCGTACCACGCCCAGTCGTACTCGGTGTCGGAAGCGGCGTGCACACCCACGTAGCCGCCGCCGGCACGGACGTAGCGCTCGAACGCCGCCTGCTGGTCGGTGTTGAGCACGTCACCCGTGGTCGACAGCCACACGACGGTGGCGAAGTTGGCGAGGTTGGCGTCGTTGAACGCGGCGGCGTCCTCGGTGGCCGTGACCGAGAAGCCGTTGTTGGCACCCAACTGCTGGATCGCCGCGATGCCGGCCGGGATCGAGTCGTGCCGGAAACCGGCGGTCTTGGAGAAGACCAGGACGTTGTACGGCGCGCCGGGCGCCGGTGCGGCGCTGGCGGGGGCGGGGCCGGCGACGAGGACGCCGGCGACCAGGGCCAGGCTGGCCCCGAGACTGATCAGGGTTCTCTTGAATGTTCGGCGATGGACGGACACGAAGGCACTCCTCCGCACGCGGTGACGGCCCGGGTGCTCGGCTCGCCGAAGACCGAACGCCCAGGTGGATTGATCGCTGCCTGATGATTAACCCTTGTGGATCAAGGGGAAGACAAGACTTGCGCGATGTATTTGCATGTAACGTTTAAGTAACGTCATCTCCCGCCGGCGACGCGGATGGTCGCTCCGGTCACATAGGACGCATCGTCGCTGAGCAGCCAGGCGATGGCCGCGGCGACTTCGTCGGGGTAGCCGGCGCGGCCCAGCGGGGCACTCGGACCGACCCGGTCGGCACGGCCGGGCTCGCCGCTCTGGGTGCCGTGGAAGTCGGTGAAGATGACCCCTGGTTGCACCGTGTTGACCCTTATCTTCTCCGGGCCCAGCTCTTTGGACAGACCCAGCGTGAGGGCGTCGACAGCGGCCTTGCTGGCGGCGTAGTGCGGGTACTCGTTGGGGCTGCCCAGGGTCGCGGCGGCGGACGAGACGTTGACGATCGACCCGCCGTCGGTCATGCGGCGGGCCGCCTCGCGGGCGCACAGGACGGCGCCGACGACGTTGACCTCGACGACGCGGCGGAGGTCCTGCTCGTCGAGGTCGACGAAGCGGCCGATCCGGCTGCCGACACCGGCGTTGTTGACGAGACCGGTCACCGGTCCGAGTTTCGCCTCGGCCGTCTCGAACAGGGTCTTTACCTGTGCGGCGTCGGCGGTCTCGACCTGGATCGCGAGCGCCTGGCCGCCGCTCGCGGTGATCTCCTCCACCACCGTCGCGGCGGCGACGGCGTCGCTGCGGTAGCCGACGGCGACGGCATGCCCGGCGGCCGCGAGGCGGCGGCAGGTGGCGGCGCCGATGCCGCGGGAACCGCCGGTGACGATGGTGACCTTCACGTGTCGAGCTCCAACCGTGCGTAGATCTTGCTCTTCTCTTCCACTAGGTCCGCGCCGACGCGGCGCAGGACCGCCTGCGCGGCCTGGTTCTCGGGCGTCGTGTCGGCCTTGACGGTACGCGCGCCGGCGCGCCGGGCCTCGTCGAGGAGCTGCCTGAGGGCCTCGGTGGCCAGGCCCTGGCCGCGGGCCGACCGGGCCAACCACATGCCGACCTCCGCCTCCTGGCCGGTCTCGTCCAGGGTCAGGCGGATCATGCCGACGATTCGGTAGTCGGTGGTGATCGCGTACATGACGGTGCGCAGCGGCCCGGCGAGGCCGGGCTGGCGCTCGCGGTGGAAGGCGCGGAAGAACTGCTGCCTTCGGGCGATCCAGCCCGGTGGTCCGTCGACCGGCGGGATGACCTCGGTGGGGTCGGCATCGGCGACGGCCACGGCGAGCAGGCGCTCCGTGAGGTCGTCGTCGAGCGGCGTGAGCTGGACGGCGGGCATTGTCACACCCTAGAAGTAGGTTCCCGCCTATGCCGCAGCCTTTTCTCGTCGACGTCCCCGAGGCCGTGCTCGACGACCTGCGTCACCGGATCCGGTCGACCCGGTGGCCGCCGGCCGCGCCCGGTGCGCCGTGGGAGCAGGGCACCGATCTCGACTATCTGCGCGGCCTGCTGGCCTACTGGGCCGACGGGTTCGACTGGCGTTTCGCCGAGCGCCGGCTCAACTCGTACGCCCAGTTCGTCGTCCCGGTCGACGGGGTCGAGATCCACTGCGTGCATGTCCGGGCGGCGGGTGGGGGTGGCGTGCCGATCGTGCTGACCCACGGGTGGCCGAGCGCGTTCGTGGAGATGCTGCCGCTGGTCGACCGGCTGACCGATCCGGCGTCGGGGCCCGCGTTCGACGTGGTGGTGCCGTCGTTGCCGGGCTACGGGTTCACGCCGCGGCCCGCGGGTCCGGTCACCTACAGCCGGGTGGCGGGGTTGTGGCACGGGCTGATGTCTTCGCTCGGTTATGCCCGCTACGGGGCGCACGGCGGTGACTTCGGTGCGGGTGTGGCGACCTGGATGGCGTTGACCGCGCCGGAGCGGATGCTGGGCATCCACCTGACGACGCCGGAGGTCTGGCCGCACGTGGCTGCGCCCCTGACGGCGGCCGAGGAGGCCTATGTCCGGCACACCGAGGCGTGGGACAGCACGGAGCGGGGCTATTCGTCGATCCAGAGCACGCGGCCGCAGACGCTGGGCTACGGGTTGACCGACTCGCCGGCGGGGTTGGCGGCCTGGATCGTGGAGAAGTGGCGGTCGTGGGGTGACACAGGCGGTGACGTGGACGCGCGGTTCGGCCGGGATTTTCTCCTGACGCTGCTGACCGTCTACTGGGCGACGGGCTCGATCACCACGTCGATGCGGGACTACTGGGACAACCGGTGGCATCCCGACGCGATCGGGCCGGCCGACCGGGTGACCGTGCCCACGGCGACGGCGGTGTTCGCCAACGAGTTCGTCCCCGAGGGGGTGCCGCCGCCGGAGTGGGCCGCCCGGCTCTACGACGTGCGCCGGCGCACGGTGTTCCCGCGCGGCGGCCACTTCGCCGCGGCCGAGGAGCCCGACCTGGTGGCGGGCGACATAGCGGAGTTCTTCGGGAGCGTGTTGCGTTCGGGGGGTGATGCTTGATCGACTCGGTGCATGGCAGGGCACATGACACCCGACGAGTTCCGCCGGCACGGCCACGAGCTGGTCGACTGGGTCGCCGACTACTGGTCCTCGGTGGGCTCGTTCCCGGTGCGACCCACCGACCCGCCGGGCGCGGTGGCCGCGCGGCTGCCCGACCGGCCGCCGGCGGAGGGTGACGGTTTCGCGGGCCTGCGGGCCGACCTGGACGCGATCGTGCTGCCCGGCATGACGCACTGGCAGCACCCGGGCTTCTTCGCCTACTTCCCGGCCAACACGTCCGGGCCGAGCGTGCTGGGCGACCTGGTCGGTGCCGGCCTCGGTGTCCAGGGCATGCTCTGGGCCACGGGCCCGGCGGCGACCGAGGTCGAGACGGTCATGCTCGACTGGCTGGCGTCGCTGCTGGACCTGCCGGAGCGCTTCCGGTCGACGTCGGCCGGCGGCGGCGTGATCCAGGACTCGGCCTCGTCGGCGGCGCTGGTGGCGACGCTGGCGGGCCTGCACCGGGCGGGCGGCGGCACGTGGCGCACGGACGGGATCGGCGGCTCGCGCTACACGGTCTACACGTCGACCCAGGGCCACTCGTCGATCGAGAAGGCGGCCCGGATCGCCGGCATCGGCGAGACCGGGGTCCGCCAGATCGAGGTCGACCCGGCGACGCTGGCGATGCGCCCGGCCGCGCTGCGGGCGGCCCTGGCGGCTGACGTGGCGGCAGGCTGCCGGCCCGCGGTCGTCGTGGCCACCATCGGCACGACGTCGACCACGGCGGTGGACCCGCTGCCGGAGATCGGCCGGATCTGCGCGGAGTTCGGCGTCTGGCTGCACGTGGACGCGGCCTACGCGGGCGCGGCTGCCGTCTGCCCGGAGCTGCGCTGGACCCATTCGGGCTTGGAACTCGCCGACTCCTACTGCTTCGACCCGCACAAGTGGCTGCTGACCGGGTTCGACTGCGACGCCTTCTGGGTGGCAGACCGCGAGGCCCTGGTGTCGGCGCTGACGGTCATGCCGGAATACCTACGCAACGTGGCCACGGAGTCGGGCGCGGTCATCGACTACCGCGACTGGAGCGTGCCGCTGGGCCGCCGCTTCCGCGCGCTGAAGCTGTGGTTCGTCCTGCGCTGGTACGGCGCCGCCGGGCTGCAGGCCCACATCCGCGGCCACGTCGCCCTGGCCCAGCGCTTCGCGACCCACGTCGCGGCGGACGACCGCTTCGAGATCGTGGCCCCGCACCCGTTCTCGCTGGTCTGCTTCCGCCTGCGGGCGGGCGACGCGGCCTCTGAGTCGCTCCTGGAGCGAATCAACGCGACGGGCCGCTACTACCTGACCCACACGAAGGTCAATGGCGCCTACGCCCTCCGCCTGGCGGTGGGCGCGCCGCAGACAACGGAGTCACACATCGACGAGGCCTGGTCACTCCTCTCGACCGCCGCCAGCGACATCCTGGCCGACTCCCCGAAGAGCTAG
>NZ_BONC01000112.1 GCF_016862515.1 Asanoa iriomotensis
GCCGCCGAGCCGCGCCAAGCCGCGCCGCCGGGCCGCGCCAAGCCGCGCCGCCGAGCCGCGCCAAGCCGCGCCGCCGGGCCGCGCCAAGCCGCGCCGCGCCGCGCCGACCCGCCTGGGAGCGCGAGCGGGCCGGCGCGTCTATCGCGAGGATCAGCGGTTGGCGACCTCGCGGTGTGCGTCCGAGTGCGTGGCTTGCTTGGTTTTTCGGCCTGGCCACCACCAGTTGACGCTGCCGAAGGCGGCGACCAGGGCCGGGGTCAGGACCGCGCGGACGATGGTCGCGTCCAGGGCGATGCCGAGCGCCAGCGTCGTCGCGAAGATCTTCACGTCGACCACCGGGACCGTGGACAGGGCGACGAAGGCCAGCACCAGGATGAGGGCGGCCGAGGTGACCAGGCGGCCCGTGTAGCCGATGCCGTGCACGGTCGCCTCGTCCGTCGACAGGCCCGCGTCGTGGCCCTCGCGGATTCGGGACAGGATGAAGACCTCGTAGTCCATCGACAGTCCGAAGAGGAACGAGAACGCGGCGATCGGGACCCACACCGTGATCGAGCCGGTGGACTCCGCGCCGAACAGCGCCTGGCTGCCGAAGCCTTCCTGCCAGATCAAGACTGTTAGGCCGTACGCGGCGGCGATCGAGACCACGTTGAGCAGGAGTGCCTTGATCGGCAGCCAGATCGAGCGGAGTGCCCGGGCCAGCAGGGCGAACGTGATCACGACGACCAGGGCGAGCACCCACCAGCTGTCCCCGTAGATCGCGTCTACCGCGTCCGCGTCCTGTGCGGCCGTGCCGCCCACCGGGCCGGGTGCGGCGGCGACGATCCGCTGCACCGTGTCCGCGCCGGCCGGCGTCGCGGGGTCGGCGTCGAGCAGGATCGGCATCAGGTGCTCGCCGCCGACGGTCCAACCGGGGCCGGTCGGGGTGACCACGTGCGACACGCCCTCGATCCCGTCGAGTCGCCCCGCGGCGGCCGCCGGGTCGGTGGTCACCACCTCGACCGGGCGCAGCACGCCGACCAGGCCGGCGTCGGTCAGGTCGCGGTAGCCGACCGCGGCCGGGCTGTCTCCGCCCGCGATCGCCGCCAACTCGGGCGAGCCCAGGCGCAGGCCGAAGACCGGGAGGGCGAGCGCGATCAGGGCGGCGGAGGCGAGCGCGGCGGACACCCAGCGGTGCCGGACTACGGCGCGGCCGATCGACAGCCAGGCGCGGCTCTCGGTCTTCGGGAGCCGGCGGCGCGGCCACTCCAGGCGGGTGCCGACCGAGACCAGCAGCGCGGGCAGCAGGGTCACCGCGACCAGCACGCTGACCAGCGGGATCAGCAGGCCGGCCAGGCCCACGCTGCGCAGGAACGGCAGCGGCAGCACGATCAGCGCGAGCAGGGAGATGGCGACGGTGACGCCGCTGAACACGACCGCGCGGCCGGCGGTGGCCATCGCCGTGCGCACGGCCTGTTGGTTGTCGGCGCCGTTGGCGCGTTCCTCGCGCCAGCGCATGATGATCAGCAAGGCGTAGTCGATGGCGACGCCGAGGCCGATGAGACCGACCAGGTACTGCACGATGAACGACACGTCGACACCCACGGTCAGGGCCAGCACCAGCAGGAACGTGGTGGCGATGGCGACCGCGGCCAGCAGCAGCGGCACCAGGGCGAGCAGGGAGCCGAACGCCAGCGCCAGGACGATCAGTGCGCCGCCGGCGCCGAGCGCGATCTCGACGATGATCGGCCGGTCGGAGCCGCCGCCGCTCTCGTTGAGCGGGTCGACGCCGGTGACCAGCGGTTGCGCGCCCGCGACGGTCGCGCCGGTGAGGGCCGCTTCGAGCTGCGGCAGGACGGCGGCATAGGGGCCGGGTCCGGGATTGAAGGGCGGATAGACCAGCGCGTACGCGGTGCGGTCGGTCATGAACGGGGCCGGGTCGGCGACGTTGTCCGGTGACGCGACCCGCCAGCCCGGCCGTTGCAGCTTCGCGAACACGGCGGTGAGCTCGTCGCGTACACCTGGATCGTCGAAAGACCGACCCTCGGGGAGGGTGATCGTGACGACGAGCGGGTCCACGCCGCCGCCACCGAAGGTGTCGTGGATCTTCTGGTTGGCCTCGTAGGCCGGCTGGCCCGGGAAGCTGAACTCGTAGCTGAGCCGGTCGATCGCCCGCGGCGCGAGGGCGCCTCCGATCACCGCGAGCACGAGCCAGCCGAGCATGACGAAGCGCCGGTGCCGCAGGATCCACTCGGTCCACATGGTCGTCGCCGCTCCCGGGGGTGTAAGGAAACTTACGGTCTGCCTAGGCTACTGGACATGGACTTCGACGACGACTCCGTCGTCCCCTGGACCGTGGTGCGGGCCAGCCACGCGCTGAGCCGGGTGTTCACCGCGGAACTGGCCAAGGTGGGTCTGAAGCCGCACCTGTTCGGGATCCTGGCCACGCTGAGCCGCAACCCGGGCATGTCGTCGGCCGAACTGGCCCGCCAGGTGCGGGTGACCCCGCAGAGCATGGGCGCGCTGCTGCGCGGCCTGGTCACGGACGGCCTGGTCGCCCACCCGTCGCCGCGGCGCGGTCAGCCGCTCTCGGTGCGCCTGACCCCGGCCGGCGAGGACCTCCTCGGCCGCGCGTGGCCGATCATCGCCCGGATGAACCGCCCGGCCGCCCTGGGCCTCACGGCCGCGGAAGCCACCCAGCTCAACACCCTCCTGCACCGCGTCCTCGCCGCCACGGGCTAGGACGACCACCGCGGTCCGCAGGTCGCAGCAATCTTTCGAGGGCCGCACGAGGACACCACAGGCGAGACATCGCGGGCCTGCCGGAATGAGCGGGCTGCTCGTCGTCACGGCCGTCCGGGCCGGGGCCACGACCCCGCCGGCTGGCGGCACGCCGCAGGCTTGGTCGCGGCGCCAGGCCACGGCCCTGTCGGCCGTGCGCGCGTCGCGGGCTTGGCTTTAGCGCCGGGCCGCGGCCTTGTCGGCGGGCGCGCGCCGCCGGCCTGGCCTCGGCGCCAGGCCCGGCCCTCGATCGGGGGATCAGCCGCGGTTCTAGCCCGCGTGTGCCGCCAGGAAGGTGTCTACATCGGACTCGATGGTGCTGAGCAGGTCCCAGCCGTGTGTGCGGCTGTCGGGCTGCTCGATCACCTTGCGGTCGGTGACCGTCACGGCGGCGAGGAAGTCCTTGGCCGAATCGCCGCAGAAGGCGTATGGGTCGTCCTCCGTGCAGGCGAACAGCAACGGCACCTTCAGGGCCGCGGCGGCGTCGCCCGGGTTGACGGGTGCGGTGGCGGCCGCCGAGAAGCTGGGGTCGTGTGCCGACAGAGAAATCACAGCGTCGGCGTCGGTCTCGGGGTGGGCGGCGGCCACCAGGGCGATCGAGGCGCCGCGGGACGCGCCGATCAGCTGCACCGACTGTGCTCCCGAGCGGCGTAGGTCGGCCACCGCGGCCACCACGTCGGTCGCGGGCTCCGGGCCGCCGCACTCGCTGAGGCCGTCGCAGCGCTGGTCGAACGCCAGCACCTGGTAGCCCTCGCCGGCCCAGCGCTTGGCGTGCGGGAACCAGCCGCACAGGTCGCTGCCGAGTTGGTGGACCAGCACGAGCCCGCGCGGGCCGCTGCCGAATCGGGCGGCGGCTAGCTCGACGCCGTCGGACGTGGTCAGCACGACCTTCGAGATGTCGTCGGCGGGGCCGGACCCGCACCGCTCCTCAGGATCCGGCGCCTCATCCGCGGTCGACGGCGGGTCCGCCGGCGGCTCGTCGCCACCACAAGCGGCGGCGAACGCGACCGTCAACACCGCGCAACACAGCATGGCCGCTACGCGGCGGATTGGGAGCGCTACCATGCGCGAGACTCTATCGTGGACGGTCCCCACCCCGCTGTCCCGTGCACTGTCGGGAAAGCGCAGCTACTCGCGGGCCAGGTTGTGCAGGATCCGGCTCAGGTGGTCGCGGTCGTCGGGGGAGAGCGAGCCGAAGAAGCGTTCCGACTCCGCGATGCGGGCCGTGCGGATCGCGGTCGCGGCGGCCTCGCCGTCGCCGGTCAGGGCGACCAGGGTGGCCCGGCGGTCGGCCGGGTCCGGGTGGCGCTCGACCAGGCCGCGCCGTTCCAGGTCGTCGACCACCTCGGTGGTCGAGCGGGGAGCGATGTGCAGCTTGTCGGCCAGGTCGCCCAGCCGCAGCGGGCCGTGGTCGACCAGCACGTTGATCGCCCGCCATTGCGCCGGCGTCACGTCCCAGGGGGCCATCGTCTGGCGGTTGAGGTGCCGCAGGCGCCTGGCCACGCCCCAGAACGCCTCGGAGAGGCTCTCGCCTTCGTCCACGGGGAATACCGTACCAACAGATCTGGTTGTAGCCTCATGTTGAGGTTACCTCAGCAATTCGCACCCGGGAGGAACACCCGATCTTGCCTTCCCATGACCGCGGCCAGCGCGCGAGCGAGGCCGAGAAGACCCAGGCGCGCCAGGTCTCGCTGCGCCGGATCGGGCGGCTCTTCGGGCCGTACCGCTGGCCCCTGGCCGTCGTCACCCTGATCATCGTGGCGTCGTCCATCATCGCGATGGCGTCGCCGTTCCTGCTCCGTGCCGTGATCGACCATGCCCTCCCGCAGCAGGACCTGCGGCTGCTGGTCTGGCTGGTGATCGGCATGATCGGCGTGGCCGCAGCCACGTCGGCCCTCGGCGTCGTGCAGACCTGGATCTCCACCGCGGTGGGGCAGAAGGTCATGCACCGATTGCGTACGAGCGTCTTCAGCCACCTGCACCGCCAATCCGTCGGCTTCTTCACGCGGACCCGGACCGGCGAGGTGCAGTCCCGCATCACCAACGACATCGGTGGCATGGAAACCGTGGTCACCACGACCGCCACGTCCATCGCCTCGAACCTCACGACCACCATCGCCACCATCGCCGCGATGGTCGCGCTCTCCTGGCAGCTCTCGATGGTCTCGCTGATCGTGTTGCCACCCTCGATCTGGCTGACCCGCCGGGTCGCCCGGATGCGCCGCGCGATCACCGACCAGCGCCAACGCGAGCTGGCCGACCTCAACGTGACGATCGAAGAGGGCTTGTCGGTCAGCGGCGCGCAGCTGTCCAAGACGCTGTCCACGGGCGCCGCGCTCGTCGACCGGTTCACCGCCTCGTCGCGCCGCCTGATCGACCTGGAGCTGCGCTCCGAGCTGGCCGGCCGCTGGCGGATGGCCTCGATGAGCATCATCTTCGCGGCGATCCCGGCCGTCATCTACCTCAGCGCGGGGCTGCCGTTCAGCCGTGGCGTGCTCAGCATCGGCACGCTGGTCGCCTTCACCGCCCTCCAGGGCGGCCTGTTCCGGCCGCTGATGGGCCTGCTCAACGTGGGTGTCACGCTGATCAGCTCGCTCGCGCTGTTCCAGCGGATCTTCGAGTACCTGGACCTGCCGGTCGAGGTCGACGACCCCGCCACGCCCGTCACCCTGGACCGGGTCGAGGGGCATTTGCGCCTGGAGGACGTCAGCTTCACGTACCCGGGCAGCGAAGTTCCGGCAGTTTCCGGTGTCTCCCTCGACGTGCCCGCCGGGACGTCGCTCGCCCTCGTCGGCGAGACCGGGTCCGGCAAGAGCACGCTGGCGGCGTTGATCGCCCGGTTGTACGACCCGACCGTCGGGCGCGTGACGATCGACGGCGTCGACGTGCGCGACCTGCGGCTGGCCGACCTGGCCGGGATCGTCGGCGTGGTCAGCCAGGAGACCTACCTGCTGCACACGACGATCCGCGAGAACCTGCGGTACGCGAAGCCGTCGGCCACCGACGCCGAGCTCGAGGCGGCGGCCCGCGCGGCCCAGATCCACGACGTGATCGTCGACCTGCCGGAGGGTTACGACACGCTCGTCGGCTCGCGCGGGCACCGGTTCTCGGGTGGTGAGAAACAGCGCATCGCGATCGCGCGTACGCTGCTGCGCGATCCGAAGATCCTGGTTCTCGACGAGGCGACCAGCGCGCTGGACACGTCGACGGAACGGGCGGTCCAGCAGGCGTTCGACCAGTTGGCCCGCGGCCGCACCACGGTGACGATCGCGCACCGGCTCTCGACGATCCGCAACGCCGACCAGATCGTGGTGGTCGACCGCGGGCGGGTGCTCGAGTCCGGCACCCACGACTCGCTGGTCGACTCGGCGGGGCGCTACGCGGCGCTGGCGGCCTGAGCCGCTCGTTTCGGGGGCGCTCCGGCCTGGTCCGGGGTAAGACTGGATGGATGGCTAGGGAAGAGGACTTCACCACCGAGGCGGCCGAGGGCCAGCGGGACCGGCGTTTCCACGGTGGCGCGCCGCAGCGGCTCGACGACGACGAGCTGGCGCGCCGCACCGCGGAGGAGCAGGTCGACGCGGGCACCCTCGATTACGACCCCGACGACGTGCCGCCTGCCACCGACGAGCCCGTGCCCACGGACCTGAGCGACTCGGCGCAGATCGAGGACATCGAGGGCGTGGCCGCGCGGCAGGAGGACGAGGGTGAGACCAGGCCGCTGAGCCCGGACAACCCATTCCCACCGACGCGGTACGAGGAGTCGTAGCTCTTACAGCGGGTCGATGCCGGCGGCGCGGAGGTTCGAGACCGCGTTGCCGACCTCGGCCTCGCTCGGTGCCGGCACGGGTACGCGCGGCGTCCCGCCCGACTGCCCGTACGCGCGGCGAAGGGCTTTGATCAGACCGAGCGGCGTCTTGCCCTCGCGCAGCACGGAACCGTGCGCGAAGTCGCCGGCCTGCATGATCCAGTCGAGCCGTTTCTGCGCCTCGTGCCACTGTCCTTTCTCGACGGCGACGAAGAACTCGTGCAGGTAGGGCTGCCGCGGCGTCTGCAGGAACAGCGCGCGGCTGGAGCCCATCAGGACGTCCGGGGCGACCTCGGGATAGAGCATGCGGGCGACCAGGAAGTACTCCTCGACGGGGCTGGTGACCATGACGTCGCGGCCGATGGACGCGAGGGTTTCGAGGAACACGTCGAGCCGGACGGCGCCGTCCAGCAGCAGCGCGATCTGTGGTCGGTTGGCCAGCTCGCGCAGCAGCGGCAGGCCCATCTCGTAGCCGATCTCGGGCAGGCTCGTGTTGTAGACCCCGAAGGGGGCCGGGACGCGGCCGAGGACGTAGTCGAAGAAGGCGAGCACCCCGCTCGGGCCGCGGGGGCCGAAAAACGGCGGCCAGAGCATGACCATGCCGGCACCGGACTCGGCGGCGTGCGAGGCGAGCTCGACGGCGTCGTCGGGGGCGGTGTGGGTGGCTGAGACGGCGACCGGCACCCGCCCGGCGACGGCGTCGAGCACGATCTCGGCGAGCCGCTTGCGTTCGGCGATGGTCAGGAGCCAGAATTCCTGCCAGACGGAGCCGACGTAGAGGCCGCCGACGCCGGGGAGCCGGAGCGTGTACTCGACGTCGTTGCGCACCGCGGCCTCGTCGATCGCGCCGGTGTCGGTGTAGGGCGTGAACATCACCGGGATGTAGCCGGACAGGTTGGTCCGGGCCCACCGCTTCGCCTCGCTCACTCGCATCACCATCTGTTCTCCAGCCAGCGGCCGACGCCGGTCAGCGTGGCCAGGTCCTCGGGCGTCAGCAGCGGGGTGGGCCCGGGCTCGTCGGCGAGCACGGCCGCGATCTCGTGCGTCATCCCGGTCACGGCGGACGCGATGAGCAGCTGCGACATGAAGTACAAGCCGAAACCCATCCGCCGGGCCTCGCTCACCGGCAGGTGCCGCCCGGTGGGTGAGTGGGCGACGACCCGGTCGGCGGGTACGCGCTCCAGCAGGAACTGGTAGGCGGACATGCGCCGCTCGCGGTCCGCCGGCGTGTCGGGGTAGTTGAGGTAGCGCGTCATCAACGGCTGCACCAGGTCGGCACCGGCGTCCAGATAGGACTCGCAGCGGGCCCGCGCGTCGTCGAGGGAGTCTCGGACGGCGTCGGTCCGCACGATCACGGTGGTCTCGCGGCCGAGCTCCCGGCGCACGGTCGCGATCTCCCTGCCGACCTCGGCCATGGTCCGCAGGGGCCGGTCCTTCCCGAAGCCCTGCCGGTCCTCGATCACGAACCCGGCCGCACCGGCGGAGAAGGCGTCGGCGGCCCGCTCAGCGGCACCGCGGTTGCCCTCGAGCCCGGCCTGCCCGTCGACGATCACCGCCAGCCCGGCGGCGTCGACCAGTTCCCGCGCCCGGTCGAGATACCGCTCCCAGGGATCGTGCGGCGCGTGCGGCGCGGGCGCGTCGGCGGCCTGAAACCCGAACGGGGTGAGATAGGCGGCCTCGATCCCGGCCGCTTCGAGCACCCGCGCGCCGACCACGTCGTAGCAGCCCGGCGCCACGACCAGGTCCCCACTCCCGAGCGCGTCCCGCAACATGGCCCGCGGCACCGGCGCCACATCCACCCCGTCCACGGCACTGCGATGCTGATGCCCCTCGGGCTCCTCGGCCCCCAGCTCTCGCGGCTCCTGTCCATCGGAGATGCGCGCATCGGACTCCCGCGCGGTCACCAAATCGTCACCGAGCACTTACGGAACGCTACGCTGCCGATCCTCGGGCTCGCCACAAATGGGGCAATTTGCGATCAGTGGTGACGGCCACGTGTTGGCTGCGGCTCGGTGGGTTTGACCAGGGACGACGCGGGGCGGTCGACCGTCCGTGTCCCGCGGCTCTCCGCACCCCCAGGGCCCTCCGCCGGACCTGGCCGCCCCGGCCTGCCGGCCGCGAGCCTGCGGCCCCGGCGGCCCGGGCTGGAGCCGTGCCCGGGCTGGAGCCTCGCCCGGCCTGGCGGCCCCGCCCGGCCTGGCGGCCCCGCCCGGCCTGGCGGCCTCGCCCGGCCTGGCGGCCTCGCTTTGCGGCCTGGCGCCCTCCGCTCGTTGGGCCCGGCGGCCTCCGCTCTTGCGGCCTGGCGGCCTCCGCTCCCGCTGCCATTCGATCCCGGGCCACCGCGTCCCCGCGCCCGCGGGCTAACCGGGACCACGCTGCTGGGTCAGGTGGGCAATGGATCGTAGCCGGGTGGGTGGTCGTCCTTGGTCAGTCAGGGAGCATGGGCATCTCCAATCCTGGGCCGTGGCCGACCAGGACGCCGCGGGTGATGGCGGCGGAGCCGAAGCGGTCGCGGACCGCGTCGACCGCCGCGTCCAGGGCGACCCCGTCCTGCTCCCCGAAGGGGAGCGGTAGCTGGACGAAGCGGTCGTCGAGGTTGCCCACCGAGATGCCGATCAGCGTGATGCCGCGCTCCTCGATCATCGGAAGCGCAGTCGCCAGCAGGCGCCGCGTCGCGTCCAGGATCGTCTGGGTGTGCGACGTCGCGCGGGGAAGCGTGTGTGAGCGGGTCGCCCTCGTGAAATCCGTGAACCGCAGCCGCAGCACGACCGTGCGGCCGGTGCGGCCCGCCGCGCGCATCCGCCGGGACACCCGGTCGACCAGGCCCGCAAGCATCGCGTCGAGGGCCGCCGGTGTCCGCGGGCCCCGGCCGAGCGCGCGTTGTGCGCCCATCGAGCCGCGGCGCCGGCCGGTCTGCACGGCGCGCGGGTCGCGGTTGTGCGCCAGCGCGTCGAGGTGGCGGCCGGCAGCCCGGCCCAGCAGTGAGACCAGCGTCGCCTCGCCGAGACCCGCGAGTTGGCCGACCGTGAAGATCCGGCGGTCGCGGAGCTTCGCCGCGGTCACCGGGCCGACGCCCCATAGTCGTTCGACCGGTAGTGGATGCAGGAACTGCAACTCCTTCTCGGTCTGCACCACCAGCAGGCCGTCGGGTTTCGCGACCGCGCTCGCCACCTTGGCCAGGAACTTCGTGCGTGCGACGCCCACGGTGATCGGCAGCCCGACCCGCTCGCGCACCGCCCGCCGCAGCCCGGCGGCGATCTCCGACGGTGGCCCCGCGATCCGCCGGAGACCGCTGACGTCGAGGAACGCCTCGTCGATCGACAACCCTTCGACCGCGGGCGTCGTCTGCCGGAAGACCTCGAACACCGCTCTGCTCGCCCGCGTGTAGGCGGACATCCGAGGCTCGACGACGATCGCGTCGGGGCATAGTTGCCGCGCCGCACGGCCGCCCATTGCCGTGCGTACCCCCGCGGCTTTTGCCTCATAGCTCGCCGCCAGGACCACGCCGCCGCCCACGATCACCGGACGGCCCCGCAACCTGGGGTCGTCGCGCTGCTCGACCGACGCGTAGAACGCGTCGAGATCGGCGTGGAGGATGGTCCCTTCTGACACGAACATATGTTCGCATGGGCAGCTCAGGCGATGTCCAGAGAGTGCAGGGATATTGCGGTGAAGAAATCTTCGGCGCGTCGCTAGGCTGCCGGTCCGTGACCGATCCGCGTGGAGAGGAGCGCCGCGCCGCGCGGGTGCTGCTGCTCGACGGCGACTTCCGCGTGCTGCTGTTGCGGTTCGCCTTTGCCGGGCGGCATGTGTCCGAATTCGGCGAGTACGGGTGGTGCGCGCCCGGTGGTGGCGTCGAGCCCGGCGAGTCGCTGGCGGAGGCGGCGGCGCGGGAGGTGGGCGAGGAACTGGGGCTGGCCGTCGCCCCGGCGGATCTCGGCCCGCCCGTCGCCTACATCGCGGGCTTTGCCGACCTCGGCTGGGCCAGGGGGCTGTTCCGCGACTACTTCTTCGTATTGCGGGTCGCGGCGTTCCAGCCGGACACCGGCGGCATGCTCGAGGGCGAGGCCGCGTTCCACGCCGGACACCGTTGGTGGGCGCCGGCCGAGCTGGTCACTCCGGGCGAGACGGTCATTCCGTACGGGCTGGCCGGGCTCGTCACGGAGCTCGCGGCCGGGCGCCGTCCGGTGCACGCGGTGGAACTGCCGTGGCACCACGGGCCCGCCGATCGATAACGATCCTGTCAAGGAGACCCCACCGTTTCCCGGCAATCGTTGCCTGCTCCTGTCTGAAGAGGACGTTTGCGCCCGCGTACCCCCTGAAATGTCCATCTGATTCACCCGCTTGCAATGTCGTAGCCCTTCGGTAACGTCCCGTCCGTCGATGCCCGAGGGGGGAAGATGTCCATACCTGGATCCATCCGGCGCACGCTCGGTCTGGTCGCCGCGCTGCTGCTCGTGGCCGCGCTGCCCGCCACTCCAGCGGTCGCCGGCGGTCGCGACGGCGACCTGCCTGCCCGCCACTCGCTGCGCGAGTCGGTGACCGACGAGAACTTCTACTTCGTGATGGCCGACCGGTTCGCCAACGGCGACACCGCCAACGACCAGGGCGGCCTGGGTTCCGATCCGCTGGTGTCCGGGTTCGACCCGACCCGTAAGGGCTTCTACAACGGCGGCGACCTCAAGGGCCTACGCTCGAAGATCGACTACATCAAGGGGCTCGGCACCACCTCGATCTGGCTGACGCCCAGCTTCAAGAACAAGGCGGTCCAGCTCGAAGACGGTCCGTCGGCCGGCTACCACGGCTACTGGATCACCGACTTCACCCAGATCGACCCCCACCTCGGCACCAACGAGGACCTTCGTGCGCTGATCGACACCGCCCATGCCAAGGGCATGAAGGTCTACTTCGACATCATCACCAACCACACCGCCGACGTCATCGGCTACGAGGAGGGCGCGCGGCGGGGCTACGTCAGCAAGGACGCGGTGCCCTACCGCACGGCCTCCGGCGAGACGTTCGACGACCGTGACTTCGCCGGCCAGTCCTCGTTCCCGGCGCTCGACCCGGCGACGTCCTTCCCCTACAAGCCGGTGCTCGACCCCGCCGAGCAGAACCTCAAGGTGCCGGCGTGGCTCAACGACGTCACGCTCTACCACAACCGCGGCGACACGACCTTCGTCGGCGAGAACTCCTACTACGGCGACTTCTTCGGCCTCGACGACCTGTTCACCGAGAACCCGCGCGTGGTCCGCGGGATGATCGACATCTACAAGACCTGGATCCGCGACTTCGGGGTCGACGGCTTCCGGATCGACACGATGAAGCACGTCGACGACGCGTTCTGGCAGGCGTTCGGTCCCGAGATCCTCGACTACGCCCACCGCCAGGGCAAGCGCGAGTTCTTCATGTTCGGCGAGGTCTTCGACACCACGAAGAGCTTCACCTCGCAGTTCACGACCCGCGACCGGATGCAGTCGGTGCTCGACTTCCCGTTCCAGGAGGCGGCCCGCAACTTCGCCTCGCGCGGCCAGTCGGCGGCCTCGCTGAGCACGTTCTTCGCCGGCGACGACTGGTACACCGACGCGGACTCCAACGTCTACCAACTCCCGACGTTCCTCGGAAACCACGACATGGGGCGCATCGGCGGCTTCGTCCGTGGCGACAACCCCGGTGCGACCGACGCCGAGTGGGTGGCCCGGGACCGGCTCGCCCATGAGCTGATGTACCTGTCCCGCGGCAACCCGGTCATCTACTACGGCGACGAGCAGGGCTTCACTGGCCCGGGTGGCGACCAGGACGCCCGGCAGACGCTGTTCGCCAGCAGGGTGCCGGACTACCTCGACGACGACCTGCTCGGCACCGACGCGACGCACGCTCAGGACAACTTCGTCACGACACATCCGTTGTACGAGTCGATCGGTGGGCTGGCCGCGCTGACCAAGCAGCATCCGGCCCTGCGTAACGGTGCGCAGCAGCACCGGTTCGCGAGCGAGGGTGCGGGCGTCTACGCGTTCTCGCGTACCGACCGCCGCGACCAGCGCGAATATGTCGTCGCCCTCAACAACAGCGAGAGCGCGGCGTCCGCGGCGATCCCGACCTACGCGTCCGGTCGGGACACCTTCAAGAAGGTCTACGGCACGGGCCCGCAGACGCTACGCGCCGGCAACGACGGCCGGCTGACGGTGTCGGTGCCGCCGCTGTCGGCGGTGGTCTACCAGGCCAACAACAAGGTGGCGGGCTCGCGCGTCGCGCCGGCGGTTTCCCTGGCACAGCCGACCCCGGCGCCGGGCGCGCGGGGCCGGCTCAAGGTGACCGCCGACGTGGGCGGCTCCTCGTTCTACGAGGTCACGTTCTACGCGTCGGTCGCCGGTGGTCCGTGGCGTCCGGTCGGCACCGACGACAACGCGCCCTACCAGGTGTTCGACGACGTCAGCGACGTGCGGGCGGGCACGTCGGTCCGCTACCGGGCCGTGGTGCTCGACAACAAGGGCCACACCCGCGAGTCGGCGGTCCGGTCGGCGACCGTGCCGGCTCCGCTGGTCACGATCGAGGCACCGACCGAGGGCAGCGGTGTCCGCGGGACCGTCGAGGTGCGCGCGGTCGTCGACCCCGAGCGGGCGACGAACGTGGTCGCGATCGAGCGCCGCATCGGCACGGGCGCCTGGACGCGGGTCGGCACCGACTCGTCGTCGCCGGCCTACACGGTGTTCGACGACCTGACCCCGCTCAACCTCGCGGCGGACACACCGGTCGAATACCGGGCGGTGCTCCTACCCGGCGGGCTGGCTGGTCCGGGCGCCACGTCCGAGCCACGCCGGGTCCGCGCGGCCGGTCCGCCCGCGACGTCGGCGACGGTCCACTACTACCGCCCGGCGGGCGACTACGGCGACCCACCGGCGGCGGGCTGGGGCCTGCACATGTGGGGCGACGCGGTGGCACCGGAGGTCCTGGCGCAGGTCGCCTGGGACAAGCCGTGGCCGCGCTCGGGCGTGGCCGCCGACGGCTGGGCCGACTACGCGATCCCGCTGACCGACGACACGAAGCCGGTCAACTTCATCATGCACCTACCCAGCGGCGACTCGATCCCGACGACCAGAGAGCCAGGCGGCGACCGGTCCTTCCTACCGATCAACAACCCCGAGATCTGGCTCATCCAGGGCGACCCGACGGTCTACACGACCAAACCGGCGGTCTAAGCCGCCACCCCACGAACCGGGTTCCCGCCGCCGCCGGGCGGCGGCGGGACCCGGGGGCGGGTCTGCGCGGCGGGACCCGGGGGCGGGTCTGCGCGGCGGGACCCGGGGTGGTCTGGGCGGAGTAGGGCGGCGGGATCCGGCGCGGGTCGCTGGTGGCGCTCGGGGCCTGCGCTGCGTCGGCTTGGCCCGGCGGGGTCCGGCACGCTCTACGCGGTGTCTCACGGCGGCGGGTCACCGCATGGTCTGGGCGGCCGTGCCACGACGTGGTCTGTGCGGTGGGCGCTTCGGAGTCGTGCGGACGGCAAGGCGCGGATCGTGGTGGAGGACACGGTGGGAATGCGGTCCGGGGTGGGTGCGCTGGACCGGTCGTGACTGTGCCGCAGACTGTCGACGATCTGAGTGATGTGTTGGAACGGCTCCGCTGGTCGGTGGGCGCGTACCAGAAGGAGACCCTTGCCGGCGGTGAGCGCCGGGCCGTGCGTGGCGGTGGCATGCGGTTTCATTTCGTGGCTCGGGGTGCGGTCGATGTTCGCGGGACGACCAGGGCGGAGCTCAACACCGGGGATTTCCTGTTGCTCCCGCGAGGTGGCGACTACTCGCTGGTAGCTCGCGGTGAGGCGGTTGTGCACACCGGGGACATGGACGCCGCGTCGCCTACCGCCGATCAGGTTGTCGCCGTTCTTCCGGACGTGCTGGTCGCCTGTTGCTTCACCGCCCGGGAGCCGCTCGTTGTCGCGTTGATCGAGGCGATGGCTGACGAGGCGTGCGGGGATCGGCCCGGGGCACGGTCCGTGGTCACTCAGCTTGCCAACGTCGTCGCGGCGGCGGCCATTCGCAACTGGGTCGAGTCCGGGTGTGGCAGTTTGCCGTTGCTGACCGTGCCACTTCGAGATAGCGACGTTGCTCGCGCGCTCGAAGCTATTCACGACGCGCCGGGGTCGCCTTGGACCGTGGAGACGCTGGCGCGGGTCGCGCTTGCGTCGCGGTCGGCTTTCGCGAAGCGGTTCCGGGAGACGGTGGGCGACTCGCCGGCGCGGTACCTCGCCCGGATCCGAATGGAGCACGCCAAGCGGCTGCTGGCCGACCAGGTCACCGTCGCCGAGGTTGCGGTTCGTCTCGGGTACGGGTCCGAGGCCGCGTTCAGCCGTGCCTTCCGCCGGCACGCCGGACTGCCACCGACCCGGTGGCGGCACAGCGGCGAGGATCCGATCAGGCCTTTCGGCTAAATGGTGGTCGTTGCGCACGGGACGTCCGCCGCACGCACGTGAGGTCAGACGCGGCGGGCGGTGGTGAGGAGACTGTGCCAGCGACGGCGGTGACGGTCGGGTCCGGCGCGGCCGCCACCTGCATGTGAGGTCAGACGTGGCGGGCTGTGGTGAAGAGGGCGCTCCCGCGAGGGTGGTGACTGCGGTCGCGCGCCGAGGTGGTTCGCGGCCGCCGCCTGCGCGTGAGGTCGGATCCGGTGGGCCGTGGTGAAGAGGGCGCCGCCGCGAGGGTGGTGACGGCGGTCGCGCGCCGAGGTGGGTCGCGGCCGCCGCCTGCGCGTGAGGTCGGATCCGGTGGGCCGTGGTGTAGAGGGCGCCGCCGCGAGGGTGGTGACGGCGGTCGCGACCCGCAGTTGGGCGCGGCAGCCGCGTGCGCGTGAGGTCAGACGGTGGCGGGCTGTGGTGAACAGGGGCGCTGCCCGCGACGGCGGTGACGTCGGTCGCGCCCCGAGGTCGGTCGCGGCCGCCACCTGCGCGTGAGGTCAGATCCGGCGGGCCGTGTGAAGAGGGCGCCCCCGTGATGGTGGTGACGGCGGTCGCGACCCGAGGTCGGTCGCGGCCGCCGCCAACACCTGCGGTCAGACGCGCCGTGCCCTGGTGAAGAGGGCGCCGCCCGCGATGGCGGCGACGGCGGCCACGAGCAGGGCCGCGCGGACGTCGAAGGCGTCCACCAGTACCCCGCCCACGGCGGCGCCGGTGGCGATCGCTACCTGGAACATCGCGGTGGCCAGGCTGCCGGCTGGTTCCAGGCGGTTGGGCTCCGCGCGGGCCACCCAGGTCAGGACCAGCGTCGGTAGGCCGCCGAAGGCGACACCCCACGCCGCTACGGCTATCGCCACCAGCGTGTACGTGCCGGATGCCAGCGCGAACGTTGCGACCGCCGCGCCGATGAGGAGCGGGGCTACCAGGACGCCCACGCGGAGGCGGCGGTCGGCGAGCGGGCCTGCGAGCATCGTGCCTACGAAGGCCGCGATGCCGAAGATCGTGAGGAGCAGGGCCAGCGACGATGATGTGATGCCGGGCACGCGTTCGGCGGCTGGGCGCACGTACGTGAACGCCGCGAAGTGGCCTCCCGCGACCAGCAGCACCGCGGTCATGCCGAGGATCATCGTGCGGCTGCGGGCCGTGTCCGCCAGGGCCCGTAGGGGCGGGGCGCCGGCTGGTGGGACCGGCGGTACCCAGGCCAGCAGGAGGATGACCGCCACCACCGCCACGCCGGCGGCCAGCCAGAAGACCGGGCGCCAGCCCCAGGCCTCGCCCAGGTACGTGCCGACCGGGACAGCGGTCACTGTCGCCAGCGAGACGCCCAGGTTGACCACCGTCATCGCGCGGCCGAGTTTGTCGCCTGAGACCAGCTGGCCGACCACGGCCAGTGCCATCGCCCAGAAGCCGGCGATCGCGATGCCGAGGAGAAGGCGGCCGAGTAGCAGGAGCGGGTACCACGGTGCGGCAGCGACCAGCGCGTCCGACGCTACGGCCAGGACGATCAGGATGGCGAGGAGCCGCCGGCGGTCCAGGCGCGGGACCACGATCGCGATGGTCGGCGCTGTGATCGCCCCCATGATCGCGGTGGCGGTGACCGCCTGGCCGGCCACGCCTTCGCTGACGCCCATGTCGGCGGCGATTCGGGGCAGCAGGCTGGCGGGGAGGAACTCGCTGGTCACCAGCGCGAAAATGCCGAGACCGACAGCACCGACGGCGAACCACGGCGACCGGGTCGGGCGCCCGGCCACGCCAACTGCGGGCCGGCGAAGATCATCAGACGTCAAAGTCACCCGGCAAGCCTCGCCGCGACCGGCGGCCGTTGCTTGATCGTGCGTCGCCCCTGTTTGACGATTCGTCCACGACCGATCCGCCAACCATGGCAGGCGACAGGTGTGGACTTGCCGTTCGCGCCTAACGCCGGACGGAGGCCAGGCGGGAGAGGAGGAAGTCGCGTTCGACGTCGTTGGACGTCAGGGCCAAAGCTTCCTCGTACGCCGAAGCCGCCTCCGTCCATCGACCCAGTTGCCGCAGGAAGTCTGCCCGGGAGGCGCTCAGGTAGGGATACGTCGCCAACGCCGGCTCCGTCGACAGCGGCTCCAGCGCGGACAAGCCCACAACAGCACCGTCGCGCATGCCGAGTGCGACCGCGCGGTTCAGTGCCACCACCGGCGACGGCCACTGGGCGAGCAAAAGGTCGTACAGCCGCACGATCTCCGACCAGTCCGTCGAAGGCCACGACGGGGCCTCCGCGTGGACCGCTGCGATCGCCGCCTGCAGCGCATAGCGACCGGGTGCGTCCCGGCGTAGCGATTCGACCAGCAGCGCGATGCCCTGCTCGATCGACGCCGTGTCCCACTGCGACCGGTCCTGTTCGGACAGCAGCAACAATCGCCCCGACGGCGAGAGGCGGGCCGACGACCGGGCCGACACCAACAGCATCAGCGCCAGCGACGCGCTCACCGCGGCGTCGCCAGGCATCAGCAGGTGCAGCAAACGACCCAGGTCCAGGGCCCGGTCCAGCAGGTCGTGCCGCAGCAGGCGGGGACCGTCAGGGGACGTGTGACCGGTCGTGAAGATGAGCTGGACCACCTCCAGCACCACACCCACCCGCTCGCCGAGTTGGTCCGGCGACGGTGCCCGGTACGGGATTCGCGCCGTCGCGATCTTCTTCTTCGCCCGTGTCAGGCGTGCCGCCATCGTCGGCTCTGAGACCAGGAACGCGCGGGCCACCTCCGGTGTCGACAAACCGCAGACCAGGCGCAGCGTCAGTGCCGCCTGCGCCTCCCGTGAGAGGGCCGGGTGGCAGCACGTGAAGATCAGCCGCAGCCGGTCGTCGTCCAGGCCCGCCTCCGGGCCCACAGCGAAACCATCCGTGACCAGCAGCGGCAGCCGGCGCCGGAGAGCCGACCGCCGCCGCAACTCGTCGCGCGCCCGGTTGCGGGCCACCTGCGTCAGCCACGCCCCCGGCCGGTCCGGCACCCCCGTGCGCGGCCACACCACCAGCGCCTGCGCGAACGCCTCCTGCGCGGACTCCTCCGCAAGATCAAGATCCCCGCACGCCTGCGCCGTCGTCGCCAGCACCTGCGCCCACTCGCGGCGGTGGGCCAGCGCCACCGCCGACGCCACCGCCGCCGGCTCCGGCGAC
>NZ_BONC01000113.1 GCF_016862515.1 Asanoa iriomotensis
CATAGCGCCGGGGCCCGTCGGGCGCGAGGTCCATCGGCAGGAGCGCGGACGGGCCGGCCAACGTGTTCGGGAGCAGCGCGACGACCCGCAACCGGTCGGGTCCGCCGTCGATGTGCACCGGCACCAGGTCGCCCACCTGCCAGCCGGTGGCGGCTCCTGGGCTCAGCGCGATCGTCGCGCCGCGCAGGTCGGCCAGGTTGCCCGCGACCGGCGCCACCAGGTGCGTCTCCGCGTACGCGGCCGGGTCGACGGCGATCGCGTTGGTCCCCTCGTACACGATCCCGTCCTCGCCCTCGTCCTCGCCGATGTCGAAGCTGAGCGGGGCCTCGGCGGAGAACGCGGTGATGCCCGGCACCGCGGCGACCTGCTCGTCGGCCGGCCGGTCCGCGTCCACCACGAGGTCGGCGCGCAGGTCCCGGACGATCTCCGCGCGCCCGGCGTCGGCCAGCGTCCCCGTCATGCCGGCCATCCCGACCGCGAACGCGACCAGCACCATGATCGGCGCGGCGGTCGACGCACTGCGCCGCACGCCGTTGCGCAGGTTGGCGTGCGCGAGCAGGCCCAACCGGCCGCGGAAGAGTGCGCCGAACGGCGCCGCCACCAGCGGCACGACCAACGGCGACAGCGCGGCCAACGCGGTGACCAGGGTGAACGTCGCGTTCATGGACAGCGGCAACGCACCGTCGCCGCCCACCGCCGGCACCAGGATCAGCAGCGCGATGCTGCCGGCGAGGAAGAGCAGGCCGATCACCCAGCGGGAGCCGGTCATCACCCGGGCGGCCGCGCCGACGTCCCGCAGCGCCTCCAGCGGCCGGACCCGCGACGCCCGCCGGGACGCCGCCAGCACGCCCAGCACCGCGACGCCGATGCCCGTGCCGGCGGAGACGTAGACGATCCAGGACCGCCACTCGCCGGTGAACCCGGGCGGCGCCAACTCGAACGAGGTCAGCATCGCGCCCTGCAACCGCATCACCGGCAGGCCGAGCGCGATGCCGATCGCGGAGCCGAGGACGCCGAGCAGCAGCGCCTCGCCGACCAGCAGCGTGCGCACCTGGCCTCGCCCTGCCCCGGTCAGCCGCAGCAGGGCCAGGTCGCGGCGCCGCTGGGCGACGGTGAACGCGAACGTCGAGCTGACCACGAAGATGGCGACGAAGAAGGCCAGCCCGAGCGTCATGCCCATCAGCGCGATCGCGGCGGTGAAGGCGTCGCGGACCGCGCGCGCCTCCGCCGGCGGCGTGCCCGGCGGCACCTTGGCGGTGGCCGCGGAGACGAGCGTCAGCAGCGACGACTGCACCAGCGCGACGCCCAGGCAGACGCTGACGATCGCGCCGACGAAGACCGGCCAGCGGTCGCGGAACGTACGCAGAGCCATCAGCAGCATGGCCTACTCCTCCCAGCGCGCGAGCCGGTCGGCGACCTCGCGGGTCGTCGGCCGGTCGAGAGTGTCGACCACCCGGCCGTCGCCGAGGAAGACCACCCGGTCGGCGCTGGCCGCGGCGGCCGGGTCGTGGGTGACCATGACGATGGTCTGCGCGCTGGAGTCGACCATCGCGCGCAGCATCCGCAGCACGACCCGCGCGGAACGGGTGTCCAGGGCGCCGGTCGGCTCGTCGGCGAACAGCACCGCCGGCCGGGTGACCATCGCGCGGGCGATCGCGACCCGCTGCTGCTGGCCGCCGGACAGCTCGGCGGGCCGGTGCCGCACCCGGTCGGCCAGGCCGACGGCGGCGAGCACGTCGCGGACCTCACGGCGCCGGGGTCGGCGGCCGGCCAGCCGCAGCGGCATCGCCACGTTCTGCTCGGCGGTCAACGCGTTGATCAGGTTGAAGCTCTGGAAGACGAAGCCCACGACGGTACGGCGCAGCCGGGTCAGCTCGGCGTCCGAAGCGTCGGTGATGTCCTGGCCGGCGATCAGCACCCGGCCGTCGGTGACCCGCTCGAGCCCGGCGGCGCAGTGCAGCAGCGTCGACTTGCCGGACCCGGACGGTCCCATCACCGCCGTCCAGGACCCCGCCGGGAAGCTGATGTCCACATTGTCCAGTGCGTGCACGGCCGCGGCCTGCTTGCCGTACACCCGGGAAACGCCGTGCAGTTCGACCGCCGCCGCGGTCGCGACCGGCGGGTCCGCCGGGATTCGCGTCGTCTGTGTGTCCACGCAGACAATTCCACCGGCCGAAACGCCCCGAATCAGTCACGCCCGCTGGCATCTTCCGGGTAGGGCTGGCCTAACCCCGCGCCCGCCGGATGCTGCCGACGATGGAGACGATCACCAGGATGGCGAAGCCGCTGCCGGCCGCCTCGCCGATCGAGGCGACCAGGCCCTGCTGCTGCACGAGCCAGCCGTAGAGGAACCAGGCGAAGAGCAGCACGAGCAGCAGCGCGTACGACGCGACGGTCAGCCGGGAGACGGGCGTGACCACCCGCTCCCGCTCATCGATGCCCATGAACACAGAGTGACATCGATCAGGCCGGCGCGCTATGTGCCGGGGCGCCGCCCGTACACGTGGACCGGGGTGCCGACCTTGCCCAGGCTCCACAGCTTGCGGGCGTCGGCGGGCAGCAGGTTGACGCAGCCGTGCGAGCCGATCGCGCCGTTGTGGATGTAGGTGGTCGTCTCGTGGAAGCCCATCCCGTCGACGAAGTGCTGCCAGTAGGGCAGCCAGACCTCGTACGGGTTGGACCATTCCTTGATGTTCCTGAAATTGATCTTGTAGTTGCCGGCCGGGGTCTGGTAGCCGCCGGCCATGCCCGTGCGGGTGACCGTCGGCCCGAGGATCACCTTGCCGCCGCGCATCGCGAACACGGTCTGGTTGGTCAGGTCGACGCAGAAGGTCAGACCCGTGCCGGCGCGGCACTTGGCCGGGTCGGTGGCGGCCAGCCGCTTCGCCACGCCCGCCGTGGTCGGCCCGGCGCGACCCTCGGCCGGCGAGATGCCGTACCGCTGCTGGAAGCTCTTGATCGCCTTGCAGTCGGCGGGCGACTGCTTGCCGTCGACGGTGATCGGCCCGAACGAACCGAGGTCGACCAGCGCGGCCTCGACGTCACGCTGGCGCTCGCCCGTCGGGCAGCCGGCCGGTTTGGGCTTCGGCTTCACCTTCGGTTTGGGCTTTTGGGTGGTTTTAGAGGGAGTTGGGGTTGGCGTGGCAGCCGGTTCCGGCGGGCCGCTCGCCCCCGTTGCGCCCGTCGCGCTCACCGGCACCGGATCCCCACCCGCCGCCGACGGCTGCGACGGCGCGAACGTGCACGCGCCGGCACCGACCACCGTGACGACAGCAACGGCAACGAGACGCATGGTCGTAGCGCGCACACCGTGCATCGAGGCCCTCCCCAGAGCTGTCGTCGCTTCATAGACGTATGGGAACCTCCACAGGTTGCGGATCGCGTGGCGATTTCTTCCGTGCAACACTGGAGGGTCGCCTTCCAGACCTCCGGGGAGTGCCCGCGTGAACGACGGCCCGTTGATCGTCCAGTCCGACAAGACCCTGTTGCTCGAGGTCGACCACCCTGACGCGGTCGCCTGCCGCATGGCCATCGCGCCCTTCGCGGAGCTCGAACGCTCACCGGAGCACGTGCACACCTATCGGCTGACGCCGCTCGGCCTGTGGAACGCCCGCGCCGCCGGCCATGACGCCGAGAGCGTGGTCGACGCCCTGATCAAGTTCTCCCGCTACCCGGTGCCGCACGCCCTGCTGGTCGACGTCGCCGAGACGATGGACCGATACGGCCGGCTGCGGCTGGTCAACCACCCGACCCACGGCCTCGTGCTGGAGGCCACCGACCGGGTGGTGCTGATCGAGGTCGCCAAGAGCAAGAAGCTGGCCGGGATGCTCGGCGCCAAGGTCGACGACGACACCATGGTCGTGCACCCGTCCGAGCGCGGCCGGCTCAAGCAGGCGCTGCTCAAGCTCGGCTGGCCGGCCGAGGACCTGGCGGGCTACGTCGACGGCGAGGCGCACGAGATCGAGCTCGCCCAGGACGGCTGGCACCTGCGCTCCTACCAGGAGGAAGCCGTCCAGTCGTTCTGGGCCGGCGGCTCGGGCGTCGTGGTGCTGCCCTGCGGCGCCGGCAAGACGCTGGTCGGCGCGGCCGCGATGGCCGAGGCCAAGGCGACCACGCTGATCCTGGTCACCAACACGGTCGCGGGCCGGCAGTGGAAGCGCGAGCTGGTCGCCCGCACGTCGCTGACCGAGGACGAGATCGGCGAATACTCCGGCGAGCGCAAGGAGATCCGCCCGGTCACGATCGCGACCTACCAGGTGCTGACCACCCGGCGCGGCGGCCAGTTCAGCCACCTCGACCTGTTCGGTGCCCGCGACTGGGGCCTGGTCATCTACGACGAGGTGCACCTGCTGCCCGCGCCGATCTTCCGGTTCACGGCCGACCTGCAGGCCCGCCGCCGGCTCGGGCTCACCGCGACGCTCGTCCGCGAGGACGGCCGCGAGGGCGACGTGTTCTCGCTGATCGGCCCCAAGCGCTACGACGCGCCCTGGAAGGACATCGAGGCGCAGGGGTGGATCGCCCCGGCCGAGTGCACGGAGGTGCGGGTCACCCTCACCGACGAGGAGCGCATGGCGTACGCGACGGCGGAGACCGAGGAGCGCTACCGCGCGGCGGCGACGGCGCGCACCAAGCTGCCCGTGGTCCGCGCGCTGGTCGACAAGCACCAGGGCGACCAGATCCTGGTGATCGGTGCGTACATCGAGCAGCTGCACCAGATCGGCGACTACCTCGACGCGCCGATCGTGCAGGGCGCCACCACCAACAAGGAGCGCGAGCGGCTGTTCGACGCGTTCCGGTCCGGCGAGATCCCGACGCTGGTGATCTCCAAGGTCGGCAACTTCTCGATCGACCTGCCCGAGGCGGCGGTGGCGATCCAGGTGTCGGGCACGTTCGGCTCACGCCAGGAGGAGGCGCAACGGCTGGGCCGGGTGCTGCGACCGAAGTCCGACGGCCGGCAGGCGCACTTCTACACGGTGGTCTCCCGGGACACGATCGACACGGAGTACGCCGCCCACCGCCAGCGGTTCCTCGCCGAGCAGGGCTACGCGTACACCATCGTCGACGCCGACGACGTGCTCGCCTGATATCGACACCCTCGACGGGGGTCGCGACAATCACTGGCGTGCTCACCGACGCCGGCTCCGAGGCCCGCGAGTCCGCGGTGATGGTGCTGGCGCCCGACGGCACGTTCCTCGGCAGCGGGTTCTTCATGGCGCTGCGCATCGTGGTCACGTGTGCGCACGTGGTCGACGACGCTGGCGACGAAGTCCAGGTCAACTGGGGTGGCCGGGTCCTGCCCGCACGCGTGCTGGTCCGGGCGCCGCGGTCCCGCGGCACCGGCACGGCATATCCGTTTCCCGACGTCGCGTTCCTGGGCGTCGACGTCCTCGACAACCGGTTCGCCTACATCGAGCCGGCCTATCTGGGCAACGACGTCAAACAGCTCGCCGTGTACGGCTTCAGCCGTTGGACGCCGGAGCCGGAGCCGGTGCCGGACGCGGTGTTCGTCGACGTCATAGGTGACAGCGGCCCCTACAAGAAGGTGGACGCCACCCACATCGTGCCGGGGCTCAGCGGTGCCCCGATGGTCGACGAGTCGGGCCAGGTGCGCGGCATGCTCAAGGCCGGCCGGATGCGCCTCGGCGAGTCGGGCGCGGTCATCCGCGGCAACGTCATCCTGAGCACGTTCACCGAGCACCGGTCGGTGCTCGGTGAGCACCGCCGGGCCCGGCCGCCGCTCGTGCGCCCGGCCCGCGGGTCGCCGCTGGCGCGCATGCTGCTCGCGCAGCGCGAGGTGGCCAAGCGCTACCCCTACAAGCTCGCGCAGCTCACCCGACGCGCGGCGCCGCCGCTGTCGACCGTCTACGTCGAGCAGCGCACCGAGTCGTGGACCGTCGGGCCGGAGCCGGAGGTGATCCGGCCGGCCGAGATGCTCCGCCGGCACCGCAACGTGCTGGTGGTCAGCGGGCCCGGCGGCGGCAAGTCGACCCTGCTGCAGCAACTGGTCGCCGACTGCGCGCAGTGGTGGCTGCGCGACGCGCCCGTCGGTCCCGACGACGCACCGGAGATCGGCCGGGTCGTCGCCGTCCGGACGACCGCCGCCGACCTGCTGGGCAGCCGTTCGTGGAGTGAGTCCGTCGCGCTGTCCGTCAACAGCGACCTCGCCGGCTTCCAGGACGGTGGCGTTACCGCGGACATGTTCCGTGCCGCGCCGGCCCGGGGCGCGGAGTGGCTGGTGATGGTCGACGGGCTCGACGAGGTGATCGACCGCGACGAGCGCCGGCGGCTGGTCGACATGTTGGCCGCGCGGGTCGCCGAGTACGGCTCGGAGGCGCGCTTCGTCGTCACCAGCCGGGTGCTGGAGGAGCGCGAGTTCGCCCGGCTCCGGGCCAGCCTCCGCGCGGACCGGCGGCTGCGCCTCGGCGAGTACGACCTCCGCCCGTTCGACCAGGCGGCATTGAGCCAGTTCGCCACCAACTGGTACCGCCCGCCCGGCGGCGAGCAGTCACCGATCGAGCCCGCCGAGTTCCTCGACAGCATCCGCCGCAGCGGGCTCGGGTCGCTGGTCCAGGTGCCGTTGATCGCCACGATCGCCGCCGTCGTGCACGAGGAGCGGCCCGGCGGCGAACTGCCGATCGACCGCGCCGGCCTCTACGAGGCGTTCGTCACCACCCTGCTGACCCAGCGCCAGCAGCGCGCGACCAGCCGGCAGCTCTTCCTCGACCAGCTCGCGCCGCTGGG
Organism: Asanoa iriomotensis; assembly: GCF_016862515.1. Classification (GTDB taxonomy): domain Bacteria; phylum Actinomycetota; class Actinomycetes; order Mycobacteriales; family Micromonosporaceae; genus Asanoa; species Asanoa iriomotensis. Next base: position 6,742 of record NZ_BONC01000113.1, read on the forward strand.
CCGGGGTGCGGTGGAGTACGGCGACTTCCTGTTCGACAAGCGGGTCGACTGCCTCAGCCAGGTCGCGCTGGCCCGCCTGCGTGGCGACTCCCGGCCGCTGCTGGACCTGGCCGCCGAGTGGGTGTCCGCGCAGGAGGCCGCGCCGCCGCTCGGGGTCGGGCCGGCGCACCTGCGCGAGCTGTTGCTCAGCACCGGATTGCTGGTCGCACACGGTGACCAGCTCGCGTTCATCCACCAGAGCTTCGCGGAATACCTCGCGTCGCGGCTGATCGTCCGTGATTTCAGCTCCGCCGCGTGGCCGCGCCGGGTCGCCGAGCAGGGGCTCGACAGCCTCGGCATGTTCACGTTCGCCGGCTGGGTGCGGGAGGGCAACGACTCGGTGCCGGTGGTCCAGTCGATCATGCAGTCCACGGGCAGCCGCGGCCGGCCGGCGTTGCCCGAGGTGGCCGGGGTGATCGAGGACGGCGGCGCCCTGGTGCGCGGCGCCGGGCCGGCAGTGGTCGCGCTGGTGACGCAGGCGATCCGGCGGATGGGCGCGTTCGGCGACCAGGACGCACCGGTGCTCAACCGGGCGCTGCGGGCGGTGCTCCAGCGGGCCGGCAACAGCAGCATCGTGGTCGGCCTGGCGCTCGACGGCCAGTTGCCGGTGCCCAAGCGGATCGAGGCGGCCAGGGTGCTGATGACGGACGGCTCCCCGGCCGACCGGCACCTGGGCCTCGGCACCGCGACCGACCTCGCGTACGAACGCCGGATGTCCGACGAGGACCGGCTCTGGGCACAGTGGACGCTGGCCGAGGTCGGCGGCCCGCAGGAGCGGCCGCACGCGGTGCAACGGATGGTGCAGGCGGTGGAGACCACCGACAGCGAGGCGGTCCGGGTGCGGGCGCTGATCCTGCTGGCCCGGCTGGGTGAGCTGCCTGCCGCGGCGACCGCGCTGGGCCGGCGCAGCCTTGACCTCCGACTTCCGATGACGGAACGGCTCAACGCCCTCGAGGCGATGGGCATCCTGGTCGACAGCGCGGATCCGGACGAGCCGATGATGCCGCCCGGGCAGCATGCCGACCGGATCGACTTCGACCGCGCGGTGTGGCCGCGTGGCGACGACCAGGTCGGCCAGGCGGAACAGCTCGACCGGTTCACGACGGCTTTCTCCGGCGCGCTGACCACCATCGGCCGCCTCGACCCGCGGGGCGTCGTGCCACTGGTCGAGATGATCATGAGGGATCGCAGTCTGGGCTGGGCGCGCCGCGTCCGGCTCGTGGAGTCGTTCCGCCGGGAGCATCCGGAGCTGGCCCGGCGAGCGATGCGGGTGCTGGTCGACGACCGCGACGAAGCGGCGACCAACCGGGCGCTGTCCGCGTACCTGTTCGCGGAGCCGGCCGACCTCGCCGAGGCGGACGCCCTCCTGCTCGGCTGGCTGCGTGACCAGGATCAGCCGCGCGAGCTGCGCCGGGCCGCGCTGACCCAGCTCGCCCGCCAACTCGGCACGACCTTCGCGGTCGAGGTCGCGGGCGATCCGGCGTACCCCCTGTTCCTGCGGACCTCCGCCGCGTTCCGGGTGGCCGACCAGGACCGCCCGACCGCCGTGCTGCTGTTGACCCTTCTCGCCCGCTCCGTGCCGTGGTGGCGGAGGCTGACGGTGGTCGGCGCCCGATCGGCGGTGCGCCTGTCGGTGGCCGTCGAGCGGCTCCTGGACCGGGCCGTCCAGCTGGCGGGGCGCTAGCCGGTCAGCTCCCGCCACCAGAGGGACACCGTCGACTGCCAAGTGGTCAACGGCGGTAGGCAGGTCACGTCGTCGGGATGCCGGGCGCACCAGCCGTGGTTCCACAGGGCCAGCAGCGCCGCGGCGGCCAGCAACGGTGCCCAGGCGCGCAGCCAGCGCAGCCGCCGGGTCTGGTAGCCGAGCCCGCGTACCTGCCGTTGGACCAGCGTCACGGTGCCGACGGTCAGGTCGCCCATCGTGTAGAGCAGCGTCGGCGGCCGGCGACGGAACAACCGGAACGGCTGGGCCGACACGAACTCGAGGGTGAGCACGCCGATGCCCACGGCGCCGACGGCCAGCACCACGACCGGCACCACGAGCTGACTCACCAGCAGCGGCGCCACCTGGCGGAGCAGCGTCGCACTGGCGAGGTAGAGAATGACGAACAACGCCGGCACGACGAGCCATGCCGCGTACGAGGCCGGCAGGTGACCGGCGGCCCAGTCGACCACCCGGTCGACCGAAGCCATCACCGGGCGCCCGGCTTGTCGTCGGCGGCGTGCGCCTCCAGCCGGGCGAGCAGCGCCGCGTACCGACGCAGTGCGGCGTCGATCAGGCCGTCGTCGCCGTCGGCGTCCCGCGCCGCGATCGCGTTGAGGCCGGCCCGGGCCAGCTCGGCGTCGTTGCGGAGCTCCACGATCGGGTCGATGCCGCCCTCGTCGTCACCGGGATCCGTGGTCAGCAGGTCGCGGACCAGGCGGTGCCGCGGACCACCGGCGATGACGCGCGTCGTGAGCTGGTCGACGGCGATCCCCTCGGCGAGCACCAGGCTGCGCGGCAACCCGCGGCGCACCGCCTTCGCCAGCTCGCCCAGGTCGCGGCTGGCCGAGAACGCGTCGGCGATCGCCGTCTCGACCCGATGCCGGCAGCGCCGGGGACCGTCGGTGACGCGGTTGGCGACGATGGCGATGGGATCGACGACCCGCCACGAGCCACTTACCTCGACCGACGCGCGTACGCCGTGCGGGTTGTCGACCTCCCAGGTCAGACGCAGCGGGTGACTGGTCACGTCGATCTCGTAGCGGACCCGAGGGCCACGCCACCAGAGCTCGCCGGCGGTGTACCCGCCCGCCGGGGCGGAGAGCCGCCCGGCCCGGCTGCGGTAGACGACGACCGCGCCCGGCACCTCGGGACGGCGCCGGCGCAGCGGCAGCCGGCGGCGCTCCTCGATGTAGAGGATCGGGTTTTCGGCGCCTTCCACACTCGCTCCACGGTGGAGAGAATCAGCAGTGCCGTCAGGCTATCCAACGACAGGGGGGCGCGTGGAGATCGACGAATGGCGGGACCTGCGGGGCACGACCGTCCGATCCGCCGACGGCGAGCCGGTCGGCAAGGTCACCGCCGCCCACGTCAGCGGCCGGGACGCCCTCCTGGTCCAGATCTCGACGCGCGATCCGGAGCGGGAGTTGATCGTCCCGGTCGGCTCGGCGACGCTCGGCGCCAGCGGTCTGGTCCTGCCCTACTCGGCCGCGGCGGTCGCGGCCGGCCCGACCGTGCAGTCCGATGCCGTGCTCTCGGTGGGCGAGGCGGCCTTCGTCCTCGGCTACTACGGCGAGGGCTCGGTGACGGCTCCCGGGCATGCGATCACCGACCGGGCCGACGTGGTCGGCGACGTGGCCGACCAGGATCCGCAGGTGCGGCACCTGCCGCCCATCGTGGTCACCCGGCCCCGGCTGGACGACGGCCGGTGACCGGCCCCGCCGAACCGACCGACCCCTTCGACCAGGCCAACCAGCGGATCCGGGACGCGGCCAAGTGGCTGATCGCGAGCGCGGCGGGCGTCGGTGCCGCGCTGATCGCCGGCAGCCAACTCTCCAACATCGGTCTGCTGCCGTTCGGGTGGCCGACGTCGGTCGCGACGGCACGGCTCTGGCTGGCCGTGCTCGGCGCGGCGCTCGGCCTCGCCGCCGTCGTCTACGCGATCTGGGCGGCCGTGCGGATCCTCCTGCCGCGCTACGTGCTGATCGCGGACCTCGTCAGCGCCTGGTCCGACCACGGGCACGCGCTGCGGCCGGTCGCCACGTTCTTCGTGAAGCACCCCAAGTACCTTCAGGGCTTCGAAACGCCCGGCGAGGTGGTCGAGCGCCGTTCCACGACGGTCGCGGCGTACGAGCGGACCGGCGACACCGCCCTGGAGACCGAGATCCGCGACCTCGACGCCCGCATCGTGGCGATCGAGGACATGGCCACGCACGAGGCGCTCGGTCAGGAGTTCCGCACCGCCTTGCGGCGGATGGTGGCGGCGGTCAGCGTGGCCGCACTCGGCATCGTGCTGTTCGCCTGGGCCAGCAACCCGCCACCGACGCCCGCACCGGCGGCCGACCTCCGCAACGCCCGCCTGACGGGAGCCTTCCTGCGCGACGCGGACCTGCGCAACGCGCGACTCGACGGCGCGGACCTGACCGGCGCCGACCTCACGGGCGCCGATCTGACCGGCGCGTCGATGACCGGCGTGGTCTGGTCCCGCACGACCTGCCCGGACGGAGCGCTCAGCGACGAGGTGGGCGGCACCTGCGCCGGTCACCTGCGGCCATGACGGTCAGCGCGGCACGCGGGGGCCGACCGCGGGTGGGCTGTCCGGGACCTTCGGACCCTTCTCCAGCAGGGGGGCCAGGAGGTCGCCGAACTCCGCCACGCGGTCGAGCACCTCGGTGGCGGTGAACTGGCGCACCGCGCCGTCCTCGATCTCGTCCCAGGTCAGCGGCGTGGAGACGGTCGGCGTCGGCTGGGCGCGCAGCGAGTAGGGCGCGACCGTCGTCTTCGCGGCGGCGTTCTGGCTCCAGTCGATGAACACCTTGCCGGGGCGGAGGTTCTTCGCCATCTTCGAGGTGATCTTTCTTGGTTCCGCTTTTTCCAGCTGTTCGGCGACGACCTTCGCGTACCCGGTGACGATCTCGGAATGTTGCGCGCCGGCGATCGGGCAGCACAGCTGCATGCCCTTCTTGCCTGAGGTCTTCGGGTAGCTGTCGATGCCGTCCTGCGCCAGCCGCTCCCGCAGCAGCGCCGCCACCTCGGCGCACTCGGCGAGCCCGGCCGGCGCGCCCGGGTCGAGGTCGATCACCAGCAGGTCCGGCCTGGGCTCCTTGCTCCGGCCGATCCGCCACTGTGGAGTGTGCAGCTCGAGGCCCGCCATGTTGGCCACCCAGACCAGCGTCGGCAGGTCGTCGCAGACCACGAAGTCGATGGTCTCCCGCCCCTGGCTGGAACCGGGCGTGGCCAGGCGCTCGAGCCGGACGAACTTCGGCGTGCCGCCGGGCGCGTTCTTCTCGAAGAAGCTCGGGCCGTCCACACCGTTCGGGTAGCGGATGCGGGTCAGCGCCCGGTCGCGCAGGTGCGGCAGCAGGACCGGGCCCATCTGCGTGTAGTAGTGGATCACCTCGCCCTTGGTGAACCCGGCCGCCGGGTAGAGCACCTTGTCCAGGTTGGACAGCTCCACCGCCTGGCCGTCGACGTCGACCCTGATCCGCTGCTCAACCATCCGTCACGTCCTCTGCCGTCAGGTCGGGGCGCAGCCGGAGGTACCGCGGGAACCGCAGGCGTCCGTCGGGCGTCCGCTGGCCATAGCGCACTTCCAGCACGATTTCGGGCTTTACCCAGATGGCGCCGCGGGCATCCTCCCTGGGCACGGCCTCGGCGTCGGTGACGAACGGGCTGTCCGTCGTGACCCGCGGCTCGAGCACCTTGAGCAGGGAGCGCTCCGCCGCGGCGCTGATCCCGCCGCCGACCCGCCCCCGGAACGCGAGGCCGTGGTCGGTGGGCGTGCCGACCAGCAGGCCGCCGATCTTGCGGACGCCGGGGCGCCAGCCGCCGATCACGAACTCGGCGGTGCTCTCCAACTTGACCTTGACCCAGTCGGGGGTACGGAGGCCCGGGCGGTAAATGGAGCGCGCGCGCTTGGCGACGACGCCCTCCAACTGGTATTCCTCCGCGGCGGCCAGGGTGGCCTCGCCGTCGGTGAAGGTGGGCGGGACGGCCCAGCGCGGGCTGCCGAGGCCGAGGCGGTCGAGCTTGGCCCGCCGTTCTTCCAGCGGAAGGCCGGTGAGGTCCGCGCCGTCGAGCCGGAGCAGGTCGAAGATCATGTAGGTGATCGGGAGGGTGGCCGCGAGCCGGGCCGCGCGGATCTTGTCGCGGACGTGCATACGCTCGGCGAGCTGTGTGAACGACGGCACACCGTTGGCGTCGAAGACGACGACCTCGCCGTCGAAGAGCGCGTCCCCGGCGGCGTCAGCGAGCCCGGTCAGCTCGGGATAGGCGGCGGTAATCTCGGCGCCGGAACGGGCCCAGATGCGCCGATTTCCGTGCGAAATATCGGCGATCGCGCGTACGCCGTCCCATTTGAACTCGTAAATCCAGCCGGCACCGGACGGCAGCTCACCCGTCGTGGCAAGCATCGGCTTGATCGGCGCCCCCGGCACGCTAGTCAGCTTAAGCGCCTGCCGCGCTGGTCAGAAGCATGGCAACGGTGCGAGCATGGTCCGTGACCGGGCTGCTATCCGGCGGCGGGGGTTTCCGGCAGCACGATGGGAGCGACCATGCGCGCGATCTGGAAGGGCGCCGTATCGTTCGGCTTGGTGTCGATCGCGGTTCGGCTCTATTCAGCGACCGAAGAAAAGGACATCCGGTTCCACCAGGTGCACCGGGAAGACGGTGGCCGGATCCGCTACAAGCGCACCTGCTCGGTCTGCGGCGAAGAGGTCACTTACGACGACATCGCCAAGGGTTACGACATCGGCGGCGGCGAGATGGTCATCCTGAGCGACGAGGACTTCGCCGACCTGCCGCTCTCGACGTCCCGGGCGATCGACGTGCTGGAGTTCGTGCCGGCCGACCAGGTCGACCCGATCCTCTACAACAAGGCCTACTTCATGGAGCCGGAGGGCACGGCCACGAAGCCGTACGTCCTGCTGCGGGACGCGCTGTCCGACTCCGACCGGGTGGCGATCGTCAAGGTCGCCCTGCGCCAGCGCGAGCAGTTGGCGACGATGCGCGTCCGCGACGGCGTGCTGCTGCTCAACACGATGTTGTGGCCCGACGAGATCCGCAAGGCCGACTTCGGCTTCCTCGACGAGGACATCTCGGTCCGCCCGCCGGAGCTGGCGATGGCCAGCTCGCTGATCGACTCGATGGCGGGCGACTTCGTGCCGGACGCCTTCACCGACGACTACCGCGCGGCCCTGCAGGAGGTCATCGACGCCAAGGTCGAGGGCCGCGAGATCGTCCAGCCGGAGGAGCAGGAAGAGGCCCCGTCGGCAGCGGTCGACCTGATGGCGGCCCTGAAGGCATCGGTCGAACGCGCCCGCGCGGCCCGCGGCGAGGCCCCGGCCGACTCCGACTCCGACGACGGCGAGGCCCGGCCCGCGACCCCGATCACCGCGGCCAAGAAGACGGCCAAGAAGGCAGAACCCGCGGCCAAGAAGGCGGCGCCGGCCAAGAAGACAGCGGCGAAGAAGGCCGAGCCCGCCAAGAAGGCCCCAGCCAAGAAGACCACCCGCAAGTCGGCCTAGTCCTGCTGGAGCAGGAGGCCTTTCAGCGGCGAACCACGATCAAGCCGGCCACCCGGCGGGCGAGGGTGAGTACCTTGACCATGTGCGACGTCACATGGGCCTTTTGCCTGGCTCCAGCACCGTTGGTGTGGCAAGCAGCTCGCGCAGACCCGAGACCGTGGTCGCGGAGCGATCCAGCCTCTCCCTGAATGCTCGCCAGCTGGCTTCGTCGAGCACGACCAGCAGGCGGTCGCCGAGGAGGCCGGCGACGGGCGAGTGACCCCGCTCGGTCATGAGGCTGGACCGAGGGTGCTGACCTCCAGGGCGCCGTCGGCGTAGTCGGCTCGGACTCGTTTCTTGTCGAACTTGCCTACCGAGGTCTTCGGGACCGCTTCGATGAAGCTCCAGCGTTCCGGGAGCTGCCACTTCGGCATGCGGTCCGCCAGGAAGGCGCGGAGCTCGTCCGGTGTGGCCGTCGCGCCCTCGCGGAGGACGACCGTGGCCAGGGGGCGTTCGTCCCAGCGTTCGTCGGGCACGCCGACCACGCACGCCTCGAGGACCGCCGGGTGGGCCATCAGGGCGTTTTCCAGCTCGACCGACGAGATCCACTCGCCGCCCGACTTGATCACGTCTTTGGCTCTGTCCGTCAGGGTCAGGTAGCCGTTCGCCGACAGCGTGCCCACGTCGCCCGTGCGGAGCCAGCCGTCGCGGAACTTCTCCTGGTCGGGCTCCTCCTCGCCCAGGTAGTGGGCCGTCACCCACGGGCCGCGGACCTCGAGCTCGCCGACCGACTCGCCGTCGGCCGGGACCTGCTCGCCGAGCGGGCCGATGATGCGGGCCTGCACGCCGGCCGGGAATCGGCCCTGGCTGTCGCGGTAGGCCCGCAGCGCGTCGCCGGTCGCGCCGGCCGGCGGGCGGGACACCGAGCCGAGGGGCGACATCTCCGTCATGCCCCAGGCGTGCACGATGTGGATCCCGAAGCGCTCGGCGTACGCGTCCATCAAAGCCGGCGGGCAGGCCGAGCCGCCCACGATGGCCTCACGCAGCGACGAGTCCGAAGACAGGTGGCCCAGCACGTCGTTCCAGATGGTCGGCACCGCACCGGCCTTGGTGGGCTGGAGCGCCGCGATCATCGCCGCGATCGGCTCGCCCTGCAGGAAGCGGTCCGGCATGATCAGCGACGCGCCGGACATGAACGCAGCAAACGGGATGCCCCACGACATCGCGTGGAACATCGGCACGATGGCCAGCTCGCGGTCGGTGGAGGCGAGGCCGAACGCCTCCGGCATGCACACCTCCATCGAGTGCAGCCAGATGGAGCGGTGCGAGTATGCGACGCCCTTGGGGTTGCCGGTCGTGCCCGACGTGTAGCAGAGCGCGGCCGCGTCGCGTTCGTCGACGGCCGGCCAGTCGAAGATCGTGGGCTTGCCGGCGAGTAGCTCGTCCCAGTGGTGGATGGTGACCCGCCCCGCCAACGGCGCCGGGTCGCCGCCGCCGACCACGACCACGTGCTCCACGGTGGACATCTGCGGCAACACCTTGGCCAGCAGCGGGATCAGCGTCGAGTCGACGATGACCACGTGGTCCTCGGCATGGTTGGCGATGTAGGAGACCTGGTCGGGGAACAGCCGGATGTTGAGCGTGTGCAGCACCGCGCCCATGCTGGGCACCGCGAAGTAGGCGACCAGGTGCTCGTTGTTGTTCCACATGAACGTCGCGACCCGCTGGTCGCCGGTCACGCCGAGGTCGGCGCGGAGGGCGTGGGCCAACTGGGCCGCTGCCGCGCCGACCTCGGCGTACGTCATCCGCCGTGGCTGCGCACCCGTCCACGTCACCACCTCGGAGGCGCCGTGCACGGTCGCGCCGTGCTCGAGGATCCGGGAGACGAGGAGGGGGGCGTCCATCATCGTGCTGCGCATACCGTCAACCTAGTGGCGCAGCTCACAACCGGCCAGGTCAGATGAGAGTTTCCGCGCGCGCTTCCATCTCTTCCGGCGTCGGCGTCCGCTGCTCGGGAGCGGCGGCACCGCGCAGTTCCCGGTCCGGCATCAACACCGTGAGCACGACCGCGACGAGCGCGACCAGGCCGGCGACCAGGAACACGGTGTGCAGCGAGTCGACGAAGGACACCTGGATCGCGTTGCGGACCGCGTCCGGCAGCGCGAGGATCTTCGACGGTTCGTTGATCGAGATGCTGCCCGTACCCAGGGATGATTGAACGCCCGCGACCTGCTCCGGACTGAGTTGGGCGACCGCACCCGGCACCCGGACGGCCGTCTCGGTGGCCAACCGCGTGCTCAGGATCGTGCCGAGGATCGCCACGCCGAACGAGCCGCCGAGCGACCGGAAGAACGTCGCGGCGCTCGTCCCGGCGCCCAGGTCCCGCAGCTCGACCGAGTTCTGGACCGCCATCACCAGCGACTGCATCGACGCGCCGAGGCCGACACCGATCACGATCATGAAGATGAACGCGATGCCGAGCGACGTGGTCACGTCGAGCTGGGTGAACAGCAGGATGCCGAGGCCCAGCAGCGCGGAGCCGACCACCGGGAACCACTTGTAGCGGCCGATCCGGCTCATCGCCCGGCCGACGAGCACCGAGGTGAAGATGATGCCGGCCATCATCGGCAGCATCAGCAGGCCGCTCTCCGTGGGCGAGGCGCCCTTGACGATCTGCAGGTAGAGCGGGATGAAGATGATCGAGCCGAACATGGCCAGGCCCAGGATGAAGCCCGCGCCGTTGGCCAGCGCGAACGTCGGCCGGCGGAACAGCTTCAGCGGCAGGATCGGCTCGGCGGCCCGGCTCTCCTGGATCAGGAAGAGCACCGCGAACACCGCGCCGATCGCGAACAGGCTGATGATCGTGCCGGAGCCCCAGGCGTACTCGGTGCCGCCCCAGCTCAGGGCCAGCAGCAGGGAGCTGACGCCGATCACCAGCAGGATGGCACCCAGCCAGTCGATCTTGTGCTCGCGCTTGCGGAACGGGATCAACCGCATCACGCGGTACGCGACGATGATCGCGACGACCGCAAGCGGCACGTTGATGTAGAAGATCCAGCGCCAGTCGGTCTCGGCGAAGTAGCCACCGGCCAGCGGACCGGCGACCGAGGCCAGGCCGAACACGGCGCCGAACAGGCCCTGGTAGCGGCCGCGCTCGCGGGGCGAGACGACGTCACCGATGATCGTGAAGGCCAGCGTCATCAGGCCGCCGGCGCCCAGGCCCTGGATCGCCCGGGTGACGATCAGTTCGGTCATGTTCTGCGACAGGCCGGCCAGCAGCGAGCCGACCAGGAACGTGCCGATCGAGAACAGGAAGACCGGCCGGCGGCCGATCAGGTCGGAGATCTTGCCGTACAGCGGTGTCGACGCGGTCGACGCCAGCAGGTAGCCGGTCACCACCCACGAGTAGTGGTTGATACCGCCCAACTCGCCCACGATGGTCGGCAGCGCGGTGCCCACGATCGTCTGGTCGAGGGCGGCCAGCAGCATGCCGAGCATGAGGCCCGACATGAGCAGCAGGATCTGGCGATGGCTCAGCTGAGGGCGAGCGGGGGCGGTGGTGCTCATTGCGCAAATTCTTCTCCGGAAGAACCTGCATCTGCCACGGAATGTGCAGTGAAACACCCCGGCCAGGGTCTGTCTCGAAGTCATGG
>NZ_BONC01000114.1 GCF_016862515.1 Asanoa iriomotensis
CCACGGATGGTGTCAGGGGAGTCTCCGCGTGCCAGTTCCAGATCGCGGAGACCTGCCCCGTCGGGACCGGAGGGATACCCATACCAACGATCGTGCCTGGAAGCGGCCCTGTCCGGAGGCCGCGTTACCGCTCCGTGACCGTTCGCGGCCTGTCCTGACACATCGTCACCCTTAGAGTGGCTCCATCCAGAGGGAGGGGTCGATGGTCGCGAGTGACACGACGCAGGAGCCGCTGATCGTGCTCGACAAGGTCAACAAGTTCTTCGGCGACCTGCACGTGCTGCGTGACGTCGACCTGTCGGTCGGGCGCGGCGAGGTGGTCGTCGTGATTGGACCGTCCGGTTCGGGCAAGTCGACCCTCTGCCGCGCGATCAACCGGCTGGAGACCATCAGCTCCGGGCAGATCACGTTCGACGGCGACGCGCTGCCGGCCGAGGGCCGCGCGCTGGCCAGGTTGCGCAGCGACGTGGGCATGGTGTTCCAGTCGTTCAACCTGTTCGCGCACAAGACGATCCTCGAGAACGTCACGCTCGGGCCGATCAAGGTGCGCAAGGAGAAGCCCGAAGAGGCGCGCAAGCGCGGGATGGCCCTCCTCGAACGGGTGGGCATCGCCAACCAGGCCGAGAAATACCCGGCCCAGCTCTCCGGCGGCCAGCAGCAGCGCGCGGCGATCGCGCGCGCGCTGGCGATGCAGCCCAAGGCGATGCTCTTCGACGAGCCGACCAGCGCACTCGACCCCGAGATGGTGGGTGAGGTCCTCGACGTCATGACGTCCCTCGCCCGTGACGGCATGACGATGGTCGTGGTCACCCACGAGATGGGTTTCGCGCGGCACGCGGCGAATCGCGTGGTATTCATGGCTGACGGTCAGCTGGTCGAGCAGGCCGAACCGGGCGAGTTCTTCGCCAACCCGCGCAGTGACCGGGCCAAGGACTTCCTTTCCAAGATCCTTACGCACTGACTTCTCAAAGTCCCCTGCGCATCACGTTCGTGCACACCAAGGGATCCGGCCGCACCGGCGCCGGGTCTCCTTCACAAGGAGGAGAAGGTATATGCGGATGACGCGCGTTGCGGCCACCGCCGCGGCGGCAGTGCTCGCACTGACGATGGCGGCCTGTGGCAGCGATGACGACGGTGGCACCGGGACGGGCAGCGGCACGGGCACCGGGACCGGCGACACGGCCGCGACCGGCGTGATCGCCAAGGCGCAGTCGGGCACCCTGAAGGTCGGCGTCAAGGCCGACCAGCCGGGTCTCGGCCTGCAGACCGGCACCGCTTACGAGGGCTTCGACATCGAGATGGCGAAGATCATCGCCAAGGGTCTCGGCATGCAGGAGTCCGGCATCCAGTACGTGACCACCGTGTCGGCCAACCGCGAGCCCTACATCCAGCAGGGCACGGTCGACCTGGTGATCGCCACCTACACCATCAACGACGAGCGCAAGACGAAGGTCAACTTCGCCGGGCCGTACTTCGTGGCCGGCCAGGACCTGCTGGTCCCGACCGACTCCACGATCACCGCCCCGGAGCAGCTCGACGGCAAGAAGGTCTGCTCGGTGACCGGCTCGACCCCGGCGAAGCGGATCCAGGAGAACTACAAGGGCGCGCAGCTCCAGCTCTTCGACGCGTACTCGAAGTGCATCACCGCGCTGGCCGGTGGCCAGGTCGACGCGGTGACCACCGACGACATCATCCTCGCGGGCTACGCCTCGCAGCAGCAGTTCGCCGGCAAGTTCAAGGTCGTCGGCAAGCCGTTCTCCGAGGAGCCCTACGGCATCGGCCTCGCCAAGGACGACAAGGCGAGCTGCGACAAGATCAACGAGATCCTGAAGGCCGCCGCGGCCGACGGTTCCTACAAGGCCGCCTGGGACAACACGCTCGGCAAGAGCGGCACCCCGGCGCCCGAGCTCGACACCAGCAAGCTGACCAACTGCGCCTGACGCGCGACGCGCGGGGCCGGCGGCGGACACGCCGCCGGCCCTTGCGCGCGGTAGGCCACCCGAAGGGAGGAGCGGGTCGTGCCCGTATTCAGCGATCCCGCCAACTTCGACGCGTACGTGTCGGGTTTCATGTGGATCCTCAAGATGACCGGCGCCTCGGCGGCGCTGGCCCTGGTGCTGGGCGTGCTGCTGGCCGGGATGCGGGTGTCGCCCGTGCCGGTGCTGCGCTGGTTCGGCGCCGCGTGGGTCAACATCTTCCGCAACACCCCGCTGACGCTGATCATCTTCTTCTGCTATTTCGGCCTGTACGCCACGCTGACCATCTCGTTGAGTGACGACCTGATCCTCAACAACTTCTGGCTCGGTGTCGTCGGCCTCTCCGTCTACACGGCCGCGTTCGTCTGCGAGGCGCTGCGCTCCGGCATCAACACGGTGCCGCCGGGCCAGGCCGAGGCGGCGCGGGCCATCGGGCTCACGTTCAGTCAGACGCTGCGGATCGTGGTGCTCCCCCAGGCCGGCCGCGCGGTGATCGCGCCGCTGGGGAGCGTGCTGATCGCGCTCTGCAAGAACTCCACCATCGTCGGCACGATCGGCCTGCTCGAGGCGAGCAACATCATGAAGCAGCTGATCAACGACAACGGTGACCAGGTCATCCTGATCTTCCTCGTCTTCGCCGGCACGTTCGCGGCCGTGCTGATCCCGGTCGGCTACTTCTTCGGCTGGCTGGCCAACCGACTGGCGGTGAAGCGGTGAGCGGCAACACGGTCCTCTACGACCACCCGGGGCCGCGGGCAAAGGTCCGCAACGCGATCCTCACGGCGGTCTTCGGCGCGCTGATCCTGGCGCTGCTCTACTGGATCTACCGCAAGTTCGACGAGAAGGGCCAGTTCACCAAGGTCCTCTGGGAGCCGTTCCTGCAGGGTGACACCTGGAAGAACTTCATCATCCCGGGCATCGAGGGCACCCTGAAGGCGGCCGCGACGGCGATGGTCTTCGCGCTCGCGTTCGGCCTGATCTTCTCGGTCGGGCGGCTCTCCGAGCACCGCTGGATCAGCATCCCGGCGGGCGTGATCGTCGAGTTCTTCCGCGCCGTACCCCTGCTCCTCATGATCTTCTTCATCTCGTTCGGTGTGCCGTTCCTGATCCACCAGCCGGTGCCGCCGTTCTGGTCGGTGGTCATCGGCCTGACCCTCTACAACGGCTCGGTGCTGGCGGAGGCGTTCCGCGCCGGCATCCGCGCGGTGCCGTCGGGTCAGAGCGAGGCGGCGTACGCGATCGGCATGCGCAAGAGCGCTGTCATGCAGCACATCCTGGTGCCGCAGGCGGCCCGGGCGATGCTGCCGGTGATCATCAGCCAGCTCGTGGTGCTGCTCAAGGACACGGCGCTCGGCTACATCGTGTCCTACCCGGAGCTGCTGCAGCTCGGCGTCAACGTGGTGGCCGCGAACTACTTCAACGTCATCCAGGCAGCGATCGTGGCGGCGGTGCTCTACATCATCGTCAACTTCGCGCTGACGGGCCTGGCCAACTACCTGGACCGCCGCACCCAGCGGCGCGGCATCCGCACCCAGAAACTCGACCCAGGTGCTGCGATGGGCAACGCCCCTGGCGGCGGCCTCTAGCCTGGTGGACGTCTGGCTGCTCCACCACGTCCGCCATGCCCGCAACGACGACGGCACCGTCGACCACGTCGACGAGTTGGGTGACCTCACCTGGGACGAGTGGGACGGCGACGACCTCAAGCTGCTGGGCGTCTACGCGACCGAGGCAGCGGCCCGGGCCCGCATCGAGCGGGCCCGGACCCTGCCCGGCTTCGATGCGGAGCCGGACTGCTTCACGGTCAGCAGCTGGACGGTCGACGAGGACCACTGGACCGAGGGCTTCAGCACCGCGGAGTGATCAACTCGATGACCTCGTCGGTGGTGCGGACGTCGCCGAAGGTGCGGTAGATCGTGTAGAGCGCGGCGTTGTGGTCCTCGTCGCGGCGGGCGGAGTTGGCGTCGGCGACCATGACGACGCGGTAGCCGAGCGTGCTGGCATCGCGGACCGAGGACTCGCAGCAGACGTTGGTCACCGTCCCGGTGATCAGCACCGTGTCGAGCCCGCGTGCCTGGAGCAGGCCCGGCAGCGGTGAGCGACCCGGGAAGAACGCGCTGGTGGCGGTCTTCTCGACCAGCAGGTCCGCGTCGTCGGCGTCGAACTCGTGCCACACGCGCTCCCGGACCGATCCCTCGCCGCCGCTGCGGGCGAACATGGCCGCGGTTTCCGGGCCGTAGAACTCGTTGGTGACCGCGGACGGCTCGACATAGCCCGGCACGACCCATGCGACCGTCCCGCCCGCGGCGCGCAAGGCTGTCGCCAGCCGGGCGATGTTGGGCACGATCCCGAACGTGTAGTCGTTCTCCTCGACGAAGAACGGCACCATGTCGACGACGACCAGCGCGGTGCGCTCCGGCCGCAGGCTCGTGTACGCGTGCCGCCGACCGCGTCGCGCCTCCTGCCGCCGGTACTCGCGCTCCTCGATCCGCCACGCATGCGTCTTCCGCTCCACGGCCGCGACCCTACTGGGTTGGAGACGACGCCAAGGCCCGCGAATCGGAGCAAGCGGCCGGGCCCTGAATCACGACGCGGGGTCCGGTTGGCGCCGGCGCCTGGGTCTCGCCTTGTGAGTGACTGCGGCCCCGGTCTCAACTCGCGGTCACCGCAAACCTCTGCGTCGGGCGTCAAACTCCGAGCCTGGTTGCAGACAGCGGCCGGGCGCGCCGAGGCGGGCGCGCACACCGGCCAACCGGCAACCTGGCCATCAGCCGCCGAGCCCCGCCGATCGCGCACCGGTGCTCTGGTCGATGGCATGGCGGGATCGGTCAAGTCTTCTTGGGGAGACCTACGCGGCATTCGCTTTGACGGCGAGCCGGCGCGGACCTGGCAGCGGAGCGAAGCGGAGCGGTGTCCGGCGGGAGCGACGGTCGTGCCACCGGCGGACCCGGGACCGCCGCTTGTTTTCTTATCGGGCGATCTCCGTGACGCGCGACTCGCGGACGACCGTCACCCTGATCTGGCCGGGGTAGGTCAGTTCTTCCTCGATCTGCTTCGCGACGTCGCGGGCGAGGACGGCGGCGCCGATGTCGTCGACGTCGTCCGGTTTGACCATGACGCGGATTTCGCGGCCGGCCTGCATCGCGAAGACCTTTTCCACGCCCGTCTTGCCGCCGGCGATCTCCTCGATGCGCTCCAGGCGTTTGACGTAGGCCTCGAGGCTTTCGCGGCGTGCGCCCGGGCGGCCGCCGGAGCAGGCGTCCGAAGCCTGCGTCAGGACGGCCTCGATCGTCTGGGGCTGCACCTCGTTGTGGTGGGCCTCGATCGCGTGGACGACCTCGTCGGACTCGCCGTATTTGCGGGCCAGGTCCGCGCCGATCAGCGCGTGGCTGCCCTCGACCTCGTGCGTGAGCGCCTTGCCGATGTCGTGCAGGAACGCGCCGCGCTTGATCAGGGGCGCGTCCAGGCGCAGCTCGGCGGCCATGATGCCGGCGATGTGGGCGGTCTCGACCAGGTGCTTGAGCACGTTCTGGCCGTAGCTCGTGCGGTAGCGCAACCGACCCAGCAGCGTCACCAGCTCCGGGTGGATCTCGGTGATGCCGACCTCGACCAGGGCGTCCTCGGCGGCGCGCTGGCAGAGGCGCTCCACCTCCTGCTTGGCCGTCTCGAAGACCTCTTCGATGCGGTGCGGGTGGATCCGGCCGTCGAGGACGAGCTTCTCCAGCGTCAGCCGGCCGATTTCGCGACGGACGGGGTCGAAGCATGACAGGAGTACGGCCTCGGGTGTGTCGTCGATGATCAGGTTGACGCCGGTGACCGACTCGAACGCGCGGATGTTGCGGCCCTCGCGGCCGATGATCCGGCCCTTCATCTCGTCGCCCGGCAGGTGCAGCACGCTGACCACGCTCTCGGCGGTCTGCTCGCTGGCCACCCGCTGGATCGCCTCGACCACGATGTGCCGGGCCCGCTGCTCGCCCGTGGACCGCGCGTCCGCCTCGATGTCGCGCACCAGGATCGCGGCCTCGCGCTTGGCCTGCACCTCGATCGACTCGACCAGCTCGGTGCGGGCGACGTCGGCGGTGAGCCCGGCGACGCGCTCCAGCTCCCGGCGGCGCAGCTCCTCGGCCTGCGCCAGCTCGGTCTCGCGGTTGGCGAGCGCCTGGTCCCGCTCGGCGAGCTCCGCGGTGGCGGCGGCGAGCCGGCGTTCGCGCTCGGTGAGCCGGTCGACCTCCTCGGTGTGCAGGCGTTCCCGCTCGTCCATCCGGGCGGCGCGCCGCTCGACGTCGGCGGCGTGCTCCTTGGTGGTGGCGGCGAGCATCGCGGCCTCGCGCTCGCCGCTGCGGCGCGCGGCGGCACGGAGCTGTTCGGCGTCCTGCTCGGCCTGCTTGTGGGCGCGTTCGAGCACGTTGTCAGCGTCGGTGCGGGCGGCGTCGAGCACGCGGCGCGCCTCGGCCCGGGCGGCGGAGGCCTCGGCCTTGGCGGCGGCGGCCTCGGTGCGCGCGGCGGCGGCAGCGGACTTCGCGGTGTCGACGGTGGACGTGACCTCTTCGGCCTTGCTGCGCAGCGTCGCCAGCGACTGTTCCTGGCGCTCGCGCTCGGCGGTGTAGCTGGGGTCTTCGCTCATCGGCACCGAGGCGTGGGCGTTGAGCCGGCGCAGGGCGCGGGCGCCGAGGACGAGACCGACGAGGACGGCGGCGGCGAGAACGATGACCGCGGAGAGGAGTACGACGTCGAGGGCGGTCATGCCACGGCCTCCGTCCGGTCGGCGGGGCAGGACCTGCGGTCGTTTCGCTCACTCACGCCGAGACGTCCTTACCGCGGCATCCCCGGTGTCGCCCGGTCATGACGCCTCCCCTCACCGGTCCCGGCGCGAAGAAGGGGGTGGCCCTTCCGCTCTCACGCGCGGCTGTACGGACGCCCGACCGAGGCGGCTGGCCATGAGGAGCCGACCGGCGGTGCGCCACTGCGCCGCCGGCTGGCCGGGGAAAACCGCTATCACCTCGTCACCGGACCGGCCATGTCCGATAACGGGGTATGTGGCCGAGTAACTGGCCAAAGTGATGCTGTCTTGTTACGCGATCTATGTTGTGCGCTTAGCCTGCGGTTGGTCGGGCAATCCAATCTGTAACGCGAGGCTAGGTCGCGAGGGGCCGTTCGGTCAAGGACTCATGATCCGGCTGGGCGAGGGACATAGGGCACGCATGTGCTCACCCCCTGCTCAACACGCTTCGAAACAGCACGAAAGTTGCCAACACCATCCACGTCGTGTGTCCGTAATCGCTTGGTTGCACAACGTGGATACCCGATGGTGCCATAGCCAGGGTCCACAGTCACCGGTGGGTGGTGCCGAGATGGACCTCGACGTCGTAGACGAGCCGCACCGGTTGGCCGTTGGTGATGCCGACGAAGACCGGCTCGGCCGCCGGCGTGTGACCCCGGCGCCACACCTCCGCACGGGCGGCGTCGCGGGAGTCGTAGTGGATGCCGCCGGCCTGGTGGAGCCGCACCACCTGTCTTGCGGTGTTCCTGTCGCTGTCGAGCTGCACGCGGATCATCGGCATGTGTTTGCGCACCGCCTTACCAACGTTAAGTTAGCTGAACACTGTACTAGGCTGTGGCTCATGACCGTGTGGCTCCGTCCGGAACCGGCCCGTGCCCGCCGCACGGCGCCGCTGACCCGCGAGCGGATCGTCACGGCGGCGGTTTCCCTGCTGGACGCCCAGGGTGTCGACGGTTTGACGATGCGCCGGCTGGCGGAGGCGCTGGGGGTCACGGCGACGGCGCTCTACTGGCACGTCCGGACCAAGGACGACGTGCTGGACCTGGCCGTCGACGAGGTCTTCGGCGAGGTGGTCCTGCCGCCCGTGGTTGGCTTCTGGCGGGAGGACGTGCTGGCGCTGACGCGCGGTTGGCGAGCGGCGATGCTCCGGCATCCGTGGGCGGCCGGTCTGATCGGGCGTCCGATGTTGGGGCCTAATGTGCTCGCCCGCACGGAGTTCCTGCAGGCGGCGCTGGTCCGCGGCGGCTTCGGTGGTGTCGAGTTGGCCGTCGTGACGCGGTTGGTGGCCAACTTTGTCATCGGTGCGGCGGTCACCGAGGCGACGTGGCGCCAGGTGTCGGATGCGGAGGCGGCGCGGCGCCACATCGAGGCGGACCCGTCCGCATATCCCACCCTGGTCGTCTCGGGCCATCTCGACGGCGCGTTGTGGAACGACGACGACCTGTTCGAACGCGGCATCGCGGCGATCCTGGCCATGCCGGGTGCGAGTTAGCCGGTCGGCCTCGCGGACCGTCGACCCGTCGCCCTCGCGGGCGGTCGGTCCGCCTCGCGGGCCGTCGACCCGTCGGCCTCGCGGACCGTCGACCGGTCGCCCTCGCGGGCGGTCGGTCCGCCTCGCGGGCCGTCGACCCGTCGGCCTCGCGGACCGTCGGCTGGGCCCGGTGCCGCGACCGTGAGCTTCGCCAGCGAGAAGCCCTCCGCCAGCGCGACCATTCGTCTGGATTCGCCACCAGGTTGGCCCTGGCCAACCTGGTGAGGGTCTTCGTTCACGACGCCGGAGGCTCCGGCGCTGTCGGTCGTCGGCCAGGGAGCAGCGTCATCTGCGCCCGCGCGAACACCTATGCGTCGGACAGACCGCCGCCGGACGGCCGCAATGACCGTTGGGTGGCGTCAGTCCTGGTCCGCGGGCCGGGCCAGGTCGGCGTCGGCCTCCATCGCCGACTGGGCCTCGGCCAGTGCGTCCACGTCGACCTGGTCCGCGAACTCGGCCGCCTCGGCGCTCTGTGCCGCGAGGGCATCTTTGACCGCGCGGATAGCCACCCCCGGCGCGTAACCCTTGCGGGCCAGCATGCCGACCAGCCGGCGGAAGACCTGCTCGGGGTCGCCGCGGGCCGTGCGTAGTTTGCGGTCCACCAGCGCGCGGGCCGTGTCCGCCTCGGTCGAGTCGTCGAGTTGCTCCAAGGCCGCGCCGGCCGTGTCGGCGTCGACCCCGCGTTTGCGGAGCTCGTTGGCCAGCGCACGGCGGGCCAGGCCGCGGCCCGCGTGGCGGCTCGTCACCCAGGCGCGCGAGAACGCCGCGTCGTCGATGATGCCGACCTCGTCGTAGCGGTCGAGGACCCCTGCCGACGTCTCCGAGGAGATGCCCCGACGCGCCAGGGCGCGGGCCAGCTCCGCCCGGGTACGCGGGCGGACCGCGAGCTGCCGCAGGCAGATCTCGCGGGCGAGCTCGGCCTCGTCCGCCGGCGACATCGGCTCGTCGCCGCCGGCCGCGGCCCGCGCCGGCGAGCCGAACCCACCACCCCGCCGCCGACCGCGGCCCGCAGCCGACGGATCTGTACCGCCCACAGCCGACCGGCCTGAACCGCCGGTGGCCGACGGGCCTGGGTCGTCGTCGAGTACGGCCGCGCGGCCGCCCCACGGGTCGCCGAGGGGCTCTGCGCCTTCAGGCCAGGCGAACTCGGCGCCCGGGTCGGTCGGGGTCTCGCCGTCCGGTGCCGGGCGTGGCCGGCGTGGGCGGGTGGATGGACGTGGTGGTGCCGCGTCCCAGCCTCGGCCGGAACGGGCACCCCTGCGTCGACCGGCCATGGCCGGTCAGCCGTTAGAAGTCGACCGGCGGCAACTCGAGGCCGCCGGCCGCGTCGCCGGCGCCCTGGCCGACGCCGAGCTTTTCGAGGATCTTCTTCTCGATCTCGGCGGCGACGTCCGGGTTTTCCTTGAGGAACTCGCGGGCCTTTTCCTTGCCCTGGCCGAGCTGGTCGCCGTCGTAGGTGTACCAGGCGCCCGACTTGCGGATGATGTTCTGTTCGACGCCCACGTCGATCAGGGAGCCCTCGCGGGAGATGCCCTTGCCATACATGATGTCGAACTCGGCCTGCTTGAACGGCGCCGCGACCTTGTTCTTGACGACCTTGACGCGGGTGCGGTTGCCGACCACGTCGGTGCCGTCCTTGAGGCTTTCGATGCGGCGCACGTCGAGGCGGACCGACGCGTAGAACTTCAGTGCCCGGCCACCGGTCGTGGTCTCCGGGCTGCCGAACATCACGCCGATCTTCTCGCGGAGCTGGTTGATGAAGATCGCGGTCGTACCCGAGTTGTTGAGGATACCGGTGATCTTGCGCAGCGCCTGGCTCATCAACCGGGCCTGCAGACCCACGTGGCTGTCGCCCATCTCGCCCTCGATCTCGGCGCGGGGCACGAGGGCCGCGACCGAGTCGATGACGATGATGTCGAGCGCGCCCGAGCGGATCAGCATGTCGGCGATCTCGAGCGCCTGCTCACCGGTGTCGGGCTGGGAGACCAGCAGCGCGTCGGTGTCGACACCCAGCGCCCTGGCGTAGTCGGGATCGAGCGCGTGCTCCGCGTCGATGAACGCCGCGATGCCACCGGCCCGCTGTGCGTTGGCCACCGCGTGCAGCGCCACTGTCGTCTTGCCGGAGGACTCCGGGCCGTAGACCTCGATGACCCGCCCGCGGGGTAGGCCACCCACGCCGAGCGCCACATCGAGCGCGATGGAACCGGTCGGGATCACGGCAGTCTGGATGACCGGCCGCTCCCCCAGCCGCATCACCGAGCCCTTGCCGAACTGTTTGTCGATCTGCGCGAGAGCAAGGTCGAGCGCCTTGTCCCGATCAGGCCCTGTCGCCATCGTCGCCACCCCTGCCTTCGCCGGCATCTTTGAACTCTTCGTCACGCGGACAACCTAGGCGCTGGGTATGACAGAAAACAGCCGCCGTGCCGCGCCTGTGGATAACCGCCAGGTGAGGACAATAGCCGAACAGGTGTTCTACGCGTGGGCGACACGCCGAACATGAGTTCGAGTCAACGCTGACAGGACCTAGCGCAACCGCGCCGGCACCCGGTCCGGATAAGCGGCCACCACGGCCCGCCACACCACGACCGTCTCCACCCCGGCCTCCAGCGCCTGCTCGATGGTCCGCCCGTTGAGCTGGGGCAGCACCTGATCGGCGGCGATGCTGGCCGCGTAGCCCGGCCCGAACGCCTGCTCCAGCCGCGCCCAGAAATCGGTCAACCGCACAACGCACCCTCCGCGAACCGAACCGAAAGAACCCCGAGAACCCCGAGAACCCGAGTCAGCAACCTACGCCCCGGAACCGACTCACAGCCAACCCCCAGCCCGGCGAGCCTTGACGCGCCGCCGCGCGTACACCCTATAGTCCTATGAAACTAGAGAAACGAGATAAGCCGTGATCGAGTTTCATCTGGACGGTCGTTCCGGCGTCGCGCCGTACATGCAGCTGATTCAGCAGGTCCGGCAGGCCATGCGGCTCGGCCTGCTGCGCGAGGGTGACCGCCTCCCGACCATCAAGGACGTGGTCGCCAAGCTCACGATCAACCCGAACACGGTGCTGAAGGCCTACCGCGAGCTGGAGTACGAAGGCCTCGTCACCGCCCGCCCCGGCGTCGGCACGTTCATCGCCCGCACCCTCAACGAAGAGGCCGCCGCCGTCGAGCCGCTGCGCGAGGAGCTGCGCGGCTGGCTGCGCAGGGCCCGCGCCGCCGGCCTCGACCCGGAGAGCATCGAGGCGCTGTTCGCCACCACCTTCCGCGCTCAGTTACAGGAGTCCGCATGACCCAGGCGGTGCTGCAGGCCGAGGGCCTGACCAAGCGGTACGGGCGACGCGTCGCGTTGGCCGACTGCACCCTGGACGTCCCACCCGGCCGGGTCGTCGGCCTTGTCGGCCCGAACGGCGCCGGCAAGACCACCCTGCTGCAGCTCGCCGTCGGCATGCTGACACCGACCGCCGGCCGCATCACGGTGCTCGGCGACCGCCCCGGCGCCGGTCCCGTCCAACTGGCCAAGGTCGGGTTCGTGGCGCAGGACGCACCCACGTACGCCAATCTGTCCGTCGAAGACCATCTCCGCTTCGGCGCGCACACCAACCCGAGGTGGGACCAGACCCTGGCCGACGAGCGCACCGCCCAGCTCGGCCTCGACCCGCGCCAGAAGGCCGGCCGGCTCTCCGGCGGCCAGCGGGCCCAGCTCGCCCTGACCATGGCCATCGCGAAACGCCCCGACCTGCTGATCCTCGACGAGCCGGTGGCCAGCCTCGACCCGATCGCCCGGCGCGAGTTCCTGAGCGGCCTGATGGCGTACACCGCGGAACATCGCACCAGCGTGATCCTCTCCTCCCACCTGGTGTCCGACCTGGAGCGGGTCTGCGACCACCTGATCGTGCTGACCGCGTCCCGGGTGCGGGTGGCCGGCGACGTCGACGAGCTGATGGGCACCCACTACCGGCTGACCGGCGCGCGACGCGACGCGGCCGACCTGCCCGCCGGCGCCGAGGTGATCGAGCACAGCGCCGCGGGACGGCAGTCCACGTTCGTCGTACGCAGCGTCGTACCCATCGACGACCCTTCCCTGTCCGTCGAACAGCTCACCCTCGAAGACCTGGTCCTGGCCTACCTGTCACGCACCGCGGCGCCGCACCGGCCCGAGTTGGAGACCGCCCGATGATCTGGTTCACCTGGCGCCAGTTCCGCACACCGGCGATCGTCACCGCCGCCACGCTGGCCGCGCTCGCCGCCGTGCTCCTCGTCAACGGCAACGCCATGACCGACCTCTACGCGAGCGTCGCGGCCTGCCAGAGCGACTGCGGCAACGCGATCGACGCGTTCCTCCTCCAGTTCCGCAACAGCGCCGGCGGCACGATCTACTACACGACCCTGGCCGTCATGTACGCGGCACCACCGCTGATCGGCGTCTTCTGGGGCGCGCCGCTGGTCGCCCGCGAGATCGAGGCGGGCACGCACCGGCTGGCCTGGAGCCAGTCCGTCAGCCGCACCCGCTGGCTGGCCGCCAAGCTCGGCCTGGTCGGCGCCGCCACCGCCGCCACGACCGGCCTGCTGAGCTGGGCGGTCACGGCCTGGGCCGGCCGCGTCGACAGCGCCGCCGCCGACCGCATCACCCCACTGGTCTTCGGGGGTCGCGGCATCGTCCCGATCGGGTACGCCCTGTTCGCCTTCACCCTCGGCGTCACCGTCGGCATGCTGATCCGCCGCACGGTCCCGGCGATGGCGGTCACACTGGCGACCTATGCGGTGGCGGTGGCCGCGATGCCGCTCTGGCTGCGGACGCACCTGGTCACGGCGACACACGAAACCCCGCCGCTGGACATGAACAAACTGGACGCCCTGATGATCAACCGGAGCGGCCAGATGGCCATCCAACCGGACCCGATCGCCAACGCCTGGACGATCACCAACCGCCCGATCACCGCGACCGGCCAGGTCTTCACCGGCCCGGCAGACCCGACCAGATGCGGCCCGTCGATGCCCACCGGCTCATGCTCGGACTGGGTTGGCACGCTCGGCCTGCGACAGGACGTGATCTACCACCCGGACAGCCAGTTCTGGACCCTGCAGTGGGTCGAGACGGGGATCTTCGTCGGCCTGGCGGCCGTGTTGGCCGCGGTGAGCTTCTATTGGCTGCGGCGCCGTCTGACCTGATCTTTCGGGAAGATTATTTGCTCGGGTCCGCGGTGGTCCGGACCGCTCCTCCCGCGAGGGATCACTCCGCTGCGCTCCGCTTGCCAGGTCCGTCGTTGGCGTCCCCGGCCATGTCGCGCCGGCGGCGGGCGCGACCGCCGCGAACATGCGGCGGCACATGCTTTCGCATGTGCGCCGCGGTACTAGGCCTGATGTCCCGGTCGTCCTGCCGCACCGGCCTGCGCATGGCGGAGGCGACGCGGCGGAGCGCTTCGCCGGTGACGGTCTCGGGCCACGGCGGGTCGGTCCTCGGCAGTGGCGATGAAGTGGAGCGTTGCCCCGCGGGCCGGCTCGCTGTGATGGCGGAGGCGGTGGGTCCTGCGTGGCGGAGCGCTTCGCCGGTGACGTCGGGCGACGGCGGGTCGGTCCTGGGCGGTGGCGATGAAGTGGAGCGTTGCCCCAGGGCCGGCTCGCTGTGATGGCGGGTCTTGGCGGCGGCGGTGGGTCCTGCGTGGCGGAGACGATGTGGCGGAGCGCTGCGCCGGTGGCGGTGGCGGATCAGGGCTGGGCTTGCCGGCGTCAGGTGATAGTGGTCGGGTTTCCGGGGCTCTGCCCCGGACCCCGCCGAGCTGCGGGGACCCATAGGGAAGGGCGGGGCGGG
>NZ_BONC01000115.1 GCF_016862515.1 Asanoa iriomotensis
CGACCGAGGAGGTGGCGGACGGCGAGGTGCCGGCCCGCTACGGGGACAGTGACGACCTGTTCGACGACTCGGAGTTCCCGGATCTGCCCGAAGCGGCTGGTGCCGCCGTCGGTCCGTCGGGCTCGGAGGAGGTGCGTGTGCCCGCCTGAGTCAGCCGGTGCCGTTGGCCGCCGGTTGTCCCAACAGGGCGGCCAACACGGTGCCGAGATAGGCCTCGAGCGCCGCGCCGTGCGGCACCGCCTCGGGGATCCGCACCACGAGCTGGATGTGGCCGAGATAGGTGGCGTAGGCGAACAGCGCCCGGCGGTCGGCCTCGGCGGGGTCGAAGCCGAGCGCGGTGAGCTGAGCGGCGATGTAGGCGGTCCGCCGGGTCACGGCCCGGCGCATCGCCGGTGCCACCGCCGGGTGGTCGGCCGCGGCGTGCAGGTGCACCTCGACGGGTGCCCGGTCCGAGGCGGTGACCGCGACGAACAGGGCGCGCAGCCGTGCGGCTGGGTCGGGCTCCGCGTCGACGGTGCGCAGGATCGCGTCGGTGTAGGTCTCGTCCCAGCTCCGCAGGGCGGCCTCGAGCAGGGCGTCGCGGTTGGCGAAGTGCCAGTAGAAGCTGCCCTTCGTGGTGCCGAGCCGGGTGGCGAGCGGCTCGACCGCCACTCCGGCCAGGCCTTGTTCGCCGATCGCGGTCAACGCGGCGGCCGTCCAGTCGTCGGGTCCGAGACGGGGTTTACGCACGACCATACGTTACCGTATGGTCTCTCCATACGGTTCCGTATGGAGGTGGGCCAGATGGATCATGACGTGATCGTTGTCGGCACCCGGGCGGCGGGCGCCGCGACCGCGATGCTGCTGGCGCGGGCCGGGTTGCGGGTGCTGGCGGTCGACCGGGCGCGGTTCCCGAGCGACACCCTGTCGACCCACCAGGTGCAGGTGCCGGGCATCGCGCGGCTGGGTCGGTGGGGCGTGCTCGACCGGATCGCGGCGGTGACGCCGGCGGTGCCGGTGGTCCGGCTCGACGCCGGCAGTGCGGTGCTCGAGGGGCGCTATCCGGCGGTGGACGGGGTCGACGCGCTCTACGGGCCGCGGCGGACGCTGCTCGACGCGGCCCTGGTCGACGCCGCGCGGGCGGCGGGCGCCGAGGTCCGGGAAGGGTTCGCGGTCGAAGAACTGACCCGCGACCCCGAGGGCCGCATCACCGGCATCCGCGGCCGACTTCGCGGGGAGGGGAGGGGGAGGGGCCCCGATTCCGGCCGGATGACGGCGACCGCGCGGCTGGTGATCGGGGCCGACGGCAAGCGGTCCATGACCGCCCAGGCGGTCGGAGCCGGCAGCTATCACGTGCGGCAGCCGGTGACCTTCGCCTGTTACAGCTACTGGTCGGGGGTCGATGTGCCGCCCGGGTCGATTCATGTGCGGTCGGGGCTCACCGTTCCGGCCTTTCACACCAACGACGGGCTTGTGATGATCGCGATGTTCGCGCCCATGGCGGAGTTCGATCGGTTCCGGGCCGATCCCGAGGCCGGCTATCTGGCGGCGCTCGACCGGTGCGGGGATCTGGGTGAGCGGGTCCGGGCCGGGGTGCGGGCCGAGCCGTTCCGGTTGGCGCCGGACGTGCCCAACCTGTTTCGGACGCCGCACGGGCCCGGGTGGGCGCTGGTCGGCGACGCCGGCGTGGTCATGGATCCGGTGGCCGGGCAGGGGATCAGCAACGCGTTCCGCGACGCGGAGTTGCTCGCGGCCGCCGTCGTGCGGGGGCTCGATGGTGGTGGGCTCGACGAGGCTCTGGCGGGCTACCAGCGCGAACGTGATGCCGCGGCGCTTCCGGTGTTCGCGATGACCAGGGCGTTGGCGACGTTGCGGGTCTCCGGTGGGCAGCGGCTGCTGCTCTCCGCGATCGCCGACGATCCGGCCGAGACGTCGCGGTTTCTCGGGGTGCTCGCCGGTGCGGCGCGTTACGACGAATACCTGCGTCCGGGCAACGTGCTGGGGCGGCTCGGTGGTGGCGTGGTGCGGCGGCTGCGCAGGCTCGGTCGGCCGGTCACGGCAGCCTGCGTCGGCGGCGGTCGCGCGCCAACCGTGGCCGGCGATGCTACTGACGCGACCCCAGTCTCCGGTTGATTGCCGGTGGCCGCGGACTGGCAATCAGGTGGTGAGCGGCAGCGGCGGTCGGGTGGAGATCGGGTCACTGTCGGTGGCTGGTGATCGCGGAGCGGCGGTGCCGGGACCAGCGATCGCTTGATTGCCGGTGCGTGGTGGCCGTGGACCGGTAGTCAGGCGGTGGCCGGGGCCGGCGATGGAGTGGGGATCGGCTGATTGGCGGTCCCTGGTGGCCGCGGAGCGGCGATCAAGCGGTGGCCGGGGCCGGCGATCGAGCGGGGATCGGCCGATTGCCAGTGACCGGCGACCGCATACGGCGATCGGGCGGTGGCCGGGACCGGCGATCAGGCGGAGGTCGGTTGATTGCCACGGCCGGGTTCGCCGGTTCGGCGTGTGGGCTCGCCCGGTGAGGTGTTCTTGCTCGACGGGAGTCCAGTGGATCTCGCGCGACTCGGCCCGCGTGCGGGTCATTGTCAGCGGCGAGACGAATTGGTCTCGGCGACGTCAACCAGCCTCCCGGAGCGCATCCGGCCGCGTGGACGGGCGATTCGCCCCACTTCGCGGTGACGGCGGGCCTGCCGACCAGCGTCAACGAGGAGGCGGGCCCGGACCGGACGGTTACGTGTCTCCTGTCCGTTTCGGGCCTCGCCGGTGCGTCTAGGCTCTCGGAATGGAGCTGAGCGGTAGCCGCCCCGAAGTTGTGGTGGTGGGGCTGGGCACGATGGGCGCCGCGGCGGCGTACCACCTGGCCAGCCGGGGTGTTCGGGTGTTGGGACTCGACCGGTTCACGCCGCCGCACGCGCGCGGTGAGCACGCCGGCGGTTCGCGGATCATTCGGCAGGCGTACGCCGAAGGTCGTGCCTATGTGCCCTTGGTGCAGCGCGCCTACGAGCTCTGGCGGCAGCTCAGTGACCTCTCCGGCGTCGAGTTGGTGACGCAGACCGGCGGTCTGATGCTCGGCGACCCCGACTCGACCCACGTCGCCGGTGCGCTCGCGTCCGCACGGGCCCACGGGCTCGATCACGAGTTGCTCGACGCCAAGACCATCCGCGAGCGGTTTCCGGCCTTCACGCCCGAGGACGGTGAGGTCGGGCTCTACGAGCGGACCGCGGGTGTGGTGCGGCCCGAGGCCGCGATCGGTGCGCACCTGCGGCTGGCCGAGCGGTCCGGCGCCGAGCTGCGGTACGGCGCCGCCGTCACCGGCTGGGAGGCCACCGACGACGGGGTCACCGTGCGGGTCGACGGCGAGACCGTCACCGCCGACAAGCTCGTCGTCTGTCCCGGGCCGTGGGCCGCCGGGCTGCTGCGGATGCCGGGCGCTCCCATCAGTCTGGAGAGCCGCCTCCAGCATTACTGGCTGCCGTCCGAGCCGTTCGCGATCGGGCGCTGCCCCGTCTGGATCTGGGAGCCGGACGGCGACGCGGTCGGCTACGGGGTGCCCGCGTTCTCGCCACCCAGCGACCTGCACGGTGTGGGGCCCGGGGTCGGCTCCGTGGTCAAGGCCGCGTTCCACAGCGGCGACCGGCCCGCGGACGCCGAGCTCGGCGCGCCCTCGGCGACGCCCGACGACCTGAGCGCGATGCTGGCCTGGCTCGCCTCGCGGCTGCCCGCGCTGGCCGACTCCACGTACATCGAGGCCAAGCCCTGCCTCTACACGATGACCCCCGACGGCGACTTCATCCTCGGCGCGCACCCCGATGCGCCGAACGTGGCCGTGGCGGCCGGCTTCTCCGGGCACGGCTTCAAGTTCGCGCCCGTCGTCGGCGAGATCCTCGCCGACCTCGCACAGACCGGGCAGACCCTGCACACCATCGACCAGTTCGCGCCGGGTCGGTTCACCGCCAAGGCCACCGGACGGCACGCGTACGGCCCAGCCTAGGGTGATCATGTGGGATGGCTGGCGGTGGATCGGACGGCACTCGGCGATCGGGCGGCGGACGCCGCCGGGCTGCTTGCCGGGTACGGGCTCGACGCGCTGCTGGGTGATCCCCGGCGCTTTCATCCCGTCGCCGGTTTCGGCACGCTCGCGCAGCGGCTCGAACGGCGCCTCTACCGCGACGACCGCCGCGCCGGGGCCGCGTACACGCTGATCGCCGTCGGCACACCCGCGGCGCTGGGCCTGGCCGCGGCGCTCGCCACCCGCGGCCGCCCGATCTCCCGGTTCGCCCTGACCGCGGCCGCCACCTGGACCGTGCTCGGCGGGCGGACCCTGCGCGCGGAAGGCAAGGCGATGGCCCGCCACCTGCGCGGCGGCGACCTGCCGGCCGCACGGGGTCGACTCAACCACCTGTGCGGCCGTGACCCGGCGCGCCTCGACGAGCCGGAGTTGGCCCGGGCCACCGTCGAGTCCGTCGCGGAGAACACGTCCGACGCGGTCGTCGCGCCGCTCTGCTGGGGTGCGGTCGCCGGCGTGCCGGGGCTGCTGGCCTACCGCGCGGCCAACACCCTCGACGCGATGGTCGGTCACCGTTCCGCGAGATATGCCCGGTTCGGCACTCCCGCCGCCCGCCTCGACGACCTGCTCAACCTGGCTCCGGCACGGCTGACCGCGCTGCTCACGATCGCGGCCGCGCCACAGGTGCGGGGTCGGCGGCAGGAGGCGTTGCGGGTCTGGCGGCGGGACCGCAACGACCATCCGAGCCCCAACGCCGGCCAGTGCGAGTCGGCGATGGCGGGCGCGCTCGGTGTCCGGCTCGGCGGGCGCAACGTCTACTTCGGACGCAGCGAGACCCGGCCGTACCTCGGTGACGGTCCGCGCCCCGACCACCGCCACATCGCCCGCGCCGCGCGGCTGTCCGGGACGGTCGGTGTCGCGACGGCGGCGCTCGCGGCGGTCGCGGCGCTGGCCCGGCCCCGCCTGCGGGCGTCGCGATGACCGGCGGCCTGCTGGTCGCGGGCACCACCTCCGACGCCGGCAAGAGCGTCGTCACGGCCGGGATCTGCCGTTGGCTGAGCCGCCAGGGCGTACGCGTGGCGCCTTTCAAAGCCCAGAACATGTCCAACAACTCCGCCGTGGTGGTCGGGCCGGACGGGCGCGGCGGCGAGATCGGGCGCGCGCAGGCGATGCAGGCCGCGGCCTGTGGCATCCCGGCCGACGTGCGGTTCAACCCGGTGCTGCTCAAGCCCGGCAGCGACCACTCCAGCCAGGTCGTCGTGCTCGGCGAGGCGGTCGACCGGGTCGACGCGGGCAACTTCCGGGCGCTCAAGTCGCGGCTGGCCGGGACCGTTTTCGAGACATTCGACCAACTGCGCGGCGAGTACGACATCGTCGTGTGCGAAGGCGCCGGCAGTCCCGCGGAGATCAACCTGCGGGACACGGACTTCGTCAACCTCGGCCTGGCCCGGCATGGGCGCCTGCCGACCGTGGTGGTCGGCGACATCGACCGCGGCGGCGTGTTCGCGGCGCTGTTCGGCACCGTCGCGCTGCTGGACAAAGCCGACCAGGACCTCGTCGCCGGGTTCGTGGTCAACAAGTTCCGTGGCGACCGGGGGCTGCTGCAGCCCGGCATCGACATGCTGGAGCGGGTGACGGGGCGGCCGACGTACGGCGTACTCCCGTGGCATCTTGATCTTTGGTTGGACGCCGAGGACTCGCTCGCCTACGGCACGACGCTCGGGCGGCCCGCGGCGCCGCACGGCGCGGAGTGGCTCGACGTGGCGGTGGTGCGGCTACCGCGGATCTCGAACGCGACCGACGCCGAGGCACTGGCGACCGAGCCCGGGGTTCGGGTGCGGCTGACGGTTGAGCCTGCCGACGTCGCTGCCGCCGACCTGGTGGTGCTGCCGGGCAGTAAGTCCACTGTGGATGATCTGCTGTGGTTGCGTTCGGTCGGGCTGGCTGATGTGGTGGCGCGGCGCGTCGCGGCTGGTCGTCCCGTTCTGGGGATCTGTGGCGGCTATCAGATGCTCGGGCGTTCCATTCACGACTCCGTCGAGAGTGGGCGGGGGACGGTCGACGGGCTCGGGCTGTTGCCGATCGAGGTCACGTTCGATGCGCGCAAGACCGTGACGCTCGCGGCCGGCACGGCTTTCGGCGGGGTTCCGGTCAGCGGCTACGAGATTCATCACGGGTACGTTTCCGCGGGTGCGCCGGCCGCGCCCCTGCTTTCGTATCTGGACGGGCGACCCGAGGGTGCCCGGGACGGCGTCGTGTTCGGCACGCACTGGCACGGT
The DNA here is from genome assembly GCF_016862515.1 of Asanoa iriomotensis. Classification (GTDB taxonomy): domain Bacteria; phylum Actinomycetota; class Actinomycetes; order Mycobacteriales; family Micromonosporaceae; genus Asanoa; species Asanoa iriomotensis. Next base: position 6,265 of record NZ_BONC01000115.1, read on the forward strand.
GCGTTCGAGTCCGACGAGTTCCGGCGTGCGTTCCTGGTGGAGACGGCGCGGTTGGCGGGGCGGGCTTTCGTGCCCGCGCCGGATACGGCGTTCGCCGCTGTTCGCTCGCGCACTCTCGACCTGCTCGGGGACCTGGTCGAGGAGCACCTCGACACCGGTGCGCTGTGGCGGCTGGTCGAGCAGGGGCCGCCGGACGGGCTGCCGTTCGTGCCGCCCGGCGCGCCGTGAGCGCGGTGACGTTCTCGGGGTTGGCGCGGCGGATCCTGCGTCGGCGGGCTCGGCTCGGGGGGACGCGGCTGGTCGCGGTCGACGGGCCGAGCGGGGCGGGCAAGACGGTGTTCGCTGATCGGTTGGCGGCGGCTGTGTCTTCTGCCGGTGGGGTGGCGGTGCCGGTCGTGCACACCGACGACTTTCTCGACGGGTGGGACGACCAGTTCTCCTACTGGGAGCGGCTCGACGCGCTCGTGTTGGGGCCGTTGCGGGCGGGGCGGGCCGGTCGGCATCGGCACTACGACTGGGCTCGGGGTGCGTTCGCCGGGCCGTGGGTGGTGGTGCCGGCGGCGCCCGTGGTGGTTCTCGAGGGGTTCGGTGCTTCCCGGGCAGGGGCGGAGCTGACGTTCGCGGTCTTCGTGGACGCGCCGCCGCGGTTGCGGTTGTCACGGTCGTTGCGGCGGGACGGTGCTGACACGCGGGCTGATCTGCTGCGGTGGCGGCGCCGTGAGAACCGGCATTTCGCGGCCGATCGCACCGCGGAGCGGGCCGACGTGGTGGTCTCCGGGGTGTGGAGTGGCGAGCCGGTGATCTGTCCACAGGGGTAGGCAGGGGGTTGACCCGCGTGCTCCTTCGTGCATCGGTGGCTCCGTCGCGCGTATCCCCTGGAAAAGCGGCATCGCGCGGGCCTGGCTGTCGGCCGCGGACCGGGCCGTCCTGATCTGGTCGTTCCGATGCGGTGGTCCGAGCGGTCAGTGGTTATCCACAGGCATAGACGGGCGCCGTGGCGTGGTGCACGCTGGGCCATGACAGCGGCGGCGATCGGGGGAGCCCACGATGAGCGGCGACGAGAGTGCGACGGTGCCCGCACGACGGCGGGTGGCGCTGACCGGGATCAGCTCGCGAGCGTGGGAGCATCCGGCCGACCGCGGCGCGCTGACCGCCCTGCGCGAGCTACGTGGGTTCGACGACGTGCTCAAGGCGTTCTTCGGCATGTGGAACGAGCGCGGCTTCCGGCTGACCTTCCTGGCGTCGTCGATCCGCGTCGACCACCGGCAATATCCGCGGGTCTACGGGCTCTACGCCGAGGCCGCGCAAACGCTCGACCTGCCTGAGCTACCCGAGCTTTACGTGCGGCATTCGCCCGTGCTCGGCGGCCAGGCGATCGGGCTCGAGCGGCCGTTCATCGTGCTCGACTCGGCGTCGGTCCAGCAGCTCGACGACGAGGAGCTGCGCACGCTGCTCGGGCACGAGATCGGCCACCTACGCAGCGGGCACGCGGTCTACAAGACGATGCTGATGATCCTCACCCGGTGGGCGGCCAACCTGAGCTGGCTGCCGGTCGGCGCGATCGCGCTGCGGGCGATCATCGCGGCGATGCTGGAGTGGTGGCGCAAGGCCGAGCTGTCCGCCGACCGGGCCGGCCTGCTCGCCAACCAGGACCCGGCGTCCTCCCTGCGCCTGCTGATGAAGCTCGCCGGCGGCGGCGACCTCAGCCAGATCGACACCGCGGCGTTCCTCGAGCAGGCAGCCGAATACGACGGGGGCGGCGACCTCCGCGACAGCTTCCACAAGATCCGACTAACCGCCTGGAACAGCCACCCGGTTCCGGTCGCCCGGGCCGCCGACCTGCGGCACTGGGTCGACTCGGGTGACTACGCGCGGATCGTGAGCGGCGACTACCCGCGCCGCGACAGCGACGGCGGCGCCCGGGTCACCGACGACATCAAGGCGGCGGCCGAGTCCTACCGCGAGGCGTTCGGCCGGTCGCAGGACCCGCTGGTCGGGCTGCTGCGCCGGCTCGGCGACGGCGCCAGTGACGTGGGCGAGTGGGCCGGCGGCGGCGCGGCCAAGGCGCGCAGCTGGGTCAGCACCGCGGCCGATGCCGCCGGGCGGGCCGCCCGGGGCCGCAACGAGCGCCGCGACGACTCCGGGCCGGCCTGACGGCGGTCGGGGCCGGTGCGCCCGACCTGGGCGGCGGATGGCCTGGTCGGGCCGGGTGAGGGGGCGGCTTACGATCACGGGATGACCGCTCCCATCCTCTCCGAGTCCGAGCTGCGCGCCGCCATCGAGCGCGAGATGCCGGGCGTCCGTGCCGACCTCGAACGCTTGATCCGCATCCCCGGAATCGCGTTCGACGGTTTCGACTTCACCCACGTCGAGCGCTCCGCGGAGGCGGTGGCCGAGCTCCTGCGCGGGTGCGGGCTCGACGTCGAGATCGTCCGCAACGGCGGCCAGCCCGCCGTGATCGGGCACAAGCCGGCGCCCGAGGGTGCCCCGACGGTCCTGCTCTACGCGCACCACGACGTGCAGCCGATCGGCGACGTGACGCTCTGGAAGTCGGAGCCGTTCGTGCCGACGGAGCGCGACGGCCGCCTCTACGGGCGCGGCGCGGCCGACGACAAGGCCGGCGTGATGGCGCACGTGGCAGCGCTGCGGGCGTTCGGCGACGCGCTGCCGGTCGGGGTTGTGGTGTTCGTCGAGGGCGAGGAGGAGTTCGGCTCGGAGTCGCTGGAAGGGATGCTGACGCAATACCAGGAGCGGCTGCGCTCCGACGTCATCGTGATCGCGGACTCGGGCAACTGGGACATCGGCGTGCCCGCGGTGACCACCTCGCTGCGCGGGTTGGTCAACTGCTTCGTCGAGGTGCGCGTCCTCGAGGCGGCCGTACACAGCGGCATGTTCGGCGGTGCCGTGCCGGACGCGCTGACCACGCTGGCCCGGCTGATCGCCACGTTCCACGACGCCGCCGGCGACGTGGCCGTCGCGGGGCTGCTCCGCCGGCCGAGCGCGGTCGTCGACTACCCGGAGGACCGGCTGCGCGAGGAGGCCGGCATGCTCGACGGCGTCGAGTTCATCGGCACCGGGCGGCTCACCGACCGGATCTGGCACCAGCCGACCGTCTCCATCCTCGGCATCGACGCCCCGCCGACCGCGGGGGCGCCCAATGCGCTGATCCCGTCGGCGAAGGCCAAGGTCAGCGTGCGGCTGGCGCCGGGCGAGGACCCGAAGCAGGCGTACGCGGCGATCGTCGACCACGTCGAGAAGCACACGCCGTGGGGCGCACAGGTGTCGGTGGTCCTGGAGTCCGACGGGGCGCCGTGCGAGATCGATACCAGCGGGCCGATGTTCGCCGCCGGGCGGTCGGCGTTCCGGGCGGCGTGGGACGGCGTCGAGCCGGTCGACATGGGCGTCGGGGGTTCGATCCCGTTCATCGCGACGTTCCAGGAGATGTTCCCGGAGGCGGCGATCCTGGTCACCGGCGTCGAGGACCCGAACTCCAAGGCGCACGGCCCGAACGAGAGCCTCCACCTGGGCGAGTTCAAGCGTGTGTGCCTGGCCGAGGCGCTGCTGTTCGCGAACGTGGCCGCGGTCGCACGCGACTCCGCCGGCACGGTCGGGTGACTCTTCGATCTCCGGGCGGAAAATGTCGGTGGGTTGCCCTACTCTATCGAACATGAGTACGAACGAGGCCATCACGCGGCTCGGCGCCGCGGTCAGTGCACTGGGAGACCTCGATGTCTCCGCGTGGTCGGAGGAGGCCCTCCGCGAGCAGCTCGGCGAGCTGTCGGTGAACCTTTGCGCCCTCGACGCCCTGCTCTCGAAGGTCGCCGACGGCGTACGCTCCCGCGGCCTACGCATCGAGGAGCCGGTCGCCGCTTGAGTGAACTTCCCGGAGGCCGGCGCCATCGTGGCCGGCCTCCGGGAAACTGTCATACCGGGCCGATAGCGTCGTTTCATGGACTGGAAGATCGAACTCGTCGCAATCCCGGTAACCGACGTCGACCGCGCCAAGTCGTTCTACGTCGACCAGTGCGGCTTCAACGCCGACCACGACCACCAGGTCAACCCCGACGTCCGCTTCGTCCAACTGACCCCGCCCGGCTCGGCCTGCTCCATCGTCCTGGGCACCGGCATCACCGAGATGGCACCGGGCTCCCAGAAGGGCCTGCAGGTGGTGGTCGCCGACGCGGCCAAGGCCCGCGAACAACTACTGAGCAAGGGCGTCGACGCGAGCCCGGTCGACGTCCAGCCGTGGGGTTCCTTCGTCTATTTCGCGGACCCGGACGGCAACACGTGGTCGCTCCAACAGATCCCACCCCGCCCCTGACGGTGACGACGCCTGCCGCCGGCCGCCGCTCCACGCCCGCCGGCGGCCACCACCCCAACCGCCACACCTGACGACGGCGCCGGCCGCGGTCGCCGATCGGGGTCCGACCGCGTTGGGCACGGTGGTTCCGGGCGCGGGGGTCGCGCGCGGGCGTGCGGTCCGTCGTGGTTGGGCGTGTTGTCGGCGGAGCCGCTGGGCGACATCCGACTGGTTTGGGCGTGGGTCGGGCGTGATCGCTGCGTGCCGGCGTGCGGTCCGGTCCGGGCGGGGTTCGTGTCAGGCGCGGTCGTCACGCAAGGGTTATGCGGTCCAGCCGGGTTGGGCGTTGTGTCGAGCCGAGTCGCTGGGCGCGGTGGGTGAAATGGTGTCGGGCGCAGTCGCCGCGTGCTGTCCGAGATCGTAGGCGAGCGGTCGTTGCTCCTGCGGCGCCAGCGCACAGACGCCGCGACGGCCGGCGCAGCGGGCCACGTTTGTCGTACCCGGGTGCCACCATGTGGAAATGCTGTTCGCAGATCTTGCCGCGACTTCGGCGGCGGTGGCCGCTACCTCTAAGCGGCTCGCCAAGGTCGATCTGCTCGCCGCTGCGCTTCAGGGGCTTGATCCGGGCGAGGTAGAGGCGGGATCGGCCTACCTCGCGGGTGAGCTGCGGCAGCGGCAGACCGGCGTCGGCTATGCGGGGCTGCGCGACCTGCCGCCGCCGGCCGAGCAGCCGACCTTGAGCGTCGGGGCGGTCGACGCCGCCGTCGCGGAGATCGCCGCCGTCGGTGGGAGCGGGTCGCAGGCGCGGCGCAAGGCGCTGCTCGGTGCGCTGTTCGGGGCCGCGACCGTCGACGAGCAGCGGATGTTGCGCGGGCTGTTCAGCGGCGAGCTGCGGCAGGGTGCGCAGGCGGGGCTGCTCGCCGACGCGATCGCCCGCGCCGCCGACGTGCCGGGGCCCGCCGTGCGCCGCGCGTTGCTGCTGGTTGGCGATTTCAAGACCGTGGCGGTGGCCGCGCTCGAGGGTGGGGTCGCGGCGCTGGCGGAGTTCGCGTTGCAGGTGGGGCGGCCGCTCGCGCCGATGCTGGCGTCGAGCGCGCCGAGTGTCGACGATGCGCTCGACGCCACCGGTGTGCCGGCCGCGGTCGACGTGAAGCTCGACGGCATCCGCATCCAGGTGCACCGCAGTGGCGACGACGTCGCCGTTTTCACCCGCAGCCTTGACGAGATCACGCCGCGGCTGCCGGAGGTGGTCGAGGCGGTGCGGTCGCTGGCGGTCCGGGACATCGTCCTCGACGGTGAGGCCATCGGGCTCGACGCCGACGGCCGACCGCGGCCCTTCCAGGAGACGGCCAGCCGGGCGGCCACCCGTGGAGCACGGCGGGGTGCACCGGCGGCGCCGGCCGTCGACGGGGTGAGGTTGACTCCGTACTTCTTCGACGTGCTGCACATCGACGGTGCCGACCTGCTCGACGCGCCGGGCGTGGAGCGGTGGGCCGCCCTCGAGGCGACGCTGCCCGAGACGCTGCGGGTGCCACGCAAGATGGTCGAGGGGCCGGAGTTGGCGCACGAGTTCTACGCCAAGGCCCTCGACGCCGGGCACGAGGGCGTGGTGGTGAAGGCCGCCACCGCGGCCTACGACGCCGGGCGGCGTGGTGCCGCCTGGGTCAAGGTCAAGCCGCGGCACACGCTCGACCTGGTCGTGCTCGCGGTCGAGTGGGGGAGCGGCCGCCGCACCGGCTGGCTGTCCAACCTGCACCTCGGCGCGCGGGACCCACGCACCGGCGGGTTCGTCATGCTCGGCAAGACCTTCAAGGGATTGACCGACGAACTGCTGCGGTGGCAGACCGAGCGGTTCCAGGAGCTGGCGGTCGACAAGGGCGACTGGGTGGTCCGCGTCCGGCCCGAGCAGGTGGTCGAGATCGCTTTCGACGGGGTGCAGACGAGCCCGCGCTACCCGGGCGGGGTGGCGCTGCGGTTCGCGCGGGTGCTGCGCTACCGCGACGACAAGACCGCCGAGGAGGCCGACACGATCGACACGGTGCTAGCCATCCATGCCGGGAAGCCGCTCACCGACTGAGGGGCAAGGCCGCCCATTTCCAGACCAATGCCCGGCGCGTGCCGCCCACGAACGCCCGGCTGCGAACTGGACGCGGCCAAACTGGGCGTCGCTGGTGTTGTGCGGGCGTTGGTGCCTGGCTGCCGTTACTTCAGGTCGGCCGCGACGAATGACCAGACCTCCAGGTCGACGCGGCCGCTGTGTACGTAGCCGGCGTTGCGCAGCAGCCCCTCGTAGGTGAAGCCCGCCTTCTCCGCCACCCGGCGTGATGCTGTGTTGCCCGGGGCAACCCTTAGCTCGATTCGCTGGAAGCCGTGCTCCAGGATCAGCGCAATCGCCAGCGCGTCGACCGCCTCGGGCGCCACGCCGAAACCGCGGGCCTCGGGAGCGATCGCGTAGGAGACTTCGGTGACCTTGGCGCCCCAGTCCGTGCGTTTGGTCCACAGGCAGCCGACAAGCCGGTCGTCCTCCCGCCGGATGATGCCGTAGTGGTCGCCGGCGCCGCTGTCGCGGCGCTCCTGCGCCATTTCCGTGCACCACGCGGTGCCGTCGATCTGGCCGAAGTCGCGCGGGAACGGCAGCCACCGCTGGGTCTGTTTGTCCGCGAAGATTTCCGCGACTGGCTTGGCGTCGTCTTCCGACAACTGGCGTACGTGTACCCGCGGCGTCGACACCTGCATCACCGGAAAAGTCCTCAGCGGAAGCTGGCCCCTCACGCGATCCCCCCGTCGTCGTCCCGCGTCCGTCCTGCGCCCGGCAGGTGTGGCGGCTGCGGCACCGGCACCGCTGGCACCTCGGCCGTGCCGCCGGCCAGCGCTCCGTCGGGCCCTGCCTGTCCCGACAACGCGTCGCCCGTGCGACCAGCTACAGGCTGGCCACCCCGCACCGGCCTCGCCCCGCCACCGTGTCCCAGTTCCGGCGACTCACCCGCACCAAAGCGGGCCCCAGGGCCGTAGCCGCCGGACGCCGGGGCCACCTCGGTCGCCGACATGGGCATCGCGCCGCGTTCGTTCCGGCCCTGGCCTCGGGGCACCGGGTTTGGCGGCTGAGTCGCGGACCCGCGCGTGCCGTCGCCTCCGCGCTGGTCATGGCCCATGGGGA
>NZ_BONC01000116.1 GCF_016862515.1 Asanoa iriomotensis
ACCCTGGCTGGAGACGATCACGTAGCCCGTGCCGCCCGGGCCGTAGTAGACGTCGACGCCCTCGGCGTCCGCGGTCAGCCGCGTGCCGCCGTACCCCTTGGCGTCGGGGTCGATCGGCTCGCACTCCTCGGTCTCCTCGTTGTAGGCGTCGTGGATGCCGAAGTCCGTGGTCTTGTCGATCAGCTTCGGCGCGACCCGCGAGGTCAGCGGTAGCTGAACCCGCCAGAGGCCGACGTCCTCCTGCGCCGCGTAGAGAACGCCGGTCTTCTGGTCGACCGCCACGCCCTCGAACTGCGGCAGCACGCCCGGTTCCTCGCACGGGGTCCAGGTCGTGCCGTCCGGCAGCGGGAAGCTGCCCGGCATCGTGACCGTCTTGATGCTCGTGTAGCCGAGCTTGCCGCCGATCTCGACGATCCGTGCGGTCGCGATGGCGGTCGCGCCCTCCTGCGTGACGACCGCGTAGGTCTCGCCGCGCCCGGGCTGCCAGACCGCCAGGCCGTACGCCGTGTGCTCCTCGTCGACCGCTTCGCGGTCGGGGTTGAAGAGGAACTTCTGGTCGGGGGCGGTGACCTCGACCAACGGGGTACGGGCGTCGGCGCCCGCCGGGTCGATGCGGAAGAACCGGAGCTGGTCGTTGTAGCGGTCGGAGACGACCGCGACGTCGACGTTGCGGCCGCCGAGGCGGACGTCGTACGCGATGTCCACGTTGTTGTAACGGCCCTTGGCGGTGTCCGCGCGCGGCGCCTCGGTCGCCTCGAGCGACTGGATCTCCTTGGAGCCGAGGTCGTAGACGCGCAGGCCGCCTTCCTTGGCGGTCACGATCACGATGGACTTGCGGGAGTCCTTCGGGTGGACCCAGATGGCCGGGTCGTCGCCGGAGGCGTTGCCGCCCTCGTCGTCGTCGTAGAGGACGGGGGTCTCGTTGTCGGTGGTCACGACCGCGGGGTCGCGGTGCGACGGATGCGTTGTCATGGGGTGCGCGCTCGCGGGGCCGGCGGCCAGGAACACCGCTGCGACCGCGCCCACGGATGCGACGTTACGGAAGGTATGACTCACAGCAAGACCCTCCGCTGGTGACCTGCCGGCTGGTTGACCGTCAGATGTAGATCAGTCGAACTCTCCGGCGGGTCGACTACCGGGCCGCGGGCCAGCGGGCGGGGTCGGCCGGATCGGCGAGCACGTCCAGGTCGTCGTAGGCGGCCGCCGGGTCGCCGTCCAGGTTCTGGAACTCGCTGAAGACCCGGGTGCCGGACACGTTCCACACCACCAGGGACGTGGCGGACCGCCGCGCGTCGTGACCATCCACAATGGTGTTGGGCGCGTCGTCCCGGCCGAGCCGGCTCCCGGGATCGGCGTTCTTGTCGACGCCCACGACGAGCTGCCGCCGTTCGCCAGAGGGACGGTCCGCCTCGGCGGCCGTGTCGACGAGGCAGAGATCCGCGCCCCAGAGCTTCCCGTCGGCACTGACCCGGACCAGGCTGCGGGCCGGGTACAGCTCCGCGGTCGCGCCCGTGAGCGTGAACGGCAGCCGGATCGGCTCGCCGGCGGTGAGCCGCACCGACTCCGCCACCTTGCGCGCCACGGCCGCGGCCGCCGCGGGGGTGCGACCGCTGCTGCCGGCGTACGAGACGCGCGCCCACGCGCCCGGGGCGTACTCCCACCGCAGTGCGGAACACGAGCCGCGAACGGCCGGGTCGGTCAGGCAGACGGCCGGCCGGCCGTTGACGTCGTCGGTCGACCGCTCCTTGGCATCCATCGGCAGCCCGAGCGCGCCGCCGGCGAAGTCCGTGACCGGTCGGCCCCTGGCGAGCACCGTCACGACGAGGCCGAGGTCGGTGCCGCCGTCGGCCCAGCCGACGTCGAAGCCGGCGAAGCTCTGCTCCGTCGTCCCGATCTCCGCCTGCTCGTCCTTGAGACCCGCCGGCACCCAACCGACGTGCAACGTGCGCACCAGCGGGTCGAACCGCTCGGGTGCGTCGGACGCGTCCGTCGTCATCGCGGCCACCAGCACGGGATCGGGCGGCGACCCGTTGAGCTCGATGTCGGGGTGGACGCCGGGCCCGGTGTCCAAGGGGTTGACGGCCACCAGCGCGGCGACGACCGCGGCGACCCCGCCGGCGGCGGCGTACCGGCGGGCCCGCCGCCTGCGCCGGCCACGCGCGATGATGGCACCGACGTCGGGACTGGCCGCCGGCCCGGCGTAGTCGAGTGCGTTCCGCAGATCTTCGATGGTGTTCACGACAGTGCCTCCTCCGAAAGCGCGAGGTCGGGCGAGACGCGCAACTTGACCAGGGCGCGCGCGCAGGTGCTCTTCACCGTGCCGGCCGCGATGTCGAGGATGCGCGCGATCTCGGCCTCGCTGAGATCCTCGTAGTAGCGCAGGACGATCACGGCCCGCTCGCGACGGGTGAGCGCCGCCAGCGCGCGTTGCACCGCGTCCCGGCCGACCACCTGCTCCGAATGGTCCGGAACAAGCGAAACGGCCGGCATCGTCTCGGTGGGCTGCTCCCGCCCGAAGCCGCGCCGTAGCCAGTCGGTGCGCCCGTTGACGAGCCCGGCTCGCACGTAGCCCAGGGGGTTGTCCTGTCTGACCTCGGACCACCGCAGGAACGTGCGGGTGAGGACGGTCTGCAGGAGTTCTTCCGCCCGCCCGGCGTCACCGACGATCAGGTCGGCGACGTGCAGCAGCCGGCCGTAGTTGGCCGTGACGAACACGGTGAACTCGTCCTCGACCGATGACGGTGTCCGCATACCCTCAAGACGCAGCTTCGCCCGATCCGGTTCTGCGCCGACGGCAGATGCCGCTCAGTGGCCCGAGTCGCCCTGGCCCGCGGTGGTGGGGAGGTTGCCGAGGACGTGGTTGATCACGTGGACGCGGCCGTTGGCGATGCGGTAGTCCGCGCACACCGTGCGGGCCTCGTCGCCGATCTGGGCCATGTCACCGTCCGCCGACGACACGCGTACCGTCGTGCCGTCCAGGGTCTTGATCGAGTCCGCGTCGCGCAGGTCTTCCAGGCTCAGCGACCGGTCGACGATGTGCGCGCGCAGCAGCGTACGCAGCGTGTCCTTGTCTTTGATCATCAGCTCGTCCAGGTTGTCCTGGGAGAACTTGGCGGCGAACGCGTCGTCCGACGGCGCCAGCACCGTGATCGCCTGCTTGCCCTCGAGCTCGGGCAACAGCTCCGACGCGCGCATCGCGCCGTCGAAGGTGGTCAGGACCGTGATCCAGCTCAGCGCCTCGCCCGCCTTCTCGCGGGACAGCGCCGTCGGGTTGCCGGGCTCGTCGCCCGCCGGCAGTTCGGCGCAGAGCGGCCCGGCGAGGCCGTCGGGGGTCACCGGTGCGTCCGAACCGCTGCAACCGGCCGCCGCCAGCAACGAGACCGACAGGACCAGAGCGAGCGTGCGCCGCATCGGAGACCTCCAGGAAAGAAAAGGTGACGACATCGGCGGGCCGGGCTTCCCGGTCCGGCCCGCCGACGCGTCGGGGTTAGATCATCACAGGGTGGCGCACTGGCCGGCCCGCGGGCCGTCGACCGTGTTGCGAACCTCGAGGTTGGTCGGAGCCGGGCTGTTGCCGGCGCAGCTCAGCGGGCCGCTGATGCTGTTGCCGGCGATGTACGGCGCCGCGCCTCCGGTGTTGTTGGCGACGTTGACCGGGCCCGACACCTTGGTGCCGATGACCGTCACCGGGCCGTTCGTGTTCGCGACCGACAGCGGGCCACGCAGCGTGCTCTCGCCGAGGAAGACCCCGGCCGCGCTCGCGGCGTTGACCGGACCGCTGATGGTCGTGTTGGTGGCGACCAGGGTCGCGCCCGGACGCACGTTGACCGGACCGTTGACCGTCGCGCCCGACAGGCAGGCGAAGCCCGAGATGGTCAGCGGGCCGTTGTGCGTGCCGGTCAGGGTCGGGTAGACCCGCTCACCGGACACCCACTCCTCTTCGGCCTGCTCGTCCAGCAGCAGCGGGATCAGGCCCCGCTCCGGCTGGGCCAGCGGCACGATGTAGCCGTCGGCGACCTTGACGACCTTCCAGCCGTGTGCGGCGATCCGCTCGGCGACCGTGGCACCGACGTCGTTCGGACCGTCGGTACGGGCACCGTTGTACTGCTCCTCGGTGAGCTTGTAGGCACACGGAGCGCTGTCGAGGATCATGTCCGCGGTCGGCAGGTCCTCGCGGGGACCGGCCTCACCCGGGTGCGGCGCCGGGTGCAGCGGGACGACCCGCGAACCCCGGAAGACGATCCGGCCGTTGTTGCCGGCCTGGAACTCGATCGCCTCGCCACGCGCCTTCTTGATGTCGCCGACCTGGGCGTGGTGGTAGTCCATGAACTGGTTGAACGTCCACAGCGCCGAGAAGGTCTTGCGGCGACGGTTGTTCGCCGTGTTGCTCTCGTCCGGCCGGGTCGCGCCGCCGGAGCTGCGCAGCTCGAGCAGCGAGTTGACCGTGTTCTTCAGGCCGAGGGTGTTGCGCAGGATGGTCTCCTCGGACAGACCCACACCGCTGCCGTTCGCGCAGCCGTACGGGCACGCCCACCAACCGTCCTTGGCGCCCTCGACGTACATGTGGTTCTCGATCATGTCGAGCGACTCGTCGAAGATCTGCTGAGCCACGTTCTGGTGGCGCGGCGGCAGCATCGGCAGGTCACCGGCCTGGCTGTTGCCGTACTCGTGACCGTCGTAACCGGCCACCGGGCGGTAGTCGCGCAGCATCCGCACGTACGCCGCGGTCTCCGGCTGGCGGATCAGCGAGTAGTCCCGGTTGAGGTCCTGGCCGGTCGTGTTGCCACGGGTGTTGGCGGCCCGGCCGTCACCGTTGATCGTGGGGATGATCAGGACGGTGGTGGCCTTGAGCAGGTCCAGCGTGCGGGCGTCGTCGCTGAACGCCAGCTGCCGAGCCATGATCAGGCAGGCCTCGCGGTCGCCCGGCTCGTTGCCGTGGACGTTGCAGTTGACCGCCAGCGGCGAGGTCGCGGCAACCGCGGCCGGGGTCGCCGGCGGGGTCGGGTAGCCGATGACGAACATGTTGATCGGGCGGTTCTGCACGGTGCGGCCGATCTCGACCACCCGCACCCGCTCGCTCAGCCGGTCGACCTCCGCCGTGTAGGCGTACTCGTTGACGTCGCTGGTGTACTGCGCGGCGTTGGTGGTCTCCCACTGCGTGCGCAGGTTCTGGCCCGCGGTGGTGGGGTCACCCCACGGCGCCTTGGTGGTGCCGGCGACCGCCGTCGAGTAGGGCTGCTCGGCGGTGCCGATGCGGGCCCGGACGCGCCACTGGAAGCGGTCACCGGGGTTGAACCCGGCGTCCGCGAACGTCGGCGACTCGTTGTTGATCTGACGGTTCGGCCGCCAGACGCCGACGACCCGCGCGGTGTCGGTCGGGTTGCCCGCCGCGTCGACCGCGGTGCGCTCGATCTGGTAGTCGGTGGCACCGTCGACCGGCGTCCAGGCGACCGTTGCGAACCCGTCTGCCTGGCTGACCGTGAGGTCGGTTACCTGGTTGGGCTCAGCCGCGAACGCCGCGGTGGACGTCACGACCGGTGAGAGAGTGGCAGCTAGCAAGGCGGAAAGTCCGATGACCATAGACCGCCGATGTTTCATTGAACCTCCAGGTGGGGGAACCTGTCTTTGAGCTAGACATCGGTGCCCGTCAGCCTGACCGTCCTCATGGGCCCATCGCAACGATCTTGAGTAACTCTTGAGCCTTTCGTTTGGCCGTTGCGGCAGGCCAGCCCGGCTACCGACGCCAACCCGCACATACCGACAAGCTGTCAGATGACAATTGGGTTACGGTCGTACGCTCAGCGTTGCGTCGAGCGGGAACGTGCTTTCACGTGCGATCAGTTCCGCGGGTACGCGTTCCACGCGCGGGTGCGGCGACGGAGGCGAGAGGGCCAGCGACATCGCCAGGGCGCCCATGTCGGCGAGCGGCAGGCGGATCGTGGTCAGGGCCGGCGTCACGTCGCGGGCGATCGGCATGTCGTCGAAGCCGATGACGCTGATCCGGCGGTCGACGCCGCGCAGGTGGGCCAGCGCGCCGACCGCCATCGAGTCGTTGAGCGCCGCGATCGCCGTCAGGCGCGGGTGGGCGGCCAGCAGGTCGGCCGTCGCCCTGGCGCCGCTGTCGCGGTCGAAGTCCGCGTAGGCCACCTTCGGCGGCGGGCGGTGGTGGGAGCGGGCCGCCCGCCGGACGCCGGTCAGCCGGTCGGTGGTCGTCGTCAGGTTGCGCGGGCCCGCGATCACGCCGACGTCGCGGTGACCGAGCGCGTAGAGGTGCTCGCCCGCGAGATAGCCGCCGGCCTCGTTGTCGGGCACCACCGCGTCGCCGGTGCGGTCGTGGCGGCCGATCACCGCGACCCGGCCACCGGTCAGCTCGTACGCGCGCAGCTTGCCGCGCAGCGCCCGGGCGAAACCCGCGTCGTGGTAGCCCGAACCCGCCAGCACCATCGCCGCCACCTGGTGGGCGCGCAGCAACTCGACGTAATCGAGCTCGCGGGCCGGGTCGCGGTAGGTGTTGCAGATGATGACCAGGCGGCCGTCGGTCGTGGCGACCCGTTGCAGGCCGCGGGTTATCTCGGCGAAGTAGGGGTCGGAGACGTCGTGGACGACCACGCCGACGGCCGTGCGCTCGGAGCGGGCGAGTTGGCGGGCGTGGGCGTTGGGCACGTAGTGCAGGTCGGCCACGGCGGCCTCGACCCGGTCGCGCAGCGCGGCGCTGACGGGCTTGCTGCTGCCGTTGATGATGCGCGAGGCGGTCGCCGTCGAGACGCCCGCCCGGCGCGCGACGTCGTCCAGCGTGGCCACGCCCGAGATCATACGGGTAAGCCCTTGCCTACAACCATCCCGCTCGATACCTTTCCCAGGAAAGCGCTTACCTGGGGAGGTAGGGGAACGTGGATCGCAAACCCATCGGGATCATCCTCAACGGAGTGACCGGACGGATGGGCTACCGCCAGCATCTGGTCCGCTCGCTGCTAGCGATCCGCGACGCCGGCGGCCTGCCGTTGCGCGACGGCACGCTGCTCTGGCCCGAGCCCGTGCTGGTCGGCCGCGACGACGCCAAGCTGAAGACGATCGCCGAGCGGCACGGCCTGACCGAATGGACGACCGACCTCGGCGAGGCGCTGGCCCGGCCGGACGTCGAGGTCTACTTCGACGCGCAGGTGACCAACGCGCGCGAGAAGGCGATCCGCGCCGCCGTCGCCGCCGGCAAGCACGTCTACACCGAGAAGCCGACCGCCGGCGACCTGGCCGGCGCGGTCGAGTTGGCCCGCCTCGCCGACGCGGCGGGCGTCAAGCACGGCGTCGTGCAGGACAAGCTCTTCCTGCCGGGCCTGCGCAAGCTCGACCGGCTCGTCAAGGGCGGCTTCTTCGGTCGCATCCTCAGCGTGCGCGGCGAGTTCGGCTACTGGGTGTTCGAAGGCGACTGGCAGCCCGCCCAGCGTCCATCGTGGAACTACCGCACTGCCGACGGCGGCGGCATCGTCGTCGACATGTTCCCGCACTGGCACTACGTGCTCGAGCAGATCTTCGGGCCGGTCGAGGCCGTCACCGCGCACGTCGCCACGCACATCCCGCGCCGGTGGGACGAGCAGGGCGAGCCCTACGAGGCGACCGCCGACGACGCGGCGTACGGGATCTTCGAGCTCGCGGGCGGCATCGTCGCGCAGATCAACTCGTCCTGGGCCGTCCGGGTCTACCGCGACGAGCTCGTCGAGTTCCAGGTCGACGGCACCGCCGGCAGCGCGGTCGCAGGGCTGCGCGAATGCAAGGTCCAGCACCGGTCGACGACGCCGAAGCCCGTCTGGAACCCCGACCTCCCGGCCACCGAACGGTTCCGCGAGCAGTGGCAGCTCGTGCCCGACAACGAGGAGTTCCGCAACGGCTTCCAGGAGCAGTGGGAGCTGTTCCTGCGGCACGTGGCCGAGGACACCCCGTACACGTGGGATCTGTGGGCGGGTGCCCGCGGCGTGCAGCTCGCCGAGCTCGGTGCGCTGTCGGCGCGCGAAGGCCGGCGGGTCGCCATCCCGGAGCTGGCGCCGTGACGACGGTCGTGCTGCCCGACGGGCCGTTCACGTTCAGCGGCAAGGGCGCCGCCTACGCGACGCCAGGGGCCGGATTCACGAGCCGGGTCGCGTACGCGGCCGCGCACGTCGTCGCCGATCCCGGCGCTGACAACACCCCGGGCGCGCCGGCCGCCCTCGACTGGGACGCCACCCTCGCGTTCCGGCACCACCTGTGGTCGCACGGCTTCGGCGTCGCCGAGGCGATGGACACCGCGCAGCGCGGAATGGGCCTCGACTACGCGGCGACCCGCGAGCTGATCCGGCGCAGCGCGCGGGAGGCGGCCGGCCCGATCGTCGCGGGCGTGGCCACCGACCAGTTGCCGCCGGGCACGGCGAGCCTCGACAAGGTCCGCAAGGCGTATGCCGAGCAGCTAGCCGACGTGCGGGTCGCGGGCGCGACGCCGGTGCTGATGTGCAGCCGCCACCTCGCCGCCACGGCTCGCGACCAGGACGACTACCTCGACGTGTACGGCGATCTGCTGCGCCAGGCCGACGGACCCGTGGTGCTGCACTGGCTCGGCGAGATGTTCGACCCGGCGCTGGCCGGCTACTGGGGTCCCGACCCGGTCGCCACCGTGCTCGAGCTGATCGGCGCGCACACCGCCAAGGTCGACGGCATCAAGGTCTCGCTGCTCGACGAGGCCTTCGAGGTCGACCTGCGCCGCCGGCTGCCGGCCGGGGTGCGGCTCTACACCGGCGACGACTTCAACTATCCGGCGCTCATCAAGGGCGACGAGGCCGGTTACTCCGACGCGCTGCTCGGCATCTTCGCCGCGATCGCACCACCGGCGGCGGCCGCGCTGCGAGCGCTGGACGCGGGCGACCTGAGCGGCTACGACGAGATCTTCGCGCCCACCGTGCCGCTGGCCCGGCACGTGTTCGGCACACCCACCTTCTACTACAAGACCGGCATCGTGTTCCTCGCCTGGCTGGCCGGCCACCAGACCCACTTCACGATGGTCGGCGGACTGCAGAGCGGCCGGTCGCCGCGGCACCTCGGCACGCTGATCCGGCTCGCCGACGCGGCGGGCGTGCTCCCGGACGCCGACCTGGCCGCGTCCCGCGCCCGCGCGTGGTCCATCACAGTGGGAGTCCCGCAGTGAGCAGTCGGTTCGCGCTCAACTCGGCCACCACCATGCACTGGCCGCTGCCCGACCTCGTCGCCGGCTGCGTCCGCGCCGGCGTCCGCGGCGTCGGCCTCTGGCGCGAGGAGACCTCGGCCTTCGGCCTGGAGAAGACCGCCGCTCTGGTACGCGACGCGGGCCTGTCGGTCACCTCCCTGTGCCGCGGCGGTTTCTTCAACGAGCCCGGCTGGTACGACGACAACCGGCGCGCCATCGACGAGGCGGCGACGCTCGGCGCACCCGTGCTGGTGCTGGTCTCCGGCGGCCTGCTCGCCGGCAGCCGTGACCTGGACGGCGCCCGCGCACACGTGGGCGACGCCGTCGGGCGGCTGGTGCCGCACGCCCTCGCGGCCGGCGTGCGCCTGGCGGTGGAGCCGCTGCACCCGATGTTCGCCGCCGACCGCTGCGTCGTCTCCACCCTTGGCCAGGCGCTGGACCTGGTCGCACCGCACCCGGTCGAGGCGGCCGGGGTCGTGGTCGACACCTATCACCTGTGGTGGGACGACCAGGTGTGGGCGCAGATCGAGCGGGCCGGCCGGCACCGCCGGATCGCCTGCTTCCAGGTCGCCGACTGGGTCACCCCGCTGCCGGCGGGCGTGCTTCTCGGCCGCGGCCTGCCGGGCGACGGCTGCGTCGACAACCGCCGGTTCCGCCGCGCGGTGGATGCCGCCGGCTACACGGGCCCGGTCGAGGTCGAGGTGTTCTCGGCGTCGGTCTGGGACCGGCCGGGCGACGAGGTGCTCGACGCGGCGCTGCGGGGTTACCGGGAGACGGTCGAGGGATGACGGAGCTGTCCGTCGACGGCGTGGTCGTGGCGTCCTATGTGGTCGATCCTGCGGTCGACGTGAGCCAAGGATCTCGCCCGTATCTGCATCCGGTGCGCACGCTGGGCGGGGTCACGGTCACCGATTTCGCGCCGGACGACCACAACTGGCACCTGGGCGTCTCGGTCACGATGCAGGACGTCGACGGCACCAACCTGTGGGGCGGCCGCACCTGGGTTCGCGACCAGGGCTACACCTGGCTCGCCGACCACGGCGCGATCGTGCACACGGGTTGGCTGCCGTCGGACGACGGTCTGCGGCACCGGATGGAATGGCGGGACAAATACGGCGTGGTGCTGCTCACCGAGGAGCGACACCTGGCCGCCCGGAGATGCGCGCTCGGCTGGGAGCTGGCGGTCGACTTCACGCTCCTCGCGGAGCGACCCGTCGCGCTGGGCAGCCCGGCGACCAACGGCCGCCCCGGCGGGGCCGGCTACGGCGGCTTCTTCTGGCGGGCGACACCGGGCGAGACGCACGTGTTCACCGCCGACGCGGCGGGCGAGGAGAACGTCAACGGCAGCAGCGCGGCGTGGTTGGCGTTGACCGGGCCGGGGCCGTACACCCTGGTGTTCCGGGGTCTCGAGGGAGACGACCGGTGGTTCGTGCGGACCGGCATCTATCCGGGCGTCTGCGCCGCCCTTGCCTTCGACCATCCGGCGGTGGTGACGCCGGACGCGCCCCTCACCCGCCACCTCCGCGTCCTCGTCGCCGACGGCACTCCCGGCATCGACACGCTCGGCGCCGCCGGCGCGGCGCCTGACCTCAGCTCTGGTTGACGTTATAAGCGCACACCGACCGTGACCCGCGTCGCGGGCGGCGGCTGTCTGCGGCTGCGTCCCGCGTGCCAGGGTCGCCGGTCGGCCCACCCGCCCACTGACCAGGACGTCGGCATCGCCCATGGCTTGCTCGACCAGGTCGGAGCGGACGAGGTGACGGTACGGCTGGCCCGCCCGGACGACCCGGCGCCGAGCGGCACGCTGCTGTACGCGGCTCGGTTCCCGGACGGCTGCATCATGGGTCACGTCAAGTCGTTCCCCGCGGGTGACGGCTCATATCAGCTCGTGGGCCCGCTCCCCGACGGGAGCTGCCTGTCCGGCTGAGCGGTCGCCATTGCCAGGCACGACGGAGGCGCCGCCGCGGCGATGGACCGCGGCTGGCCGGATGCGATGCGGGGTGCCGATCGCCGACCGCCACGGAGTGCGCCGCCGGTGTGCGTCCACCGGCGGCGCAGTCCTGCGGGTTGTCGGCTAAGGCCGATAGGTGCCGAACTCGAGCCGACCCGTGACGGGGATCGACACGTCGTCCTTGCCCGGGCTGTCGAGGGTCACGTCGGTTGACGTGTCGGTGATCGCGGTCGCGAACAGCCGGTCCGCGCCGACCAGGAGGATCTTGATCGACACGCCGTCCGGGCCGGTCATGCCGAGGTCGACGTTCTTGCCCGTCGTCATGTCGACGATCTTCATCGCGTTGCGGACCGTGCCCGGGTCGCTGTTGTGGAAGCTGACCCCGACGTAGCGGCCGTCGTCGGAGATGCTCTGGACCGTGAAGCCGCCGGTGCAGCAGTTGATGTCGTACGGCACCCGCTTGACGACCTTGCCCGCCGCGGTGGTGGTGACGATCCTGCCCTGCTCGCCGTATGCGACGTAGGCGCCGTTGCGAGAGAAGGCCAGGTAATCGCGCCAGGCCAGCGGCGCCGCCGTCGTCGCCCCCGTGTTCACGTCGACGATGCGCGCATCGTTGCTGCGGGCCACGACCAGCCGGCGCGAGTCCGGCATCCACTTCGGGCCCGCACCCGAGCGGCACGCGACCCCCGAGGGCAGGACCACCCTGCTCCCACCGCCGTCGAGCGACGCCACGACGAGCGCGCCCAGGTCGGACGCCGGCTCGTCGCTCTCGACCCACGCGACCGAGCTGCCGTCGGGCGAGAACACGATCGACTGGCGTACGCAGTCGTTCTGCACCAGCGTGCCCCGCAGCGATGCCGTGCGCAGCTTGTCGTCGGCCAGCACATTGATCTTGAATGGCCCGGTGGGCCCGCCTGTCAGGTAGTACAGCGTCCCGGGCAGCGACGACTTGCCGCCGGACTCGCTCCACGGACCCAGCGTGAACTTCGCCGCCGAGTTCGAGGTGCCCGGCGTGCCCGGGGTGCCCGTCGTCACCGGACGGTCCGGAGTCGCCGAGGCGGTGGGGCCGGGAGTCGGAGCTCCCGTGACCGTTGGGACCGGCGTCGTGCCCGGCCCGACGTAGCCGTTGGGTTCGGACGCCACCGCGAAGGTGACTCCGCCGGCCGCGACGACCGCGACGGCCGCGAGCGAGACCGCGACGGCCCGGTGCCGCGACTGCCGCCGTGACCCCTGCAGCACCCGGTCGCGCAGGTCCACCGGCTTGGCGAGGTCCGCGAGGTCGGCGAGGTCGTCGTGGAACTGCTGCGTGTTGACGCCGTTCATCGGGCCACCCCCGTAAAGTAGAACTCGTTCAATTCAGGCGCGATCGTGCGTAGCCGGGCCAAAGCCTTGGCTGTCTGGCTCTTGACGGTGCCGACCGAGACGCCAAGCAGTTCGGCCGCCTCGATTTCGCTGCGATCCTCGAAGAACCGCAGCACCAGCACCGCCCGCTGGCGGTTGGTCAGCCGGAGCAGCGCCGCCCGCAGGGTGAGCCGCACCGTCGTGGCGTGGGCGTGGTCACCGCCGCGCGGCGCCTCCGGCACGTCCGCGGCCAGCGACTCCATCACCTTGCCTCGCCGCCACCAGGCGACCTGCAGGTGATACATGATCTTCCGGGTGTACGCCTCCGCGTTGCCGGAGTGGTGCAGGCTCCGCCATGACCGGTGCGTACGGATCAACGCGTTCTGCACCAGGTCCTCAGCAAGGTGCTGATCCCCGGTGAGCAGGAACGCGGACCGCAACAACGACGGCGTGCGACTCCGCACGAACGCGTCGAACTCGTCGGCCAATGACTCCACGCCGACCAACCTCTCTCTGCCTGAACTGGCCAATGGGTCCGCACTGGCCAATGGGTCCGCACTGGCCAATGGGTCCGCACTGGCCAGTGGGTCCGCATTGGCCGCAGCCGCTGACGACACTCCCACCAAGTCCTCCCCAGGTCGATGAATGGTGGGCGCCGGCCGGCAAGCCCCGTGGGTGTTGCGCGTTGGTAGATGCGCGCTGACCCGCCGGGAGTTGCCGGCCCGAGGGAGATTTTTCGTGCAAGCCGTTGTCGGGAAACCGGCACACGGTGAAGGGACGGCCGTCCGCGGCCGCCCCTTCATGCGAGCCGATCGACCCCGACGCCAAGGGGTACGGCGGCACGCGGCTGACCGCTGACGCCGAGGGCGTCGACGTCTACTACGGCCCGGGCGGCACGGGCTACGTGATCGTCTCCAGCCAGGGC
>NZ_BONC01000117.1 GCF_016862515.1 Asanoa iriomotensis
CCTCGGAGCCGAGCAGGTCACCGAGCTCGGTGCCGCGCTCGCCGTCACCGGTCGGGGTCGACAGCGAGACCGCGTTGTAGGCCCGGGCGCCTTCCAGTCCCTCGAGGACCTCCTCCTCGGAGATCTTCAGGTGGGCGGCAATGTCGGCGACCGTCGGTGAGCGGCCCAGTGACTGCAGCAAAGAGCTGTTGGCCTCGGAGATGGCCAGGCGCAGCTCCTGGAGCCGGCGCGGCACCCGGATGTCCCAGGTGCGGTCGCGGAAGTGGCGCTTGAGCTCACCGATGATGGTCGGGATCGCGTAGCCGGCGAAGTCGACGCCGCGCGTCGGGTCGAACTTGTCGACGGCCTTGATGAGGCCGACGGCCGCGGTCTGCAGCAGGTCGTCGGTGGGCTCGCCGCGCCCGCTGTAACGGTGGGCGAGGTGGTTGGCCAGGGGGAGCCAGGCCTCGATCGTGCGGTCCCGCAGTGCGGCGCGGGACGGGTGACCGGCCGGCACCGCGGCCAGCGCGGTGAGCAGGTCGGTCGCGCTGTCCGTGAGGGTGGCCGTGTCTACCTGTTCCGCGGTCTGCACTGTCATGGGGGGACCTCCGTGCTGATGTTTGCCGTGAGGCACGTATTGGCCGTTCGGCAATCACCGTAGCCTGATCGGTCGGCCAAAAGCTAGCCGAACGGCCGATGGATATAACACGCTAATGGGGCATTGCAGGTTGTAATGCCAGAGAATTTCGGACCGCGACTAGGGTTCATGGGCATGACAGCCGGGCTCGTTCTCGCCGCCGGCGCCGGCCGCCGCTACGGCATGCCGAAGGCGCTCGTGCGCCGCGGCGGCGCCCTGCTGGTCGAGCAGGCCGTCGCGACGGCCCGCGAAGGTGGCCTCGACCCGGTCTACGTCGTGGTCGGCGCCGCCGCCGCGGAGGTCCGCGCTGAAGCCGACCTGGGTGACGCCGTGCTGGTGGACAACCCCGAGTGGGCGACCGGGATGGGCTCGTCGCTGCGTGCCGGGCTGACCGCACTCGCGAGCGAAACGACGGCCGAGGCCGCCGCCGTGCTGCTGGTCGACATGCCGGGCATCACCCCGGCCGCGGTCGCCCGCGTCACCGTCGGCGCCGGCAGGGACACGCTGGCGATGGGCGGATACGAGAACCGTCGCGGTCACCCGGTCGTGCTCGGCCGCGACCACTGGGCCGGCGTCGCGGAGACTGCGACCGGCGACGCGGGCGCCCGCGCATACCTGCGCGCGCACGCCACCGACATCACGGTCGTGCCCTGTGGCGACGTCGCCGACGACACCGACCTGGACACCCCCGGCGACGATGACACGCATGTAACACCTTGATCGGGGGCGCGCGCTGGAGTAGTCATTCGGTATCCGTCTTTGAGGGGGCGTCATCGCCGATGTCGACCGGTTCAACCGGCTCCCGCCTGCGGAGGCCGAGCGCGACCTGCTCGCCTGCTGCGCCGCACCGGCCTGGGCGGAGGCGGTCGCGGCCGGCCGCCCCTATCCCGACCGGGCTGGACTGCTGGCCGCGGCCGACGCCGCGCTGCGCCGCCTGACCTGGTCCGAGGTCTCGCTGGCGATCTCCGCCCACCCGCGGATCGGCGAGCGCCCCGAGGGCGGCGACCGGGAGTCCGCCTGGTCCCGCCGCGAGCAGTCCGGGGTTGCCGCCGACGCCGACACGCTCACCGCGCTCAAGCGGGCCAACCTCGACTACGAGCGCCGCTTCGACCAGGTCTTCCTCATCTTCGCGACCGGCAAGTCGCAGGCGGAGATCCTCGACGCGATCCGGCACCGGCTCGACAACGACCCGGAGACCGAGCAGCGGGTCGTCCAGGAGGAGCTGCGCAAGATCGCGTTGCTCCGGCTGGAGCGCCTGGTCACCGACCCGACCGCGCCGCTGTCCACCCACGTCCTCGACCTCGGGCGTGGCCGGCCCGCCGCCGGCGTCGGGGTGCGGCTCGAGCGCGGGGCCGAGACCCTGGCCAAGGGGCGCACCGACGACGACGGCCGCCTGCGCGACTGGGTGCCGGCCGAGGGCTGGGCGGCCGGCGACTACCGGCTCGTCTTCGACGTCGCCGGCTACCTCGACGGCGGCACGTTCTTCCCCGAGGTCACCGTGGGGTTCCGGGTCGTCGATCCGGACCAGCACCACCACGTGCCGCTGCTGCTCAACAGACACGGCTACACGACCTACCGGGGGAGCTGACGGCCATGGCGATCACCCTGGGAGCGAATCGGTACGGCAAGGCCGAGGTCCGCCTGGTCCGGGTGGTCCGCGACGGGCCGCGGCACGAGCTGCGCGACCTGACCGTCAGCGTGGCGCTCGCCGGCGACCTGGCCGCCGCGCACGAGGGCGACAACAGCGGCGTGCTGCCGACCGACACACAGAAGAACACGGTGTACGCGTTCGCGAAGCGCTACGGCGTCGGCGAGCCGGAGGCCTTCGGCCTGCTGCTGGCCCGGCACTTCGTCGACACCCAGCCGACCATCCACTGGGCCCGGGTCGACCTGGCCGAGCACCCCTGGTCCCGGCTGGGCCCGCACTCGTTCGCCCGCGACGGCGCACCCACCCGGCACGCCACCGTCACGGTCACCGGCGACGCGTCGCACGTGGTCAGCGGCCTGTCCGGCCTGGTCCTGCTCAACACCACCGACTCCGAGTTCCACGGCTACGTGCGCGACGGCTACACGACGCTGCCCGAGGCCACCGACCGGATCCTGGCCACCGAGGTCGAGGCCCGCTGGCGGTGGACGGAGGTCGGTTCCGGCCCGTCGTGGGCCAGCTCTTTCCAGGGGGTACGCGACGCGCTCGTGGAAGCGTTCGTCGAGACCTACAGCTACTCCCTCCAGCAGACCCTCTACGCGATGGGCAGCCGGGCGCTGGAGAAGCAGCCCGAGATCGCGGAGGTGCGGCTGGTGCTGCCCAACAAGCACCACTTCCTGGTCGACCTGGCGCCGTTCGGGCTCGGCAACGACAACGAGGTGTACGTCGCCACCGATCGCCCGTACGGTCTGATCGAAGGGACCGTGCTGCGCGACGACGCCGCACCGGCTCCGGAGGCGTGGTGACGATGGAGTTCCTGCGACCGTCCGACTGGGACGAGGCCGTGGCCGCCAAGGCCGCCCACCCGGACGCCGTGCCCATAGCCGGCGGCACCGACGTGATGGTCGACCTCAACTTCGACCGGTCCCGCCCCGGCGCGCTGCTCGACCTGACCCGGGTGACCGCGCTGACCGACTGGGGCACCGACGGCGACCTGCTGCGGATCGGCGCGGGCGTCACCTACCGGCGCCTGATCGACGAGCTGGCCGGCCGGGTGCCGGGGCTCGCGATGGCGTCCCGCACGGTCGGCTCCCCGCAGATCCGCAACCGCGGCACGGTCGGCGGCAACCTCGGCTCGGCGTCACCGGCCGGCGACGCCCACCCGGCGCTGCTGGCGGCCGGCGCGCTGGTCGAGCTGGCCTCGGTCCGCGGCACCCGCCGGGTCCCGGTCACCGACTTCTTCGTCGGCCCGAAGCGTTCCGTCCGGACGCCCGACGAGCTGATCGCGGCCTACCTGGTGCCGGCCGACCCAGGAGTTGAGCAGTTCGCCAAGGTCGGCACCCGCAACGCGATGGTGATCGCGGTCTGCTCGTTCGCCCTCTCGCTCGACGCCACGACCCGCACGGTCGGCACCGGCATCGGATCGGCCGGCCCGACCCCGCTGCGGGCGACCGAGGCGGCCGATTTCCTCGCGGCCGAGCTGCCGTGGGAGTCCCTGGGCCCGGTGCCGGCGGCGGTCGCGGCGCGGTTCGGCGAGCTGGTCGGGGCCGCCGCGCGGCCGATCGACGACGTGCGGGGCCGGGCCGACTACCGCCGGCACGCGCTGGCGGTGCTGGCCCGCCGCACACTGGGCTGGGCGTGGGCCGATCTGGGAGGTGCGGCGTGAAGGTGACCTGCGTTGTCAACGGCGAGACCCGCCAGGCCGATGACGTCTGGCCGGGGGAGAGCCTGCTCTACGTGCTCCGCGAGCGGCTCGGCCTGCCGGGTGCGAAGAACGCCTGCGAGCAGGGCGAGTGCGGCTCGTGCACGGTCTACCTCGACGGCCTGCCGGTGTGCGCGTGCCTGGTCGCGGCCGGCCAGGCCGAGGGCCGCACGGTGACGACGGTCGAGGGCCTGGCGCCGGGCGCGGGCGAGGAGCAGCTCGACCGGGTGCAGAAGGCGTTCCTCGCCACGGGCGCCGTCCAGTGCGGATTCTGCACACCGGGGCTGATCGTGGCCGTGCACGACCTGCTGGCCCGCGAGCCGGAGCCGAGCGACCCGGACATCCGCGAGGCGCTGGCCGGCAACCTCTGCCGCTGCACCGGCTACGAGAAGATCATGGAAGCCGTCCGGCTGGCGGCGGCGTCATGATCCTCATCGAGAACTGCGCGATCGCCACCGTCGACGCCGCGGGCACGGAATACGCCGACGGCCACGTCGTGATCGGCGACGACGGCCGGATAGCCGCGGTCGGCGCGGGTCACGCGGGCCGGTTCCAGTCGGTGCGCCGCGTCGACGGCACCGGCTGCCTGCTCACCCCGGGCCTGGTCAACACGCACCACCACCTCTACCAGTGGGCGACCCGCGGGCTGGCGCAGGACGGCACGCTCTTCGAGTGGCTGACCACGCTCTACCCGATCTGGGCGGGCATCGACGCCGAGATCGTCTCGGCGACCACGGCCGCCGGGCTCGGCTGGCTGGCGCTGTCGGGCTGCACGACCAGCACCGACCACCACTACGTGTATCCGAACGAGGCCGGCGACCTGATGGCCGCCCAGGTCGAGGCGGCCCGCGAGGTCGGCCTGCGGTTCCACCCGACCCGCGGCTCGATGGACCTCGGCCGCTCGGCCGGCGGGCTGCCGCCCGACGAGGTGGTGGAGAAGACCGACGACGCGCTCGCCGCCACCGAGGAGGCGATCACCCGCTACCACGACCCGGCGCCCGACTCGCTGCTGCGCGTCGCGGTCGCGCCCTGCTCGCCGTTCTCGGTGACCAGCCGGCTGATGGAGGAGGCGGCGTTGCTGGCCCGGCGGCACGGCGTGCGGCTGCACACCCACCTGGCCGAGACCGCCGACGAGACGGACTTCTGCCGGTCGCAGTTCGACTGCACCCCGGTGGAATACGCGGAACGGCTCGGCTGGCTCGGCGACGACGTCTGGCTGGCCCACGCGGTGCACCTCGACGACGCCGCGATCGCCTCGCTGGCGGCGACGGGCACCGCCGTCGCACACTGCCCGAGCTCCAACGGCCGCCTCGGCGCCGGCATGGCCCGGGTGCGCGAGCTGCTCGACGCGGGCGTGCCGGTCGGGCTCGGCGTCGACGGCGCGGCGTCGCAGGAGGCCAACCAGCTCGGCGCCGAGCTGCGCCAGGCGCTCTACACGGCCCGGCTGCGCGGCGGGCCGACCGGCCTGACCGCCCGCGAGGCGCTGCGGCTGGGCACGATGGGCGGCGCCCGCTGCCTCGGCCGGGCGGCCGACCTCGGCTCGATCGAGAAGGGCAAGCTGGCCGACCTCGCACTGTGGCGGCTCGACGACCTGGGGCACGTCGGCATCGACGACCCGGTCGCCGCGCTGGTCTTCGGCCCGCCGGCCACGCTGGAGCTGCTCACCGTCGGCGGGCGGACCATCGTGGAATACGGAGAGTTGCGTACAGCCGACGACCGTGACCTGATCCGGCGCACCCGGCGGGCGCACCGCACGCTGATGCGGAGGGCCCGATGACCACGGTTGTCAAAGAACCCACCGCCGTCGCGGGTGGCGTCGGCACCTCGCCGCAGCGGCCGGACGGCGTGCTCAAGGTGTCGGGTGAGTTCGCCTACTCGTCGGACCTGTGGGCCGACGAGATGCTCTGGGGCGCGACGGTCCGCTCGCCCCACCCGAGCGCCGAGCTCCGCGGCATCGACATCACCGGTGCGCTGGCCGTGCCGGGCGTCTACGCCGTGCTCACCGCCGCCGACGTGCCCGGCGCCAGGCACTACGGGCTCGAGGTGGTCGACCAGCCGGTGCTGGCCGTCGACGAGGTCCGCTACGAGGGCGAGCCGGTCGCGATCGTGGCCGCCGACCATCCGGAGACCGCCCGCCGCGCCGCGGCCCGCGTCAAGGTCGAGTACGCGGTCCGGGCACCCGTCACCGACGCCGAGGACGCGCTGACCCGCGGCGACCTGGTGCGGCACGTGCCGATCCGGCGGTTCGCCACCGCCGGCGACGCCGCGCTGACCGCCGACGTGGTGGTCACCGGCGACTACGAGGTCGGCATGCAGGACCAGGCGTTCCTCGGCCCGGAGTCGGGGCTCGCGGTGCCGGCCGAGGACGGCGGCGTCGACCTGTTCGTCGCCACGCAGTGGCTGCACGTCGACCAGCGGCAGGTGGCCGCCTGCCTCGGCCTGCCGCCGGAGAAGGTGCGGCTGAGCCTGGCCGGCGTCGGCGGCGCCTTCGGCGCCCGCGAGGACCTCTCGATGCAGGTGCACGCCTGCCTGCTCGCGCTGCACACCGGCCGGCCGGTGAAGATGGTGTACGGGCGGGAGGAGTCGTTCTTCGGCCACGTGCACCGGCACCCGGCCCGGCTGTCCTACGAGCACGGTGCGTCCCGCGACGGGAAGCTGCTCTACGTCAAGGCGCGCATCCTGCTCGACGGCGGCGCCTACACCTCGTCCACGCCGGCCGTGGTGGCCAACGCGGCCACGCTCGGCGTCGGTCCCTACGACGTGCCGACCGTGGTGATCGACGCGTACGGCGTCTACACCAACAACCCGCCGTGCGGCGCCATGCGCGGCTTCGGCGCGGTGCAGGCCTGCTTCGCGTACGAGTCGCAGATGGACAAGCTGGCCGCCGCGCT
Organism: Asanoa iriomotensis; assembly: GCF_016862515.1. Taxonomy (GTDB): domain Bacteria; phylum Actinomycetota; class Actinomycetes; order Mycobacteriales; family Micromonosporaceae; genus Asanoa; species Asanoa iriomotensis. The sequence goes on from NZ_BONC01000117.1 coordinate 6,855, forward strand.
GGGCCTCGACCCGGTCGAGCTGCGCCGCCGCAACGCGATGACCACCGGCTCGGTGATGCCGACCGGGCAGCTCGTCGACGGCCCGGCGCCGGTCGCTGACCTGCTCGCCCGGGTGCGGGACCGGCCGCTGCCGGCGCCGGCTACCGGCGACCCGCGGGAGCGGCCCGGCGGGGTCGCCAACACGACGCGCGGCGAGGGCGTGGTGCGCGGCGTCGGCTATGCGATCGGCATCAAGAACGTCTGCTTCTCCGAGGGCTTCGACGACTACTCGACGGCCCGGGTCCGGCTCTCCGTCGTCGGCGGCGAGCCGGCCGTGCTCGTGCACACCGCGGCCGCCGAGGTCGGGCAGGGCCTGGTCACCGTGCAGGCGCAGATCGCGCGCACCGAGTTGGGCGTCGCGATGGTGTCCGTCGCGACCGCCGACACCTCGGTGGGCAGCGCCGGTTCGTCGTCGGCCTCCCGCCAGACCTACATGACCGGGGGCGCGGTCCGCGCGGCCTGCCAGGCGGTGCGCGCGACGGTGCTCGCCCGGCTCGGCCGCGCCACTGATCCTGACCGACTCGGCTCCGCCGAGGCGCTCTCGCTGGTCGACGGCAAGGTGGTCGCGTCCGACGGCTCCGTGGTCGCGTCGCTGGTCGACCTGCTCGGCGACGACGTGGTCGAGGAGACCGTCGAGTGGCGGCACAAGCCGACCCGCCCGCTGGACCCGGCCACGGGCCAGGGCGACGCGCACGTCCAGTACGCGTTCGCCGCCCACCGCGCGGTCGTCGACGTCGACACCGAGCTGGGCCTGGTGCGGGTCGTGGAGATCGCCACCGCGCAGGACGTCGGCAAGGCGGTCAACCCGCAGGCGGTGGTCGGCCAGATCCAGGGCGGCACCGCGCAGGGCCTCGGCCTCGCCGTGATGGAGGAGATCCAGGTGGTGGACGGCGTGGTCCGCAACCCGTCGTTCACGGACTACCTGATCCCGACGATCCTCGACATGCCGCCGATGGCGGTGGACGTGCTGGAGCTGGGCGACCCGGACGCGCCCTACGGCCTGCGTGGCGTCGGCGAACCACCGACGATCTCCTCGACACCCGCGGTGGTCGCGGCCATCAGAGCGGCCACCGGCCTGGCCCTGCCCCGCGTCCCCGTGCGCCCCGACCACATCGTGTTCCCATGACGGGACGGCTGCCGGAGTCGGTATACGGGGAGCTCGACCAGCGGCTCGCGCCCGTGGATGCCGTGCTGCGGGCGCGGTCCCGGCCCGCGGTCACCGGGCGGCAGCCGGTGCACACGGTGTACGTACCCGCGGACAGGTTCTCGCCGTCCGTGGTGGCCGCGTGGGGTGCGCAGGCGCTCGCCGCCCTCGACGCCTCCCCGCCGTTGCCCTTTCCCGAGGAGCTGCGGGACCGGGTGGTGGCCAAGCTGGCCCGGGAGCCGATCGAGGACCTGCGGATCGACTTCGAGGACGGCTACGGCGCGCGCGGCGACGACGCCGAGGACGTCGCGGCGGCCGCCGCCGGTGCCGCGCTGCTCTCCCTCGCCCCCGCGCCGCCGTTCATCGGCATCCGGATCAAGTCGCTGGAGGCGGCCACCCGCCGCCGGGCCGTACGCACGCTGGACCTGTTCCTGTCCGCAGTGGACGGTCGGCTGCCGCCGGGCTTCGTGGTGACGCTGCCGAAGGTGAGCGCGGCCGCCCAGGTCGCCGCGATGGCACAGCTCTGTGGGCAGCTCGAGCTGGCCTACGGGCTGGCGCCGCGATCCCTGCTCTTCGAGGCCCAGGTCGAGACGCCGCTCGCGGTGCTCGGGCCCGACGGCACCGCGACCGTCGCCCGGCTGGCCGCGGCCGGCGACGGCCGGCTGGTCGGGCTGCACTACGGCACCTACGACTACAGCGCCGCGCTCGGCGTCGCCGCCTCCGAGCAGAGCCTGGCCCACCCGGTCGCCGACCACGCCAAGGCGGTCATGCAGGTCGCCGTCGCGGGCACCGGGGTGCGGCTCTCCGACGGCTCGTGCAACGTGCTCCCGGTCGGCCCCGCCGTCCACGCCGCCTGGCAGCTGCACCACCGGCTGGTGCTGCGCTCCCTGGCGCACGGCTTCTACCAGGGCTGGGACCTGCACCCCGCCCAACTGCCGACCCGGTTCGCGGCCACGTACGCGTTCTTCCGGTCGGCCTCGGCCGCCGCGGTCGAGCGGCTCGGCGCCTACCTCGAGCGGCAGGCCGGCGGCATCCTGGACGAGCCGGCCACGGCCCGCGCGCTGGCCGGCTTCCTGTTGCGCGGTCTCGACTGCGGCGCCCTGGATCCGCCGGAGGTGCCGTTCACCCGCCCGACCCTGGAGGCGCTATGGGCCGTGTGATCCGCTCGTCGCGGGTGGTGCTGCCGGACGGTTCGGTCGGCCCCGCCGGTGTGGAGGTCCATGACGGGCGGATCGCCGCCGTGCTGCCCGGCCGCCGGTCCGCCGACGTCGACCTCGGCGACCTCGTGCTGATGCCGGGCCTGGTCGACACCCACGTGCACGTCAACGAGCCGGGCCGCACCGAGTGGGAGGGCTTCGCCACCGCCACCCGGGCCGCGCTGGCCGGCGGCGTGACCACGATCGTCGACATGCCGCTCAACTCGCTGCCGCCGACGGTGTCCGCGGCGGCCCTGGCCGAGAAGCGCGCGGCCGCGGCCGGGCAGTGCCACGTCGACGTCGGCTTCTGGGGCGGCGCGATCCCCGGCAACGCGGGCGACCTGGCGTCGCTGCACGCGGCGGGCGTCTTCGGCTTCAAGGCTTTCCTGGCCGACTCGGGGGTGCCGGAGTTCCCGCCGGTGACGCCGGCCGAGTTGCGCGCGGCGATGGGCGCGGTGTCCGCGCTGTTCCTCGTGCACGCCGAGGATCCCGACCGGTTGGGGTCCGCGCCGGCCTCCCTCGTTTACGCCGACTTCGAGCGGTCCCGGCCCGGCGCGGCCGAGTGCTCGGCGGTCGAGGCGGCGCTGGACGCGGCCGAGGCGACCGGGTCGCGCGTCCACGTGCTGCACGTGTCCGACGCGGACGCCGCGGCCGTGATCGCGGCCGGGCGGGCCCGCGGTGTGCGGGTGACCGCGGAGACCTGCCCGCACTACCTGGTGCTGGACGCCGCGGACGTCCCCGACGGCGCGACGGAGTTCAAGTGCTGCCCGCCGATCCGCGGCGCGGCCAACCAGGACCGGCTCTGGGCGGCGCTGGCCGACGGCACGCTCGACGTCGTGGTCTCGGACCACTCGCCCTCGACGCCCGCCCTCAAGCGGGGTGACTTCGCCAGCGCCTGGGGCGGGATCGCCTCGCTGCAACTCGGCCTCCCGCTGATCTGGACGGCGGCCGCGGCCCGGGGCCACTCGATCGCGGACGTGGTGCGCTGGATGGCGACCGGGCCCGCCGACCTGGTCGGATTGCGCCACAAAGGACGGATCGCGGTCGGTGCGGACGCCGACCTGGTCGCCTTCGACCCGGACGCGGCGTTCACGGTGACCCCGGACGGGCTGCACCACCGCCACCCGGTCACGCCGTACGCCGGCCGGCGGTTGACCGGTGTGGTCCGGCGGGTCTGGTTGGGCGGCGTCAAGGTCACGCCGGGCGACCCGCCGCGCGGCCGGCTCCTCGCCCGCTCGGCGGACCTGCTGGAGGAGGCCCGATGAGTGCGTGGCTGGGACTCCCCGACCTGGCGTCCCGGCGCCTCGGCGGCGGCGTGGTCGGCACCAACGACGAGCTGTTCGCGGCGGCCGACAACCTGGTCACCGCGGAGCCGCCGGGTTTCACGCCGCGCACCTTCGGACCCAAGGGCCAGGTGTACGACGGTTGGGAGTCCCGCCGGCGCCGTTCACCGGGTGACGACTGGGCGATCGTCCGGCTAGGCGCCGCCGGCGTGGTGCACGGGCTCGTCGTCGACACCTCGTTCTTCACGGGCAACTTCCCGCCCGAGGCGTCGGTCTACGGCTGCCGGCTCGACGGGCACCCGTCGCTCGACGCGCTGCTGGCCGCTTCGTGGGAGCCCCTGCTGCCGCGGTCTCCGTTGGCCGGTGACACGGCGAACGCGTTCTCCGTTCCGTCCTCTGCCGGCCTGGTCACGCACGTCAAGCTGGTCATCCATCCCGACGGGGGAGTGGCCCGGCTGCGGGTGCACGGTGCGGTCGTCCCCGATCCGCTGCGTTTCCCGGACGGTTGGCTCGACCTGGCCGCGGCGGAGCACGGCGGCCAAGTGGTCGGCTGCAGCGACCTGTTCTACGGCGCGCCGGGCCAGCTCATCGAGCCGGGCCTCGCGCGCACGATGGGCGAGGGCTGGGAGACCCGGCGGCGGCGGGACGACGGCAACGACTGGGTCGTGGTCCGCCTCGCGGCGCCGGGCCGGATCCGCCTCGCGGAGCTGGACACGACCCATTTCAAGGGCAACGCACCGGGCGCCGCGTCGCTGAGCGGTGTCGACGAGCGCGAGGCGGACCCGGCGGACGCCGCCGCGTGGCGCGACCTGCTGCCCCGCACGGACCTGCGCCCGGACACCAGGCACCGCTTCGAGCTGCGCACGGACCCGGTCACCCACGTGCGCCTGGACATCCACCCGGACGGCGGCATGGCCCGGCTGCGACTGCACGGTCACCTGGACGACGGGGTCCTCGACACGCTGCGCGCGGCGTGGCGGCCCCGGGCCGGCGGAGGAGGAAACTGAGGCAATGCTCAAGACGCTTCGGCCGCGTAGCTACAGCGACGTGATCCAGGTCGGGCACTACTTCTGCCACGACATCACCGTGGTGATGGACCTGAACGACCTGACGGACCTGGACCCGACCCCATTGGTGGACTTCGCCGCGGGCCTGATCGTCGCCCGCGACGGCGCGATGGAAAAACTGGCACCAAAGGTCTTCATGCTCAAGCCGCGCCAACCTCGGAGCTAGCGCCGCCGACGGACAGCGCGGTGACAAGGCCATGACATGAGGCGGCTACGGTTCCCGGCGTGCCCGCAACCCGTGCCCGCCGTTTCATGGCTTTCGTCGCACTGCTCGCGCTCAGCGGCTGCGCCACTAACGCCAAGGCGTCCACCCAGCCGACGCCCGCCCAGACGCCGGTTGTCACCCCGAGCTGGTCAAGCCCCTCCGCGTCGCCGAGCCCCACCGCCTCACCCGCCAAGCCGACCCACCCCGCGTACAAGAGCCTGGACTGGTATCTCGCCCGGGTTCCCGAGTTTCCGCCCGCCCCGCCGGTGCCGGAGCTGACCGAGGCGCCGGCGGCCGGGACCCCGCCGTTCTGGTTGCGGGTGCCGACCGACCAAAAGGTCGCGTTCATCACGATCGACGACGGCGCGCTCGCCCGGCCCGCGGACGTGCCCGCCTTCATCCGCGAGGCGCACATCCCGGTCACGATGTTCCTGAACTCGCCGGCCGCCACCGAGCACACCGACTACTTCAAGCAGATCGAGGCCGTCGGCGGCGTGGTCGAGAACCACACGATCAACCACCCGTCGCTGCGTGGCATGTCGTACGCCGCCCAGCACCACGAGATCTGCGGCTCCGCCGACAAGCTGCAGCAGCTCTTCGGCAAGCGGGCCACGCTGTTCCGGCCGCCGTTCGGCGACCACGACGACACGACGCTGGCCGTCGCGCACGAGTGCGGCGCGAAGGCCGTCCTCTACTGGTCGGCCACCGTCAACGAGGGGATCGTCCGCTACCAGACGCCGATCAAGCTCCTCCAGCCCGGCGACGTCCTGCTGATGCACTTCCGCCCGGCGCTGATGGACGACCTCCTCGGCGCGCTGAAGGCGATTCATAAGGCCGGCCTGACCCCGGCGCTGCTCGAGGACTACGTGACGCCGCCCCCGCCGCCTACAGCCGATGGAGAGCCACTTCTGCCAGGCGTCCCGCGCTGATCTCCGCGGTCATGAACGTGTGGTGCGGCTGGCGGCGGCGGTCGGTGGGCGAGCCCGGGTTGAGCAGGCGCAGCCCGCCCGGCGCCACCGTGTCCCACGGGATGTGGGAATGGCCGAACACGAGGACGTCGGTGTCCGGGAAGCGGGCCGCGCAGCGCGCCTCCCGGCCCGTCGCCTGACCGGTCT
>NZ_BONC01000118.1 GCF_016862515.1 Asanoa iriomotensis
GGGGGTGGGGGCCGATCGCCGTCGGCAGTAGCGTCGAGGTTGTAGCAGAGCTGAGGAAGGTGCTTGCTATGGCTAAGGGCAACGGTGGTAGCGGCGCGTCTGCTGGTGGGGCGGGCAAGGGCAAGGGTGGGAAGTCGACTCCGACGACGGAGCGGGCTGCGGCGCGGGTGCAGTCGGCGGCGGCCCGCAATCCGGGGGGTCGTTCGGCGAGCACCGGAGCCGCGCCGCGGATGCAGCGGGCGGCGGCCAGGAACGCCGCTGGTGGGCAGCGGTAGCTCTAACCTTCGGTGCTGTCGGTGTCGGTGGTGGTGGTGGTGAAGTAGCGGACGGTTTCGCGCGTGGTGTGCAGGGTGAACCGCGACCCGTGGGTGAGTCGTTCGGGGCGTACGCGGCGTCCGTTACGTGATAGCCAGGCCGGTGCCGGCGAGTGGACCAGTGCCGTGACTGCCGCGTGCATCGCCTCGACGCTTGTAGCGGCTTCGTTGGCGAGTTGCCGCAGCGTGGTCGGGCGGTTGCCGCCGTCGGCCGCGCGGGCGATCAGCCAGACCAACGCGGTTTCGATCGGGTCGGGCAGCTCGAAGGAAAATCCCGTCGCTGTGTCGGCGGCGGGGCTGGGCGGTGGTGTCGGTGGCCGTGGCGGCGCGGGACGCGAGAGGCCGTCCGGGTGGGCGTAGTCGCGCAGCACGAGCGTGAACGACGCGTCGTGATATAGCCAGGCGGGGTGCTCGATCTCGCCGTTTCGTAGCAGGACCGCGCGGCTGTTGCGGATCAGGATGGTCAGGCCTTCCCGGACGGCGTGGATGTCGCCGGGCATGTCGATGCGGGAAGCGAGCCATTGCAGGGTAATGCCCTCGGTGACGCGCTCGTGGTCGGCACGGGCGACCTGGAGCAGCCGTGCGGCGGCGGTGTGACCGGCCGGGGACGGCTCCAGCACCCCGTCCGGGGTTTCGATCAACAGCTCTGGTGGAGTCTGCGCGAACGCGTCCTCGACCTTGATGTTCGCCCAACGGCGGCCTGTGCCCGGTTCGGGTTTTTCCAGCTCGGCCAGGACCGACAGAGCGGCGCTGTGCAGCTGGTAGTAGTCGGTGAACGGGATCCGCAGATCCCGCAACCGCTGGGCCAGCTCGTCGAGCGCCAGCACCCACCCATATGAGGTGACCGGCCAGCGAATCTGGGACATCCGTTCACCGCTGTCCGGACCGACCGGCACCTTGACGATGTGCTCGACCGGCACGGGTACGTCGACCTCCACCGGCACCCGCCGCTCGATGATCCGCTCGGCCGGCTCCGCTGCCGGCGCGCGGCCCGCAGTGTTGGCCCGGCGGGACTCGTACGCGCGTTGCCGGCACGTCCGGTCACAGTAGAGCCGTTTACGGCCCCGTCCGCTCTGCGCGACCGGCTTCCCACACGCCAGACACGGTCTGCTGATCTCTCGCTCCGAGACCCCCGCCACGCCCGGCACCGTAAGAGCTACCAAACGCAACCCGCAGCCCCACAAACCGCCACCAACGCACGCCCGCGACCGTTCCCGCAGGTCGCGCAGGGTGTGAGCAGTTAACCAGTGCTAATCCCCGTACACCCAGCGGGACAATGCCCTCTGGGTCACACGTGAGGGACCAGCCGTGGGCCAATGTTGGCTGATTCTGCGGTCGGTACGGCGGTGACCTGCGGTGTTGGTTTCGGTAGCCTGACGTTGTGTCAGTTCGGCACGTCGTGTCCGCTCGCCTAGGGCACGGCGGAGCCGGCCAGGGAGGCTAGGTGATCATCAAACCTGCCGGGCTACCGCTCCTTCGTGATCAGGTGGCAAGGCACGCAATGTCCGACACGGCGATGGGACTCCGCACCCACCATCTTGTCAAGATGCGCCCGCCCAAGAGCCCAGGCCAAAGCTATCAAGAGCTAGCGGAGATTCATGCCCGCGCCGAGCATCAGGCGCTCGTCAGGGGTGAGCTGTTCTACGTCGACCCTCCAATGATGGAACTGGCGGTCGCCGCCTCCGCCACCCTCCCCGATTTCCGCATGAACTGGGAGGATATTCCCGCCCCTGAAGGGCTGATCTATCTCGGCAAACCAGTCGCCGCACTCGATGAGGACCGCAGCCAGGTCTTCATCTCGGCCATCAGCTGGTACGCATGGAAGCGGGTAGCGATCCTCACCTACTACGCCGACCGCGATTCCTACGTGTCAGGCGGATATGAGCACTTCGGCCGCAGTCTGCCGCCAGCGTTCTTCTTCACCTCAGGGGCAATAACGTTTCCGGAGTCAAGCGAGTCCATGGCAGCGGAGTTCCATGCCGGACCAGACGACCGAAATTTGTCCGCCGCTGAGATGGACGAGATCAACGGCATGGCGAACCTCATGGCCGTCTTGAAGACCGTCTGGTTGTTGATGTTTCAGCCGCTGGCCGACGTCACGATCGCGGACGTCAGTCGGCCTGCACCCGCACAAGCCACCCGTCCTGGCCGTCGACCATCACGAATCAAGGATCAGGTCCGCGTGATCCAGCTTCGCCGGCCGCCCTCGACCGGGGCGGGCGCGTCCGATCGTGAGTACCACCATCAGTGGATGGTTCGTGGCCACTGGCGCCAGCAGTGGTACCCGGTTCGCCAGGTGCACCGCCCGATTTGGATCGCCCCGCACGTGAAGGGACCCGAGGGCAGGCCATTGCTTGGGGGCGAAAAGGTATACCACTGGAAGCGGTGATGGCCCACCGTACGAGGCAGAGGCACCCACCGACGTCGACCATCCCGATCGCGGGAGTCGGAGCTCACCGACCTCGAGCGACGGGCGAGCAACGGCAACGGTCAGGCGCGCACGGCCTCAGCCTAAGAGAACAGGGCGGTAGCGATGTCGGGTGCGGCCGGCACACCTGCCCGCCAGGCGTCGGCGTTTGCCCTGATCTCCTCGTGAGCCAGGACTGCCCCCCGGCCGTCAACGAGACTGGTCAAGGTGACGCTCAATGCCGCGCGGGCGAGTTCCCGCCCGAACACTGCGACAGTCTCGACGGAGGCCTCCGAGGCCGGACCGCCGTGGGCGAGCGCGTTGCGCAGCCGCTGAAGCCGATTCAACTGCGAGGTCCAGTCCTTCTCCAACTCGCCGCACCACACCTCGACGGCGGCAGGGGTGGCGAGCCGGGCAGATAGGGTGTCCAACTGGCGACCGATCCGGGCGTGAAAAGGGTGGATCGCTCGCAGGCTGGGCAACGCCGTCAACGCTTCATCGACCCGTAGGGTGTAGCTGCCTGAGCGTTCGTAGATCTGGATCTTGGCGTGGATGCTTTCCAACTTGGCGCGATGCTCGGGTTCCACCGCGTTTGGACGTCTAACAGCCTCGGCGCAGGTGTTGAACAAGTGCTTGCGAATCCGTCCCCTGATCCATTGCTGCTTCCAGGTTTGCCCGAGGAACTTGTACCACTTGCCGCCGCCGACAAGCGACGCCACCCACTCGACGACGCGCACGTCAAGGACGACGCGGGGCAGGTTGGACTGGTCACCCGCTTCCTGCCACCAGCGCAGCACATCGATTGCCTCCCGCATTGCAGCCGGCACTGGCGAGAGGTGGGGGGCTAGGCTGGCGGACAAATCTTCAAGTACATCGCCGGTCCGATCATGCGACGCCACGATACGCATTTGTGGCGCCGGAGCATGGAAGGCCATGGAACCGGTCACACGGTCGTCCATCGTGTGCAGATATCCGTTCCACGGCACCCAGTTGCCTGTACCGGTATCGAACTGGGCGATCGACACGATGGCGCGGGCAAGACTCGTGGCGTCGCCGACGGGGTCAGCAAGGCGCCCTTGACCTAGATCGACACGGGCGAAAACGAGATAATCGTCGGTCGGGATGTCCTCTGGCCGCAGCCACCCGTCGGCACGCCTGAGTTCCGCTGGTACCCACTCCTTGCCGGGACCGTCTTGGCCGACCATGGCCTGCACCATAGGCCCGATGTAGAAGGTGACCGGACCCACGTTGAGGTTCGACCTGCTCATGTGGGCCTGGCCGAACACGAGCCACACAGTGTGGTGAGCGTCTCTCGGGGGAGTGGTGAGTACACGTTCGCACAGTGCGAGCCGGGCGGTTTCGTCCAATCCGGCGGCCTCGTCGCGCCTCGGCCATGTACTAATGCTGTCCCGGTCGAGATCACCCAGGAGGACGCGAACTTCGGTCGCCGAGGCAGAGCTGTCGTGCAGGACACCAGCCAGTGCCCGACCAATGGTTCGGGGGCTGAACCCGGCGCCGGACAGCAGCGACCGGAACAGGTCGCGGCGGGCGCCCAGGTTATCGGCCGAGGCCCCGTTGCCCTGGCAGGCGTCGACTAGGTCCCGCCACGCTGCCGCTGCCACTACCGGCTCAACGAGGCGTGCCAGCAGCCGTTCGAATGTGGCAGCAGGTGCCGGAGGCGCAGACTTCCAGCCGTTGACGGCGCTGTCGACAGCGCCCGGCCGGGACAGGATCGTCACGAGTTGTCGGGCCTGATCGTCCACCGTGGCTAGGTCCTGGCCCAACTCCGATCGCAGGTGGACTCCGCAACTGTCGACGGCTCGGCGGAGGTCGTCCGTCGCCGACTTCCATGACAGTTGGCGCTTGCGATCGAAGGGACCAGTGATCCAGTCCCGGGCCTCAGCCAGTGCAACCGGCAGAACCATAACTCCGACGCCGCCCCACGGCTCGTCATCAGCACGGGTCCACCAGCCGACCGCGTCATGCAGTTCATCGACGGCGCGCGGGGGAAACCGAAACGAAGGACCGGACGGGAACACAGAGGAAAGTATCCCAGCGCGCGCAAGTCGAGGTTCTCTCGCACCCCACCATGTCGGACTCAAGCCGAACACACATTCGTCCACCCCGACCAACAACGTCATTTCCCCCAAAGCGCCCGAGTGGTTCCGCTCGACGGCCGCCGGCCCTCGCGTGGCGTGCAGTCAGACAGCCTTCTGCCAGCGGCGCGATCTGCAGTGTGGCTGGCCGGGGTCAGTCGAACGCGGAGCAGTCGTTCGGGTCGAGGTCGACCCGGGTCGTCCAGGTCGATGACGTCGACGACGAAGCGGGCGTGGCCGGGGAGTTGGTCGACGTCGGCGGGTTCGTCGTGGCGGCTGACGATCGTGTTGGTGTGGCGGGTCAGGTATCGGATGGCTTCGCGGACGGCGTGGGGGTCGGTGGCCGTCTGCTGGGCCAGCCGGTCCACGTTGGTGGTCTGTTCTCTGTTTCCGTTGGCGGCGCGGATGGGCGTGACGACGTGTGCGGCGGCTTCGCTGATCGGCGGCGGGTGGACCACCGTGCGGCCGTTCGGAGCAGGTTGGTCGTGGACCACGAGGGTGAACCTGGCCAGGGCCGGGATCGCGGCGGCGTGGGTGTTCTCGCCATTCCAGATACACGCAGCCCGGCCGTTGCGCTGCAACACGAGCAAAGCCTCCCGCACCGCGTCGGTCTCGTTGTCCATGTCGATGCGGAACGCAAGTCGCTCGATACTGGTCTCGAGGCGGCGGGCGTCGTGCGACCGGGCGGTCTCCATGATCCGCACCGCTGCGGTACGCGAGGCGGGTAGCAGCTCGTAGAGGCCGTCGGCGTGGGCGATCAGCGACTCGGGCGGCGGCTGTCCCTCGGTCTTGATCGTGATCCAGTTCCTACCCCAGACGGGCCGTTCCAACTCGGCGATGACGGCGATGGCGGCGGCATGGATGGCGTAGAAGTCGCCGGGGAAGATCCGCCCATCCCGGATCCGCTCAGCCAGCGCATCGAGGGCGAGCATCCAGAGGTCGGCCACCGCACCTTGATCAGGGGTTCCCCGTCATCGGAGGTGGCCGGGACCTTCACCACCGTCTCGACCGAGACGGGCACCTCGACCGGGACCGGAACCCGGCGCTCGATGACCCGCTCGGCCGGCTCCGCGGTGGAGTCGCCGCCGACGTGGGTGTTGGCCCAGCAGGACTCAAAGGCCCGCTGACGGCACGTCCGGCCACAGTAGCGCCGCTTACGGCCTCGTCCGGTCTGGGCGACCGACTTCCCGCATGCCTGGAAAGGCCTGCTGATCTCTCGTTCCGACGCCCCCGCCATGCGGGTCACCGTAGGTGCTGCCGCGCGTCACCCGCAGCCCTGCTAACCGCCACCAGCTCGTACCGGTCCGCAACTGCACAGGTCACAGCGGGTTCGGCCGGTTAACCGATGTCAACCCCTCAACACCCGCCGTGTGGCGCACGCTGGGACCCCAAGACACGCGCTACCGACTTTCCGGTAGCGGGGCAGATAACCGGTTCGGCGACCAGTCGACAACACGCAACGGAGGTGACAAAGCCGTGACCACGAATCCCCTGACCACCCGTGGCATCCACTGTGGAGGGAAATGGCAGCACGCCAACACCCACGCACCACGCATCGCCGACGACTAGCCGGCAGCGGGCCTACCGACAACGGTGAGCCCACCCCTGAGCGCACCACGAGCACCAGGGCGGGTCCGGACGCACGGGGGACGTCACCGGATCCCATCCCCGCCACACCACACACTCCCGACGACGGCCCGGCGGCGCCGCCCAGCGCCGGCTCCACCCCCGAGCCCGACCCGGACGGGGGCTACGCCGACACGGCGGACGACTCAGAAACGATGACCGTGATCATCCGACCACAGGACTTCAGACTCCCCGAGGTACTCCGGCACATCGAGGCGGGAAAGATTGTCCTCGTCATTCCGCAACCCCCTGACTAGCCGCGCAGCGGCAAAGAAACAGAGGCTCACCCGGTGAAATGCCGGGTGAGCCTCTGCGGGTACCTCCGCCAGGCGGTCAGGTAACACCGTGGACAGCGTGATCGTGCCAGGACAGGTCACTAGGCTCCTTCGGAAGACAGTCAGGCTTGAACGCCCGTCCTGGTATCCGGAGCCCCGTCTCGTATGGACAGTCGACACGCGCCCGCATCGACCCGTGATCCACAACCCGCCCAGGTTGGAACGGCTCACACAGGACCGATGCCCGCTGCCTGCCTATCCCCCGTTGGTGTCCGCCTTATCACCCCAGTAACTCCACATGTCTTCACATGGTTGGACGACCGGCTCTTCCCAAGTTGGAGGCCATCGAGCATCATCGGTTAGGTGACGGTTACGGAGGGTGTGTTGGACGAGTCGTTGACAGACCTTCGCCTCCCTGTGAACGCACGTAAGGCTCGGTACGGCATCGCCTACGTGAGTGCCGTGTTCAGCCAGGCAGGGGTGCCGTTCACCGAAACATCGCCGGATGAGGATCACCTCGCCGTTGACGGCGTACTGAACCTGGGTACAGCGCCCATATGTATTCAAGTCAAATGCTCGGGCCAGTTCAGGATAAGGGGAAGATCTGCATCGTGGTCGGTTGAGCCAGAGTGGCGAGAGAAATGGACAAAGTCCAAGCTCCCAGTCTATTTCATCCTAGTTATACTAGATATTGACGACCATCCTCATTGGCTGCTACATAAAGTTGATGGAACGATGCATAAGGCAGCCGCCTTCTGGGTTCGCGTAGACAAGCTTGGCAAGGAAAAACGAATCAAGATTCCGAAGAGGCAGAGACTAACTGTCGACACGTTGAGCAGCTGGTCAGCTGAGGTTGACGCGTGCTTCGAACCCCTGGCACCGGCGGCGGCTTAGATGACTCTAATGGAAACGTTGCCGAAAGAATTGCCGAGCCTTCCCGACCTTCGCGTCTATCTGCGCCATATAGGCTGGCAGGAGTCCCCACCTGGGATCGCCGGATCCTTCTGGGCCAAGGGTGGCGTTCGCGTTGGTGTTCCACACGATGAAGAGGACGATCCTGACGTCGTCGCAAGCGTAATTCAAAGAATTGCCATGGTCGAGAGGGTCCCGGTAAGGGAGGTGGCCGACCATGTCATATACTATTGGTTCGATGTGACTCAGCTGCGCGCCGCAAATGATTACAGAATCATCTCAACCATTCCACTTGGGGCTGCCGCCACAATTACGAGTTCTGCGCGCATTATGTTTCGCGCGGCAGGAACCACCTCTCAGCGGGAACGGGGTGAAATAGCCGGGAACTGCAGACAGGTTGCTCAATGTGAAATCATGAACGGCAAATCACATAAGTATTGACTCATCCAGCGGGTGACAGCGCAGCGGGTCGCTAACAACCAATGGACGACCGAACTCAGACCGAACCTGTCCTTCCACTAACACTGGACGAGCATCTCTGTGCCAACCCACCGCGTGATTGTACTGCTCTAGGCGGAGCTTAACCCCGATCTCACACCATCGCCCATTTCTAAGCGTCGAGACTTTAATCCAGCCGAATGCGTCTCCCTGTTCGTGACGAAGCTCAACGATCTTTCCAGAGAAAACTTGGCGAGGGCCGACCTTCTTCGCCCTCAACTTCTCTGCGGCCATGTTCAGCAACTCGCGTGCGTCCGCGCCGATCCGAACAGAGGAGGGCAACGAATCCGAATGTTGAACTGCCGACGCCCACTCGAATGTGGTCTCAAATTCGCTAACCGACTCCTCAGCCAGGATGCGGTGCAATGCCATGCAGAATTCCCTGCTCACTCCTCGCTCCACAGCGTCAACGAGACTGGCGACCGTCGGCTCACGCGCCGGATCTACGATGTACGTCTGCAACGCATCCATAGACTGAGCAAAGGTCCGCACCACACGTCGCTCGAATGGCTCCGGTGCACTTCTCTCAATCCCCGGCAAGGGCTGCTGCGCAGTGGCGGAATCATCAGTTTCCGGAAGACGAATTAACACCGGGATCACAAACGATCCTTGGCGAGTGTGACCCATTCGCGCTTCTTCCACCACTTTGTCGCCGCGCCGCGAGTAGGCGTTCCCGTACCGCGACTGCTACGGTCGTTGGCTATCAATCCAAGCGGTCATTAGCGCGCCTACAAACGCCCGCCCCTCGCCGATCGTCATCGTCCGCTTGGGGTGAGGACCGGACATCCGTGAATGACGCGCATCCTGGCCGCTCACGTCGGGCCGGTTCGCTGATGCCCCGAAAGCACTTAACTCGTCTTTGGTCGCCAGACCTACGGCGGCGAGGTCCGCGGGCTTTACCGCATGCCTGACGATTTCGAAGACCTTGTATAGCTCAACCCAACCAAGCGGAGCGGTCTGACCCATGATCGTGAGCGCTTCGGCCACCTCTGGTCGCGACGATGCGACAGACATTTGCCAGGGGCCGAGCGGTTGCGGTGGCGGTGGGAGCGGAGTTCCGTCACCTCTACCGATTACAAGGGGATTCGCTCGGATACGGATCTCGGCTGTTCCGGCGTGGACCACGGTTAATGGGCGGTCGCTGTCCATGTACCTACCCGTCAACGACACCGGGCGAAAGTCCGGACCTATTGCCCTCGCCAACCCGTTGACCTGGCGTAGGACCCGAGGGGCCACCTCGTAGAACGGGATCCCGGGCGGGCGGTTGTCGATCTCGTCGGCTATCAGGTAGTGCTTGCCATCCTCGACAGTAATGCGCACAGGACCCACGGGCAGTAGCGCCGCCACATCTTCAAGGTCGAATTCATGACCGCTTAACTCCGCCTTGACAACCACCGCGGCAGCATACGCGGTCAGTCGCGTCGCCAGCACCGTAGCAGGCGTTCGGCCGCAGACTTCATGTCCTCACCACTCCGGTTTCTGGTCGCCGAACACTGGCATCGCTTCCATGCAGCAGCGGACCGACGTCTCGCCCGAGGCGTCAACGCGGCGCCAAATGCATTACCGTCGTGGGGATCTTTCGCGGCTCAGGGACGCAGGCTGCCCGGCTGCCCAGCGTCACGGTCGGTGAAGGTCCGACCTGTGCTGCTTGCGGCCCGCGCGGCAGGATTGTCGTTCTACAGTTGACCACTCCCATGTCGGTAGCCCTCGTCGGAGGATTTACAGTGATGGCTAGATGGCTCCTCACGACCGGGGACACACGGCTGCATCGCAGTCAGCAGAGTTCGCTCCGCGCGTGCGAATGGGTGACATCGGACTGTCTTGGCGCGGAGCATGTCGTCGCGCCGTTGGCTGCCGGGGACGTCGTGGCGTTGATGCGGGTCGGCAGAGGAGGCGGAATCGTGGCACACGGCCACGTCGAGGACGTTCTCAGCGACCATACGGAGTCCGGGGATGGGTTGCGCCGTTGCCGTGCGCACAAGGTTGTTGTCCTCTTCGACGAGCTGTTTCTCGGGCGACCCATCGATCGCGACTGGCTTCGGTCGATGACTCCGTGGTCGGCTCGCGCGTTCTCGAATGGCAGGCGCGGCTCTCGTAGGCCGGTGGAGGTGCCGGACGAGGCGTGGCCGGCTGTGGTCCGGCTGGCTGGAGAGGAGAGGGAGATCGCATGGCCGGCTAGGTGGGACCTCGCTCCGGGGACGGTGGTGGCCCGCGCAGACCTGCATCGCATCTTCGGCGGGGGGAAGAGCACCGGGATCGCTGCGAGCGACGACACCCCGAACATCTTGTTCTTTAAGGATGTCGTTAGGGGAGCAAGCGCGGACGAGGGCGGGCATGAATGGAGCGATGATGGGGCGTTCCTGGTGCGCGGCATGGAGGAGAACGGCGAGACGCTCACGTTTCACAACGAGTCGGTCGTCAAGCATGTACGCCGCGGAAAGCCGCTACGCGTCTTCCAGAACAGTCCCCGAGGTGCGTGCACCTACCTCGGTGAGTTCGCCATCGACCAGGCGAACCCGGTCGAACGGTGGATCGACACCGGGCGCGAGCGCGTAATCAAGCCGAGGCTTATGCCGAGTCTTCCCTACACGCGGTACCAACGGATGGCGCCAGTGTTCCGGTTGTTCCCGCTCGACGCACTGTCGTCGCTACCGTCAGTCGCGCCATCGAGGAAACGCATCCCGCAGCAGCGCCTGCTGATCTCGGTGTCGCTCGTCCCTGGGCCGACATCGACCGATGCTGTGCCACCGAACAGGGACGATTCAAGGTCAAGTGGCCGTGAGGAGGACTCGACCGCCGATGTGCGAGCCTCGATCGCCAACTTGCTGGCGCTGCTTCGCGACCATGACAATGCAGCCGACACCGTTGCTCAGCTCGACGCCGCTGCCGTGCTGTCCGATGTCCTCGAACGGCGCCTGCGGTGGGGCGGACTGACCGAGCTGCGCAGACTCATTGACGACCCCAACACGCGCGAAGCCGCACTCCACCGGGTTCTTCAGCGTCATACCTGGATGTTCGGCGGTCAGTACGTCGGCTCGGCCACCCGCCGCGCGCTGTCGCTACGCGATCAGATTGACATTCCTCTTATTCGGTCTGACGGCACACTGCACGGCGTTGAGCTGAAGACCGCTAGTGTTGACGAGCTGGTCAAGGTGCATCGCAGCCACTTGATCGTCGGCCCGAAGGTCAACGAGGCGGTCGGGCAGGCAATGAACTATCTGCGAGGCCTGGACGAGCAGCGCGACGCGATTCTGAACAACTTCAGGGTCGACTGCCGTCGCACGACCATGACCGTCGTGATTGGACACCCTCGGTACGTCAAGGGCGAGATAACGGCGGCCGATGTCGCCGAGACCATCCGGACCTACAACAGCCACCTCGCCCGTATCCAGGTTATGACCTACAAGGACCTGCTTGACGGTGCTGAACGATCCCTCCACCTGTCCGGCGACGCAACGACGAAACCCTGATGAGCGCGACGGCCCGACTCTTCTTGAGTAACGAGGGCTTGCCCCTTATGTGAACCGATTCACGCCCGAGACACCAAGGGGCACGGCCTGCCTAGTGAAATGTTGGGTGAGCCTCTGCCGTTTCGGATGCTAACGGCGGAAGCACAAGCCGTTGCCAAGGTCGACAATCCCCATCTGGTCCGTCGGGGTGTTTTGGCCGACGGCGATTCTCCACTGCCCGTCATGCTCCGCGAGAGCCATGCCCCAGGATGCCTTGACCGCGCGGGCCATTCCGCGTTTGAGGGTGTCATCACCGGTATTCCACATCTGGGCCACCGTCTGCTCCGTGGGTGCGTAGTCGAAGCGGTCCGCAACGATCACGAACCCCTCGATGCGTGCCTTGATCGCCTTGCGCTCCGCGACCAGCGTGTCCAGCTCGTCATCATCCTCGGTGGCCGACAGTCGAGCCTGTATCTTGCGCAGCCCCGCATGCAGCTCATCCAGCTCGTGCGCGTTGCCCGCCACCCGCTGAAACGCGAGAATTTCCGTCGTGTCGCTGGCGAACATGCCGGCGACAACGTCGATGACGGGTTGCGCGTCGATGCCCGTGAACTCGCCACAGGACAGGCGCCGCTTGGCGTGACCACCACAGCGCAGCTTCGGCGTCCGCGGCTTCGGCACGCGTGGCTTGCCCGTGCGCCAATGTTTCGCCGGCGTCATGCCGGCGTTGAGGTACAGCTTCCCCGCGCAGGCGGGGCAGTCGAGAAGGCCGGACATCCAGTTGGCTGGACTGGCGACCGGCCGACCACCCTTGTTCACGCGGCTCTCGCTCATGTTCGCCTCTAGAACCTTGTTCGCACGCCACCACAACGCGGAATCGACAACGGGCGCCACCTTGTGCGCCCACGTCTCCGTC
>NZ_BONC01000119.1 GCF_016862515.1 Asanoa iriomotensis
CGGGCCACCCGGTCGGGCTCGACCTGCCGGGACACCGACAGCCGTGGCCGCCACGCGGCGTGCAGCACGGCGAACACGACCGCGACCAGAGCGGCGCCGCCGAGCGCGGCCAGCTCGGCGTATCCGAAGCGCCAGCCGACAACGACCAGCGCGACGCCGGCCGCCGCCAGCCCGACACCTCGGGCAGTCGGCCGCACGGCCTAGCTCCCCGGCAGCGGCCGCAGCCCGCCGAACGTGAACCCACCGACCGCGCGCCGCTGACCGGAAGCCTCCCGCGGCGCCGCGCCGTTGGCGTGGGACGAGGCGCCTTCGGCGCTCCGCGGCAGGTGTGCCGTGCCGTTGGTCTGGGCGGGTGCACCGTAGGCGGTCGGCGACGCGGCGCCGGCCGCCCGGCCCGATGCGCGGCCGTTCGCCGGCGGCGCCGAACCGCCGCTCGGGCCACCGGCCGGGCCACCGCCCCCGCCCGGAAGCGGGACCGGCACGGTCCGCATGGCGTCGGCCAGGACCTCCTCCGCGCTGGTGCCGCGGAGCTGGGCGTCCGGCGTGAGCAGGATCCGGTGCGCGAACACCGGCCCGAGCAACGCCTTCAGGTCTTCCGGCAGCACGTAGCCGCGGCCGCTGATCAACGCGTAGGCGCACGCCGCCCGCGTCAGCGCGATCACGCCGCGCGGGCTGACGCCCACGCGGACCTGCGGGTGCGCGCGCGTCGCGGCGGCGAGCCGGACCGCGTAGGCGTAGAGCGGGTCCGCGATGTGCACCTGCTGCGCCATCCGCACCATCTCGCCCACGGTCGCCGTGTCCGTGACCGGCTCGAGCGCGTCCGGCGAGCGGAGCGTCGCACCGCGCAGCACCTCGATCTCGACCGCCTCGTCGGGATAACCCACCGAGAGCTTCATCAGGAACCGGTCGAGCTGCGCCTCGGGCAGGCGGTAGGTGCCGTCCATCTCCACCGGGTTCTGCGTCGCGACCACCAGGAACGGGCGGGGGACGGTGTGCCGGACACCGTCGACCGTGACCGTGCGTTCTTCCATCACCTCGAGCAGCGCGGACTGGGTCTTGGGCGACGCGCGGTTGATCTCGTCGGCGATGACGATGTTGGCGAAGACCGGGCCCGGGTGGAACTCGAAACCGCGCGTCGCCTGGTTGAAGATCGTGACACCGGAGACGTCGGACGGCAGCAGGTCGGGTGTGAACTGGATGCGCCGCCACTGCCCGTGCACGGTCGCCGCCAGCGCCCGGGCCAGCGTGGTCTTGCCGACGCCGGGCACGTCCTCCAACAGCACGTGCCCCTGCGCGAACAACGCCGTCAGCGTGAGCCGCACGACCTCGTCCTTGCCGAGCACGACCGCGCCGATGGCCTCGGCGAGCCGCGCGGCCAGGCCCGCGAAGCCCTGGATGTGCCCGGCCGGCAACGGCTCCAGCTGTGGTTGGGTCACCGGGTCCTCACACGCACGTCGGCAGGCCGTTGATGTTGTCGCCGTTGTCGAGGTTGAACCACGCGAACGGGATGTAGTTGGCGTTGCCCCTGAAGGTGATCTGCACCCACCAGGTGCTCGCCTTGTTGTTGTTGTATTGCACAGCCCGGATGTTGGTGCCCGTCGCCTTGCACCACGCCTGGTAGCCGGTGCCGTTCTGCGAGGTGCCCGGCGACTCGCTCTGCACCTGCCGCGTGCCGGTGTAGATGCCGATGCCGGAGTCGCAGTAGGTGCCGCCGCCGTCGTTGCAGGTCACCACCCCGTTGACCGCGGTGGTCGCGACGTTGCGGGCCGGCTCGTCGACCTGGCCGGCGTTGTTGCGCGCGGAGGCCACATAGGAGTAGGTGGTGCCCGCCCGCCACGCGGCCACGGTGATGTTGCCGCACCCCTGCCAGCCGCTGGCCACCGAGCGGCCACCGGACGAGATCGTGACGTGGCACTGCGCCGGGCTGCCGTTGTCGTCGACGGTGATCGGCACGGTGATGGCGGTCGACGACGCGGTGGCCGCGCCCAGCGTCAGCGCCGGCTTGGCGATGGTCGTCGCCGTCGCGGTGGCCTCCGGACCCTCGCCGGCCTCGTTGACCGCCCGCACCGACGCGGTGGCCGTCTCGCCCTCGGGCAGGCCGGTCACCTTCTGCGTGGTGCCCGCGGTGCGCAGGGTCTGTCCGGCGACCGTCACCACGTATTCGGTGATGGGCCGCCCGTTGTCGGCCGGCACGCCCCAGCTCACCGTGATGGTGCCGGGCTCGTTGGGTGCCACGGCCGCGGTGTCGAGCGGCTTGCCGGGCACCGTGAACGGCACGACGGTGTCGCTGGCCGGCGACGGCGTCGACGCGGCGCCCTTGTCGCTGACCGCGACCACGGTGAACGCGTATTGCGTGCCGTAGTCCAGCTCGCCCGCCGGCACGACCAACTCGGTCTTCGTGGTCTCGCCGGCCGGCGCGGTCGCACCGGCGGTCGCGGACGTCACCGCGTATTTGGCGATGGTGTTGCCCTGGCCGTTGGCGGCGGGCCAGCTGATCCGCACGGTGCCGTCGGGCCTGGCCTCGGCGGTGACGCTGGCCGGCGGGTCGGGCACGTCGGCGGTCGGCATCACCGGGTTGCTGCGCTTGGTCGGCCCGGCGCCCTTGCCGTTGACCGCCCGCACCGAGAACCGGTAGGTCTCGCCGTTGGTCAGCCCGGTGATCTCGATGGACCGCTGCCGCGCGCCCACCTCGACCGGCTGGGGACCGCCCTCGACCACGTACTTCGTGATCGCCGCGCCGTTGTCGTCGGCCGCCTTCCAGCTCACCCGGGCCAGCTTGTCGCCGGCCGTGGCGGTCACCGACCGCGGCGCACCCGGCTTGCCGATCACGGGCTTCTTCGGCGGCGGAGGCAGCGGCGGGTCCTTGGGCGGGTCGCCGCCGAGCACGTCGTCGGCGTACTTGTCGACCACGCGCACCTGGTGCTTGTCGTCGACGACCCGGGCCGTCGCCGAGTTGGGCGCGTTGATGAACAGGTAGTTCTCGCGAACCTCGAGCTCGAGCGGCCCGTTGGCGCCCCGCACCTCGATCGTGTCGACGACCTGGCCGCGCTCGTCGAAGACGTGCACGGTGCCGGTGCGCTCGTCGGCGCAGTAGTAGCGGCCCGCCCACGCGACCGCCGGCCGCAGCTCGTTGCCGGCGCCGGGCACCACGAACTGGATGCCGGGGCCGCCCTCACCGACCACCACGACGCGCCGCCCCTCGGCCACGGTGACCGGGACGTCGGGACCGTTGGTGCGCGCGGGAACCGTGCCGATGCCCGACAGCTCGAGCGCGACCTGCTTCTCCTGGTCGCCGCGGACGGTGGTCAGCGCGCCGGTCGTGCGGTCGAGCACCGCGACGCCGTCGTCGAGCGTGCTCACCGCGAGGTCGTGGCTCGGGTCGGCCACGGTGACGGTCTTGACCTGGGTCGGGCTGACGCCGCCGCCGGAGCCGCCGGGGTTGGCCACGCCGGCCAGCACGGTGCCGGTGGGCGGGGCGTCGGCGGGCGCGCTCGGCAGCGGCGCCGCGGTGATCGCGGAGACCGTGCCCTCGCTCGGCACGGCGACCCAGAGCCGCCCGGTGCCGTCGAACGTGCCGCCCGAAATGCCCGGGGGATAGCGGACCGGCTCGCCGATCGGCACCAGCGACCGTGGGTCTAGCTGGCGGACCACACCCTGTGGCGCGTCGACCACGAACGCCGCGTCGTCCTGCAGCGCCACGCTCACGCCGAGGCCCGACGTGGTGCGGGTGGTGGCCATGACCTGCAGCGTCGCCAGGTCGAGGGAGCTGATCTGGCCGGTCGTGAGGTCGCGGAGGATCAGGAAGCGGTCGGTCTGCGTCACCTGCATCGTGTGGTTGCGGGACTGCGCGACCTCGACCCGGGTGTCGACCCGGCCGGTCAACCCGTTGACCCGGGCGACCTCGCTCTTGGCCCGGCTCCACAGCCAGGAGCTGGCGTCGTAGTTGGCAACCGCGTTGTCGGCGACGCCCAGCCCCAGCACCGTGAAGCCCATCGCCGCCACCAGCGCGACGACCACGCCGCCGGTGACCAGCCCGCCGCGCGGGATGCGCCGCCGCGGCTTGCCCAACGCGGCATCGAGCGCCTCGCCGAGATCCTGCGCGGCGCTGTCGCCGCCCGTCATGGTGCCGTTGTCTGTGGTGGCCACAGCCGGCTGCCCCTCCCCACCCGTGTGTGGCGAACGCGTCGCCCTGGCGTTCCTCCCCGAAGCCAGGGGCCATCATATGGGGCTGTCAATGGCGGTGGGCACCCGTTGTGGTCGGCTGTGGACGGTGCGGGAGTGCCCTGTGGACAACCCTGAGTCAGCTTCGGGTTACCGCAGGTCGCCGCAGTCGCGCGCCGAGGGGTGCGTTGTGGATTACTCAGGCGATTTCGTCGTACGCGTGGTGCAGACTTGGCCGGACGCCGCGTACTGGTCCGACGAATAGACGGCCACCACCGTGAAGCAGTAGTCGTACCGGCTGCTCAAGCCGTTCGCGAGATAGCGGGTCGCGCCGGGTTCGATCGTGGCCATCGCCCGCAGTTGGGTGCCGGCCCGTCCGGCCGCGACGATGAACGGCACCGTGCCCGCCGTCGGGTCGGTCCAGGTCAGCAGCAACGCGTCGCCGTCCGCGCGGACCGCCAGGTCGGTGGGCGGTGCGCCGCCGAGCGCCGGCCCGGTCGGGATCGGCGCGCCGGCGCTGACCTCGGGCACCGCGCCGACCCGCGGCGGCTCGGTCTCGCGCCGCAACACGACGAAGACCACCAGCAGGGCGGCCACGACCGCAGCCGCGGCAGCGACGAACGCGGCCACCGTCGCACTGCGACCCCGCGCCCGCTCCCGCGCCGCGGCGGCAGCCATCGGACCATGCAGGGATACGGGCGCCACCTCGACCGCCGTCGCAGGAGAGGCGGCGGGCTCGGGCCGAGGCCCGAAGGCCTGCGGCATCCTCTCCCGCGCGGGCTCCAACTCACGGCCCCAGGCCCCATCCGCGGCGCCGCCACCCCACGACGCACCCGGTTGCCCGGACGTCCCGCCCCAACCAGCCGCGTCGCCGGGCTGTCCAGGAGCGACGGCGGATCCGGGGGCACCCGATCGCGGGGGCGCACCGCCGTCCCACATTGGAGCGTTCTGTCCGGGCGCGACGGGACTGCCAGCATCGGCAAGCGTCCGACCCGTCTGCCGCTGCGGCTGGGTCGGCAACGCCTGCGTCGGCGCGTCGATCGCGGCCCGTGCAGCCGCATCGCCGCCCTCGGCGCCGTTCCGGGCCGGAGCGAACACCCCAGGCGCGACCTCTTGCCCGTGATGCGCCCGCGCCGCGAACCCATGACTGTCGGCTGACGTCGGCTGCGCAACGTTGTCACCCGCGGTGGGCGAGGCCGGCGGCCAGACCCCGGGCGGCCCATCCGGCCGGCCCAGCTCCACTCCGACCTGCCCAGACCCCGACGCCTGCCACGGCGGCGTGCCCAGGTGGCCGGTGCCGAACGGCTCCGCGGTCGACGGGATCGGCAGCGGGCCGACCTGTCCGGCACCCGACGGCTGGCCGTCGCCGAAGGTCTGCGCGTGCGTCGGGCCGGGCGGCACCGAGCTGGGCGGTTGGCCCGGTGATCCGGCTGGTTGGCCGTTGCCGAAGGGCGCCGCGTGCGGTGGGCCGGGCTGCCCTGAGCCGGGCGCTTGCCCCGGTGGCCCCGCTAATTGGCGGGTTTCGAAGGGCTGCGTAGTCGGTGGGAACGGCGCCGGACCGGCCTGTCCGGCGGCGAAGGGCTGCGCGGGCGGTTGGCCCGGTGGTCCGGCTGGCTGGCCGCTGCCGAACGGCTGCGAAGGCGGCGGGAACGGGGGCGGTCCGGCGTGCCCGGGGGCGGGCGGCTGGCCCGGTGGCGTGCCCGGCTGGTTGCTGCCGAACGGCTGCGAGGGCGACGGGAACGGCGGCGGGCCCGCCTGTCCAGCGACCGACGGCTGGCCCGGCGGCACGGCTGGCTGGGTGCCGAACGGTTGCGGTGCCGCGAACGGCGAGCCGGCCGGCGGCAGGGGCGGTTGGCCGGTGCTGAACGGTGGGCCGGGTTGGCGCGCACCCGGCGGTGGTGGGGCGACCGTCGGCTGCATGGGTGGGAGCGGTGGTATTTCGCCGCCGGTGGAGGCGAGGTAGGACGCCGCCGTGCGTACCATGTGATGATCTTCACCGAACGCCGTTGGGCCGAAGGTCGCGACGCGGTTGAAGTTGCGGCGGGCCTCGTGGCGGTTGCCCAGTTCCTCGGCGACCGTGCCCAGGTCGAACGAGAGCGCCAGCATCAGCGGGTGGGCCTCGCCCAGGTGCAACTCGCCCGCCGCGAGCGCTTCCTCCAGCACCCGCCGCGCCGCCGCCGGGTCGTCGGCCTCGCGGTGCAGCGTGGCCAGCACGTGCTGGCCGCCGAGCAGCTCCGGGTGGTCGTCGCCGAGCATCGGGCGGGCCGCGTCGAGCGCGTCCTCCAGTAGCTCCCGGGCCGTCGTCAGGTCGCCGGCGGCGCGGAGCGCCTGTGCCTGTGCGAGGGCGGCGGCGAGCGGGGAGGGCTGCGACACGCAGGACACTCTGCCCCCACGGCGGCCCTGCGCGCCAGTCGTGTGGATGACCGTGATCTGCTGGGTGGATGCTGCAGAGGTACGACCCGAGGAACGCGGACATCAGCTATTGGGTCAACGGCGTGCTGCGGCACCGCGATGAGCCCGGATTGTCGCCGTTCGACTCGGTTGTCCAGGGTGGCGACGCGGTCTGGGAAGGGTTGCGGCTCTACGACGGGCGGATCTTCGCGCTCGGCGCCCACCTGGCCCGGCTGCGGCGGTCCGCGATCGCGCTGGATTTCAAGGACATTCCGTCCGATGCGGACATCACCGACGCGGTCGCCCAGACGCTGAACGCGAACGGCATGCGCGACGGCGTACACGTGCGCCTGACCCTGACCCGCGGTGTCAAGCTCACCAGCGGCATGGACCCGCGGCTGAACACCGCCGGCAGCACCCTGATCGTGCTCGCCGAGCACAAGCCACCGGTGTACGACACGACGGGCCTGACCCTCGTCACGTCCAGCATCAGGCGGCCGGGCGCCGACGTCCTCGACCCGAAGATCCACCACGCCAACCTGCTCAACTCGATCCTCGCCAAGATCGAGGCGAACGTGGCCGGCGCCGACGACGCGCTGATGCTCGACCCGCGCGGGTTCGTCGCGGAGACCAACGCCACCCACCTGTTCGCCGTGCTAGACGGTGCGCTGATCACCCCGCGCACGGTCGCCTGCCCGGAGGGGATCACCCGCGACACGGTCCTGGAGCTGGCGCCCGCGGCCGGCATCCCGGTCACGGTCCGCGACGTGTCGCTGGTCGAGATGCACACGGCCGACGAGGTGTTCTGCACCGGCACGATGGGCGAGCTGGCCGCCGTCACCACGATCGACGGCCGGCGGATCGGCACGGGCGAGGTCGGCCCGGTCACCGCCAAGCTGTCCGCGATCTACCAGGAGCACGCGAGGACCAACGGCACGCCGGTCGTCTAGAGCGCGTGCGCGGCCAGCTCGTCGTAGAACGGCTTCGCCGCCACCACCAGGTGCGCCAGGTCCGGCGGCACCGACACCGGCTCCGCCCGATAGGGCGCGAACCCGGTCGACCGCTCGACGGCCCCGTACCAGTGCGGCGCCCAGACCCCGTCGGTGTCCCGCCGCCCCGCGGGCCAGCTCAGCATCGCCTCGTCGAACGCGATGCCCAGCGCCGCGCACAGCTTGCGGAGCTGGCCGGCCGGGTCGCGCAGCAGCGCCGCCGAGTCGAGCACCGGCCCGCCGTGTGCGCGGAAGATCTCCACCTGCTGCGGGTAGCCGAGGTCCTCCAGCGTCGGCTCGCCCCGCACCTTGGCGTAGGAGGCGACCACGTGCGCCGGGTCGCGGATCAGGTACGCGTTGGTGACCTCGCCCAGCCACAAGCGGCCGACCTGCGGCAGCAGATGGTGCGCCATGTGCTTCTCGTACTGCACCGGCGAATCCGACGACGGCCGCCGCAGCGCGGAGACCGCCTCCGCCCAGTGGGTCGGCTGGCTGGCCAGCACCTCGGCCCGCCCGGGATGGTCGAGCCCGGTCGCCGCCAGGTAGGCGGCGTACAACGGCTCGTCGACGACGGCGCAGTCCGGGCGGGCGCCGAAGCTGCGCATCAGCGCGGTCGAGACGTTGCGCGGCCCCGACCACATCGCGATCCGGATCATGCCAACTCCCGCTGGTCCCGGCGCCAGTACTGCTTCTTCTTCTCGTCGCGCACCACGAACCCGAGCTTGAGCAGCTGCTCGCGGAGCACGGCCGCCTCGTCGGCCTTGCCCTTCTCCAGCGCCGCCGCCCGGTCGATGAGCAGGCCGTGCGCCACGCCAGGCAGGTCGTCGTCGATCCGGGTCCAGATCCGGAACTCGTCGCGGTGCGGGTCGCCGCCGGCCAGCCACGGATAGCCGGCCCCGGTAAAGGCCGCCTCGACCTTCTGCTTCGAGAGGTCGGTCTTCTCCCGGGCCAGCTCGGTCGACGACCGCCCGAGCAGCACCAGCTCGTTGCGGTCGAAGAACACCCCGGTGACGTCGCCGCGGCTGACGGACTGCTTCTTGCCGCCCCGGGTCAGCGTGACCTCGCCGACGGCGAACCGGATGACGAGCATGTCGGCGACCGCCAGCACCGCCACGACCAGCCCGACCACCAGGCCGGCGCCGACGGCAACCAGCGCGGCCTGCGGGTCGGGGGCCTCGTCGATCGCCCGGAAGACACCTTGGAGCGGCGCCACCGGCAGGTCGGCGACCCAGCCCGCGGCCCACTGGACCACCCAGCCGAGCCCGGCGCCGAGCACCGGGAACAGCACCCAGAAGAGGGCCCGGGCACCCGGATCGTCGATGACCGTCTCGTCGAAGGACGACTCGCTGGCGCTCACGCCGCCGATTGTGCCCGACCGCCCGGTCCTCCGCCGCCCGCCCTCAGTCCTCCAGCAGCTCCCGCACCATCGGCGCGACCTTCGTCCCGTACAACTCGATGTTGCGCATCACCGCGTCGTGCGGCACCCCCGCCAGGCCGTACTTGAGGTCGAACCGCACCGCACCGAGCGTCTGAAGCGACGAGGCGATCTTGCGCGCCACCGTCTCCGGAGCGCCGACGTGCCAAGCGCCGGTCGAGATCTCGTGCCGCAGGTGCTCGGCCGTCGGCGGACGCCAGCCGCGCTGCTTGCCGACCCGCGTGAGCACCTCGAGGTAGTGGGGGAGAAGCTGCTCGTACGCCTCCTCGTCGGTGTCCGCGATGTGCCCCGGCGAGTGGATGCCGATCGGCTTGGCCGGCCGGTCGAGGCGACGCTCCGCTTCCCGGAACAGCTCCGCGAACGGCTTGAAGCGCGCGATCGGCCCGCCGATGATCGCCAACATCAGGGACATGCCGTACGTCGCTGTCCTGATCACCGATTTCGGGCTGCCGCCGACGCCGATCCAGGTCGGGATCGGCCCGCCCTCGGTGTGCGGCACGACGTCGGCGTCGACCAGCGCCGGGCGCAGGCGGCCGGACCAGGTGACCGGCTTCTCCTCGAGCAGGCGGGCGAACAGGTCGACCTTCTCCTCGAACAGCTCCTCGTAGTCGGCGAGGTCGTAGCCGAACAGCGGGAACGAGTCGATGCTTGACCCGCGACCGAGGATCACCTCGGCCCGGCCGTCGGACAGCGCGTGCAGGGTCGCGTACCGCTGGAAGACCCGCACCGGATCGTCGGAGCTGAGCACCGTGACCGCCGAGCCGATCCGGATGCGCTCGGTGCGGGCGGCGATGGCGGCCATCACCACGTCCGGCGCGGACAGCGGCATGTCGAAGGTGTGGTGCTCGCCGATGCCGAAGAAGTCGATGCCGACCTTGTCGGCGAGCACGGCATGCTCGACCAGCCCGCGGATGGTTTCGGCGTGACCGACCGGTTTGCCGTCGTTGTCGGAGAGGACGTCACCGAAGGTGTCGAGACCCAACGAATATTTGCTCACGCAACTAGGTTGCATCCGGGTAGCGACGACGACCACGCCCTGCGCTGGGTACCCACGGCAGGGGACGGCAGCGTCGCCCGGACCGAAGGGATGATCGGCACCATGAGCAGCGAACTCGGCGACTTCCTGCGCTCGCGCCGGGCAGCCCTGACCCCGGCTTCCACAGGAATCCGGACATTTGGCACGGCACGCCGCGTGCCCGGCCTGCGCCGCGAGGAGGTGGCCCAGCTCGCGGGCGTCAGTGTGAACTACTACACCCGGATCGAGCAGGGTGAAAGTCACCAGATGTCCGACTCGGTGCTGGACGCCCTGGCCACCGCGTTGCGCCTGGACGAAGCCGAGCGGTTGCACCTGGTCCGGCTGGCCCGGCCCGCCGCGGTGCCACGCCGGGTCCTCGGTCGCGAGACGGTCCGGGACTCGGTGCTCGCGGTGGCCACGAGCAG
The DNA here is from genome assembly GCF_016862515.1 of Asanoa iriomotensis. GTDB lineage: Bacteria > Actinomycetota > Actinomycetes > Mycobacteriales > Micromonosporaceae > Asanoa > Asanoa iriomotensis. Next base: position 10,417 of record NZ_BONC01000119.1, read on the forward strand.
CACCGACCAGGCGGTGATCGTCGTCGGCCGGCGCACGGACCTGCTCGGCGGCAACCGCCTGGGCTTCGCCCTGCTAGGCCTGGACCCGGACGAGCGCCCCAACATGGCGCGCCAGATGTTCCTGGAGCCGGCTATGCGCGACCTGATCGTCGACTGGGAGCGCGAGGCCCACAACACGGTCGCCTACCTCCGCAACGCGTCGAGCGACGCGACCGACGACCCGCTGCTCGCGGAGTTGGTCGGCGACCTGAGCATCCACAGCGCGGAGTTCGCCCGCATCTGGGCCATGCACCCGGTCGCGGAGTGCCTGCACGCGGTGCGCGAATGGGAGCACCCCCTGGTCGGCCGCCTGACCCTCAACGAGGAAAGCCTGCGCCTCCCCGACGACCCGGGCCAACGCATCATCTTCAACGGCGCCGCACCCGGCTCACCGTCCGCCGAACGCCTGCGCCTGCTCGCGTCGCTGGTCACCGCACCCGAGCCGGAGGGCTTCTAGGATCGGAAGATCATTGCTCGGGTCCGCAGTGGTCCGGACCGCTCCTCCCGCGAGGGACCGCTCCGCTGCGCTCCGCTCGCCAGGCCCGCGGTTGGCATCCGGCGGTATCTTCGTCGGTTGTGGACAGCGAGCTCGCACGGCTGCTCGCCACGGCGGGCGGCCCTGACTACCAGAACGCGCTGAAACGTTTCCTGACCCTCGGCGACGACGCCTGCGCCTCCTTGCTCGCGGTGGTCGCCCGGGAGGTCCCGCAGCCACCGACGGGCGCCCCGGGCGCGCATCCGCGCGACATCATGGAGGACGCCTCCGAGATCGTCTATGCGGCCGCCCGCCAATGGCCGACCCGCTTCGAAGCGGTCGTGACGGTCAGCCCGGCCTTGCGGCATGACACCAACGTGGTCTACGCCCTGCGCGAACTGCGGTCGCCGGGTTCCGAGGCGCTGCTGATCGCGGCGACCCAGGTCCGCGAGCCAGGCCACGTCTACCTGCGCGCGACAGCGGTCCGCAGCTTGCTCGCGCGCCGCAGCCGCGCTCTCACCGACCTGCTGCCGCGTCTCCTCGGCGACCGCGCCGACGCGGTCCGCTCGGCCGCCCTGGACGCGTCGGCCCGCTACGGCGACACGCGCTCTCTCGTCGCCTTGCGCCGCATCGCTGCCAACCCACGGCGGCCAACCTGGGAGCGCGAGCGGGCCGCTGCGGCAATCGCAAGGATCACCGGTTAGCAACCTCGCGGCGTCGGCCGAGGTCGGCGACCTCGCGGTGCGGATCGGCTCGCCCGCCGGGTGCCGTGCCCACCTGGCCGCCACCGGTCGCGGCTGTCGCCCAGCGCGGGCGTGGTGGTCAACAGGCGGGTGCTCGTCGCTTCGCGTCGCGTCGCCGCAAACCCTCGCGAGCGCTCCGGGAGCGCGAGCAGGTTGGCGCGGAAATCGCGAAGATCAGCGTTAGCGACCGCACGGCCGGGACCGGACCGCGCAGCCCGGGTGTCCTGCTCGCCTGGCCACCACCAGTAGCAGCGCCCACTGCGGGCGTGGCCGACGACGCACGTGCGCTCGTCGCCTTGCGCCGCGTCGGCGCCAACCCGCCCTGGACGGCCTGGGAGCGCGAGCGGGCCGGCGCGGCGATGGCGAGGATCAGCGGTTGGCGACCTCGCGGCGCGGATCGGACCGCGCGGCCCGGGTGCCGTGCTCGGGTGGCCAATCCCAGTCGCAGCGCCGCCTGGCGCGCGGTGTGGTGGTCGACGCGCGTGCGCCCGTCGCTCTGTGCCACATCGCCGCCGAGCCGCGCCAAGCCGCGCCGCCGAGCCGCGCCAAGCCGCGCCGCCGAGCCGCGCCAAGCCGCGCCGCCGAGCCGCGCCAAGCCG
>NZ_BONC01000120.1 GCF_016862515.1 Asanoa iriomotensis
CGGACCACCGCGGGCCCGAGCAATGGGTCAGCTCTGTGCCGGCCCCATGCCGGCCATGAGGAGGTCGACGACCTGTGCCGGCATTTTGTCGGCGTCGAGGTCGGGGTGCCAGCGGAGTACACGTTGGACCAGAATCGGTCCGATGAGGACCGTCATCGTCAGCTCGACGTCGAGGTCCGCGCGGAGTTCGCCGTTGGCCACTCCGCGGCGGAGGACCTCGCGGACGCGGTTGCGGCGGGGCTCGATGATGTCCTGGTACGCGCGGTAGTGCTCCTTGCTGCGGCTCATGTGCGGCAGCAGGCACGGCAGGATCTGTGGCAGGCGCGGGTCCTGTGTGGACGGGCCGACCTGACCCAGCAGCGCGATCAGGTCGTCGCGGACCGATTCGCCGGCCAGCTCCGGGCCCGGGCTCTTGAGGGTGGCCAGCGCGTCGTGGAGGAGGGCGTCCTTGCCGGGCCAGCGGCGGTAGATCGTCGCCTTGCCCACGCCCGCGCGGCTCGCGATCGACTCGATCGACAGGACCTCGACCGAGGTGCCCTCGGCCAGCAGGTCGAGGGTGGCGGAGATGATGGCCTCGTCGACGCGGAGGCTCCGCGGGCGGCCCGGCGCCCGCGGAGCTTCCTCGACAGCTGGCATGGGATCCATTGTCGCTGACCTCAGCCGGCCGTGGCCAGTTCTCCGGCTTCCACCTCGACCGGCTGCACGTGCTCGGCGCCCGCGCGGCGGCCGGGCATCCAGATCAACGCCGCCAGGATGCCGAATCCGAGGATGACGGCGCCCGAACCGGCCGCCCAGTGCATCGCGGTCATGAACGCGTCGTTCGCGGCCGAGATCAGGTTGCCGCCGGCCGGGCCCGCCTGTGCGGCGACCCCGTACGCGCCGGAGATCGACTCGTTGGCCACCTCGCGGGCCGGGCCGGGCAGCGCGGTCGTGGTCGGCTCGATCTGGCCGCGGTAGACCGCCGCGAGGATCGAGCCCAGGATCGCGATGCCGAGCGCGCTGGCGACCTGGCGGATCGTGTTGCTGACCGCCGAGCCGACGCCGGCCTTCTCGCGGGGGAGCGCCGACATGATCGACTCGGTGGCCGGCGCCATGATGTTGGCCATGCCGACGCCCTGGACGAAGAAGACGAACAGGAGGAACCAGACCGCGGTCTGCGCGTCCACGAACACGAAGCCGATCAGCGACAGCGTGACCAGACTCAAGCCGGTCGCGGTGACCGCCTTGCCGCCGAACCGCTGCACCATCGCGTGGCTGCGCGGCGCGAAGATCAGCTGGGCGACGGCGAACGGCAGGAACAGCAGGCCCGTCTGCAGCGGCGAGTAGTCCCGGACCAGCTGCAGGTAGAACGAGCTGAAGAAGAACACGCCCATCGACGCGAAGAACGTCAGGCCGATCGCGGCGATCGGGGCCGAGAACCGGGGGATCTTGAACAGGCGTACGTCCAGCGACGGGAACGCGATCCGCGACTCGTACCAGACGAATGCCGCCAGGACGACCAGGCCGCCGCCGCCGGTGAGCAGGACCTCCGTGTTGCCGAAGCCGTTCTCGCCGCCCTTGATGATGCCGTAGGTCAGGCCGACCAGGCCGACCACCGACATCAGCACGCCGAGCATGTCGATGCGGCCGGGGCGTGGGTTGCGCGACTCGGGCACCAGGAGCGCGACCGCGACCAGGCCGACGATCACGACCGGCACGTTGATCAGGAAGACCGAGCCCCACCAGAAGTGCTCGAGCAGCGCGCCGCCGAGGATCGGGCCGATCGCGATGGCCAGGCCGACGGCGCCGGACCAGACACCGATGGCCTTGCCGCGCTCGCGCGGGTCGAACACGTTGGAGATGATCGACAGCGTCACCGGCATGATCGCCGCGCCGCCGATGCCCATCAGGGCGCGTGCGCCGATCAGCTGCCCGGGATTCTGCGCGTACGCCGAGAGCAGTGACGCCAGGCCGAAGAGCGCGAGGCCGACCAGCAGGAACCGCTTGCGCCCGAAGCGGTCACCGAGCACGCCGAACGAGAACAGCAGGCCCGCGAAAACCAGCGTGTACGAGTTGATGGCCCATTCGAGTTCGCTCTGCGTGGTGCCGAGGCCGTGGACCGGGTCGGCGAGGGTACGCAGGGCGACGTTGAGGACCGTGTTGTCCAGTACGACGACGAGCAGGCTCACCACGAGGACAGCCAAGATCGCCCAGCGTCTTGGATGCCCGGTGTTGGCGGTTTGCTCCACGTCCGTCTCCCCCCGATAGATCTTTCGTTCATCATTACGAAACGGCACAGGTTCGTATCGCCTGCGAACGCTACGCCCGATGCGAAGCGATACGGAACCGTCTCGTATCAAAATGTGTCCGCCGTCACGGCGGGGTCTTGCGGGGCCGGCCAGGCAGGCGATGATGGTGGTGGATGCGCGCGGGAGGAGGTTGGCCGTGGTCGAGCTGGTCCCGAAGATGGAGCCCGAGGCGCCGGAGGGCTATGTCTCATTCGTCGACCGCCACCTGGCGGCGCTGCGGTCGGAGTCGGCACGGCTCGCGGGCGACGCGTGGCGGGCCGAGGAGATCTATCCGGACGTCCTGACGTCGGTCGCGGCGCGGTGGCGGTGGCTCGAGTTGCTGGCGACGCGGTTCGGTCGGCCGGCGGCGGCTGACGACTATCTGCGGCAGGTGCTTGCGGAGCGGGCCAGGCGGTGGCGCGCGGAACAGATCTACGAGGTCGAGATGGTCGTCCTGCGCGCGGACCCGGCGGATCCCGCCGAGTCCGCGGAACCGGCCGGCATTGCCGGTGGCGGGTCGCCGAGGTCGGCCGATCGCGGATGGTCTGGGCTGGCTGCGGGCGGGTCTCCGGGTTCGCCTGCGGCGCATGCTTCGGGATTGGCGGTGTCGTCCGCGGGTTTGTCGGGTGCCGGATCGCCGGCCCGGGCTACTGGATCTGTTTCGGATTCGATGTCCGCCCGCGGCGGTCGACCCCGCGCCGACCGTCCCGCGCCGTTCGCCGGCGCGGCGGTTGGCGGTTCGACGGCGTCCGCGATCTTCGGACGGTCGGCGGCCGCCATGATCTTCGGTCGGTCGGCGGCGGGGTCGTCGACGGAGGGTGCGACCGTGCTGGTGGACGCCGGCACCCGCATGCCACGGGCACCGTTCGCCGGTCCGGCGGCGGTCGAAGCGAGTGCGGGTCTGGCCCGATACCGGCGGACCGCACCCGGACGCAGCAGCCTCGGCCTGAAGCAGGCGAGATTCCTCAGCCCGCTGCGCCGCCCGCCGGCCCCGATCGCGGAAGCGGCGATCGCCTGGTGGCACGCCTATGTAGCCCAACGCCGACGCAAGCGGGTGGCGATCGTGATCGCGCTGATTCTGCTCGTGGCCGCCTTGACCAACCTCCGAGCCACCAACCGGATCTGACTCATCCTAGGACGCTTTAGCGGGCGTGCCGCACCGCACGACCTGAGCCGAGGCATCGGTGCAAATGCGAGAGAGCCGTGCCTCCTCGACGCGCCCTCGGCGTAGGGCGAGCAAGGGCGCTAACGACCGTGCCGCGCCCCAGTGGTGCCGGTGCAGTGGAGGCGCACGGCACGACGTAGGCCGTGGTGCGTCCGCGGAGACGGCGGAGCGGGCTATGCCGTGGTGCCAGTGCGGAGGCGGTGGAGGCGGAGGGCGAGTTGGACCTCCAGCGCCCTCTCTGGCTGTTGCCAGTCCGCGCCGATCAGTTGGCCAACCCGCTCCAGGCGTTGGGTCACCGTGTTGACGTGGACGTGCAGCAGCTCCGCCGCCTTGGCCAAGCCACCACCAACCCCGAAATAAGCCTCCAGCGTTCGGACCAGAGCCGTCCCGCGGCGGGTGTCGTAGTCCACCACCGGGCCGATCGCTGCCGCGATGAAACGGCCCACCTCGTTCGAGCCCGACGCCCCCGTCGTGCCCAGCAACAACCCCACGAAGCCCAGCTCCGCCGCGCCCGCGCCCTCCCCGACGCGGCCCAAGGCCGTCAACGCCGACAGGCACCGGTCCGCCTCGGCGAACGCCGCACCCAGAGACCCCGGGCCGGCAGACGGGCCGCCGGCGCCGGCGGTCATGGGCCGACCAGACACCCGGGCCGCGTCCTTCGCCACCAGGCGTGCCGCCGCCCCCGGGTCCGTGCCCGGCAGCATCAGCAGCACCCGGCCGTCGCGGGCCGCCGCCAGGCCACCGCGCGACAGCGCATAAGACGTCGCCCACGACAGCACCCGCTGCCGCCCGGCCGTGTCGTCGTCGACCGCGACCAAAACCTGCGGCGCGTCCAGGTCGACGCCCAGCCGGCGGGCCCGCGACCGCAGCGACTCCGCGTCCCGGACCGGCCGCGAGACCAGCTCGTCGAGCAACTCCCCGCGGACCCGGCCCTCGGCCTCCGCCACCGTCCGCCGGAACAGCAACAGCAATGCCGTGACCAGCGACGCCCGCTCCAGGATCCGCTGGTCCGCGTCCACCAGCTCCGCGGTCGGCCGCAGCACCAACGCGCCGAGATCCTCCGTGCCCGCCACCACCGCCGCGTACCAGCTGTCGCCGCGGCGCACCGAGCGGCGTTCGGCGCGGGAGGCCGCGACCGCCTCGGCCAGCGTCGCGCGGTCCGGCTCCTCCAGAGAGCCCACCCGGGCCAGCTCGCGGCCCGAGGAGTCCAGGGCCAGCAGCGCGCCGCCGAGCACATCCGTCACCGCGGCGACCACGTCCTCGACCCCGCCGCCCCGCAGCACCAGGGCCGTCATCCGGTCGTGCGCCGACGCCGCGCGCTCCACCGAGCTGCTGTGTGCCCGAATTGTCTCGTTCGCCAGCGACAGCTCCGCCAGCGCCACCCGCGTCTCCGTCAGCAGCCGCGCCGTGTCCAGCGCCACCGCCGCGTGTGCCGCCAGCGAGCCGAGCAGCGCCACCTCCTCCCGCGCGAACGGGCGCGCCGAGCGGTTGGCGGCATACAGCACACCGAGAGACGACGAACCCAGCCGCAGGGGTACGCCGAGGATCGCGACCAGCCCTTCCTCCCGTACACCCGCATCGATCTCACCGGTGTGCCGGAACCGCTCGTCGACGTGGTAGTCGGCGGTCACATAAGGGGTCCCGGTCTGGGCGACCAGGCCGCCGAGGCCCGCGCCGAGGGGGAGCCGCAGCCGCTGGAAGCGGGCCGACACCGAACCGTCCGTCACCCGCATGTAGATGTCGCCGCGGTCGTCGTCGTTGAGCGTCAGATAGGCCACGTCGGCGCCGAGCAGGGTCCGCGCCCGGTGCACGATGGCCCGCAGCACGTCGTCGACGTCGCGCAGGCCGGCCAGGTCGGCCGCCGTGTCGACCAGACCGGACAGTTCCACCTCGCGCTGGCGCCGGCGCTCGAGCAGCGACCGCACCCGCAGCGCGGCCAGCTTCGCCCTTTCCAGCTCGGCCACCTCGTCCGGTGGCAGGCCGGCGGCGCGGGCGGCCAGCAGCGGACCCTCGAACTCGACCGCCGCGGCCTCCCGCGCCAGCAGTTCGAGAAACTCTCCAGTCATGGCTCTCAGCTTGCCGTCCATCCCCCGTCCATGGCGATCGAGGCCCCGGTGATGAAGGATGCCGCCGGCGTGCACAGATAGGCCAGCAGTTCCGCCACCTCGTCCGGCTCGACCAGGCGCTTGAGCGCCGAGCGGGCCAGCAGGATCGTCGACAGCACCTCGGACTCGGGGATCTCGTGGGCAAGGGCCTGATCGGCGATCTGGCCCTCGACGAGCGGCGTGCGCACGTACCCGGGATTGATGCAGTTCGCGGTGACCCCGTGCGGAGCGCCCTCCAGCGCGATGACCTTGGACAGGCCCTCGACGCCGTGCTTTGCAGTGACATATGCCGACTTGTACGCCGAGGCGCGCAGACCATGCACCGACGAGATCGTGACGACCCGGCCCCAACCGCGCGCGTACATGTGCGGCAGCGCGCGCCGGACCAGCCGGAACGGCGCCTCGACCATGACCCGCTGCAGCGCCGCGAACGTGTCCGGCGGGAACTCCGGCAGGGGAGCGACGTGCTGGAAGCCCGCGTTGTTGACCAGCACGTCCACGTCGGCGTCGACCCGCTCGACCGCCGCCGGGTCGGTCAGGTCGAGCGCGACCGCGACGCCCCCGATCTCCGCCGCCACCTCTTCCGCCGCGGCCGCGTTGCGGTCGAGCACCACCACCTTGGCGCCGGCCTCGGCGAGCCGGGCCGCACAGGCCCGCCCGATGCCGCTGCCGCCGCCGGTGACCAGCGCGGTGCGTCCGGTGAGGTCCAGCCGTACGACGTGGTGGTCAGCCACCCGATCTGCCGCCATGGCGCATGAATGTACGAGCCTGGCGGAGTGCCGCCCATGGCGTGCCACCACACACTGCCCCGGGGTGTTATGTGGCAGGGACGTCGATGCGCGGGAAGATCGCGGCCGGCTTCTCCACCCGGGCACCGGCCATCCCGGCCAGCCAGTCGGCGTCGGATCGCCAGTCAGCGGGCTGGCCGAGCGCGGCCAGGATCTCAGCGGCGGCGTCGGGCAGCACCGGATGCAACAGAACAGCGCAGACCCGCACCGCGCCGGCCGTGTGCAGCAGGCAGGTGTCGAGGCGGTCGGCCTCGGCCGGCTGCTTGGCGAGGTGCCAGGGCGCGTGCTCGTCGACGTACGCGTTAGTGCGGCCGACCAGCGTGGTCAGGTGCTGGACCGCGGCGCGGTGGTCGAAGCTGGCCATCGCCTGGTCGAACCCGCCGCGGGCGAGCGCGACCGCCGGACCCAGGCCATCTTCGTAAGCACCCGACGGCACCACGCCGCCCCGATAGCGGCCGATCATGCTGGTCACCCGGTTGACCAGGTTGCCCAGCCCGTTGGCGAGGTCGGTGTTGTAGGCGGCGACGATGCGCTCCGAAGTGAGATCGCCGTCGCCGAACGGCGCGAAAGTGGCGAGCAGTGCATATCGGACAGCCCGTGCACCGTACCGCGAGATCAGCGCGACCGGGTCCACCGCGTTGCCGAGGCTCTTGCCGATCTTGCGCCCGCCCGCGGTGATGTAACCGTGCACGACCAGGTCCGTCGGCAGCGGCAGCCCGGCCGAGAGCAGCATCGCCGGCCAGTAGACGGCGTGAAACCGGATCACACCCTTGCCCATCACGTGTACGCGGCGCGCCGCCCCGGCCCAGAACCGCTCGTAGCGCGGGTCGCCGGCCGTCCAGCCCAGCGCGTTGGTGTAGTTGGTCAGCGCGTCGATCCAGACGTACATCACCTGGCTGTCGTCGCCCGGCACCGGGATGCCCCAGCCGCGCGCCCGCTGCGCCGACCGGGAGACGCTTATGTCCTGCAGGCCGGCGCGGACGAACGAGATGACCTCGTTGCGCCGCGTCTCGGGATGGATGACCACCTCGCCCGACTCAAGGCACTTGAGCAGGTCGTCCTGATAGCGGGAGAGCCGGAAGAAGTAGTTCTGCTCGCGCACCGGCTCGGGCGCGGTCAGGTGCTCCGGGCAGCGGCCGTCGACCAGCTCGGCGGGCTCGTAGAACTGCTCGCACCCCACGCAGTAGAGCCCCTCGTAGGCCCGGGAGTAGATGTCGCCCGCCGCCGCCATCCGCCGCCAGATCTCCGTCGCGCCCGCGAGATGCAGCGGGTCGACGCTGGTGCGCACGAAGTGGTCGGGTCGGCAGCCGAGCTGCCCCAGCAGGTCCTGGAACGCGGCGGCGTTGCGCTCCACGAGCTCCGCGGTGGCAATGCCCACCGTCTCTGCCGCGAGCACATTCTTGAGCGCGTTCTCGTCGGATCCGGTCAGGAAGAAGACGTCGTCGAGTTGGGTGCGCATGAAACGGGCGTACGCGTCGGTCTCCACGAACTCGAGCGCGTGACCGAGGTGCGGACGCGCATTGACGTACGGAATCGTCGTCGAAATGAAGCCGGTGCTCGCCATGCCTTTGACGCTAGTGAGGCGCGCCACCGGTTATCGGGCCCCGGTGTGTCCGCGCTCGCGGGCGCGCCGCCGGCACGTAAGGTGTCGAACACACGTACAGGGGGAGGATGGCGTGCGGGTGCTCGGCGTCGATCCCGGGCTGACGCGATGCGGCGTCGGCGTGGTGGAGGGCGTGCCCGGCCGACCGTGCACATTGGTCGCCTACTACGTGGTCTACACCGACCCCGCCGACGACCTGTCGCTGCGGCTGCTGCACCTCGACCGCACCCTCGGCGACCTGGTCGCGGAGCACCAACCGCAGAGCGTCGCGGTCGAACGCGTGTTCAGCCAGCACAACGTGCGCACGGTGATGGGCACCGCCCAGGCCAGCGCGGTGGCGGTGCTGGCCGGGGCGCGGGCCGGGCTCCCGGTGTCGACCTACACGCCGAGCGAGGTCAAGGCCGCCGTCACCGGCTCGGGCCAGGCCGACAAGGCGCAGGTCACCTCGATGGTGACCCGCCTGCTGCGGCTCGACGCGCCACCGAAGCCGGCGGACGCGGCCGACGCGCTGGCGCTGGCCATCTGCCACGTCTGGCGTGGCGGCACCAAGGCGAAGATCGAGGCGGCAGCGGCCGTCAGAAGGGCAGGTCGAAGGTGATCGCCAGCGTGAGCGGGGTCGTCGCCGCGGTGTCACCGGACGGCGCGGTCATCGAGGTCGGCGGCGTGGGTCTGGCCGTGCACTGCGCGCCCGGCACCATCGCCGGCCTGCGGCAGGGCCAGCACGCCCGGCTGGCCACCAGCCTGATCGTCCGGGAAGACTCGCTGACGTTGTACGGCTTCGCCAGCGACGACGAGAAGCACCTCTTCGAGCTGCTGCAGACCGCCAGCGGAGTCGGCCCCCGGCTGGCACAGGCGGTGCTGGCCGTGCACCACCCGGACGTCGTCCGCAAGGCGATCGCCAACGCCGACACCGCGACGCTGACCCGGGTGCCCGGCATCGGCAAGAAGGGCGCGGAACGCCTGGTGCTGGAGCTGCGCGACCGGATCGGCCCGATCGGCGTCGGCGCCGACGGCGCCGCGGGCGTGGTCGGCGCGGTCTGGCCCGAGCAGGTCCGGCAGGGCCTCGTCGGTCTTGGTTGGACGGCCGCGCAGGCCGACCAGGCGGTGACCGCGGTGGCCGAGAAGGCGACCGGCGACGAGGGCGTGCCCGCGCTGCTCAAGATGGCGATCCAACTGCTCGGCCGGCACCGATGAGCGAGCGTAGCGAGCGAACCAGCCAGCTCAGTGATTCGAGCTCTTGCTGCTCCTCGCGGAGCGAGGAGCAGGCATGAGCGAGGTTTCCGCCTACATCGCCGAGGGGGACCAGGACGCCGAGGCGACGGTCCGGCCGAAGCGGCTGGCCGAGTTCATCGCCCAGCACCGGGTCCGCGACCAGCTCGACCTGCTGCTGCGCGGCGCGATGGGCCGCGGCACCCCACCGGACCACATCCTGCTGTCAGGCCCGCCCGGCTTGGGTAAGCCGGTCTCGGTCAACGCGCTCGTGCTGCTCGAAGACGGCTCGCGCCGCCGGCTCGGCGACATCGCCGTCGGCGACCGCGTCATCACCCGCACCGGCGAGGCAGCCCGCGTCGAGGCGGTGCACGAGCAGGGCGAACTCGACAGCGTGCGGATCCGGACGACGACCGGCCGTGAGGTGGTCGCCGCGCCCGATCATCCGTTCTGGACGACGGACGGTTGGGTGAAGGCCGGTGACCTGACGGTCGGCGACCGCCTCGCCAACGTGCTGCGCCCAGAGCTGGTCGCCGACGGCACCGAGCAGACCGAGGAGTTCGCGTTGGCGGGCTACCTGGTCGGCGATGGCTGTGTCACCAACCAGGTCACCTTCACCAGCGGCGACGACGACGTGCTCGCGGACTTCCGGAGAGTCTGCGACCGACTTGGTCACCCGCACCGGACCAGGCCGAACTCGGCCAACAGCTCCCTGGTCCGGATCTCCGGACTGCGAGGATGGCTGGCCGAGCACGGGCTGCTCGACAAGAACGCGTGGGAGAAGCGGGTCCCGGAGTTCGTCTTCCGCGGCGATGCCTGGCAGGTGAGCGCGTTCCTGGGTGCGTACTTCGCTTGCGACGGCACGGTGAGTCGCCGTGGCCGCGACCGCTACGACATCGTGATCGATTTCTACAGCGTCTCCCGCGAGCTGCTCCAGGACGTCCAGCATCTCCTGTTGCGGTTCGGCATCCAGTCGAGGCTCAAGCTCAAGCGCGGCCGCTACCAGGGTCGACCCCATGAGTCCTGGCGGCTGAGCGTCACCAGCCAGGACGACGCGGCGCGGTTTGCGGAGCGGATCACCGTGATCGGCCGGCGCGGCGAGCGGCTCCGGGAGTGGCAACCACGTCGCGACCGGTTCGAGGAGCAGTTGGCGGTCGACGGCGTCGCCTCCGTCGAGCCCGCCGGACTTCACGAGTGCCGTTGCCTGACCGTCGCCGACGACCACACCTTCACCGTCAACGACCTGGTCGTGCACAACACGACCCTGGCCAACATCGTGGCCGCCGAGCTCGGCACTGGGATCAGGGTGACCAGTGGGCCGGCGATCGAGCGTTCCGGTGACCTCGCCGCGATCCTGACCAGCCTCGCCGCCGGCGACGTGCTGTTCATCGACGAGATCCACCGCATCGCGAAGCCGGCCGAGGAGCTGCTCTACTCCGCCATGGAGGACTTCCGGGTCGACGTCGTGGTCGGCAAGGGGCCCGGCGCCACCGCGATCCCGCTCGACGTCGAGCCGTTCACGCTGGTCGGCGCGACCACCCGGTCCGGGCTGCTGACCGGGCCCATGCGCGACCGGTTCGGCTTCGTCGCGCACCTCGACTTCTACGCCGCCGCCGACCTCGAGTCGCTGCTGCACCGGTCCGCGCGGATCCTCGGCGTGCCGATCACCGACGACGGCGCGCGGGAGATCGCCGGGCGGTCGCGGGGCACGCCGCGGATCGCCAACCGGCTGCTGCGCCGGGTGCGCGACTTCGCCGAGGTCCGCGGCGACGGGACGGTCACGATCGACACCGCCCGCGAGGCCCTACAGGTGTACGACGTGGACGCGCTCGGCCTCGACCGGCTGGACCGGGCCGTGCTCTCCGCCCTGGTCGACTCGTTCAAGGGCGGTCCCGTCGGCCTGTCGACGCTGGCGGTGGCGGTGGGGGAGCAGTCCGACACCGTCGAGGAGGTCTGCGAGCCGTTCCTGGTCCGGGCCGGGCTGCTGGCCCGCACCCCGCGGGGGCGGGTGGCCACCGACGCGGCCTGGCTGCATCTGGGCCGCGCACTGCCCGCCGGCCGGGTCTCGGGACAAAACGATCTCTTCTCTACCGACCAACGTTTTCCGTGATCCGAAAGTGATCAGCGCGGCATTCGGCGTTCTCAGCCAGACCGACTAGACTCGCCGCGGTCCGTAGGGGACGACATTTTTGCCCGCCGCTGGGCGACCCCCACGTCCAGCGAAGGCCAATGGGAAGGTTTTCACCGTGCTCGCAGCACAAAGCTCAGGTGGCGGCAGCTTCCTGCCGCTCCTCATGATCGTTCTTCTGTTCGGGGTCATGTACTTCATGATGATCCGCCCCCAGCAGAAGCGCCGCCGCGAAGCCCAGCAGATGCAGTCCACCCTCGGCCCCGGCGCCGAGGTCGTGACGATCGGTGGCCTGCACGCCACGGTCGTCGAGGCCGACGCCGAGACTGTGACGCTCGAGGCCGCCCCCGGTGTGCAGATGCGTTACGCGCGTCCCGCCATCGCCCGGGTGATCAAGAACGACGTGCCGGAGCCCGCCGCGGCGCCGGCCGTCGAGACGATCACCTCGCCGGTCGAGCCCGCCAAGGACTGACCGCACGGCTAGGGGTGGCTCGTGGATCAGGGTGGCACCCCGCCGGGCCCAGACGGCGACCGACCGCACACGGAGCCGGGCCGGATACAACACCGGTATCCGACCCACCTCCGCGCACGCCCGGACGCCGCCTGGACC
>NZ_BONC01000121.1 GCF_016862515.1 Asanoa iriomotensis
CTTGGAGCGGCGCACGCAGGCCGCGGTGCTGGCCACCCGGTTGCTCGGCAAGAAGCACTGAGTCAGAGCAGCGGTCCCGGCACGAAGCGGTCCGCGTCGTCGAAGTCGTACTCGATCCCGTCGACGACCTTGACGACGCCGCTGACCTGCGCGGCCAGGCTGACCGCGATCTCCGCGGAGCTGCGCCGGTCGAGCCGCCCGGCCAGCGTGACCACGCCGCCGGCCACGGTCACCGCGACCGCGTCGTCGCCGATGCCGAGGATGCGGCGCAGGACCTCGGTGACCACGTCGTGCCGGATGTCGTCGTCGTGGCGCAGGTGGACCTTCAACAGGTCGCCGCGGGACACGATGCCGACCAGGCGACCGAGGTCGTCGGTCACCGGCAGCCGTTTGACACCCGCCCGGTCCATCGCCTTCGCGGCCTCGACCAAGGTCGCGCTCTCCATCGTGGTGACGGCGGGCGCCGTCATCAGCTCGCGCGCGAGGCTCGCGTCGGCCTTGGCCCGCGCGCGGCGCCGCAGCGTGAACATCCGTGGCTCGTGCGGCTGCCCGGTCAGCTCGACCTTGGGCAACAGGTCCGCCTCGGATACGACGCCGAGCACCCGCCGGAAGCTGTCGACCACCGGGACGGCGCTGATCCGCCGCACCGCCAACAGATCGACGATCGTCCTGTATGGAGCATCTTCACCCACCGTGGCGACGTCCGCCGTCATCACGTCACCGACCTGCCAAGTCCTCATGCGTTCACGCTAGGCCGGGCCGTCCTTCCTGAGGCAGGGCCACGAGACCCCCTGCCGTGGGTCCGATGGCCCCGCTATGTTGATGGCTGATGGACCTGCGTGATCGCACCGTGGTGCTGACCGGTGCCACCGAAGGCATCGGCCGCGCCACGGCGGTCCGGCTCGCGGGCCGGGTCGGGCACCTGGTGCTGCACGGGCTCGAACCCCGCGCGGAGGTTCTTGGCTTCCTCGCCGGGCTCGGCGGCGACGTCACCTATCTCTCCGCGGACTTCGGCCACCTGGATCAGATCGCCGGGCTCGCCGAGTCGATCCGCGGCACCGCCGACCGGGTCGACCTGCTGGTCAACAACGCGGGCCGGCCCGGCGCCCGGCGGCGTGCGGACAGCGCCGACGGCATCGAGGCCACGCTGCAGACCAACTATCTGTCCACGGTGGTGCTGACCACGGCGCTGCGCGACCGGCTGGGCCGGGTGCTCAACATCGCGTCGGCGACCCACCTGTCCGCGCGGCTGCGGCTGGCGGATCTCGGCCTGGCCGCGGGTGGCTATTCGGCGGTCGGCGCGTACGCGCAGTCCAAGCTCGCGATCGTCACGTACACGTGCTGGCTCGCGGGCCGCCTCGACGGCCGCACGGCGGAGGCGGCGAGCATGCACCCGGGCGTCATCCGCTCCCGCCTGCTGGCCGGCATGTTCTCGATCGAGGGCGACCCACCGGAGCACGGCGCGGACAACATCGTGCGGGTCGCCACCCGCGGGGGCTCGATCAACGGCCGCTACTTCGACGAGACGGAACCGGCCCGCCCCAACCCGACGGCCGAGGACGCGGCAACCCAGCGCGAGCTGATGAACCGCACGGCCACGCTGCTCGCACCGATCGGCATCGATCCGACGGCTCGATGATCAGTCAGTGGGCATCGCAGCGGCGACCTGGTCGGCCGCGCTGTGCCGCAGCGCGGTGCCCATGTCGTCGAGGACGAGCAGTCGGGCCGTGGGGATCTCGGCGGCGAGAGCCTCGCCGTTGCCGACGGGGAAGAACGGGTCGGCGCGACCGTGCACCACGAGGGTTGGCACGTCGAGCTCGCCGAGCCGCTCCCGCCAGCGCGGGGCGCAGTCGATCCGGGCGAACACCGTCCCGAGCTGGTTCGCCTGGTGCACCGCGGGATCGGTCGACGGCGTCCGGTCCCAGATCCGGGCCGCCGTCGCCCGCGCCTGCGCGGGATCGTTTCCCAACGGCTCGGCGCCCTCGGCCGCGAACGCCGCGACGGCGTCCCGGTCGGTCCAGTCCGGCTGGGGGCGGGAGAACAGCGCGGCCATGACCGTGCGGTCGTGGTCCGGCAGGTCGTCGTCGACCGGCCCCGGCGCCACCGGCCGGGTGCCGACGAGGGTGAGTGCGGAGAAGGCGTCCGGGTGGTCCAGCGCGGCGACCTGGGCGACCATCCCGCCGACGCCGATGCCGCCGAGGTGGGCGGTCCGGGCACCGAGCACCTCGACCAGTGCGGCCGCGTCTTTGGCGAGGTCCCGCAGGCCGTACGCCGGATTCTCCGGGTCGAGGGTCGTCGACGCGCCGGAGTCACGCAGGTCGTAGCGGACCACCCGCCGCCCGCGCGACGCGAGCCGCTCGCACAGCGCGTCGGGCCAGGACAACATCGTCGTGCCACCGACCAGCAGAACCAGCGGATCGTCCTGGCGGCCGAAGCTCTCGATGCCGAGATCCACACCGTTCGCCCGCACCGAGGTCATCGTGGCACCGTACCTCGTAGGGGTCGGGCATGATCCTCGCGTGACGGATTGGTCGGATCCCACCGTGTACGTGCCGTACCTGGTGGCGATCGAGCAGAATGATGGCGAAGTGCGGGTGCATCCGGCGCACTTCGTGACATTGACGCCGGATTTTGTTTTCGTCCGTGGTCCGGCCGGCCGGTTCGAGAACCTTCCGACCCGCTCGGTGCGCTCGATCCGGGTCACGGTGCAGGATCTGCCGGCCGACTATGACCTGCTGCGGGCCGACTATCCGAACGCCTATCAGCCATGGCACCTGTATGACCCTGGCTACGTGCGCCGCCCCAGCATGACGCTCGCCGCGAAGGTGCGGAGGCTGGGCCGCCCGCCGGCGCACGTGATCGCCAAGGCTCGCGAGCTCGGCTATGCCCTCGCCGACACCGCGGACACCCCAGAGCACGAGCCAGAACCTGTGCCGGACTCGTTGGCGGCCCGTCGTGCCAGGCGCGCTACCAGCCACGACTACCTCGTGTTCGTCAAGCCCGGAATCTCCGACCCTTATCAGATCCTGAGCCGCCAGCGCATCGGTTCCCACAGCTTGTACCGCATCGACTCCTGGGGGTTCGGGGCCACGTTGAGCGGCCTCGAGATCGAAGCACTTTCGGAGGATCCCGACATCGAGCGGTTCGAGCGCGACGACGACCGGCTCGCACCGCATTTCCGTACCCAGCCGGAGGATCGCGTCGACGGTGAGTATCTGGTCGCCGTTCGCCGAAGCGGCGACCCACTCACCGTTGCCGCACGAGCGGGTGTATCCCCGAGCCACGTGTTCGACACGATCAGCACCTTCAGCGCCGCGCTGACCGACGTTCAGGTTCAAGCGCTGCGCCGGGATCCGGACGTCGTGTGCATCGAGGACAACGCGGTCGTCACACTCGACGACTGAACGGCCGGAGCTCAGATGGCGCCGCCGTTGGCGAAGATGGTCTGGCCGTTCACCCAGCGGCCGGGGCCGGCCAGGAAGGCGACGACCTCGACGATGTCGTCGGGGGTGCCCAGCCGGTTCATCGGGCTGCCGGCGGCGATCGCCGCGAGCGCCGCGTCGTCGCCGCCGGTGAAGGCGTCGAGCATGTCGGTGGCCGTGGCGCCGGGGGCGACCGCGTTGACGGTCACGTCGCGGCCGCGCATCTCCTTGGCCAGGATCGAGGTCAGCACCTCGACCCCCGCCCGGGTGGCGGTGTAGACGGCATTGCCTTCGCGGCGGAACCGCGTGGTCGAACTGGAGAAGTTGATGATCGCCCCGCCGGGCCGGACCCGGCGGGCGGCCTCCCGGCCGACCACGAACGCACCGCGCAGGTTGGTGCGCAGCACCAGGTCGAGCGCGTCCAGGTCGAGGTCGGCGATCGTGCTCGGCCGCATGGCCCCGGCGGCGTGCACGACCACGTCCACGCCGCCGTACGCCCGCTCGGCGGTGTCGAACAACGCGGCGACGTCGTGCTCGTCGGCCACGTCGGCGCGCACGGCGAGCGCCCGGCCGCCGCCCGCGACGATCTTCGCGACCGCGTCGTCCGCGGCGGACTTGCTTTCGGCGTAGGCGACAACCACGTCATGGCCTTCGGCTGCGAGCCGGTTGGCCGCGGCGAGACCGATCCCGCGGGACCCGCCGGTGATGATCGAAACTGTCATGGATCCAGCGTCCGCCGCTGGCGGCGTACTATGAATGATTGAAAGTCCTGTTTTTCTTCGCGAGAGTCCCAGGCATGGCTCATGATCCTCTGACCGACGCCCTGGCGCTGGCGGGCGCCAGCGGCATCGTGTCGGGCGCGCTCACCGCGACCGGCGGGTGGGCGGTGCGGTTCCACCCGCGCGCCCGCCTCAAGGTGACCGCGGTGCTGCAGGGGTCGTGCCGGATGCTGGTCGACGACGCCACCGACCCGATCGACTTGACCGCGGGCGACGTGGCGGTCCTCAACGGTCGAGGCTCGGAGCTGCTGGCCACCGACCTGAGCGCGGAGCCGGTCGACGGCACGGCACTGTTCGCGGCATCGGCCGGACGCCTGGTCACGCTGCCCTTCGCCGGCGACGACGCACCGCGGACCGTCCTGGTCGGCGGCCACGTGCGGATGAACCAGATCGGCGACGACCTACTCCTCGCCACGCTCCCGCCGGTGTCGGTGATCCCAGGCGGCGCGCCGACCATCGGCTGGCTCCTCGACCGGGTCGTGCAGGAGCTCACCACCGCCCGGCCGGGCGCGGAACTGGCGCTACGCCAGTACGCCCAACTGCTGTTCCTCGAGGTCATGCGGTCGC
The DNA here is from genome assembly GCF_016862515.1 of Asanoa iriomotensis. Classification (GTDB taxonomy): domain Bacteria; phylum Actinomycetota; class Actinomycetes; order Mycobacteriales; family Micromonosporaceae; genus Asanoa; species Asanoa iriomotensis. The sequence continues at coordinate 4,769 of NZ_BONC01000121.1, forward strand.
TGCTGGACAGCCCCACGGACCTGCCGCCGGGCTGGCTGCGGCTGCTCACCGACCAGCGGCTGGCACCCGCCGTCCGCTCGATGCACGCCGACCCGGCCCGCGCCTGGCACCTGAACGACCTGGCCCGCTCGGCGACGATGTCCCGGACGGCGTTCGCCGCCCGCTTCACCGCCGTGGCCGGCGTGCCGCCGCTGACCTACCTGCAGCATTGGCGCATCCGCGTGGCGCAACAGTCGCTGCGCGAGACCGACACGAGCGTGGCCGCTCTGGCCGCTTCCCTCGGCTACACGTCTGAAAGCGCGTTCAGCACGGCCTTCAAACGACGCACGGGAACGGCCCCGCGCAACTACCGGAAGGGACAACAGACCTGATCTTGAACAAGGGTCGGTTGGTCTTGACGATCTAGGGTGCCTGGATGACGTACGTCGGCGAACTGCGCAGTCTGGTGGGTCACCGGCCGTTGCTGCTCGCCGCAACCGGCGTCGTTGTCGTAGATGGCGCGGGCCGCTGGTTGCTCCAGCGGCGCGTCGACCACGGCCCGTGGGGCCTTTCAGCTCACCTATCCCAATGGAGACCAGGCCCACGTCGTGGGTGTGACGTTCCTGGCGGGTCGCGTGGCCGGCGCCGCTGTTGCCGACGGCGAGGAGGGGTCTGAACTGGGGTGGTTCAGCCCGGAGCAGCTTCCCGCTCTCAGCGGATACAACGGGCTTCTGACGGCCCGTGCCCGAGCGTTACTCAGTTCAGGGGCGGTCGTGCAGGGACCAGGCGTCGCTCCGGGTCGTCCATGACCGCGGTCTCGCCGTGAACCGCAACTCCTCAGGGCCGCCGAGAGAGTCGACCCGTGTCCGTACCGTGTCGGTTCCGAGCCGCATCGCCGGGAAACCCGGCTGCGATGGTGACGGCACGGCGCATTGCTCAACCGCTGCTGAGCACGTGTCGACGCCCACGGTAAGCGTCAATCGTGACCCCGGCGGAAGTCTCGCTTGAGTTGTTCGCGGCGTTCCTTGTCGAGTCGGCGCCAGTCGGCCATGTCGGCCTGCGACCGCTGTCGGACTTCGTCGCGGGCGCTCCAGCCCAGGTTGAGCTGTTCCAACTCGGCCAGGACCAGTTCCTGCGGCACGTCAAGGTCGCGCAGCCGCTGCAGCACCTCGGTGGTGTCCAGCCCCGTGATCGGGACGGTGACGGTCTCCAGCGAGTCGAACACGACCGCCGCCAGCCATTCGCCGTCGGGTGATGCGTCGATGCGCAAGGCGGCGACCCGGCGGCGCCGAGTCGAGGTCGCCATGAAGATCAGGTCTGGTTCGTCGTGGTCGACCGGGTCCACCTGAAAGCCGGCCTCGGCCAGCGCGCGGGTCAGCCAGCCATAGGATCGGAACCGCAATTCGTTGTGCGAAACCCGCTTCGTGCCGTCCGGGAAAGCGAAATGGATCTCGAAGGTCACCAGGTCGCCGTGCGAACGCGGGTCCTGGAACCAAACCTCGACACCGTCGGCAAGCGCCTGCCTCGAACGGTCGGGAGTCCATTGGTGCCACACACGGGCGACGGGGTTCCTGCTGTCGAACGCGAGCCTGCCACCCGGACGCAACGCTCGACCAAGAGCCGCGAACGTAGCTCGCAAGTGGTCATTGTCCGTGATGACCTGCACGACGTGGCCGGACATCAGGGCCAGGTCGTACTCACCCGAACCCAGGCACGAGGCGTCCCCTTCGACCCACCGGACCAGGTCGCCACCGTCACGTCGCCGAGCGACCTCGAGCATCTCCGGCGACGGGTCGACACCGGTGACCTCGTGCCCCCGACGCGCAAGCTCCACGGCCAACTGCCCGGTCCCACAGCCGACGTCCACAACAGCGGTCGCTGACATCGCCGCCGCCAGATCGGCGTAAAAGGCAAAATCACGACGTGAGGAGTTCCAACTGTCCGGTCAGTGTATGAGCTGACAAATCGAAGGTTGCAAAGATATGATTCCCTGCGCTGGCGGTATACCCCGCCGCCTTTGTCGGCCATGGAGTCAGGGCTCAGGACCGAACGCATTCGTGGCCGTCCAGGTTGAAACGGGGAGTCAACGGGAGGAGCTGCCATGAGGGACAACGTGGACGCGGTCGAGCTGGCGGAGGTTTCGCCGGTGGAGCTGCAACATCTGCTGGAAGAGGAGCTGGGCCTCGCGGTCGGCGACACCGGGTGTGCCGCCTTCGCCGCGCCGCTCAAGCAGGCCGAGCTCGGCTGACCCGTCGGAGTGCCAACGGTCGCGGGGTCCCATCCGCGGCCGTTGGTCCGCAGCGCGTACCCGCGAAAATCATGATTCGAGATCAAGCCCCTAAACTGCGCGGTCGCGGCGCTCATCGCGAACGCAGTCCAGAGGACACCTTCGCCGCCGTTCGCCCGCATTTCCGGCGGATCGGCATCACCCGGATCGCGGACATCACCGGGCTCGACCGCATCGGGATCCCGGTGCACAACGCCATCGTGCCGCGGTCCAACGACGTCCTCTCGGTCTACACCGGCAAGGGGCTGACCCCGATCGACTCGATGACGTCGGCCGTCATGGAGGCGGTCGAACGCTACGCCGGTTGGCTGCCACTGCGACCCGCCACCGTCGCCGCCTACGAGGACCTGGGCGCGCCCGCGATGCGCCCGGCCGACCTGAACATCGAACTGCTGCCGCAGTACGCCGACCATCTCCCCATCTACTGGGTGCCCGGCTACGACCTGGTGAGCGAGGAGACGGTGCTCGTGCCCAACAGCGCCGTCTCTTACGGTGCGGATCCCGGCGCACCACCGTGCTACTCGATCGGCGTCACCAACGGCCTCGCCTCCGGCAACACCTTGGAGGAGGCGGTCTGCCACGCCCTGTGTGAGCTGATCGAGCGCGACGCGCTGACCCTGTCGGAGATCGTCAGCGGGCGGTTGAGCCACATCCTCGCCGAAGGACTGGCCGGGCCGCGCCGGCCGGAGCAGGTGGCCGCGCTGCGGCAGCAGCATCCGCACATCGACCCGGGCAGCACACCGCCGACCGTCCAGCGCCTGCTCGAGCGGTTCCACGACGCCGGCATCAGCATGCGGCTGGTGTCCATCACCTCCGACCTTGGCATCCCCAGCGTCCTGGCCGCGTCCGCCGAGGACAACGGACCATCGACCTCCAAGGGGTACGGCGGCTACGGCACCCATCCCGACCTCGAGATCGCGATGATCCGGGCGGTGACGGAGTGCGCGCAGTCCCGGGCGGTGGACATCCAGGCGATGCGCGAGGACATCAACCTGCCCGATGCCGAGGTGTCCAAGCACCGGCACCACACCAAGCGCGCCACCGCCGTCGACCCCACCAGTTGGGCGTGGCGGCCGGCCGAGCGGCAGGTCGCCATGGCCGAGCTTCCGTCCCATCCCAGCGACGACGTGGTCAGCGACATCAGGATGATGGTGACCCGGCTGCGCGACCGCGGCATGTCCCGGGTCATCGTCGTCGACCTGTCCCCGCCGGACCTGCCGGTCCGGGTCGCGCGGGTGGTCGTACCCGGACTGGAGTCCTGGGCCGTCGACCGCTCGAAGTTGGGTCAACGGGCGGCGGACGCGTGGAACACGGCGCTGCGGCAGCTCGCCCCGGTGTCGGCATGAGCCGCCCCGCGGTCTTCGTCGGTCCGAGCCTGCACGGTGCCGCCGCCCTGAAGCGCACCGACATCGAGTTCCTGCCGCCTGTCCGGCGTGGCGACATCGACGCGTTGCTGGCCCGCGCCGCGCCGCCGCCGGTGATCGGCATCATCGACGGAGCGTTCTTCCAGAGCCTGAGCGTCTCGCCCAAGGAGGTGCTGCGGGCGATCGACGCGGGCGTCCGGACGTACGGCTCCTCCAGCATCGGCGCGCTGCGGGCGGTGGAGTGCGCGCCGTACGGCATGGTGGGTGTCGGCAGGATCTACCAGGAGTACCAGTCCGGGCGCATCAACGCCGACGACGAGGTCGCCATCACGTACGACGACGAGACCGGGCGGGCGGTCTCCGAGCCACTGGTGAACCTGCGCTTCGCCGTCGCCGCGGCGGAGGTGGCGGGTGTGGTGGACGCCGCGCTCGCCGGACGGTTCCTCGTGCTCGCCAAACGCCGGTACTTTCCGGAACGGACGATCGCGCTGATCATGCGGGACCTGGTGGCCGAGGTCGGCGAGGCAGCGTGCGGCCCGCTGCGGCACTACCTCGACCACGTGGCGCCGGACACCAAGCGTGACGACGGGCTACAGCTTCTCGACCTCGTCGTCGCCGATCGCGCGGCGACGGCCGGGCAGCGTCCGCCGGAGTGGCCGCCGCCGGTTCACCTCTGACCACGGACCAGCAGCGACAGCAGCGCCGCGAGTGCGGTCACACCGCCGGCCGCGAAGAACGCGGCGTCGACGTCGTCGCCGACGAGGCTGATCAGTTGGCCGGCGGCACCGGAACCGAGCGCGTACCCGGCCCACATCGACGAGCCCATCCAGGCGAACGCCTCGGTGCGGTAGCGCTCCGGAGCCGCGTCGCCCAGGGCTAGTTGGTGCAGCGTGTCGCGTGGGCCTCCGACGAGGCCGAGCGCGAGCAGGGCGCAGCCGAGGAGCAGGAGCGTCGGTGCCCGGCTCACCCCGGCCAGCACCAGCGCCGTCGCCGCGTGGAACAGGAACATCTGCCGGGCGAGGGAGGTGGCCGGCGGCCGGGTGCCGTATACGAGCGCGCTGACCACCGTACCCAGGGAAACCGCGCCGATGAGCAACCCGGCCGCGCCCGGGGAGTCCGCCTCGGCGGCCGCCGCCGGTGCGGCGACCACCACGGCACCGAAGGCGAAGGCGTCGCAGACGATGACCGCGAGCAGGAGACGCACCTGCCCGCTCTCAAGTGGACCGAGATAGTTCCTGCGCTCGGCATCGTCCGAGGCCTCGCGCCGCCGGACGCTGGGCGCGCTCACGAGCAACAGGATGCCGACGAGCATGGCGAGGCCCGCGACCCCGGTGACCACGATCGGGTCCGTGAACAGCAGCAGCAATGACACCACCAACGGCCCGGTGACGTACATGGCCTCGTTGACGACGGCGTCGAGGGCGAAGGCGGTCTGCAGCCGCTGCCGCGGGACGAACGCCGGCCAGGTGGCCCGCACGACCGGGCCGGCCGGTGGGGTGCTGACGCCGAGCGCGACCGCGCAGCCGACGAGCACGCCGGTGGACAGACCCTGCGCCAGGGCAAAGATCATGATGGCGTACGCCGTCAGGTGGCCCGCCAGGCAGCCGAGCAGGATCCGGCGGGGCGCCAGGCGGTCGACCAGCCGCGCGGAGACGGGCACCGACAGGGCCAGCGCGGCAGCGAACCCGGTGAGGACCAGCCCGGCCGCCGCGTACGACCTGCCGGCGGCGACCACCGCGAGAAACAGGGCGAGGGTGAGCATCGGGGCGGCGATGCGGGTGGCGACGGCGGAAACGACCAACGGCCGAACCTCGGGAACCGCGAACAGCTCACGATAGGCGCGCACCGGCAGCAGAGTAGTCGAATACCCGTCGATGTGAACGCTCGACGTCAGGCGAAGAAGCGGGCACGCAGCGCCGCGATGAGCTCGTCCCCTGCGGTCGTCGAACGTCGCTTCCGCGTGGGTGAAGGCTTCGACGACCGCCTGCAAGGGGTCGCTCTCGGTCGCGCCGAACAGGGCCGGGACGGCGAACGAAGGACGGTGGATCGGGTACTGCCGGTGAGGTTCCTTGTGCGTGGCAACGATGGCGATGGTCAGGGAGGACGGCTTGGGGTGGAGGTAGGCGAACGCCGACTGCATGTCCGTGAAGGGCGGGGGTAGGGGAGCGCCGTTGTCCAAGGCGTCGAGTGCCGCGGCGGCCTTGGGGTCGTCCGTCATGCCCGCGTGCGCGAAGGCTTTGCGGGCCAGCCAGTTGGCGATCTCCCGTTGTGTCGCGGGTGGCAGGGCGGCCAGTTGGTCGAGCAGGTCGCGGTGGGCGCGGGCCACGTTCTTGACGTTGCCGGTCAGCTCACGCAGTCGTGCGGAGGGTGGGCGGCCGCCCCACCGGCGGCGCTCGGACTCGGCCGCCCGCTGGGCCTGGCGTTCCGCGGCCGCGCGTTCGGCGGCGGCGCGGGCCTCGGCCCGTTCGGCGCGGCTGGGCGGTGGTGGGGTCCTGCTGGCTGCCGTGTGCCAGTAGGCGGCTTGGCTGCTCGT
>NZ_BONC01000122.1 GCF_016862515.1 Asanoa iriomotensis
CCGACGCGGTGTCCGACCTCCTGGTCCTGCCACCGGCGTGGCGCGCGGGCGCGTTCCTGCTCGCCGTCATGGCCCCGGCGGGCCTGACGTTGGCGGTGTTCGCCGCACAGACCCTCGCCCTGGCGGTGATGCCGGGGCGGGCCGGGACGCTCGACGTGTTCGACGTGGCGATCCCGGCAGGCATCGTCGCCCTGCTGGGTGCGGGCGGCGTTCTGCTGGCCCTGTTGGTCCGCTCGCCGATCATCGCGCCGCTGGCGGCCATTCTGTTCGCGGCGGCGGGCTTCGTCGCCATCGCGTCGGTCGCGACGGGCACGACGTGGGGGCGTTTGCTACCGATCCTCCCGGATGATCTGCCGGTCGCCCTGCCGTCGGTGCTCGTCGACCGGCCGTCGGGCCGGCACCTGGTCTATCTCGTCGGACTGACGGCGGTCCTGGCCACGCTCGCGCTCCTTCGTGCGGGCGCTCGGGTGCGCGTCGCCCTGCCGACCTTGGCAGCGGCGCTCGCGGTGACCGTAGCCGCGGGCAGCGCCCAGTTCGTCGGCGACGACGCAGTCGTGGCGGCCCGCGTGACCGTCAACCAGAACCCGGCGCCCGTGCAGACGTGCCAGGCGCGCGGTGAAGTCACCTACTGCGCGTTCGACGACTTCACCGCGTGGGTCCCGGCGTGGTCGCGCGTCGTCGACGACGTGGTCCGACTAGCGCCCGACGCCGCGACGGCCGCCGGGCCGCCGCTGGCGGTCCGCCAGTGGGTGTGGTCCGACGGCTACCCGACCTCTGGCGGCGTATTCGGCCCGGAGGCGGCACAGGCCCGGGCCCGGGCTCAGCGGGCCACGGACACCGCGGCCGGCACACCGGAGGCGGTCCCGGTCGGCACGACGTGGGGCGACGCCGCGACCGCGGCGGCCTTCGCGGGCAGCGTCGCCTTCCGCCTGGTGGCCGGCAAGGCGGTGGCCGGCGACACGACCGTCTGTGGCGCCCGCGGCGCGCTGATCGTCTGGTTGACCGGTCAGGCCAGCCCCCATGTGGCCGACGGGCTGCACCAGCTCGATGACCAGAGCAGCGGCTCGCTGGCCTTGATCGACTACACGATCGACAACGGCCTGTTCGTCGACGACCGGGACGCCGCCGTCGGCCTGACGCTACTCGAGCGGCCGTCCGCGGAGGTCACGGCCGTGGTGGCGGCGCACTGGGTGGAACTGACCGCGCCGAACACGCCGATCGAGCGGGTGGGCGCGCTGTTCGACGTGCCGGTCGGTGCGGCACCGGATCCGGCCTTCGCCAACGTCCAGTGCGAGCAATGAGCAGAGGAGTGGGGATGCGGCTGGTGGCGAGGGCGCTGCCCGCGGCCGGTCCGAACGGGGACGCCTCCGCTCCTTCGACGTGTCGCGGGAAGGCGATGGCGGTGGACGGAGGTCGGTGCTGATGGGAGGGGTGACGGTGCGGGTCGCGGCTGCGGTGGCGGTCCCGGCGGTGCGGGCGCTGCGCTGGACGCCGCCGCTGGCGGCGCTGGTGGTCGGCTACGCGATGATCGGCGTGCCTGCGGTGGCGTCCGCCGGGTCGGATCCGAGCCTGGTGGTAGTGCTGCTCCGGCTGGCGACGGTGTCCGCCGCGCTCGGGGTCGGGTTTCTCCTCGACGACCCGGCGAGGCCCACGACCGCGACGTCGCCGGCGCCGGCCTGGCTGCCGCTCGCGGCCAGGGTCACCGCGGGTGTGGTGCTGCTGGCGGGTTGGTGGTGGGCGACCCTCGCCACGGCCGGCGCGGCCCTCGGCCCGGCCTCGCCCGTGCTGCCCCGCGACGACCTGACCCTGGAAGCGGCCGCGGTGGTGGCTGTGTCGTTGGCCGTGGCGACGACCATCTGGCGACGCGCGGCCCGGGGCGTGGTCGGGCTGGTCGCCGCTCCGGCGTTCCTCGCCGCGGTCTTCGTGGTGGCGTTGCTGCCGGATCGCGTCGCGCTGCTGGTCCCGTTCGGCGGATCGGGTTGGGCGGCGGCACACGACCGCTGGCTGGTCGTCCTGATCGCGGCCACCGCCGTCACCTTCCTTGCGGCGACCTGGTCACCAAGCCCGCTCAGCCGCCCAGCGGTGAGGTCCGCCGGGCGGTAGCGGCACCTTTCGGTGCGGCGGCCATAGCCGCGCGCAGCGGTTTGGGCCGACTCCATGGTCGAGGGACGCTGAACCTCGAGCGCGGCGCCCTCTGGCGGGTCGGGTCGGCCATCCGGCGCGCGTACTCCGGTTGCCTGGTCGTGTTGGTGTCCGGTCGGTTAACGTCGGGCCAACCCGTTGCCGTCCCGCTAAGGAGCCGACATGGCCCGGTTCGTGCAGCCGTTGCCGCCTCCGGATGATCCGTACGCCGGGGATCGGTTTCTGCGGCTCTGGCTTGACCGGCAGCTCGGCGGGACCGGACACGCCCTGGCCAAGGCCCGGCTGACCGATCTGGCGGCCGATGTGGTCGGTCCACTTCGGGCCGCGCACGCCGACGCGGAGGCGCATCCGCCGGAGCTGGTCCGCTACGACCCGTGGGGGGCGCGGGTCGACCGGATCGACACGTCCGCAGGCTGGCAGGCGCAGCGGGCCGCGGCCGCCCGGCACGCCGTCGTGGCGTTGCCTTACCTCGACGAGACCCGTGGCACCTGGGGTGCCGCTACGCGCATCGTGCAGCATGCGCTGCTGCACCTGTACGGGCCTGAGTCGGCCACCTTCTCCTGCCCGGTCGCGATGGCCGACGGCGCCGCCGCGCTGCTGTCGCGCGCCGATGTCGGTCGTGACGTCCGCGACGCGTGGTTGCCGCGGCTGCTGTCCACCGACCCGGACACCGCGATCACCAGCGGCCAATGGATGACCGAGTCGCAGGGCGGCTCCGACCTGGCCCGGTCGTCGACCGTCGCCCGCCGTGACGGACAGCGGTGGCTGCTCACCGGCGAGAAGTGGTTCTGCTCCGCGGCCGACTCGGCGATGGCGGTCGCGCTCGCCCGGCCCGACGGGGCCGGGCCCGGGAGCCGGTCGCTGGTGCCGTTCGTGGTTCCCCGGTACGCCGACGGCGCCAACAGCGGCGCCCCCGCACCCGGCGTAACCGTGCACCGGCTCAAGGACAAGCTCGGCACCCGCGCCCTGCCCACCGCGGAGATCGGGCTCACCGACGCGGCCGCGGTCCCGCTCGGCGACCCGGGCCAGCCGGGCCTGGTCCGCGCGATGTCGCTCGTGGTGATCACCCGCCTGCACAACGCCGCCGCGGCCGCGGGTGGGATGCGGCGGGGACTCGACTACGCCATCGCGTACGCGAAAGCCCGCCACGTCGCCGGCGGCCTCCTCTTCGACTCGCCGCTGCACCGGGCCACCCTGGCGACCCTCGCCGTCGACGCGGCCGGCGCGTTCGTCCTCGCCGGTCACGCGTTCGCGCTGCTCGGCCGGGTCGAGGTCGGCTCCGACCCCGCCGCGGCGGCCGAACTGCGCCTGGTCGCGCCGCTGGCCAAGCTCGCCACGGGCCGGCTGGCGGTCTCGTCGGCCAGCGAGTACGTGGAGTGTTTCGGCGGCGCCGGCTACGTCGAGGACACCGGCGTGCCGCGGCTGCTCCGCGACGCCCAGGTGCTGCCGATCTGGGAGGGCACCACCAACGTCCTGGCACTGGACGCGCTGCGCGCGGTAGCTCGCGACGACGCCGCGACGCCGGTGGTGGCCCGGGTGGCCGCGGCCGCCGACCTGGCCCGCGGCCTGTCCCCGGCGGTCGCCGACGCGCTCGCCGCCACGGCCCGTGACCTCGGCAACCGCCTGACCGAGGCGGCGGCAGACCCGACCTCGGATCGGGTGGTCGCCGGGGCTCGGGGGCTGGCGTTGCGCACCGCGTACGCGCTGACCGCCGCCCTCCTGGTCGAACAGGCCGCCGACCGCGACGAACTCGCCGAGACCGCGGCGCGGCTCTGGACCCGCCGCTGGCTACGCGGAGAGGACATCGCCATCGACGCCGCCAACTACGCCGACGTCCTCTGCTGACGAGATCCACTCACCGAGCCGCATCGCGAACGACGGTGGAGGTCCAGGCACCTCTCGCTTGGCCACGACTCGGGTGGTGACGGCCCGTCCGGCCACTCGATGGGTTGAGCCCGTCGATCACGAACTCCAGCGACCTCGACCCGCGAGGACTGACCCTCGGATCCTGGCCCAAGGCTGGGCCCATCGGCGCGGGCGTGGCATCGGCCGGCCGAGTGGCGGCCGCCTCCAACAGGTGAAGAGCGACGGTGTGTGGGGGCGGGCTCGCCGGTCGCCGGCATGGTGGCCGGGATGCTAAATGGGGAGCGCTATCCGGGATCAGGAACGCGAGACGGTCAGGAGTTCGGCGGTGACCAGAACCGCGCCAGTGCGGACGTTGCCGGGTCCTCCGACCCCAACAGCGCCTCCCAGCCGGACGACGCCGGCTCCAGACCGGCATAAGCGGCGAGATCCGAAGGCGACGGCACCTCGACCGGCATCAGCCCATCCGGGCCCGGCGCCCCGAGCGCCGACGCGTCCGTCCACGGCGGACCGTCGATCGGCTCCGGCAGCACCGGCCCGAGGTCCAGGGCCGCCGGGAACTCCGGGGTCGGCCACAAGGCGTCCGTGTACGCCGACACGTCCGGGTCCGCGCTGAACAGGTCAGTCGCGTCGACCGGGCCGAAACCGTCCGTGCCGCCGCTGCCGTCGTCGTCGAGGCCCGCCGCCCAGTCGTGGTGCTCGGCCACCGGCGCGAACGGGTCATCTCCGTGCGGACCGTCACCCTCGTCGCCGCCCCAGTCCGGCGACGGGTCATGCCAGCCGACAACATCGTGGCCACCCATCGCATCGTGGCCGGCGGTGAAGGCGTCGCCGAGCGAGTCCCCGAACGGGTCCGTGTCGTCGGCGTCGAAACCGTGGTGGTGCTCGTCGCCCGACCCCGGCCCGTCGTACCCGGAATGGTCGTCGTGTGAATCGTGCCCGTCGCCCCAGGTCCAGTCGTCGGTCATGCCGCCGCCTCCCTTCGGTCCGCGGGGCACGACCGACGTCGGCTCTGCTGGCCGCGCTCGCTGCGCTCGCTCATGCCGCCGTCTCCCTCCGGTCCGCGGGGCACGATCGACGTCCGCTCTGCTGGCCGCGCTCGCTCATGGCAGCTCCTGGTCTTCGGTGGTCGGGGCCGGTGCCAGGGTCCGGGCGCGGACCAGGACCGTGTCGACCTGCTTGATGCGGGACCGGATCGCCTCGCGCTCCGCCGCGACCGCGGCCCGGCGCCGGGTGCGTTCGGCCTTGTCGTCCGCGAGCGCCTTGTCGATCTCGGCGATGTGCACGTCGAGTTGCTGCAGCCGCCGTTCGATGGCGTCGTCGAGCGCCAGCGTCAGCGCGTACTGCAGGTCCGTGAAGCGGTGCATGATCTCGTCCGACAGCGCCGCCCGGGCCTCGCTGAGCACGTCCCGCAGCCACAGCCTCGCCTGCGCCCGGTCGCTCTGGGCGCGCCGCCGGTAGAGGATGAACGCACCGGCGGCCAAACCCAGGCCCAGGCCGGCCACCGGCACCAGAAGCCCACCGCCGAGCAACGCCGACGCGCCCAGGGCCGACGCGCCCGCCATCGCGCCGCGGCCGGCCATGAACGCCATCCCGCCCGCCGACATCGCGATCATCATGTTGTCGGTGCCGGTGTCCCGGGGTGGGCGGCTCGTCAGCGCGTGCCGCAGCGTCGCGTTCAGGCGGGCCAGCACGAACTGGAGTTCTTCGGCGCCGAAAACTTGTGCGAGCACCTTTTCGGCGACCTTGCGGAACCGGAACTCCAGGTCCTGCGACAGCCGCACCGACAGCGCCTGCAGTGCCGTGTCCAGGTCGGTGGGCAGCGCCTTGAGCTCGTCGCTCTTCGCCTTGTCAATCCTGGTGAGCAGGTCTTCCTGGAGCTGCGACACGTACGTCCGCAGCTTCCCGGTCGCCTCCACCCGCGCCCGCTGGGTCTCCGTGTTGAGCGTCAGCGACCACTGCCGCGACTCGGTGCGCTTCCGCGCCGCCAGAGCCGCCCGGTCCGCCCGCGCCTTGGCCACGTCAGCCGGATCCGGATCCGTAGCCGTCAGCCGCTCGCCGGCCCGCAGGTCGAGCCGCACCAGCTCGCTGCGCACCGCCCGCAGCACATTGGCCTGCCGCAGCAGGTGACCCTTGCCGGCCAGCTCGATCAGCGCGTGCTGCAGCGGCGCGATCCGCGACTCGCGGACCAGCTCGGCGCCCGCGTCGCCGGGCAGCGTCATCGACAGCTGCGCCAGCCGCGCCGACACCGGGAACCACGGTGCCTGCGCGAAGCGCGGCGCGTGCGTCTGCAGCTGCGCACGGTCGTCGGCCAGGATGGTCTTCCATCCCGGGTACGCGTCGGTCTTGGTCAGCGCGAACACCACCACGTTGACCCGCTTGCTGGCCTCGATCAGGAACTCCAGCTCGGGCCGGGTGAACGGCCCGGACGCGTCGACCACGAACAGCAGCGCGCCGGCCTGCGCGGCCGCGTCGAGGGCGACCTCGGCGTGCAGCGGGTCCAGGCCACCGGTGCCGGGCGTGTCGACGAGGCTCAGGTATTGCAGCAGCGGCGCGGAGTGGGTCACCTCGACGCGGCGCGGCGGCCGGGTGCCCTCCGGGAGCTGGCCGAGGGTGGTCGCCCAGTCGCGCAGCTGCGAAAGCTCCAGCGGCACGGGTTGCGCCCGGTCCGGCACCCACGCCTGGGCGCGGTGGGGGCTGCCGGGCACGAACTCGAGGTAGGTCGCGGTGGCCACGGCCGCGTCGACCGGCGACAGGTCCGGCACCCCGATCAGCGCGTTGACCAGGGAGCTCTTGCCGCGCTTGGTCTCGCCCACGACGACGATCGACGGCCGGGTGACGGCCCGGCGGCGCATCGACTCCACGTCGGCGGCCGCGTCGGCGTCGGCGCGCCGCAGGAACGCCAGCGACCCGTCGACGGCCTCGCCCAACAGCCCACCAAGATCGGTCATGCCGGCACCCGCAGCCGTTGCGACAACAGATGAAAGCCACGGTGTACGACCTGCGCCACCCGTGACTGTGCGGGGCTCGCGCCCGCGACCGCGTACACCCGCCAGCGCGCCGCCGCGGCCAGCGCCGCCTCCCGCAGCTCGTCGACGCCGGCGGCGGGCAGGCTCAGAATCCACTGCGGGTCCTGCGACAGGGCCAGCCGGGTCAGCTCCTGCTCCATCGGCGCGGGCAGCTCGACGGCGCCGCCGCTGACCTGCTGGGCGACCTCGAGCAGCCGCAACCGGTGGTACTCGGGCCGCTGCAGCACCCGCTCGATCGCGTCGCGCAGCACCTCCCGGTCGGGGATCGTGTCAGCGTGCCCGGCGGCCTTCTCCAACGTGGACAGTGCCCAGCCGGCCTTGATCGCGTCGGTGCGCCACCGGAACGCGTGGTCGAGGGTGTGCCGCAGCCGCGGGAACCCGGACGCCTGGTAGAGCATCCGCACCAGGTCACCGCTGCCCAGCGTCGGGTGTGCGGCGAGCTGGGCGAGGGAGAAGCCGATCCCGTACAGGTCGAGCAGGGTCAACAGCCTTTCCCGGTGCTCACCGGGTACGGGCGCGGGCCGCGAGACGAACAGGTCCACCGAGGCGAGCAGCAGCGTCCGCTCGGTCACCGGCAGCCCCGACAGGACCCGCAGCGCCTCGCAGTCGGCGGCGGTCAGCCGGCCGGCCTCGGTGGTCTCGGCGAGCAGCCCGACCACGGGCACGACTCCGGAGACGACACGGCGCAGCGTCGCGGCCTGGTCGTTGGCCAGCCGCTCGGCGACCGGCCACGGGTCGGCGGGGCTCTCGACCAGCTTGTCCGCTTTGTTGAACAGCCCGACCGAGTTGATCGGGTTGCTGGCCAGCCGCGCGGACACCGACCGGAACGCCTCGAGCGCCGCGAGGTCGTCGCTGCGGACCGCCTGCGTGAACACGTACACGATGGCTTCGGCTCCGGAGATCGCCCCCGCGGAGTCGGCGTCGAGCCCGTCGTCGATGGGCGCGGTGGCGTCCTCGAACAGGAACCGCCGCGCCCCCGCGGACACGGACGCGTTGGTCGACGACAGCCCGGGCGTGTCGACGACGGTGAGGTCACGCAGGTTGGCGCTGGTCAGAGCAACATCGACAAAAGCCACCTCAGCCGCGGGTACGCCCAACCGCTGCGGAATCATCCCGGTCTCGTCGAGGGGCAGGCTGACCCGGCTGCCGTCGCGGCGCACGACGTCGACCCGGTCGGCGGTCCCGTACCGGAACTGTGTCACGACCCGCGTGCACTCACCGACCTCGGTGGGCGCGACCCGGCGCCCGATGAGCGCGTTGACCAGGGTCGACTTGCCGGCCTTGAGCCGACCGGCGATCGCGACCCGCAGGGGTTCGTCGAGCCGCTGCCGGACCCGCCGGACCTGGTTCCGCGCGGCGTCGGAGGTGAGCCGCGGGCTGACCTCGTCACAGAGCCCGGCCACGACCTGCCGCAGCGCGACGGGAGCGGTCATCCGCGCGCCTCGCTTCGCGAGACCCGACGTGAACGGTGCTCGCTGAGACCCCCACCGGGTCCGCGCCGGGCCGGGGCGTCCTCGACGACCGCGGCCGTCACCCGGCGGAGCCGCAGGCTGACCTCGTCGCAGAGCCCGGCGGCGACCGGATGGGCCGTGCCGCGCTTCGCGAGATCCCAGAATGACCCCGGGCGACCGCTCTTGCCCCCGATGGTCCCGTTCAAACCGCCCGAAACGGGCATGGCGCCCGTGCTGGGGTCGTCAGGGCGCGGGCGGTCGGCGACAATGGCGGTGGCCCGGCGGGGGTGCGCGGTCATTGTGGCGTGGTCCTCCTGGCTGGGTCGCTCGACCAACACTACGAATATCCTGCCGGCGGCAGGATCCCATGTTCGTGCCACCGGGGTCCGTCGCAGGCGAGGGTCGGAGGATGAGTGCCGCCGCACGCACCTGGCGCCGACGTCGCCGACCGTGCCGCCCCCGGCACGGCGCCCGACGATGTTGTCGCGCGGGCCCGCGCCCTGCTGGCCACCCCAGGCCTGGTGGTGATCACCGGCGCGCCCGGCAGCGGCCGCAGCACGGTCCTGCACGACCTGGCGGCCGCGTTCCGCGGCCCGGTCTTCGCCGGCGGCGGCCTCGCGATGCTCCAGGACGTGCCCGCGCTGCCCCTGTCCCGGGCGGTCCGGGTCCGCCTGCCGGCCCACGACGTCAACCTGCTCGCGGAGGCGGTCCGTTCTCGCGTCCGCGCCGGGTTGCTGGTGATCGACGACCTGCAGTGGGCCGACCCGGCCACGGTCGCGGCCGTCGGAGCCCTGGCGGCGCACACCCGGGTCGCGGTCGCCCTGCGCACCCCGCACCGATTGCCGGCGGAGGCGGTCACCGCGCTGCGGTCCGCGGCGGCCGGCTGGCTGCCCCTGCCGCCGCTGGACACCGCCGCCGCCGCGGACCTGGCCCGGCGGGTCGCGCCCGGGCTGGGTGACACCGGGGTCGCCGAGGTGATCCGCCGCGCGGGCGGCGTGCCCCTGGCGGTGATCGCGCTGGCCCGGCACACGGCCGCCGCCCGGCCCGCACCGACCGACCGCGGCCAGGACGCCACGGGAGCGCTCCCGATCGCGGCGCCGTCGGCGGAGGTTGACCAGGTCGCCTACGCGGTCGCGGAGGCCCTCGCCGACCTGACCCGCCCGGCCCGCACGGCAATGGCCGCGCTGGGCCTGCTCGGCCGCCCAGCCAGCCCCGCCCTCCTCGGCCCCGGCGTCGCCGAGCTCCGCGACGCCGGCCTCGTAATCACCCGCGCCCCGACCACGGGCCACGGAGGCATCGGCACGGTGCCGGGGACCGGCCAGACCACGTTGGCGGAGGAGCCGAGCGGCCTCGCGGCCGCCGGCACGACCACGAAGGCGGCGGTCAACGGCCCCGACGGCGGCGCGGTCGCGGCGCGAGTCGGTGTCGCCCTCGGCGACAACCGGTCCGAGGTTGTGGCTCCGGGCGCCACGCCAGTCCCCGAGGGCACAGGCGGTGACGCTGGGCAACCTGCCGGCGCCCGCCCACCTGAACCGGTTTCCGGTCATGGGGTGAGCGGTGGCGTGCCCGCTCGTGGTCCCGATGAGGCTGGCCACGCCTCCGCTGGCGCCCGCGTGCCCGGACCGGTGAGCGGTGGCCCGCCTGCACGTGCGGCAGATCCCCTGGGTGGGGCGGAGAAGGCCGGGCACGCACCTGCTGGCGCCGGCGTGCCTGGATCGGTGTCCGGTGCCGGGTATGGGGTCGGTGGCGGCCTGCCCGCTCATGAAGTCAATGGCCACGACCTGACGGCCGCTGGTGTGGTCGAGGACGGGGCCGCCGGTGGTTTGGTCGCGCCCGCGTCGCCGTATGTCGCCGAGGTGGCGGCCGGGATGCTCGACCCGGCGGCGCGGGCCGCGCTGCATCGTCGGCTGGCCGAGCTGACTCCCGACCGGGAGGCGGCCCGGCACCTGGCCGCCGCTGGTGACGACGCCGGCGCGTCCGCGCGGGCGCTCGCCGCCGCCGAGGCGGCCGGCACCGCCGGTGAGCGGGCCGAGCTTCTCCTGCTCGCCTGCGACCTGCCCGGCGCCCGCCCGGCCCCCGCGACCCGGGTCGCCGCCGCGGCTGCCGCGCTGGCCGCCGGGCGCCCCCGCGACGCGGCCCGGGTGCTCGCCGTGGCCGACGCACCCCTCGGCGTCGACGCCGCCGTGCTGCGCGCCGAGGCCCTCCTGCAGGTCGGTGACCTCGCCGGGGCGCGGGCCGCGGCGGCTCCGGTGCCCGACGACGCCCCACCGCTGGTCCGGGCCGGCCGGGACCGGGTCCTGCTGCTCGTGCTGCTGGCCACCGACCCCGCCGGCGCCCTGGCCGCCGCCACCCGGCACGGCGACGCGCCGTCGCACACGGGCCTGCGGGCCGCGGTCGCCGCCGTGCGGGCCGCCGCGCGGGTGCCCGGCTGGGAGTACGGGCTCG
>NZ_BONC01000123.1 GCF_016862515.1 Asanoa iriomotensis
CGGTCCTCGTAGCGCTGCAACCACAGGCTGGGCTTGCCGTACAGGCTCACGCCCCGGTCGTGCCGCGCGACATTGGCGTGATAGATCCCGCCGACGACCCAGGTGCCCTTGTGCCCGTACCAGAGCTCCTCGCCGACCGCCTCGTTCGCGGGCTCGGGAATCCAGGCGTGGACCTGCTTGGGGCCGTTGAGGCGCAGCCCGCCGTAGATCCACCGCTCAATGGCGGGGGCCGCATCGCTGGTGCGTCCGCTCATAGCTGGTCGTACTCCTCACTGAGCTGGTCGAGATCGATGCCGCGCTCGGCGGCGATGCGGGTGACCTCGTCGGTGATCCGCTGCTGGGCAGCAGGCGAGAGATGGCTGATGCCGCGCAGGGCGGCCACCATCCACCAGTGCTCCTCGTCGTCGGTGTCGAGGAAGAGCACGTGCCCGGTGACCCGTGCCGGTGGACCGGTCGGCGAGGCCGGCTCGCCGTCGACGAAGGCGGCCATCTCATCGCAGACGCCGGGCTCGCGGGACAGCACCACGACCTCGACGTGCGGGACCGGGATCAGGCCGGCGCGGTCGGCCAGGCTGCGGCGGGCCTGCTGCCAGGTCAGGTCGTATTCGCCGTCACGGGCTTTGACCTCGCCCGGCCGCACGTACAGGTGCAGCGTGGCGTACCGGTGGGTCGGGGTGCCCTCGCCACAGTCGACGATGACGATGTACTCGACGGGGTCCGTGCCGGTGCCGTACCGGACTGCGGAGATCACTGGGAACTCATCGACGGTCACCCGGCTGGGAATCGGCGGCATGCGGGTGTCGGTCATCGGGCACCGGCCGGGGTGCTGTCACGGGGCACGTCGACGATGCCGATGAGCCGCCACCGGCGACCGGTCCAGACCTGCCAGACGAACTGGGTCAGGTCGGGGTGCTGGTCGGCGATGGTCCAGGTCCAGTGGAAGCCCATCGGGCAGTACCGCCCGTCCGGGCCGGGGCTGTGCCGGTCTACGGCAGATTCGCCGTACAGCACCGTCTCGTCGAGGACGAGGTCGTCGCCGTCGAATCGCAACGGCGGGGCGCTTTCGTCCACGGCGTGGTCGAGATCGGTGCCCGTCATGCCCATCTCGGCCAGGCGGTCACGTTCGGCGTCGCGCAGTCGCTGCTGGTCGGCGACCACGGCTTCGGCGACCTCGCGGGTGCATCGCCATACCGCCCAGCCGTTCCAGTAGTCGATGAGGGTGCCGACGAAACCGACAGGGATACGGGGCGGCTGCCCGGTCCAGGCCCAGCCACCGGCGAACACGGCGATGCTGCCGATCCGCACGTTGTCGGGGTGCAGGTGGCTGAGGTCGGCGGGTGGCCGGCTCGCGGGATTCTGGGGGCGGGCCGCGGGTTCGTTGTTCATGAAGGTCCTCCTCGAAATGGAGGCAGGCCACGGCCCCTGCCGGGGTGGTGGCCTGCGTGCGTGTCCGGCCGTGGCAGGCCGGTCGGAGGTGCTGTTAGCGCTGCGCTTGGGCGAGGTCGGCTGCGGTGCGCGGCCGGGCGGCGCCGCGACGCCGGTCGGTGCGACCAGCCAAGATCAGGTCCAGGAGCCGGCGGCCTTTGACGCCTGCCTGCTCGCGCAGCTGTTCGGGCAGCCCGTCGGGCACTGCGACGGTGCGCTGCCGGATGTCGATGCCGAGCTGCGCCGCGACGGTCATCGCGCCCATGCCTTGTGGCCGGACGAACAGATGGAGCCGGGCGACGGCCGCGGCTGGCTCCGTGCGGCTGGGGCTGATCAGGACGTATTCGTTGCGCCAGGACCGGAACTCGATGTCCGGTGCGACGCGGATGGTGCCCGGCTTTCCGTCGCGGTGGTAGGGCCACCAGCCAGGCCCGTAGGTGATGCCGTAGTCATCGACGACGTACTCCCAGTCCCCGTCGGGTGGGGCGGCGCCGTACATGTCGAAGGTGGGCTCGAACCGTGGTGTCATCAGGCCTCCAGGAGGTGAGGCCCGGCCGTTACTGCGCACGGTTGTGGCCTCGGCCACGTGCGCACGTTCGCGGCCGGGCCGACCGAACAGGTGGGACTACTGGGCGGTGTCGCCGTCCTCAGCGTCGCCGTCCTCGGCGTCGTCGGTGGCGGACGACGTGGTGTCGGCAGGGGCCAGGTCGGCGAGGATGGCCTTGGCGACGCGCAGCACGGTCTGCGCGCATTCCTTGACCAGGTCCATGTCGCCGTTGGCCCAGCCGAGCACGTAGGCGTCGCTGTAGATCTGCGTGTCCAGGCCGAGCGCCTGGCAGCACAGGTGGGCGACGCTTTCGGCCTCGGTTTCCTTCCGGCCGCGGTGCAGATCTTCGCCGAGGCGTACCCCGGTGGTGTGGTCGCAGCGAATGTGCGCCAGCTCGTGCATCGAGGTCTTCGTGCGCTGGGCCGGCGACACGTCATCGCGGACCAGGACCTGCCGCACACCGAGGCCGGTGACGGTTACCCCGTTCGCCTTGCCCAGGTACTGGCTGCCGGGCGCCGCCAGGTCGAACGCGTAGCCGGCGTCTTTGATGAGCTTGACGATGTCGTCGTAGACGCCGGTCGGGTCCTCTCCGTCGAGCAGCTGTGGCGTCTGACCGCCAGCGGTCTTGATCCGGCGAGCCCGCTGCACGGTGGGCACCTGGAACGGTTCCCCGTCGGTCTGCGACAGGTCGAACGTCGACGACAGCCGGAACCCGACCACCTGCTTGACCGGGCGCCCGTGCTCGTCACGCTGGACCTTGCGGCCTTCGGCCTCCCACTTCTGGGCTTCCTCCTCGGTGGGCCGGCGCCGGATCGGCGCCCAGACCTTGAACGCCTTCTCACCCTTGCGCACGCTGCGCTTGTGCTTCTTCCAGCCGCTGGTGCCGGCCTTGTTGCCGAACGGCAGGAAGAAGGTCGGGGTCATCTGCCGTTCCTCGGCCTGCATCAGCAGCAGGAACTGGTTGTTGAGGGTGTACTGGGCGCCGAAGCTGGCGACGGTCTCGATGAATGTGACCCACTCGGCCGGATCGGCGGCCAGCCGGGCCAGCCGGGCGTCGAAGTCGGCCTTGATCTTGTCGAGGAGCTCCGCGCGCTCCTGCTCGGACTGTTCACTACGGGCCTGGCGACGTGCCATGATTCGGTCCGTCCTCTCTCCGCCATGTGGCGGCGGACAGGCGGGGACCGTCGGCCCCAAGCCTGCCCGTAGGCACATGGATGGGGCCGAGACCCGGACGTTCCGGGTCGGCGGTGATGCCGGTGACCGGTCGTCAGGAGACGACCGGTGCTGAGTGCAGGCCGCACACCATCGAGCGATGGCGATTGCTGCGGCATCAGGTGGATGCGACGATCGGCCGGTGACAGAGGAGATGACCGGCTGGCTGCGCCAGTGCTTCGACCATGACCGCACGAGGCTTTTGGACACCGCCCGCGACGCAGCCGGGACACCGGGTGGATCGGTGGTGGCCAGGTTGGCGATGGATCAGGTGTCGGGCATTGCCTCGGCGTCGAAGGTCGTTGACCTTGCCGAGCAGGTGTTGGCCGAGGGCGGCGATCCGCGGTTCGGGCAGGTCATCGCCTGGCTTGCCTACGCCCGTTCGACCGCGCCTGGGTACCTGGATACGTGGGCGCCGGACGAGGTCGACCTGGTCGCCGAGCTCAAGGGGTACGACGACCTCGACGACCTCGACGACGAGGACCGGTAAGCCGCAGCGGCCCTTGTGCCGCCATCGGCCGTGTTACTCACGGCTGAGTGAGGTCGACCATCCGCTCGCGGAAGAATGCGATCGGATCGACGGCGTTGATGTTGCTGGCCGGAGCGCCGAGGTGCGTTTCCAGATGCAGGTGTGGGCCACTGGAGTGGCCGCTGGATCCGACCATGCCGATGACCTGCCCGACGGCCACCGTCTGACCGACGTCGACCACCGGCCGGGACACCATGTGGCAGTACCGGGTCACGGTCTTGTCGGCGTGCTGGATCTCCGCGTACCAGCCGCAGCCCTGCACCTTGACGGGGTCACCGTCGACGTCGCACGAGTACGGGCCGCCGTCGACCAGGTGGGCGTTGCAGCGGACCCTGACGACCACTCCGCTCGCGGCGGCGTGGATCGGGGTGCCTTTCGCCGCGCCGATGTCGACGCCAGCGTGCAGGCGCCCGTCGCGCTGCCCGAACGGCGACACGATCGGCCCGGGGACGGGTTTCATCCAGCCGGCGACGCTGGCGCAGTCTTCGGCTGCTCCGGCCGGTGCACCGCCCGGCGCGAGACCGGACACCGCGGCGACGATCGCGGTTGCGTCGGGTTCGTGCTTGGCATAGGCGTCGGGATAGCCGCTGCGCTGTACGGCCTGAGCGGCTTCGGTCAGCGTCATGGTCTGCCAGCCGGCGATGGTGAGCAGCTTGTCGTAGAACTTCCCGGCGGCATACTCGGGGTTCATGATCTGGGTCGGGGTGCCCCATCCCTGGCTGGGACGCTGCTGGAACAGGCCGAGGCTGTCGTGGTCGTTGTCCTCGCCGAGGTTGCCGAGGTTGTGCAGGTTCGACTCCTGCATAGCGGTGGCCACGGCGATGACCTGTCCCCGGGGTGGGATGCCCCGGCGGGCGCCGACGCCGACGATGATCGCGGCGTTGCGCATCTGGTCGGCGTCGTAGCGGCTGGTCGAGCCCGGCAGCGCCGGCAGCAGCGTGCACGCCGACGCGGCACCGCCGATTCCGGCGACGCCGGCTACGCAGATGAACGCCACGCCTAGGACGCAGGCGGTGATGATGGCGAGCAGACGGCCGGTCATGACCGGCTCTGGGGTTCGTGGGCGTGCATGGCCGTGCCCTTCTGGAGTGGTTGCCGGACGGGAGCCGGCAACCACTCCTGGGCGCGACCGTGGTGCGGGCGGCCGGCGGGAAGCCGATCCGTCCGCACCACGGCGGGGTTCAGGAGGTTGCCGGCAGCAGCGGCAGGTGGCCGTTGCTGGAGGCGAGTGCGGCGATACGGGCCACCGGTGTGGCCGGGGAGTTGAGGAGGTTGGCCTGGCCGGTCAGGCGGATGCGCTGCGCCGTGCGCGTGGACACGTCGAACTGGTTGGCGATGTCCTGGTTGGAGGCGTCGGGGGCGTGGAGCATGGCCTGCCAGATCTCGCGCCAGCGGTCGTAGTCCGCCTGCTGGGTGGGGATGTAGCGCAGCAGTGAGGCGTTCAGGGCCGGCTGCTGGGCGTGGTGGCCGGCGGCGGCCACTCGGTCCGCTGGTTCGCTCGCGGCTGCCTGCTCGGCGATGGGCTGACCGCTGTCGGGTGGCTGGATCTCGTTGGCGATCGCCCGCGCCCAACCCCTCGTGTCGATCATGGCCATGAGGGCGTCGGCGACGTCGTCGACGGGTGTGGTGGTCGCCGCGATCGCCGCGAGGATCGGGTCGGTGTCGTGCCGGGACCGGATCCGGGCCTCGATGTGGCTGGCCAGTGCGGCCCTACGGGCTTCGGTGCGCAGTTGGATGCGCGCTTCGGCGAGGGACTCGTGCAGGGTGTAGTCGTATTCGAGCGCGAGGTTCTTCGCGCGCCGGGTGATGGCCGGTTCGCGCCACCACTGCAGCAGCCCGTAGGACGGCGGGGTGGTGGCGAGCTTCCCGGCGGCGCGCAGCGCGTCGCGGCGTCGGGCCGAGGAGTGCAGCAGCCATACGGTGTAGGCGAAGACACCGAGACCGCCGAACACCGTTGCCAGGTAGGGAGATCCGGCGTGGCCGACGATGTTGATGCCGACGGCCAGGGTGACCGAGCCGGCCGACAGAATCCTCCAGCCGTACGCGTTCTCACCGAGGCGCTGGCGGGTGTCGGCGAAGCCGGAGCAGACGACGCCGCCGAGGTCGATCACGACCGCGAACGGCAGCGCCAGGATCGCGCGCAGCCACAGCGGCATGCCGTCCGGCCACGGCGGGGTCTCGACGCCGACCCAGATCTGTCCGATCGACGAGCCCAGCGCAGCGACGGTGTAGAACGCCCAGGCGGCGTGCTCCGCGGCGCGGCCGAGCATGTGGTCGTTGCGGGTGGCGGTCATCGGGCCCATGCGGCACATCCGGTCGGGGTGCGGCGGGCGATGGCGTTGTGGGACACGGGTTTCCTCCTGCAGATGTGCAGGGCCCAGCGCCCCGTACGGGACGCTGGGCCGAATCGGGTTCGGCTGTGCGTCCCGCGAGTGGTGCGGGATCAGCTGTGGTGCTGGAAGCGGGCCGGGCGTTGGCTGGTCTGGTCGACCTCGCCGGTCTCGGCCAGGCGCAGCAGAATGCGCCGGATCGTGCCGTGCGAGCGGCCCAGAACCTTGGCCAGTTCCCAAGGCGTGAACGCCAGGTGCGGATAGGTGCGCAGGTGCGTCAGGATCAGCGGCTTCAGCTGCCCGTAAGGCAGCCGTGGCCGGGTGGTAGACGTGGCGGTCGTCCTCGTGTCAGACGCGGTCGTGTCGTCCGGCCGGAGACACCGCGCACGTGCTGTCGCCGCGTCAGGCAGGCAGCTGTCGGCGTGATCCGGCGTCAGGTCGTGCACGGTCGCGACAGGCGGACCGAAGCGATCATGTGACGCCGGTTCTGTCGCGTCACGCAGCTCGTCTCGGGCGATCACGGCGCGGGGCGTCGGCTGCTGGTGAACCGGCAGCTGACGGATCGGCCGTGGTGACGTCCCTCGCACTCGATGTCGCCGAGCTGCCGACCGGTGTCGGCGGCCTTGCGTCGCATCGTGGCTTCCAGCTCGTCGATCTGCGGCCCGTAGAGATGCTCGTAGTGGCTCTGGTTGTCGGCCTGGTCGGCGGTGACGAGGTGCTCGGGGAACGCGGTCAGCCACATCCGGAAGTACAGGCCGGCGCCTGATCCGTGCATCGGGGCCTGCTGACTGACCTCCGCCAGGGTCAGGCAGATCTCGGCCGCGGTCGCCGGGCACAGGTCGGTGCCGGCGGCGACGCGGTCCAGCAGTTCCCGGGCATGGCCGCGGTAGACGAATTCGGCGTTCATGCCCGGGCCGATGTCGCGCGGCATCAGCACGCCGAAGGCGTGGTAGAGCAGGTCGGCCTGGGCGGGGTGGCGGCGGACGGCTGCGGCGATCTCGTCGTCGGCCCACTCCATGGCCGCGAACAGCGAGCCGGCTTCCGCCTCGATCGCGGCGAACAGGGCGGCCGGGTCGGCGCTGTCGGATCGGTGGCTGCCAGATGTTGTCGTAGTCATGCGCTGTGCTCTCCATCCACTGTGGAGGGCATCGCCGACCGGTCGCCCGTCAAGGGCGACCGGAGTCGGCGATGCCCTTGAGGGGTCTTGGCTGCTAGCGGGTGCGGCTCACGCCGCAGGGGTTACTGGCCGGTGCGGTGTGCGTCGGTGGCACCGGTGTTGTCGGTGTCCTCGTCGGGGAAGCGTTCGACACCGGCGGCGGCGAAGATGTGGTCGAGGAAGGCCGCATTGAGGTCGCCGCTGTCGGACACGTGTTGGTCGTAGCTGTCGAGCTGGTAGGTGAGGCGGTCCCATTCGTCGTCCGTGAGGGGCCGGCTGTCGGCTTCGATGGCGCCGCGGTCGAGGTAGGCAACCGCGATGCCGGCCCGCCCGGCGAAGTCGAGCAGCGCCATCGTGGGGTCGCTGAAGCAGCCGATGTAGGCCTCGTACGCGGCCGAGGTCGGGGACAGCCCGGTGCTGTCGTCGCGGACGGCGTCGCAGCGGTTCGCCGTGACCTGGCGCCAGTCCAGCCCGAGGCCGATGGTGTAGCGGCCGTCGGGGTCGGGACCGGTGCTGCGCAGGGCGTCGCTGTCGCCTTCGACGTGTCGCCAGTCGGCGACCAGGTGTTCGCCGGCCAGGTGTAGCCGGGGCAGGGTGGCGTCGGCTTGGGCGAGGGCGTCCTCGTAGCACTCGGCGCTGGCCATGGCGTCGTCGATCGCTTCGGTGCGCAGCTGCTCCAGGTCGCGGCAGATCTGCGCGGCGACGGCCCGGCTGACCCGGATCTGGCCGGGCTGGTCGGCCGGGTCGGCAAGGTAGCCGATGCGCCAGCGGCCGGAGCGGTCCTGCGACTGGTGCAGCAGGGTGTGGCTGTAGACCCGCACCCGGGTCTTCAGTGTTGTCACGTGGGTGTCCTTCCTGTTAGCGGCGTCGGGGTTGTCAGGGCGTGGTAGCGGGGTCGCAGCGGTGGGACGTGACCTCGGCGAGCAGGGAGCCCAGACGGTCGCCGCCGGTCAGCATGGTGATCGGTTCGTGGCAGGACGGGCAGGTCAGCCAGTCGCCGTCGTCGTCGGCGCGCAGGTACACGTCGGGGTCGACCGCCGGCCTTTGCGAGGGGGTGGGAAGGTCGAGCCGGCGCAGCAGCGACTGCTGGGCCTGGGCCCAGGTCAGCCCATGGTGCGGGCCGTAGTCGCCGCGCTCGGCGTGCCAGCGTCCGCCGGCGTGCCACGCCCGCCAGGTGACGTACCAGGCGGTGTCGGCGGCCCAGTCCGGCATCCGCTCGGTGCGACGGCAGATGACAATCCAACTGCCGGCGTCCTCGCGCTCGGCGACCGCGGCCACCACTGGGTATCCGTTGACGACGGTCGGCGGTGCACTCACCACCGTGGGCACACGTCCCGGCTCGTGCGCGACGGCGGCGGGCTGCCGTTCGATGCGGCGGCTCACGTAAGGGTTGGCGGCGTACCGGTCCACGACGAGCAGGTTGTGGCCGGTGTGCACGAGGTCCGTCGCGTCCAGCAGGGTCACGTACGGCACGGTGGTGTCTTCGCGCAGCGCGTCGAGCCAGTCGGCGATGATCTCGCCCGACGCGTGCGGGTCCGGCAGCGGATGCTGCTGCTGGAACTCCGGGCTGCCGACCGCGCCGCCGGTGGCCACCACGGCGGTGAAGATGGCGATGATGTCGCGGACGACGGCGTCGAAGCAGCAACCGACGATCACCGTCGGCCGGTAGGACCCGTCCCACTCGATGAGCCCGTACACGGGTTCGGTGGCCATCGCTGTCCCGGTCATGCGCGCACCGCCCCGAGCAGCGAGTCGACGGCGTCGCAGATGGCCTCGGCTTCATCGTCGTAGGCGTGCCACGCCGACGGCGGGATCTCCGCGGCGTCGGCGTCTTCCGCGGCGTAGTAGGGCGCCATCATGGCGTTCCAGCGCCGCAGACGAAGCCGCAGCCGGGCCAGTTCGCGGACCTCGGCGGGCTCGATCACCAGCCGCAGGGCCTTGATACCGCGCAGGTCGGTCCATCCGTACCAGGCGTCGGCCGGCGGCACTCCCGGGTCGGCGGCGACGGTCAGGATCTGCTCGGCGCGGCACCCGGTCACGGTGCTGTGGTGGGCGTGGACGCGGGCGATCGCGTCGGCGCGGTCGTGCGCGGCGATGACGTAGGCGATGGACGGATGACTCGGACTGCCGCTGTCGGCGACAGCGACGGTCCACGGATTGGTCAGGGTCGTCCGGGTGGTCACTGGTCCTCCTCGGTGTCGGGGTTCAGGGCTTGCGCGATGGAATCGGCCATGGCAATGGCGTCGGCGGCACTGGCGTCGTGGATAGTGGCCAGCTGCCGGGCGCCGGCCGGGGTGATCAGGCTGTGCGCGTGCGTGAAGCCGCCCGCGTCGAGCTGGCCGCGCAGATGCTCGGCGAGCTCGGTGTGGTGTCCGGAGACCGTGCGGAGGAACTCTTCGAGCTGCTCGACCCGCGTGTGGGTACCGAAGACGGACAGCAGATGGTCCAGGGCCGTGACCGTGGCGCTCATCGCACACCTGCCGTCGGGGTGCCGGGGCGGCTGTCGCGGCGGGGGCGGGGCAGCGCGGCCAGCCCGGGTCGCCACCGCACCGCGGTTCCGGGCGCGGTGCGCTTGCCGTGCTGCAGGGCGGTGTCGGCGTTGCGGAGCATCCGCGAGGTGGGATCACCGGTGCCGAGATGCTCGGAGACGGTGACGCCGGCGGTAGCGCTCGTGTGGACATACACCGCCCGGCTGTCGATGCGCAGCTCGACCGATCCGCGCAGCGCGGCGAGGACGCCGGCGGGCAGCTCGGCGGCGGCGTCAACGGTGACCCCGGCAGTGGCCGGCCAGACGACCGCGAACTCGTCGGCGACGAGCCGGTAGACGGTGCCGCCGCGCTGGGTGGCGGCGTGGCGCAGCTGTGCGGCCTGCAGGACCAGCAGCTGGTCGCCGATGCGGTAGCCCCACTGGTTGGTGGTGGAGAACCGGTCGAGGTTCACGATGGCCAGCACGAACGGCCGCCGTTCCCGGTCGAGCTGGGCGAGCCGCCGGGTCAGCGCGCTGCGGTTGGCCAGCCCGGTGAGCGGGTCGGTGGTGGCGGTGCGCACCGCGACGTCGAGGGCCGTTTGCAGGGTGGCCATACGGCGGGTGCCGAGTCGGTAACCGGCCCAGCCGCCCAACATGGCGACGACGGCCGCAACGGCTGCGACGGTCAGGATGGTGAACACTGGTGATGCCTCCTGGTGACGAGGACGAGGAGGTACCGAGGGCAGCCGGTAGCAGCCGGCTGCCCTCACCTCGCGAAGGTGTGCAGGGTGATCCCTGCGGAGAGGGCCCGGCTGGGCCTGCCCGCTGCGCGGGCCGTTGGGTTACTGGTCGTGTTCGCGCACGACGGCGACGGCGGCCTGCTCGGCGTCGCGCTCGTCGTCGGCGTCGACGGTGGCCGCCCAGACACCCTGGCCGAACCGCTCGCCGTCGCCGCCGCTGACGTCGTGGCGTCCAGCGATCACGCCGACCGGGATCGGTTCGTCGTCGACCCACACCCCGACCACGGTGAACGCGCCGTCGTTGTCGGTTTCGTCGGTGGCATCCGAGGGCGGGTATGCGGTCGCGCGCAGCAGGTTGGCGTGTTCGCGGTTGAGGATGGCGGCGACGTGGGCGAGTGCTTCGACGGCGGCGTCGGTGCCGCTGGTTGCGGCGTCGGCGGTGAAGTCGTCGAAGCCCTGGTGCA
>NZ_BONC01000124.1 GCF_016862515.1 Asanoa iriomotensis
TCGCCGGCGCACCACCCTGATCCACGAGACACCCCCTAGCCGACTGCCGGCGCCGTCGCGGTCCTGGCCTTCTTGGCGGACTGCTCGGTCGCCTCGGCGCCGCCGCCGCCGCCGCTGCCGCCGGTGCTGGGCATCCAGCCCATGGTCGGGGCGGACGGGTCGTCGGACTGCGCGGCGGCGTCCGGGCCCCACGGGGCGGCGGCGGGCTGCTCGGTGACCGGTCGACCCACGCGCGCGCCGACGTCGCCGGGTGCGGGCTCCGTGAGCATGGGGGCTTCGGCCTTGACCGGCTCGGGCCGGGCGGGCTCAGCGGCGGCCGGCTCCTCGTGTCTTGCCGGCTCGTCGTGCCAGGACCGCTGCGGCTCGGCCTCCTCCTGGTAGCCGTGGTCGGGCTCGGGGTCGGGCTCCGTGTACTCCTCCTCGTCCTGGTGCTCCGGCTCCGCCAGGCCGTGCTCGGCCAGCGCCGCCTGGTAGCCCTCGTCGTAGCCGTCGCTGAAGCCCTCGGCGTAGGGGTCCGGTGCGGCCTCCTCCTCTTCGCCCGGCTCGCAGGCGTCCGGCGCCTGGAACGTCTCGACCGACGGCGCGCCGCCCGCGGTCGTGCCGTCGCCGGGCCACGACCGGTCAGGCGTCGAGCCGTCGTCGACGCTCCACCCACTGTGGTCCGGCAGCCCCGACGGGGTCTGCACGGCCTCGGGCGCGACCCGCGCGTACGGGTCGGCGGCAGGCGGTTCGGCGGTCGGGGTGACCCCGGGCACCACCACGGACTGCCCCGGCAGGCCGGGTGCGCCGTAGGGCAACGGAGGAGCGGGCAGCGCGTTCGGGTCGGCGGGCACGGCGTCCGACTCTTCGGCGAGGCCGGGTGCGCCATAGGGCACCGGGGGAGCGGACAGCGCGTACGGCTCGGCGCCCGGGTCCACCGCGAGGCCGGGCACGGCGGTGGGGCCCGCCGGGAGGCCGGCCACGGCCTCCGGTGTCTCCGTGGGTTCCGGGGTCAGGCCGGCCGCCGGGTCGGGCGTGGCGGTCGCCGTGGGGACGACCGCCGGCGCGCCCGGCTCGGCCGCGCCGCCACCGATCCCGCCGGCGCCCGCGGCCGGGTCCGGTGTGGCGGTCGGATCCGGGGTCGCGGCGGGATCAGGCAGCAGCCCCGGGTCCGTGAGCAGGCCAGGGTCGGTCAGCGCGTTCGGGTCGGAGAGCAGGTTCGGGTCGGTCAACAGGTTCGGGTCAGGCAGCGCGGTCGGGTCGGCCGTGGCCGTCGGGTCCGGCAGCGCGGTCGCATCGGGGAGGGCGGTCGCATCGGGGAGGGCGGTCGCGTCGGGGAGCGCGGTCGGGTCCGGGAGGGCGCTCGGGCCGGGCAGCGCGCTGGGGTCCGGCGCGAGGGGCATCACACCGGACGGCGCCGGATCGGGGGTGGCCGTCGACCCGGGAGCCACGGCGGCGGCCGGCGGCGCGGTCGTGGGCGCGATACCCGGGGCCGTCGGCTCGACGGTGGGGGCCACCTGGGGCGCGACGGTCACGCCGGGCACCGCGGGCGCCAGGCCCGGGTCCGCGGTCGGAGTCGCCGTCGGTGCCGGCGCGACCAGCGGGGCGACCCCGGTCGCGGCCGGCTCGGGCGAGGGTGTCGGCGTCAGCGCGGGTGCGGGCTGCTCCTTCAGCGGTGCGGCGCCGGGCCCCGCGTCCGGCGCGACCGGCAGCGCCCCCGACGGCTGCGGCGCCGGCGCGGCTCCGGGCGGCGCGCCCGGCACCGGTGCGGTCAATGGCGGCAGGGGCACGTCCGTCGGCGCGGGGTCGAGGTAGACCTCGCCACCGGGCGACGGCTCGGCCCACTCGTCGGACGAGTCGGCAGGCGGCCCCGCGGGCGGCCCCGCGGGCGAGTCCCTGGTCGCGCACATGTCCGTACCCGTGCCGCTGATGTCCGACTGCACGCGCGCGAACGCGGGCACGCCCGCGAGCAGGCCCATCGCGCTCATCACTGCCACGGCACCAAGCCGCGCACGCTTCTTCATCGTGATCCCCCGTAAGAACGCCCGTAACATCGGCACCGAGCCGGACACGCGACCCGTCCAGGCCTGTACGGCCGATATTGCCGGAAAACCACGGCACAAAAGATGAGAATCCGGAGAATCCGTCTCACATCTGGCGTCACCGCCGGTTCGCCGTTTGCTCAACCTGCGGACGCCCATAGATCGGCGGTTGGGCATCTCTCGACCGCTAACCTGCGCGTCATGAGCCTGCTCTCCGTCGCGCACCGGGCCGGCAACACGCTGGCCGGCCTGGGCGCCGCGCTCGCCGCCGGTGTCGACCTGGTCGAGGCCGACGTGCACCTCTACCGGGGTGTGCTCGAGGTCCGGCACCGCAAGGCCATCGGCCCGCACCTCTACTGGGAGCAATGGACCGAGGTCAACCGCCGGCGCAACCTGGCCGTGCCGTCGCTGCCCGACCTGCTGGCCGCCGCGGCCGGCGACCCGCGGCTGATGCTCGACCTCAAGGGCCCGTCACTGGCCGTCGCGCCGCAGGTCGCGCAGGCGTTGCGGGACCACGCGTGCGGCGTACCGGTGGCGGTGTGCACCAAGCAGTGGGCGATGCTCGACGCGTTCGCCGGCCAGCCGCACGTGCGCCGCGTCCTGTCCGCCAGCGACCCGGTGCAGTTGGCCCGCCTGCGCGCCCGCCTGCGCCGCGGCCGGGTGGACGGCGTGTCGATCCGCCTGCGGCTGCTGAACGAGGCCGTGGTCGACGAGTTGCGCCGGGCCACCGACGTGGTGCTCGCGTGGCCGGTGGACACGCCGGCGGCGCTGGAGCAGGCGACGCGGGTCGGCGTCACCGGCGTCATCAGCAAGAGCCTCCCGATGCTCGCCGGCCTCCGCACGCCGGCGCCCCGGATCGGGCTGGCCGCCTGAGGTCAGCGGCG
This sequence comes from Asanoa iriomotensis, assembly GCF_016862515.1. GTDB lineage: Bacteria > Actinomycetota > Actinomycetes > Mycobacteriales > Micromonosporaceae > Asanoa > Asanoa iriomotensis. The sequence continues at coordinate 2,906 of NZ_BONC01000124.1, forward strand.
AGCGGGCCAGGCCCCACGCCCCGACCAGCAGCAACACGGCGGCGCCGGCCAGCGCGGTGCGCGGACCCGCGCCGTGCGGCAGGGCGGTGTGGAAGGCCACGATGCTGAGCAGGTAGCTGGCCACCGGGTTGGTCACCGACCCCGCGGTCACGGCGGCGGCCAGCGAGCCGGACGCGAACGCCTGCTGGCCGAGCAGCAGGGCGCCGAGAATCGCACCCACCAGCGCGTACGCGGGCCAGTCGGTCATGGTTCTGGCCAGCCCGTGCTCGGTGACGCTCTCGCCGGCCACCTTGAGGAGGACGGCGCTGAGCGCGGAGCAGAGCGCGCCGCCGACGGCGAGCAGCGTCGCGTACCCGAAGCGGTCCTTGCGTTTCGCGGCCGCACCCACCAGCAACCCGGCCAGCACCGCGGTGGCCGCCGTCGCCAGCAGCACGCGGTCGGGATCGGAGTGGCCGTGCGCGGGGATCGCGCCCTTGACGGTGAGGAACAGCGTCAGCGCGCCGACGATCGCGGTCGCCGCCAGCCAGTCCGTGGTCCGTGGCCAGGTCCGGGTGCGGCGGGCGCCCAGCGGCAGCGCGAAGAGCAGTTGCGTGGCGAGCAGGGGCTGCACGAGAGCCACGGAACCGAGGTGCAACGCGGCACCCTGCACGCCGGCACCGAGGGCGCTGGCCACCTGCCCGGTGACCCAGGTGGGCGAGCGGACCAGGCGGTGCGCGACGCCCAGGAGGGGCAGCGGGCCGCGCCGGCTGGTGCTGGACCGCGCGACGCGCTGGGCACCGTGCTGCTGCAGGGCCGCCGCCAGGGAAAGGAGGACGGCGGCCGCCAGCGCGAGCAGCACGACGACGAGCATCCGCACCTCCCGCCGCGAACGATCTCACAGCTCGGGCCGGGTGTAGCCGCCCGCGCCCGACCGGTCATCGGATGTTCATCGCTCGTCTGGACACGGCCGGGCAGAATGTGCCGGATGCCGACCGTCACCACCGTTGCGTCCAACTCGGTGCCCTTCACCGACCTGCAGACCGTCTTCGGCCGTCGCGGCGCGGCCGCGGGTTGCCAGTGCCAGCGGTACAAGCTGAATCCGCGAGAGCACTTCGCCGGGTTCCCGGTCGCCGAGCGTGTCGACCGCCTGCGCGCCCAGGCAGAGGACCCGTCCGGGTTGGTCGCGTACCTCGACGACGAGCCGGTCGGTTGGTGCGCGGTCGAACCCCGCCCGGCGTACCACGGGATGGTCCGCAACCAGCGCGTGCCGTGGCTGGACCGGACGGAGGACAGGGCCGACGAGACGGTGTGGGCGGTGACGTGTTTCGTCACCCGGGCGGGCTTCCGCAAGCGCGGTGTGGCCGGCGAGCTGGCCCGGGCCACGGTGCCGCACGCCCGGTCGGGCGGAGCCCGGGCCGTCGAGGGGTACCCGATCCTCACGAAGAAGGTGCTCTTGACGGAGCTGCACGTCGGCACGGCGGGGATGTTCGAAGCGGCCGGCTTCGTCGAGGTCGCCCGGCCCACTCTGCGCCGAGCGGTCTACCGCGTCGACCTCTGACCGAGGTGACGCCCGCCGGGTTTACGGCGCTAGTACCCCGGAAGGTGCCGGGAGTGTCCGGCTTCCGTACACGGGGAAGGGTTGTTTCTTTTGTTCCGCTCTCACGGGGTTGTCCTGCTGGTGGCTGTCGCCGTGCTCGCCGCGGGCTGTGGTGGAGGTGAGCCGGCCACCGGTGGCGAATGGGTGGCGGCGCCGCCGGCGTCGACCGCACCCGCACGTTTGGCGAAGGTCACCTCGGCGTGCAAGCTGCTGTCCGCCGCCACGGTGATGAAGGTGCTCGGTCCCACGTCGAAGTCCACGCTGAAGGCGCGCGAGCTGCCGGTCGACAAGTCGGACGGCGAGGTCGCCTACAGCTGCGCGTACGGGAAGGACGGGCAGGAGCCGTTCGCGCTGACCGTCTCGACCCGGCCCGACCAGTCGGCGAAGGCCGAGAGCACGATCGAGACCATTGCCGCCGCGAGCGGGGTCGAGACCACGCCGGTCGACGACCTGGGCACGGCCGGTGTCGGCTACGTCAAGGACGCGTTCCGGGTCGTCGCGGTGACGGTGCCGTACGAGACCGACCTGCGCCTGGTCATCTTCGCCGCACCGCAGATCGTGCCGCAGGCGAAGCTGGTCGAGGTGCTCGGTCAGGTGGTGACGAAGATCTGAGGTCAGTCGGCCGGGCCGGCGTAGTCGCCGCCGAGCCCGGTCGCCTCGTCCGCCTGCGGGTCGTAGACCACCAGGCCGTGCTTCTGCGCGAGCTGGAGCACCAACTCGACCGCGTCGTCACCGAGCGGCGTGTGCGCGATGGACATCGCGACGTGCTCGACACCGACGGCGAGCGGCCTGGTGACCCAGGGTGACTCACCCTCGTGCGTGGACAGGTCCGGGAAAGCGGCCCGCAGATCGCCGTGGAAGGCGGCGATCCGCGGGTCCGGCTCGCCGCCGTCGTGCGACCGACCGGCGCACCGGTCCGCCATCGCCCGCACGTCGTCGAGGGACGCCGCGGTGCCGGCAGCGAGCACAACAAGGTCGAAACTCACCACCCCATGATCCCTGACGCCCGTGACCGAGGGTTCAGGTGGGGTCACGCCCTACTGTGGACTCAGAAACTGTGTATCAGAAGAAGTGGCGGCGACGGCGGCGGCCGGCACCGAGGGCGTCGGCGACCTGTCGCATGCCCTTCGTCATGCCGCTCGGGCCGCGGCGGGCCTCGACGACCTGGCTGACCTTGCGGATGCCGGCGGCGGCCAGCGGCAGGGCGACCGCGACGATGGCCCAACGGCGGACGGCGGTGGCGAACATAGCGGCGTTCCTCCCTCGATGCGACAGATGGTGTCCCTAATACCCCCTCGGCGGGTGACTATGCGCATCATCCGGGCCGCACGGGGTAGTCGCCGGGGATGAAGGTCGTGGTCGTGGGAGCGTCCGGCAACGTCGGCTCGGCGGTGCTGCGCCGGCTGGCGCGGGAACCCTCGGTGACGGAGATCGTCGGCGTGGCCCGGCGGGTGCCGGACGCGGCGGCCGGCGCGCCTTACGCCGGTGTGGACTGGTGGACGGTCGACGTGGGCCGCCCGGGTGCGACGGGTGCGGTGGCCGAGGCCGCCAAGGGCGCCGCCGCGCTGATCCACCTCGCCTGGCAGATCCAACCCAGCCACGACCGGACAGGCATCCGGCGTACGAACGTGCAGGGCACCGCGAACGTGGCGCTGGCGGTCGCGCGCGCCGGCGTGCCCGCGTTCGTGGTCGCGTCCTCGGTCGGTGCGTACGCGCCGGGACCGAAGGACTACAAGATCGGCGAGTCGTGGCCGGTGACCGGCGTGCGCTGGTCCACCTACAGCCGCGACAAGGCGCATGTGGAGCGACTGCTCGACGAGGTCGAGGGCACGTACCCGACGCTGCGGGTGGTGCGGATGCGGCCGGCGCTGACCTTCCAGCGTGCCGCCGCGTCCGAGATCGCCCGGCTGTTCATCGGCCCGCTGGCACCGCTGGGCCTGCTGCGCTCCGGCCGGCTGCCGCTGGTGCCCGGCGCGCCACGCCTGCGCGTGCAGGGCGTGCACGCCGACGACGTCGCCGACGCGTACGTGCGTGCCGCGCTCGCCGACGTGCGCGGCGCGTTCAACGTGGCCGCGGACCCGGTGCTGGACGGCCCCACGCTGGCCCGCCGCTACCGGGGCCGGGTGGTCCCGGTGTCGTTGCTTTTGTTGCGGGCCGCGGCCGGCGTGACCTGGCACGCCCGCCTGCAGCCGGTCGAGCCCGGCTGGATCGACCTGGTCGCCGGGATGCCGCTGCTGTCCTCCGCCCGCGCCGTCGCCGAACTCGGCTGGCAGCCCCGGACCGACGCGCTGGACGCGATCGACGAACTCTTCGCCGGGCTGGCGGACCGGGCCGGCGCACCCACCGCCGCACTGCGGCCGGCCGGGGCCGGGCACTGACCGATGGTGGGGTTGAACGCGCTGGTCAACCCGGTCGTGCGGCTCGCGTGGGCGTTGCGGTTGCCGATCCCGGGCGACGCGTTGCTGGAGACGACCGGCCGGCGGACGGGCAAGCGCCGGCACACCCCGATCTGCGACGGTCTCGACGGCGACGTGTTCTGGCTCGTCGCCGTCGACGGCCGGGCCGACTGGGTGCGCGACCTGGACGCCGACCCGCACGTGCGGGTCAAGGTGAGCCGCGGCCGCTGGCGCACCGGCACCGCCCGGGTGCTGCCCGACGACGACCCGGTCGCGCGCCGGCGGACCATCGGCGAGACCAACCTCGCCCGCCGGCTCTGCGTAACGACCGCCGCGCTCTCCGACAATGACCCGGTCACGGTCCGCATCGATCTCGACGTGACCTGAAACGCGCGTGACGCCGCGGGAGTCTGCAAGTTAGCCTCTCCTAACTTGTCGAGGTTGGGGTGGGGATGACGGAGGCCACGGGCGGCGCGACCCGCCGGCTGATCGGTGGGATGTTCCGGCGCCAGCGCCGCGGGGTCGCGTTGACCGCCGGGTTCTGGTCGTTGCACCAGCTCTGCGAGGCGCTCGTGCCCGTCGCCATCGGTCTGGTCGTCGACCAGGCCGTCGGCACCGGGTCCGTGACGGCGATGGTGTGGTCGCTGCTCGGCGTCTTCGCGCTGTTCACCGCGCTCACGATGGGCTGGCGCACCGGGCTCTGGTTCCTGTCGAAGGCCGAGCTGGAAGAGGCGCACCTGCTGCGGCTGCGGGTCGTCCGGCGGGTGGTCACCGGGCGCGGGATCAGCACCGACCGGCAGACCGGCGAGCTGCTGTCCATCGCGACCTCCGACACTCAAGGCGCTGCCGAGCTACTGGAGCTGGGCAGCCGGGTGGTGTCCGCCTCGATCGGCCTCATCGTCTCGACCGTCGTGCTGCTGCGGATCGAGTGGTCGCTCGGCATCGGTCTGGTGGTCGGCATCCCGGTGCTCGTGCTCGCCCTCAACGCGCTCGGTCCGCTGGTCGAGCGGCACACCTCGGCTCGGCAGGAGGCCCTCGGCCAGGCCGCCGGCACCGCGTCGGACCTGCTCACCGGGCTGCGGCCGCTGCGCGGGTTCGGCGGCGTCGAGGAGGCAGCCCGGCGCTACCGGCTGGCCAGCCGCACGTCGTTGCGCGCCAACGTCGGCGCGGTCAAGGCCGGTGCCGCGTTCGTCAGCGTGTCCACGTTCACCACCGGCCTGCTGATCGCGGTCGTCGCCGCTCTCGCCGGCTGGTTCGCGCTGCGCGGGCGGATCACCATCGGCGAGCTCATCACGATCGTCGGCCTGGCCGCGTTCATCACCGACCCGGTGCTCAATCTGGCGGACTGCGTCTTCCGGCTGGCCACCGCCCGGGCCAGCGCGGCCCGCGTCGCGGAGGTCCTGGAGGCGCCGGAGCTGGCCGGGTCCGGTGACGTGGCGGCGGTGCCGGGCGAGGTCGTGCTCGACGACGTGCACACGACCGGCCTCGACGGGGTCAGCCTGACGGTGCGGCCGGGCGAGCTGCTCGGCGTCGTCACCAGCGAGATAGCCGCGGCGGACGCCGTCACCGAGCTGCTCGCCGGCGCGCGGCAACCCGAAAGCGGCGCCGTGACGCTGGCCGGCGTGCCGCTGACCGAGCTGGACATCGCCTCCCTGCGCCGGGTGCTGCTCGTCGAGCCGCACGCCGTCGACCTGTTCGGCGAGACGCTGCGCGAGGCGTTACGCACGGACGACGGGCCACCCGACGACGCCGCGATGGCCTCGGCCATGGCGGCGGCCTCCGCCGGCGACCTGGGCGGGCTCGACCACGCGCTGCTCGACCACGGCACCAACCTCTCGGGCGGTCAGCGGCAGCGGGTCGCCGTCGCCCGGGCGTTGCTGGCCGACCGGCCGGTGATGGTGTTCCGCGACCCGACGACGGCGGTCGACGCGGTCACCGAGCACGCGATCGCGGAGGGCATCAGCGGGCACCGGGCCGGTCGGGCCACGGTCCTGGTCACCACCAGCGCGCCGCTGCTCGACCGGTGCGACCGCGTGGTGTTCGTCTCCGAGGGCCGGGTCGCCGGCACGGGACGGCATCGGGATCTTCTTGCCGTTCCGGCGTACGCGGATGTGGTGTTGCGATGATTCTGCCCATCGCGAGCGGGCGCGCGACCGCCCGCGCCTTCGGCCGCAAGCTGCGCCGGCACCCGCGGCTCGGTGTGCTCGCCGTGCTGGTCTCGGCGGCGGCGAGCGTGGCCGCCGTGATCGTGCCGATCCTGCTCGGCCGCATCGTCGACCTGGTGATCGCCCGCGGCGGCACGCACGAGCTGCTCGGCCTCGCGGCCTGGACGCTGGTCGCCGGTCTGGCCGCGGCGGTGCTGACCGGCGTCGCCCGCTGGCTGGTCGCCGAGTGGGGCATCCGGGCCTGCGCCGACCTGCGCGAGGAGGTGCTCGACCACGCGCTGCGGATGGACGCGGCCCGGCTCGAGGCCGCCGGCGCCGGCGACGTGGCGTCCCGCGTCACCGACGACGTCGAGCAGGTGACCGACGCGACCCAGCTCGCCGCCCAGGTGTTCGGCGCGATCGTCACGGTGGTCATCACGTTCGCGGGCTTCGCCACCCTGGACTGGCGGATCGCGCTCGCGTTCCTCGTCGTGTTCCCGGTGTACGTGGTCGCCCTGCGCCGGTTCCTGCCACAGGCGAAGGCCCGGTACGCCACCGAGCGGCGGGCGGTCGCGGTGCGCACGCAGAGCCTTTTGTCCACATTCAACGGTGCGCGGACCGTGCACGCGTACGGGATGGAGGACCGCCAGAGCGCCCGCGTCGAGCAGGCGTCCCGCGGCGCCGTGGACGCGCGGCTGCGGGCCGTGCGCGGCTTCCTCTGGTTCGCCAACGTGATGAACTACGCCGAGGCGATCGGGCTCTCCGCCGTGCTGTTCACCGGCTTCCTGCTGGTCCGCGCCGACGCGAGCACGGTCGGCGAGGTGACGGCGGCGGCGCTGCTCTTCCACCGCCTGTTCGGCCCGCTCGGCATGCTGCTGGTCACGTTCAACGACGTGCAGTCGGCGGGTGCCGCGCTGGCCCGGCTGGTCGGCGTCGCCGATCTGTCGCTGCCCGCACGCGCCGGCTCGGCTCCGCCACGGGTCGCCACCGCCGTCGTCGCGACCGGGATCCGGCACCACTACCTGGACGGGCCGACCGTGCTGCACGACGTGTCGGTGGAGGTCCCGGCCGGCGGGTCGCTCGCGGTCGTGGGGGAGAGCGGTGCCGGCAAGACCACGCTCGCGGCCATCCTGGGCGGCGTGTTCCCGGCGTCGGGTGGCTCGGCCAGCCTGGGCGGCAAGCCGATCGCCTCACTGGCGCCAGACGAGCTGCGCCGCCTCGTCGGCGTGGTCACCCAGGAGGTGCACGTCTTCGCCGGCACGCTCGCCGACGACCTGCGGCTGGCGGTGCCCGAGGCGACCGACCAGGAGCTGCAGGCCGCCCTGAAGCTGGTCGGCGCCGACGAGTGGGTGGCGGCGCTGCCGGCGGGCCTCGCCACCCGGGTCGGCGACGGCGAGCACCCGCTGTCCGCGAGCCAGGCGCAGCAGTTGGCGCTGGCCCGGATCGCGCTGGTCGACCCGCCGGTGGTCATCCTGGACGAGGCGAGCGCGGAGGCCGGCAGCGCGGGCGCCCGCCAGCTCGACCAGGCGAGCGCGGCCCTGCTACAGGACCGCACCGCCATCGTGGTCGCGCACCGCCTGACCCAGGCACAGACCTGCGACCGCATCGCGGTGATGGCACACGGCCGCATCGTCGAGATCGGCACGCCGGCGGAACTGATCGCCGCCGGCGGCGCCTACGCCACCCTCTGGGCGGCCTGGCACCGGTAGGGCGTGTCCTGCCGATCAACGCGGCCTGCGACGGGCCCAGGCGTCG
>NZ_BONC01000125.1 GCF_016862515.1 Asanoa iriomotensis
GGCCCGCGGTAGGACCCGCCGGCGCCGCTGGGCCGGAATGGTCGTCATCCGCGTCGAAGTCGCCGGCGCGGGCCAGGCGGCGTTCCATGCGTTCGACCCGCTGCAGGAGGCTGGCCTCGTCGCCCGTCGGCAGCAGCATGCGGGCGGTGATCAGCTCGAGCAGCAGCCGCGGCGCGGTCGTGCCGCGCATCTCGATCAGGCCGTTGTGCACGATGTCGGCGGACCGGGACAGCGTCGCCGGGCCGAGCCGTTGTGCCTGGGCGGTCATCCGCTCGAGCTGGTCGGCCGGGCCGTCGATCAGACCCTTGGCCGCCGCCTCGGGGACCTGCTGCATGACGATCAGGTCGCGCAGCCGCTCCAGCAGATCCGACGCGAAGCGGCGCGGGTCGTGGCCCGCGTCGGCGACCCGGTCGATCGTGGCGTAGGCGACGGCGCCGTCGCCCGCGGCCAGCGCGTCGCACATCTCGTCGATCAGCGCGGCGTCCGTCACCCCGAGCAGGGCCACCGCCCGCGCGTAGCCCACGCCCTCCGGGCCCGCGCCGGCGATCAGCTGGTCGAGCACCGAGAGCGAGTCGCGGGCGCTGCCGGCGCCCGCCCGCACCACCAGCGGGAAGACGGCCGGCTCGATCTTCACGTTTTCGGCCTCGGCGAGCTGCTCGAGGTAAGGCCGCAGGATGCCCGGCGGAATCAGCCGGAAGGGGTAATGGTGCGTGCGCGACTTGATCGTGCCGAGGACCTTGTCGGGCTCGGTCGTCGCGAAGATGAACTTGACGTAGTCGGGTGGCTCTTCGACGAGCTTCAGCAGAGCGTTGAAGCCCTGCGTCGACACCATGTGGGCCTCGTCGATCACATAGATCTTGAAGCGGCTGGACGCCGGCGCGAAGAAGGCGCGTTCGCGCAGCTCACGGGCGTCGTCGACGCCGCCGTGGCTGGCCGCGTCGATCTCGATGACGTCGATCGAGCCGGAGCCGTCGGAGGCGAGCGCCCGGCAGGACTCACAGACCCCACAGGGCTCAGGAGTCGGCCCGCGCTCGCAGTTGAGCGATCTGGCCAGGATGCGCGCGCTGGAGGTCTTGCCACAGCCCCGTGGGCCGGAGAACAGGTAGGCATGGTGAAGCCGACCACTGCGCAAGGCCTGCGACAGCGGCTCGGTCACGTGCTCCTGACCGATCACCTCGGCGAATGTCCGAGGCCGGTATTTGCGGTAGAGCGCCAGCGCCACGGGTCCTCCCAACGGCGTCTAGCCTCTCACGCCGCACCGACAGGTTGCCCGCCCCGTAACGGTGATCCGGGCGCCGCCAAAGGACCGGCAACGCCCGGACATCGGACGAGGTAGCCGGCGCAGTTGGGGGGTGAGGGGCCTGCGCCGACTTCGCTCACAGTGGCACACGCGCGACAGCGCGCGGGCGCCGCGGTTGCGTCGTATTTAGGTCATGGCGCATACTCGCCAGCGCTTGACCTGGGGGAAGTAAGTGACCGACACCTCACCGCTCGCCGCGCTCGGTCTGCGGCCCATCGAAGAGGCGACGTACCGCGAGCTCGTCGCCCGTCCGGCCGCGACCACCGCCGAGCTCGCCGCGGCCCTCGACACCACCGTGCCCGAGGCGGACGCCGCGCTGGCCAGCCTGCACGGCCTCGGCCTGGCCGCCCGGTCGGGCGGCCGCTACATCGCCAGCTCACCGACCTTCGCGCTGGGCCCGCTGGTCACCCTGCGCCGCGACCAGCTCCGCCGGGCGGAGCTGGAGCTGGCCAACCTGGCCGCCCGCTACCGCGCGACGGCCGCCGACCGCGCCGCCGGCGACCTGGTCGAGGTGGTGACGGGTGTCGACGTGATCAGCCGCCGCTTCGAGCAGCTCCAGGCGACCGCGACCGACGAGGTGCAGGCCCTGGTCACCGCCACCACGCTCGCGGTGAGCCGGCAGGACAACAAGGCGGAGTCCGAGGGCCTGAGCCGCGGCGTCCGCTACCGCGTGGTGGTCGAGCGCGCCGTCCTGGAGCAGGAGGGCGGCACCGCCGACGCCGCCGCGGCGCTGGCCGCGGGGGAAGAGGTGCGCGTCACCGAACACGTGCCGATCAAGCTGGTGATCGCCGACCGCGCGATCGGCGTGCTGCCGATGGCGGACGAGACCAACCAACCCACCGCGATCGTGGTGCACCGCAGCGGCCTGCTCGACGCATTGCAGGCCCTCTTCGACGCCGTGTGGGAGCAGGCCCGCCCGCTCCAACTGGCCCCCGGCGGCGCCCTCGACGAGAGAGCCGGAGAGCAGACCCTCTCGCCGCTGGACCGCCAGGTGCTGGCCCTGCTGCTGGCCGGCCTCACGGACGCCGCCATCGCTTCCCAACTGGGCATGTCGATGCGCACGGTGCAACGCCGCGTCTCGCGAATGATGGAACTGGCCGGCGTGCGCACCCGCATGCAACTCGGCTGGTATGCGGCACAGACGGATTGGGCCTGACTCGGCCGGAAAGATTAAGGCCCCTCGTGCACCCGTCAGAGCCCGCTTATCCTTGCTGCCTTCCGGCCCTGGGGAGGTTCACAGGATGTACGCCGCACGAGAGGTTGCCCCTAGCCTACCCGGACCGGCCGATCGCCGCGTTTGGGGTGGCCTGGACCGCTCCGGGCGGACCTGTATCCTGTGCGACGGAGGATTCGCCTAGAGGCCTAGGGCGCACGCTTGGAAAGCGTGTTGGGTTAACACCCTCACGAGTTCGAATCTCGTATCCTCCGCGCGTTCTCCGCGATTTCGTGAGTGGGGTCGGTCCGTTGCGGACCGGCCCTACATTTGTATGCCTGTCGATCGGCGGGAGGCTCACGTGGGGCGACGCGACGAGGTGCTGGCGGCGTTGGCGGTCGCCGTGCTCGAGGTGGAGCGGGCGCATCCCGTGCGGGTTGCGGTCGACGGGTGCTCGGCGGCGGGCAAGACGACGTTGGGCGACGAGCTTGCCGAAGTGCTGCGTGGCCACACCGCGCGTGAGGTGATCCGGGTCAACATCGACCGGTTCAAGCGGGCCGTCGCCGCACGGACCAGGTTTCCGCATGACTCTCCCGACAGCTACTACCACGACTCGTGGGACAACGACGGGATCCGGGACGAGCTGCTCGTGCCCCTCGGGCCCGATGGCAGTCGGCTCTATCGCCACGAGCTGATGGACTTCGCCGCCCTCACCGTGCTCGACGGGCCGCCACGCACCGCGACCGGCGACGCCATCCTGGTCGCCGACGGCTGTTTCCTGCAGCGCCCTGAGCTCGACGTGCACTGGGACCTGCGGATCTTCGTCGACATCCCGCTGGCCGAGGTGCTGCGCCGGGGCGTTGTCCGCGACCAGGCGTGGATGGGGTCCGCGCAGGAGGCGGAGCGGCGATATCGCACGAAGTACATCCCGGGCGAGCGTCGCTATCTGGACGAGGTGCGCCCGCACGAGCGCGCCCAGCTTGTCGTCGACAACCGTGACTTCACCGCTCCCCGGCTGACCGACCGGCGGGACGCCGTGCACCGCGGCAACGCGTAAGGCCAGCTCAGCACGCATCCGCTCGTACACACGTTCTATCCACACGCTGTGGATAAACCTGTGGATAACGGCTACGTTGTGTGCTTGGGAGGTCACATGAAGCCACGGTACGTCCCCCTGGTCATCGTCGGGCTGGTCCTCATCGCGCTCCTCACCGCGTATTCGACCCAGCAACGCCCGTCCACGGCCTATGCCAGCGCGTCGTCGTCGGCGACGCGGGCCAGTGTGGTCGACTTCCAAGGCGTCAGCGGCGCGCCGCTCGGCGCGACCGACGCCGATCTGACCAGTCAGGGTGCGATGGCCAAGCCCGCCAACGCGTGCGGGCCGGTGCTCACCGGCGTGAGTGAGGCCCACCCCGTCTTCGCCGACGGCCAGTTGGTGCTGCTGTGGGCCAACCCGCCGCTCAAGACGCCCGAGGGTGTCGGTGTCGGCACGTCGCTGGCCGCCGCAAAGGCGGCGTATCCGCAAGCCACGGCGATGGTCGCGCCGGCGGGGAGCTATCAGTTCGACGGGCTGATGGTGACCAGCGGCGACAAGGCCTATCTCTTCATGCACGACGGGCACACCGTGCGGAAGACGGTCGTCGGCTACACCGACGACGTGCAACGGCTCTTCACCCACGGCGTCGGGAACTGCTGAGGTCAGCTGGCCCGGCACGCCGAGCGCGAGCTCGACCCTGGCCAGCAGTGCGGGCGTCGCCCGGCGCAGCCCGTTTTCCACTCTGGACAAATGGCTCTTGTCGCAGGGCACCCGGGCGGCCAGGTCGGCGAGGCTGAAGCCATGCGCCCGACGCAGCTCTCGGAGTCGACCACCTAACGTCGGCATTTCCACCACCCCCGTGAGTCGAATGGGTCGTCGGGGTCAATGCTGGCCGGTGGGTCTGACGATTCTGCGGTTGCGCCGGTTGCCGGTCGGATCTGTCAACGAGGCAACCCGACGGGTTTCCCGGAAACGGTCCGGCGGCCCGCATTAGCGTGGCCAGTTGAGCCACCTCGTCTGAGCCGCCGGAAGGAGCGCCAGACCGCCATGGCCGAGCAGCCCCAGTCCGTACCCGCGAAAAATCTTTCCAGCCCACTGGCCTCCGCCCGCGGTCACCACGTCGCGGTCCGCGTGCCCGACTACGCCGAGGCGAAGCGCTGGTACGCCGAGATGCTGGACTTCCGCGTCGTCGCCGAATGGTCCTGGGCCGGCCTCCAGCTCGCCTATCTGTCACCGCCGGCCGACGACGACTTCCACCTCGAGCTGTTCGGTGGTGGCGGCATCGACCCGGGCACCTACTACACCAATGTGATCGACAGCCTGGAACGCCCCGGCTATCACCATTTCTGCCTGCGGGTGGACGACGTCGACGCGACCGTCACGGAGCTCAGCACCCGCGGCGTCACCATCTTCGGCCGGCCGTTCGACATCAAGGACATCAACAGCCGCCTCGCCCTGATCGGCGACCCGTGGGGCAACATGATCGAGCTGTCCGCGCCGCTGACATGAAAGGACGCCGGGCCCCGAAACGCGGGCCCGGCGTCGAAGAAGAACAGAATCAGCGGCGGCACGCCTTGACCGTGCTGTCGAAAACGCCCCAGAGCGTGACCGCGATCGTGGCAACCACCGCCACGGTCGCCACCGTGTCCAGGTTGTCGGGCCGGCTCAGCCACTCGAACCGCGCCACGAAGTCGGGGTTGAACAGCCGGTCGGTCAGCAGCAGCCACACCACCGGCACCGCGAACGCCGCGCCCAGCACCGCGTTGACCGCGACGAGCGGCCAGGTCCAACCGCCGGCCCGGTACCTGAGGATCTCGACGACCGCCTCGCCGACCAGCACGGCGATCAGGAACGGCAGCCAGAAGCTCCACAGCGCGGGGTCGAGGATCGGCAGGTTGCCGCCGTCCGCGTCCGTCACCCAGGAGTGGAAATGCTGGAGTGGCAGGTACGCGATGACCAGCGCGAGGAGCGCGACCGCCGCGACACAGTCGGCCAACCCGACCTGCCGCTCGCCGCGCGCCCGCTCCTCGCGAAGCCGGTCGACGCTCCACTCCGGCAGGTTCAGCGGGGTGTTGGTCCGCTCGATGACGGCGAAGGTCAGGGTTGTCCAGAAGGCGACGTGGACCGCGACCTCGATCGCGGTGCCGATCCCCTTGCCTATCGCATCACTGGCGTCACCGTCGACCGCCGCCACCAGGCCGACCACGATGCCGACCGTCGCCGGGACGAACGAGAGCAGCAGCTTCAGCAGGCGTTCCCAGACCAGGTAGTAGGCCGGCCCGATGAGCTGCAGCCGACGGTTCGCATAGCGCGCGGCCAGCGCCGCCGGGTCGCCCAACTCGGTGAGCACCTCGCGCTCGGCGACCGCGACGGAAACGCCGGCCGCCTCCTTGCCGTCGATCATGTCTTCGATGGAGGCGCGCAACTCGGTCGCGATCTCCTCGCGGCGGGCCGCGGGCACCGCTCCGAGGGTGGCGGCGAGATAGCGATCGGTCAGGGAACTCATCGGTCCACTCCTTGGATCAGCCCGGTCATGGAGGTCTGCACGGCGGCCAGGTCGTCGAGGAGCTGGTGCAACACCGTCTCGCCCTCTTCGCTGGTCCAGTAGAACTTGCGCGGTCGGCTCTCCTCGGTGTTCCACTCGCTGGTCAGCAGCCCCTGGTCCTCGAGGCGGCGGAGCAGCGGGTAGAGCGTGTTGGCATCGACCGGGAAGCCGTGACCGGTGAGCCGTTGCAGCAGTGCGTAGCCGTAGTCGGGACGGCGGAGGGCGGCGAGGCTCGCCACCACGACCGTGCCCCGACGCAGCTCCTGCAGATGGGTCCGGAGGATCTCATCGCTGGGCATGCATCACACGATACTGTGTGTCACACACCATTGTCTAGTGATACAGCGTCGTGTGACCGACAATGGTGTGCCACTAGAGAACCGGGCAAACAAAAGACGCCTGGCCGGGTCCTCATGGACCCACCAGGCGTCAGCAGGTAAAGCTAAGAGCGGTGGCGGCGGGATTTGAACCCGCGGAGGGCGTAAACCCTCACACGCTTTCGAGGTCTGAGATCTACCGTCCGGCTCCGTCTAGTACCGTCCACCACCTCGAAAGACTCGCCATCGCGAACGTCTTGGAACCGCGGCGTACGTCGACGAACGAGACCGAAACTGAGACCGGTGGGCGAGTACCCGGCGCGGGTAAGGCCCGGGAGGTGGATGCCGGGCGGTCGTAGGCGCGATCTAACTTCTACGCATGTCCCTCGCCGCCCTGACCCGAGAAGGCGTCCTTGCCGCTACGGCAGAGTTTGACCGGCTCGGTCGCAGAGCATTCCTCAGGTCAACGGGGTTTGGGCCAGCCCGCGCGTACTTCCTAGATCTTGGCGGCCGGCTCTACGACTCCAAAGCCATCGTCGGGTACGCCCACGGGGTCAGCGCTGGCACCCCGCTCTCGCCTCGTGACTTCAGCGGGGGCGACGAGACGGTTGCGCGTCGGCTCGAAGCGCTCGGGTTCAGCGTTGCTTTCCTTCCAAACCCGGACTGGTCACGGGACGAGATCATTTTGGCATGTGACTTGGTCGTGGCTAACGGCTGGCGACAGCTTGCAGCCGACGATCAACGCGTCCATGAACTGTCCTTCCTACTCCAAAGCACTGCAATACATCCCGGTCGCCGCAATCCAGACTTTCGAAACTTGTCAGGCGTTGCTCTCAAGACGTACAACATCGTGGCGCCAAGCAGTAACGGGAACAGGTTGGACCGTGAGGTCTACGACGATTTCAAGGCCGATCCGATCGGCATGCACGCGATGGCTGACCGAATCCGAGAGCTTCTGCTCGACCCATCCATCGCAAACCCGACGCATGCTGATCCGGACGTTGATGACTATGAGGCCAACGAGGGCGGACTCGCCCTACGCGCCCATTTCCGCCGCGAACGGGACCCCAAGCTCCGGCGTAAAAAGATCGCCGAGGCAGAACAACGAGGGTTACGCATCGTGTGCGAGGCCTGCGGGTTCGATTTCGCCAAAGTCTACGGCGCACGGGGCGCCGGGTACATCGAGTGTCACCATCGAGTCGCGCTCTCGGTCAGTGGGCAAACAACTACGCGGCTGGCAGACCTTGCACTGATTTGCTCCAATTGCCACCGCATGATCCACCGCAGCCGTCCGTGGCTCTCGGTCGAGGACCTCAAGAGCCTAATCAGCGGTGGCGACCACGCCGGTACTGGGAAAGCGTCACTCTGATGCCTTCATTTCGTAGCCTAATACGAACGACCGGCCTCGGGTTTCGAGTCATGTTCACTAAGGCCTTCTTTGCCAGCGAGCGAACGCGTGAAAGAGGCAGTCATTCGCCTCGCCTGATGCGATTCTCCCTCAGCCTTGTGATCGCGCTCGCCGGGATCGGTGCTTTTGCCCTTGTGGCATTTGCAGCGCTGGCGTGGGTGCGCGGCTCCGCCGTGCCGCTGCTCCCGCCCCCAAAGACACCAGGCAAGCCCTTGAGTTCCGCCGAGATATATGACCTAACGCGAAGCACCGTCGCGGTGGCTGGACTGGCTGCCGGCGTCTTCGCAGCGGTGTACGCATACCGAAAACAACGTGTGGAGGAAGCGGGGAGCCGGCGATCCGATGCCGAGCAACTATCTACCCGCTATCAAGACGCCGCAGACCAGCTCGGAAATGACAAAGCTGCCGTACGGCTCGCGGGCGTTTATGGCTTATCCCGTCTAGCCGATGACTGGCCCGAGCAGAGGCAAGTCTGCATCAATGTACTTTGCGCGTACTTCAGGATGCACAAGGAAAGCACGGCAGTTTCGGAGGGCGAGCAAGAGGTTCGGAGCACGATCGTTGATGTGCTCCTGGATCACCTCAGTCCTGACCATCCAACTTCATGGCGTGGTTACGAAATGAGCTTCCGCGGATCGTACATCGATCTTGACTTCCACCTCTTGGATGGGCCGGGAGAAGGTTTTATTGACTTCTCGGACGCCGTGTTCTCCGGTTGCCGAGTCGTCGTCTCGAACCCGCACGGCTCCGCGGCGGACGTGTTGAATTTCAAACGTGCGACCTTCAGGAATGGCGCCTCCGTCGAAATAAAGGGCGGATGGGAGAGCGGCGTAATCGACTTTGGCGGCGCGACGCTCTTGGATGCCAAGTTTGACCTAACCTCTCTCTATCTTGATGGCGGCGATTTGGGATTTGTGGGCGCATCCTTCAACGGAGCCAACGTCTACTTTTCGAACGCCCACTTCCGCTCAGGCCAGGCAGATTTCACCAAGGCCGACTTCGCCAGAGGAAGAGTTGATTTTAGCCACGCGCAATTTCACCCTGGCGTGGCACGGTTCGCTTATGCAAATTACGGCGAGGCCGAGGTGATATTTGAGGATGTAGAAGGCGAGAAGCCTGCCGGCGTCCCACCCGCCAAGTGGCTACCGGCAGTCCGCAATCCGCCAGACGACGAAGCGGCCTACTCGACCTCGTAGATGCGTGCGTTCTCTGATAACAACGGACTTATTGTCTCGTAGGGATCATCGGCCATGGGCACGCCGACACTCAAGAGATTAGGTTGGCCCCACTCGACCTGATAGCCCATCTCACGCAGCGCCGCACCCAACTCCGCGCGCCCGCTGCGATCTGGCCAGGGCAGATCGAAAAGTATCCGGGCGGTACGGCGCTTGCGCTCGACTACCTCTATCACCTCAAGCAAGGGCCATACGACTTTCACACGGACTAGATCGCCCATGGCAACGGGAAAGAAGAAACCGTTGTTCTTGAGTTCGTAAGTATCCCTGCCAACCTTGTCCGCCCACATGTTTTCGCCCGGAGCGCCAGCTTCAGTTGAAGAGAAGTGAATCTTTGTCGATTCTCCGATCGGTCCGCTCAATAAGTCTCCGCCCCTCCACTTTTGCCACAGGTGATACCTTGCCTTCCCGGTCCAGAGCCAAGTCTCGTATTTGACACGCCCAAGCAATGCACTCCCCATGTTTAGGACACCTCTCGAAAGCGGGCTACAGGTCGTTCGAATAGGGCGCCCGACCCGCGGTGTGCCAGACGAACCGTGCGTACGTGGCGGAAACCTTGCCGTTCGTAATAGTCCCGTAAAGCCAAGTTCGTGTGCCATGCATCCAATCGCAGCCGCCGCCGTCCCTCTCGGGAAGCGATCTGGTCCGCGAGGTCCAACATGCAGGCGCCGATGTTTCGTCCCCGCATTGCGCGATCAACCACCATCCGGTGAACATATAGGGCCGACTCGGGGTCATCGCCGGCATGCCAAAATTCAGGATCCGCGAAGTCGTCGACAGTTATCGTTCCAACGACGACGCCATCTATCAATGACACATAACATTCGCCATGTTCTACTGAACTCGCTATGCGCGGCCGAGTCCTCTCTGGCGTATTGCTGGCCCATTGGTCCGAGCCAAGGGAGTCAAGCCACTGTCTCGCGGATTCATATAGCTCAGCTATTGTATCTATATCCGCACGCGTGGCCAGGCGGACGTCAGGCTTTGTCATTAGACGCGGGATCCATTCCCTCGCGCTCAAAGACGATTACGTGTCGGTCACCTGGCAGGACGTTAACCACTACCCGAACGGGCGAACCGTCCGCGGTGAGGCCGGTGCAGATGTGGCAGGCAATCGGCGTCCCCGGGCCAAGGTCCAGCCTTCTTACCTCGTCGGGAGTTGGCATACGTACATAGATTTCGTCGAGCGCTCGGACCTGCTCTTGCCCCTGCTCGGCCAGCACCTCGTTCGCACCGCGCGCAATATCGACAGGGCGCATGATCTCGGTATCTTGCACCAGCGATAGTGGGAAATAGCTGTCGTTCGTGTTGTACGGCTCACCGTCGAGATAGCGCACGCGCCGACGAACCACGGCAAGTTCGCCTTCCTTGAGCTTCAGTCGTTGGCGCACCTCGGGCGGCGGCGCCACGATCGAAACGTCGATCGACTGCCGCGGCTCCCGCCCTTCCGCCGAGTGGTCCGCCATAAAGCGGTCCATTTCAGGCGTCTTCGGCTGCGGCCGGAACTCCGTCTGTGGGCGATAGAAGAGCGGTTGGCGATGGCGCACGAAGTACCCGCGTGGAGCTTTCGGGACGATCAGACCTTCGTTCACTAAGGCTGTAAGCGCCTGACGGACCGTCGCACGCGCGACGCCGTACTGCGTGGTTAGCTCGGCCTCGCTGGGTAGCCGGGCGTCCGTCGGCAGCGTGCCATCCGTGATCTTCGCTCGCAGATCTTCTGCGATTTGAGACCACACGGATGCCCTTCCTTGCCTGGTCACCGGCATTCCG
>NZ_BONC01000126.1 GCF_016862515.1 Asanoa iriomotensis
ACCAGACGACGCCTGGACTCCGTCTCGGCTCACGTTGACCGGCAGGACAGGACCTAATCCGCGAACATCCCCTCGGGCAGGCCGGCGACCTCGATCTGGCGCCAGATCGACGGCCAGGTCGGCTGCTCGTGGTAGCGGCGCAGTGCGGCGAGGCCGGTCAGCAGGCCGGCCCAGCCCGGGTACGGCGGGTTGGCGGGGTCGAAACCGCTCTGCGTCGTGGTGAGCCGGGTCTTGCCGTCGGAGCCTTCCAGCTCCCAGCTGCTGGTCATGCCGTCGGCGAACCGCACCGTCGCCGTGCGGCCCGGCTCGAACTCGATGAACCTCGCCCCGCCCGGGTCCAGGTCGAAGCCGCCCATCGCGAAGCGGCCGCCCACCTCGGGCTCGATGTCCACGTTGGCGCCGGACCACCGGCGGTAGTGCTCCGCCTGGGTCAGCGAGTCGAAGACCTGCTCCGGTGCCGCGTCGATGACCACCGACGCGCGCAGGTCGCTCGACGTGAAGTCGCACTTCGGGGTCAGCTCGCGGCCGGCCAGGTAGTCGGCCAGGTTGGCGATCGCCAACGTCCAGAACGTCTGCAGCTCGCCACGGGGACCGGCCTTGTCGGACAGCACCTCCGCGAAGCTGGGCAGGTCGGTCTGGCTCAGCGTGACCAGCGTGCCTGCCGCGTCCTCGGCGACCTCGAACTGCGACGTGGTCTCCACGCCGTCGAGGGTCCAGGCGAACCGGATGGTGCGCTCGTCCACGTGCAGGACGCGCTGGCGCGGCTCGGCGCCGTCGGGCGTGAAGCGGCCCCAGAACCGGTAGGTGCCGGGCAGGTCGACGTCGGCGTGCTCGGCCAGCCAGACGCGCAGCGCGGCCGGGTCGGTCAGCGCCTCGTACGTGACCGTCAACGGCGCCGGAACGACCGCCCGCAGGCGCAGGTCAGGCTCCTTCATCGGGATCTCCCTTCGGATAGCAGGCGACGGCCAGGCGGAACGCGTCGCCCTCGGCACCGCCGTACCGGGTGAACAGGTCCTGCAGCGTCTGCTGCAACTCGCCGAGGAACTCCTGGCGCCGCTCCGGGCGCACCCGGATCTCGCCGGACATGCCGATCGACGGCAGGTCGGGCCGGTCGAGGTCGAGCGCGGCGACGTCCGCCTGCACGCTCTCCATCAGGTCGACCAGGTAGCCCAGGCTGAGCCGGTCGCGGGTCTGGCGCAGCCCGATCCGGCCCACCAGGCCCGGTGACAGCCAGTAGGACCGGCCGGCCGCCTGGTAGATCCCCTCGTGGATCCCGCGCACCCGGCGCTCGGCCACCTGCCGGACCAGGTCGGCCTCCAGCAGGCGCTTGACGTGGTAGTAGACCCGCTGCGGGGTCTGGTCGAGCTCGACCGCCACCTCGGTGCACGACCGAGGGTCGGCGAGCTGCCGCAGCACTTCGATGCGCTGCGGCTTGAGCAGGACCTCGGCCTGCTCGATCCGATCGAGGTACACGACGTCTCTCATGACGAAAACTAGCCTTTACGTAAAGGAAGTTTTTGTCAATGGGAGCTTTCAGAGGTCGCGGCGCTGGAACGAGAGGGCCGCGAGGCCCAGCACCAGCGCGACCCAGACCGCCGCCCAGCCGACGTAGGCGACGGTCAGCGGCGCCTCGCCCATGAACGGATGGCCCTGCATGCCGGGGCCGAGCGCGAGCAGCACGCCCGGGTCCTGGAACGCGTTCATCGCGCCGCGCCAGAGGCCGTCGGTGGGCAGCAGCATCCGGGAGACCGCGCCGATGCGGGCCACGCTCTCGTTGTCGAGCGCCTGGCCGATGCCGCCGACCACGCCGGCGATCCAGGTCGCGCCGAACAGGCCGACCGCGACGATGCCCGACGCCATCGGCGAGATGACCGTGCTGAGCAGCAGGCCCAGGGTGAGCAGCGCGGTGGTCTGCGCCGCGAGCAACGCCAACCCGGTGACGGGATCCGGCGGCCAGTAGCCCATCGTGAACCAGACGATGAGGAACTGGGCGAAGCCGGCCACGGCCACGAAGCCGCTGCCGAACACCACCAGGCCCAGCCATTTGCCGACGAGCACCGACGAGCGGCGGATCGGCCGGGCCAGCATCGCCAGCGCCGCGCCGGACTCGATCTCGCCGGCCATCGTCGGGCCGGCGAGGAACGCGGTGCCGAGCGCGGCGATCAGGCTCAGCCCGAACATCACCAGGTTGAGCACGGTGGACGCGGCGATCCGCGCCTCGCCGCTGGTGAGCCCGCCGAACTCCGCGTCGAGCTGGTGGAAGCCCCAGGTGCTCAGGCCCAGCAGCAGGACCGTCATCACCGCGAGCGCGCGCAGCACCCGGCGGCGGGCGGCCTCCCGCAGGGTCAGGGCGGCGACGGTCAGGACGATCATCGGTGCTCCTCGGTGTGCCCGGTGCGGAGGATGTCGAGCAGCCGTTCCTCGAGGCTGATCCGGCCCGGTTCGACGGCGTGCACGCGTACGCCCAGACCGACCAGCTCGGCGACCAGGTCGGGCACGTCGGCGGTGTCGTCCAGCGCCAACGTGAATGCGTCACCGTCGCGGGTGAGCTTGCCGGCGCCGGCCAGCAGCGCCTCGGCGTCCACGCCCACCTCGTCGAGCCGCAGCCGCAGCTCGCGCTGCCCGAGCAGCTCGGCGAGGGTGCCGGCGGCGGCGATGCGGCCCTTGTCGAGGATGACGACTCGGTCGCAGACCCGCTCCACCTCGCCGATGAGGTGGGAGTTGAGCAGCACCGCGACCCCGCGCTCGCGCAGGGAGAGCAGCAGGTCGCGCACGTCGGCCCGGCCGAGCGGGTCCAGCGCGCTGGTGGGCTCGTCGAGCACCACGAACTCGGGGCGGGCCACCAGGGCCACCGCCAGGCCGAGCCGCTGCTGCATGCCCTTGGAGAAGCCGCCGACCCGGTCGTCGGCGCGGTCCGCGAGGCCGACCAGGCCCAGGCATTCGCTCTGTTCGGCAACGGGCCGGGAGACCCCGGCGAGCCGCACGTGCAGCGCGAGCACCTCGGCGGCGGTGAGCCACGGCTGATAGCGGAACAGCTCGGGCAGATAGCCGACCTTGGCCCGGGACCGCGGGTCGCGCGCCGGCCGGCCGAGCAGGAGCACCTCCCCCGCGTCGGGCCGCACCAGGCCGAGCAGCATCTTGATCACCGTGGTCTTGCCGGCGCCGTTGGGGCCGAGCAGCCCGACCACCTCGCCGCGGCCGACCGTGAACGAGACGTCGTCGACCGCGGTGCGGCGCCGGTACCGCTTGCGCAACCCCGAGCACCACACCGCCGCGGTGGGTGGCAGCGCGCCGAGCACCTGCGCCGCGGTGTCGCCCGGCTGTGCGGTGGCGCTCACCGGGGGCCCAGCCCGCGGGCCACGGCCAGCACCTCGTCGCCGCGCAGCGGGCCGGCCACCGCGGTGGCCACGTTGCCCTCGAGCCAGACCACGGCGGCCAGCGTCTCGTCCTTCGACGTCAGCAGCGTGGCCGGCACGCCGCCGACGTCGGTGGCCGTGCTGGTCATGTGCTCGACCGACATGAACAGCGGCAGCGTCGTGCCGTCGCTGGAGAAGCTCCGCAGCTGGGCCGCGACGTTCGCCGGCAGGATGGGCAGCGACAGCAGATAGTCGCGGGCGGTCGCGAAGGGCACACCGGTCGAGTACGCGCTGGGCGCGACCGCGCGGGCCACCACCAGGGCCGGGAACGGGCGCTCGGCGGCCCACATCACCGCGAAGCCGGGGCCGGCGGTGAACCGGAACTGGCTGCCGTCGAGGCCGGGCGGTGGAGGCGGGAGCGTCCGGCCGCGGGCGCGCGCGGTCTCCTCGGCCTTGGCGGCGCGGTAGGTGAACACGGCGCTCGCCCGGGCGCCGGCGTGGTAGGTGGGCTCGCCGGTGACGCCGCGGGGCAACGCGCCGACCTTGGGGACCGTCAGCCCGCTGGCCTTCGCGGCGGCGGTGGCGTCGGCGACCGGCCGGATGTCGACGGCCTCGGTGACCACGACGTCGCCGAACTGGTCGAGCTCGGGCAGCTGGACGAGGTCGGCCTCAGGCGCGGTGACGGGCGCGATGCGCTCGGTGCGGAAGACCTGCAGCCAGTCGCCGGCGGCCGCGGCGCCGGCACCGACGAGGACGGCGGCGACGCCGACCGCGGCGACCGCGGGGCTGCGCAGCAGGGTGCGCCAGCGGCGTGGGGCGCGCGTCGTGGCTCTGGGGTGGTGCTCGGCCGCGCGGGACAGCCGCTCCCAGGCGGCGTCGACGTCGGTGGCGGCGTCGACCCGCAGCGAGTCGGCGGCCGCGTCGGCGTCCCGCGTCGCCTCGGCCAGGGCGACCCGGCACTTCTCACAGCCCGCGACGTGTGCGCGGTCGGCCTCGGCGACCCCGGCCGGCTCGTCCAGGAGCCGGCGCAGCGTGCCGTCAGTCGGATGACGCATGACGGTTCAACTCCTCACGAAGGGCTGACTCGGCGCGCCGGACGGTGGTGCCCACGCTGCCGGTGGAGAGGTCGAGGGCGGCGGCGACCTCGGCGTAGCTCAGGCCGCTGTGCCGCAGGACCAGGGCGATCGCCTGCCTGCGGGGCAGTCGCGCCAGCGCCGCGCGTACCCGCCGACGCTCGTCGAGAGTGACCACCGCGTCGGCGACATCCGGCGCGACGGTGGCGGCGTGGCCGGCGGCCACTTCGCGGGTCGCCCGCCGCCGGCCGGAGCGCAGGTGGTTGAGCGCGGTGTGCGCGGCCGCCACGGAGAGCCAACCCGGCGCCTCCGCGGCCGGCACGGTCGACCGGCAGAAGGTCAGGAACACCTCCTGTGCCACGTCCTCGGCCTCCGAACGGGAGCCGAGCACGCGGGCGGCGACGGCGACGACCCGCGGGTACGCGGACCGGAACACCTGTTCGAGGTCGGCCCGGACGGCCCCGCTCGTCACCACCGCGCCGCCTCTCCGCCCGACCAACACCGCGCCGGCTGCGCTTCGCCCTTCGACGTCCACACTGACAGAGCACCGCCGCCGCGGCGGATGTGACACCGGCCCGGCTTTTTGTCGGTGGGCCGTGTGAGCATCACGGTCATGGATACGCGGTGGGGTTTGCTGGGTGTGCCGTCCAGTGCGGGTGCGCACACACCGGGGCTGGAGAAGGGGCCGGCGGCGGTGCGTTCCGCCGGGCTGGTCGGCGCCCTGGGCGGGGTCGACGACCACGGCGACCTGCCGTCGGTCCGGTGGCGGCCCGACCTCGACAGGCCTTCGGCCAAGAACGCCGCCGCTGTCGCGCGGGTGGCTACGGAGGTCGCGGCCTCGACCGCCCGGATCCTCGACGCCGGTCTGCTACCGCTGGTCGTGGGCGGCGACTGCTCCATCACGGTGGGCGTGGTCGCCGGGTTCGCCGACCCGCCGGCCCTGCTCTACGTCGACGGCGGGCCCGACCTGTTCACGCCGTCGACGCGGCCGAACGGCAACCTCGACGCGATGGGTCTCGCGTGCATGCTGGGCGTGCCGGGCCATGTGGCCGAGCTGGGCGCCGTCGGGCGGTCGGTGCCGCTGCTGACGTCCGACAAGGTCGTCTCCTACGGCCACGCGCTGCCGCCGGGCGACGTGGAGCTGGCGATGCTCGACCAGCTCGGCATCACCCACCTGCACGCCGACGAGGTCCACGCCGACCCGTCCGCGGCCGCCCGGCGGGCCCGCGGTGCGATCGAGTCGGCGGCGCCGCGCTTCGTGCTGCACTGCGACGTCGATGTGCTGTCCTTTGTCGACACTCCGATCGCGGACGTCCCGGACTCGGGCGGTGACCCGATCGGCCTGACCCTCGACGAGCTGGCGACGAGCCTGTCCGTCTTCACGGCGAGCCCGTCGTTCGCGGGCCTGGTGCTGACGGAGATCAACCCGGACCACGCACCGGACCCGTCCGCCCTGACCCGCTTCGTGACCCGCTTCGCGGAGTCCCTGTCATGAGGGTGGGTGTAGCGTCCCATCCGCACCGGTTCCCTTCGTTCCCCGGAGTCACGGATGACCGCGAGCCTGCTCACGAGAATGGTCGAGCGCCTCGACGTCGCTCCGCGGGCGCCCCTCTACACCTTCCTCGACCGCCACGGGCACGAGGCGGACTCCGCCGATTGCGAAGAGGTGGTGCGGCGCGCGGCGGGTGCCGCCGACCTCCTCCAGGCGGCCGGGGTCGGGCCCGGCGATCGCGTCCTGCTGATCTTCCCGCCCGACGACGGTCTCGAGTTCGTCACGAGCTTCTTCGGCTGCATGCTGCTCGGCGCGATCGCGGTGCCGGTGGCGAGCCCCGACCCGCGGCATCTCGATCGGGAGCTGCCGAAGCTCCGGCACATCGTCGAGGACACCGGCGCCCGCGTCGCGCTCACGCACGCGAAATACCGCGCGCTGACGACGCTCGCGTCGGTGCGTGACGGGCTGCTGCGCGGCCGTGCGACCTCGCGCTGGCCCAAGCTTTCCTGGCTCCTGTCCAACCGCGTCAAGCGCGCCGAGCCGGCGGCGGCCGCGGCTCGGCTCGCCGCCGCGGCCGGCGGGTTCGGCGCCGACGACATCGTCTATCTCCAGTACACGTCCGGCTCGACGTCGGCGCCCAAGGGCGTCGTCGTGCGCCACCGGAACCTCCTGCACAACCTGTCGCTGATCGCGCGCGACACGCGCGTCGACAATGGATCGGTGCTCGTCGGCTGGGTGCCGCTGTTCCACGACATGGGGTTGGCCGGCGGGATCCTCAACGCGATGCACACGGGGGCACGCTGCATCGCCTTCTCGCCCTTGACCTTCCTCGCAGCGCCGCGCCTCTGGCTCGAGGCGATCGACCGCTACCGCGGCACGCACATCGCCGGGCCGAACTTCGGCTACGAATACGTGCTGCGCGGCCTGCGCGACGGCGACGACCTCGACCTGTCGTCGTTGCGGGCCGCGCTCCAGGGCGGCGAGCCGATGCTCGCGGCGACCATGGACCGCTTCGAGGCCGCGGTCAGCCCGATGCGGTTCGATCCGGCGTCGTTCTGCAACGTGTACGGCATGGCGGAGGCCGTGCTGTTCGTCTGCGGTCAGGTCGGCCGGCGGCCGACGCTGCTCCGCGGGGACCGGGCCGTGCTCGACCGGGACGGCGTCGTCGTCCCGCCCTCGCCGCGCGCGCCCGCGGTGACCCTCGTGGGCAGCGGCGTGCCCGACGCGGAGCTGGGCGTCTCGGTGGTCGCGGTCGACCCCGTGACACGGCAGCCTCGGCCGCCGCACGTCGTCGGCGAGCTGTGGGTGTCGAGCCCGAGCGTGTCGACCGGCTACTGGGGACGGACCGACGAGGAGAACGCGGCCGTCTTCGCCGCGCGCCTGGCGACCGACGACGGGCGGCGGTTCCTGCGCACCGGCGACCTGGGGGTGATCGGCGACGACGGCGAGGTGTTCGTCTGCGGGCGCCTCAAGGACCTCATCATCATCGGCGGGCGCAACATCCATCCGCAGGATCTCGAGGCGGTCGTGGTGGCGGCGGATCCGATCCTCCGGCCGGGCAACGCGGTCGCCTTCGGGGTGCGGGTCGACGGCGTGGAGCGGGTCGTGGTGGCGGCCGAGCTGCGCAAGAAGGTGCTGGCGAGCAGGGAGCCGGTCCCGGTCGAGCGGGCAGCGTCGGCGATCCGGGCCGCGGTGGCCGCGCATTGCGGCGTGCAGTGTCACGAGGTGCTGCTCGTGCGACCCGACAGCCTTCCGAAGACGACCAGCGGAAAGCTGCGGCGGGGCGAATGCAAGGAACAATGGGCGAGCGGGTCGCTGCACGCTTTCTCCGAGCGGCACGGGCCTACCCGCTCGCAGCCGGCGCCGCCGGGCGAGGGCGGGTACGTGCTCTGGCTGCTCCAGACCGAGATCGCGGCCGTGTTGCAACTCGCCGACCCGGACGACGTGCCGGTGGACCTGCCGCTGCGCGACCTGGGTCTCGACTCGCTCGGGTTGATGGACCTGGCCGCGCGCATCGAGGACCGGACGGGGGCGCGAGTGCCGCCGGCGAGCGTCGACGACGGCTCGACGCTGCGGGCGCTGGCCGCCCTCGTGGTGCGGCAGTTCGAGGTCGCGCCCGCCGAGCCGCCGGAGGCTGGGCAGCCGGCGGAGACCGGCGACATCCCGCTCAGCGCCGCGCAGGCGCACGCCCTGCAGCTCGGCCAATGGAGCTGGTGGAACCGCGCGGTCATGCTCGACGTGCATCGGCCGCTCACGCCGGAACGCCTCCGGCGCGCGACCGCCGCCCTGGTCGCCCGGCATGAGGCGCTGCGCCTGCGGTTCCGGCGGGACGAGGGCGGGTTCGCGCAGCGCTACGGCGACGTCGAGGGCAGCTTCGCGGTCTCGTCGGTCTCGGTGACCGAGCCGGCCGATCTCGTGCCGATCCTCGACGACCAGCATCGCCGTCTCAGCCTCGAGAACGGCCCCGTGCTGCGTCTCCTGCTGGTTTCGGCGGGCGCCGGGCAACGCCTGTTCGTCACCGTCAACCACCTCGTCATCGACGCCGTCACGCTGGGCATCCTGGTCGACGAGCTGGACCGTCTCTGCCAGCTCGACGAACGGGGCGAGCCACTGCTGCTGCCGCGGGCGTCGGCGCGCTTCGAGCAGTTCTCCCGCTGGGTCAACGAGTTCGCGCGCGGGGACGCGACCGCCGACCTGGATTTCTGGCGTACGCAGCTCGACGTGCCGCCGCCGGCCGCGTACGACTCGCGGGTGCATCCGGCCGTCACGATGAAGGACCTGGCCAGCGCCCGCAGCCACCTCGGGCCCGACGAGACGCGCGCGCTGCGGAACACGCTCACGGACGGGCGCCGGGCACCGATCGCGACGACCCTGCTCGCGGCGCTGGTGCGGACCGCACAGCGCCAATGGGGCTGCGGCCGGCTCGCGATCAAGCTGTCGAGCTCGGGCAGGCCGTCGGCGGTGCACGGCCTCGATCTCGCGCGGACGGTCGGCGACCTGCACTGCACCTTCCCGCTCGCCTTCGACGACAGCTCTGAGCAGAGCCCGGCGGAGACGTTGACCGCGGTCGCCGAGCGTCTCGCGCGTGTCCCGTCCGCGGGGATGTCGTTCGACGCGCTCAGCTACCTGAATGACGATCCGACGGTGCGGAAGGGCATCCTCGACGCGCCGAGGCCGACCCTGTGGTTCAACTTCCAGGGAGAGGTCTCGACGCGGAGCCGCAGTGGCCTGTTCTCGCTGCGGGAGGCGCCGCTCGGCGACATGTGGGATCCCGAGGCCGGCGTGAAACAACCACCGCTCTACGTCGAGTGTTCGGTCGTCGAGGGCACGACGCGCGTCGAGTGGTACTACTCGCCCCGCCACCTGGAATGGTCGGGACCGGAGATCGGTGAGTGGATGACCCGGTTCGAGGAGGAGATCGGCGACCTGACGCGAAGTGGTGGCGCGACACCCTGATGGCCGCGCTCGCTGATCGCGCATTCGCGGCGACCTTCAAACACGTCTTCACCTTCTCCCTCCTGTACGAGGACTCGGAGGTCGACAACCGCGTCCTGGGCCTCGACGCCCACTCGCGGGTGCTGGCGGTCAGCGGGGCCGGTTGCGGTGTGGCGGGTCTCCTGGCCGCCCACCCGGCGCGCATCGACGCCATCGACACCAACCCGCACCACCTGGCGTTGGCTGCTCTCAAAGTCGCCGCGACCCGGCGGCTGACGTCGTACGCCGAGTTCTACCAACTGCTCGGCCGGGGTCGGCACGGCGATCCGGAACGCACTCTCCGGCCGCTGATGACCGACCTGCCGGCGTGGGTGGGCCGCTACTGGAGCACGAACCACCACCGCTTTCGGCACAACCTGTACGCGGAGGGCTTGGCCGGCACCTTCCAGCGCTGGCTCCGGCGGACGGTAGGGGTCGACGCCGACTTCCTCCGGACGCTGCAACGGCTCCCGCCGGCCGATCGTCTCGCGCGCCTTTCCCCGATCTTCGCCTCGATCAAGCGGTCATGGCCTCTGCGAACGGTGGTCAACACGCCGCTGTTCCTCCTCGGCGCCGGGGTGAACTTCGAGCAACGGCAGCGAAACCTCCGCGCGAACCGGGCCGCGACCATGATGGACGTCGTCACCGCCCGTTTCGAACGGCTGGCACAAACGGACCTGGAGACCAACTGGTTCGTCTGGATGGCGCTGACCGGCGAGTTCAACCACGACCACCCCGGAGCGGTCCCGCCCTACCTGCGGGCGGAGAGCCACCGGCTCGCGCTCGCGGCGCCGACGGAGGTGGGCTTCCACCGCGAGTCGCTGCAACGGATACTCGCCGACGCGACGCCCGGGCAGTGGTCCCACTTCTCCCTGTGCGACGTGCTGGACTGGCTGCCGTCCGACGCGCAGCGGCACCTGCTCCAACGTCTCGCTCGGGTGGGCGGGCCCAGCGCGGTCGTTCTCACGCGCAGCGTCGAGGACCAGTGCGTCGTCGACCGGGTCGGCCTTTCACACCTCTACGAACGCGTCGAGCCGACCTCGAGCCAAGCGAGCGACCAGGAACGCACACGGCTCTACGGCCGCGTCAACGTCTACCGCGTCACCAGCACATGACGCCCGGCGCGCGAGCGGCCC
>NZ_BONC01000127.1 GCF_016862515.1 Asanoa iriomotensis
TTTGCTGGTACGGGAGCCCGCCGGCTGGCGCCTCCTCGGCGGCGGTGGCGGCAGCTCTGGCGGTCCATGGTCGACAGACGAGTTCGACCGGGCGCGGGGCGGGTTGCCAGCCGGCGGCTACGAGCTGACCGGCGGGTCGTCGGTCGTGCGCGACAAAGGCAGCTGGCTACCGTTCGGCTCGCGGTGGATCCGCTCGTCGATGCTGCTGGTCGGCCCGTCGGTGGCGGAGGCGGTCATCGCCGGTCGCCACCGCCCGGTCCCGTACCACGGCCGCCTGGTGGTGGTGTGGTCGTCGCGCCGGCCACCGCTGGTGTCGTTGCGCGACGAAGTGGGGCGCGAGCTCTCGACGGTCGAACCCGGTGACGGTCACCGCCGGCGGTGTTCCTGAGGCTTGGTGTGCACGAGGATGACCACGGTCGCGAGGAACGCCATCAGCACGGCGACCAAGCAGGGACAGAAAACCAACCACCCGATCCCCTCCACACGCCGCAGCCTAGACGCGAGCCCGCGGTGATAAGCAGCTTCGAGGGCGACGGCAACCGTCGACCGGTCATCCAGGTTGACGATCGAAGGTTGACACTCGGGCTCGACTCCGCCGGGACATGGATCGTCTGGAGTCCCACCCAACCCGTTCAACCAGCGGAGGACCGGCTGCTCTGGCTGTTGCCGCTGCTGGAGAGGCCGCCGGACGAGGTGATCGCAGCTCTTGCCGAAGCGGGAGCCGACGAGTCCCTCATCCCCGCACTGTTGCGGTGCGCCCTTGAATCCTGGAGCGGTTACTGGGCGGGGCTGGCTCTCGGATGGCTCGAGACCGGCTACCCCGCGACCGATCTGACCGCCTCGCTCGCGACCCTCAAAGACTCCCCAACCCAGCCGCAGTCGGTCCGGCACCGCGCGCTTCGATTGTGGACCAGAAACGTGGCGAGGCGCAGAACGCCTCCGAGATCGTCTCGCTGACGTACTTAGTGCGCGGAAGGGACCGGCTGTGGCCCAAGCCCATCGAGGCCCTCGCCGCCTACCTTGGCCGCGCCGATGCCGGCTTCACCCGCGGGTCAGCCGGAGGGCTGGCCGCTGACGGGTTGGTGGGCGCTCGGCCGCTGGACCGACGACGGCCGGCGGGCCTCGTCGTACAAGTCCTCCAGCATTCCGGTTTGTGTGCGGATGTCGAAATGCGTCTCCACGTGCGCGCGGGCCGCGGCACCAAGGCGCGCCTGCAACACCTCGTCGCCCAGCAGCGTCTCCAGGTGACCGGCGAGCGCGGACCGGTCGCCCTCCGCGGACAGCAACCCCGTCTCACCGTGCAGCACCGCCTCCGGGATGCCGCTGTGGCGCGTCGCCGCCGTGGGCAGACCCGCGGCCCCGGCCTCCAGGATCGTCGTCGGCAAGCCCTCGCAGTCGCCGTCCGGGGCTGTGCGGGACGGGGCCGCCAGGATCCGCGACTCCGCCAGGTAGGTGCGGACCGCCTCCGGCGGTTGGGCACCCACGAACGTCGCGTCCAGGCCGAGGGCCGCCGCGCGGGCGCGGACCGGTTCCCACAGCGGCCCGTCGCCCACGAACAGCAGCCGGGGGCGCCCCGAGAGCAGGCCCGCCGCCTCCACCAGGTCGTCGACGCCCTTCTTCGCCACGAAGCGCCCGATGAACAACACGTCCCACCGCTTCGGCAGGTCCACTGCCGGCGAGACGGGGACGCCCGTGTGGTGCACCCGCACCTTGCTAGGGTCCGCGCCCAACGCGATCGCGCGGTCGCGGATGAAGTGCGACACCGCGATCACCAAGGACGCGCGGTCGAAGGCCTGGCGCAGGTGGCGCCGGTGGCGGACACCGCGGGCGCCGGGAACGAGAGCCTGGCGGGTCACGTCCTGGCCGTGCAGGGTGATCACCAGCGGGACGCCGAGGCGGCGGGCGGCGGCGCTGATCAGCCAGCCGTTGTCGCCGAAGTGGGCGTGCACCAGGTCCGGGGACAGACCCGCCAGGGCCGCTTCCAGGCGGGGCGAGCGGCCTGTGAGCTTCAGGCCGGCAAAAGACAAACGGTCGGCTTCGAAGGCGATCACGTCCGTGTCGCGGGCGACCGGCGACGCGACCTTGACCGCTCCGAGGAAGCGCGGCCGCCAGCGGGTCAGGGCGTCGGCCTGATGACGGACAAACGTCTCGGAACCGGGCAGCAGGTGGCTGCGCCAGATGACCACCGAGGGATGTGGCATGCGCCGAACCTACTCGGCACGTCGGGCGGCGCTTGGTGAGCGCCGGGTTAACGGGTGATGGCAATCCGGTGCGGCGGTCGTCATCGGCGGGCGGCGGGGCGCGCTGCCGTACACTCGCCCGCACCGGCAGGCCTGAAACTCGGGAGAATCGTTCATGCAGCGACCGCAGCGGGTGGTCATGCTCGTCGACAACGCGGTCGAGGGTGACTCCCGGGTCCAGAAGGCCGCCCGGTCCGCCGCCGACGCCGGCTGGGACGTCACCCTGCTCGGGTGCGCCCGGGCCGAGGAGGAGAAGACCTGGCGGCTCGGTGACGCCGAGGTGCGCGTGCTCCCCATGGGTGGCCACGCGCCCGCCGCCGGCCTGCGCGGGCGGCTCGTCAGCCGCGGCGGGTTGCCCCTGCGCGCCGCGCGGCTCGCCCGCCGGCCCGTCGAGCACGCCCAGGTCGCGTTCTGGCGCGCGACGCAGGGCGACCGCGCCTGGCGCAAGCTCGAACCCGGGCTCTGGGGGTACGAGCGCCTCTTCGGCCCGGTCATCGACGCGCTCCAGCCCGACCTCATCCACGCACACGACTTCCGCATGCTCGGCGTCGCCGCCCGGGCGAAGGAGCGGTCGACAAAGCCCGTCAAGCTCGTCTGGGACGCGCACGAGTGGCTGCCCGGCGCCAAGCCGCGGCGCGACAACGTCCGCTGGCTGCCGGCGCACCTGGCCTACGTCAACGAGTACGTGGGCAAAGCCGACGCCGTCGTCACCGTCTCGGACACCCTGGCCGAGCTTCTCCAACGCGACCACGGCCTCGCCGAACTCCCGACCGTGCTGCTCAACGCGCCGGTGGCGGCAACCGAGACCACGACCCAGGAAGACCTGCGCGAGCGCTGCGGCGTCGACGCCGACACCCCGCTGCTGGTCTACAGCGGCGCGCTGGCCGTCCAACGCGGCCTGGACACCGTCGTCGACGCCCTCCCCCGCCTTCCCGGCGTACACCTGGCTCTGGTCGTCGGCGACCTGACCGCGCCCTACCTGCTCCAGCTCCTCGCGCGGGCAGACCGCCTAGGGGTGGCTGACCGCGTACACGCCGTACCATATGTCCCGCATCGGCAGTTGGTCCCGTTCCTCAGCGGCGCCGACCTGGGGCTCATCCCCCTGCACCACTGGCCCAACCACGAGATCGCGCTGATCACCAAGTTCTTCGAGTACTCGCACGCCCGCCTGCCGATCGTGGTCAGCGACGTGAAGACCATGGCGCGGACCGTCCGGGAGACCGGCCAGGGCGAGGTGTTCCGGGCCAAGGACGTAGCCGACCTGGTGCGCGCCGTCAACGCCGTGCTGGCCGACCCCGGGCGCTACCGCGCGGCCTACGACGGGCCGGACTCGCCGCTGACCGACTGGACCTGGGAGGCGCAGGCGCGGCACCTCGACGCGCTCTACCGCGAGCTGCTGGCCAACGAACCGGCGGAGACCCGGTGACCGACGTCAGCGTCGTGGTGGCCGTCTACAACACCATGCCGTACCTGACCGAGTGCCTGGACTCGTTGGTCGCGCAGACGATCGGCCTCGACCGGCTCCAGGTCGTCGCGGTCGACGACGGCTCGACCGACGCGAGCGGTGCCGAGCTCGACCGGTACGCCGCCCGCCATCCCGGCGCGTTCACCGTCATCCACCAGGCCAACTCGGGCGGACCCGCCCGACCGTTCAACCGGGGCCTGGACGCGGCCACCGGCCGGTACGTGTTCTTCCTCGGCGCCGACGACCACCTCGGCCCGGACGCACTGCGCCGGCTCGTCGAGGCCGCCGACCGGTGGGAGTCCGATGTGGTGCTCGGCCGCGTCGTCGGGGTCAACAGCCGCCACATCTATCAGGACATCTTCGCGAGTACGCGGGCCGACGTCGACCTGTTCGACTCGCCGCTGCCGCGCTCGCTGGCCAACACGAAGCTGTTCCGGCGTGAGCTGCTGGAGAAGCACGCGATCCGCTACCGCGAGGACCTGCCCATCGGCAGCGACCTGCCGTTCACGCTGGCGGCCTGCTACCACGCGCGGCGCATCTCGGTGCTGGCCGACTACGACTACTACTTCGCGGTGCGCCGGCACCAGGCCACCAACATCACCTACCTCAGCCGCCACGCCGACCGGCTGCGGACGGTCGAGAAGACGACGGCGTACGTGGCCGAGCTGATCCCGGCCGGCCCCCGGCGCGACGCCGTGCTCGCCCGGCGCTTCGACCACGAGATCGCCAAGCTGCTCGAGGACGACCTGCTGCTGCTGGACCGGGATACCCAGGAGCTGATCCACGCGGGCGTCGGGCAGCTGGTCCTGACCCATCTCACCGAGCCGATCGCCGCGGAGCTCAACGCCGAGACGCGGATCCGGCTGGCGCTGACCCGCGACGGCTCGCTCGACGACCTGCTCGCGGTGATCCGGCAGGACGCCGAGGTCGGCGTGCCGCCCACCGTCGTCGAGGGCGACCGGTCGTACGCGGCCTATCCGGGTTTCCGCTCCCCCGGCGGCCCGCCCGACGCGTGCTTCGAGGTGACCGGGGTGCCGGACTGGTCCGCGAAGCTCGACGCGACCGCGCTGGCCTGGGAGAACGACGAGCGCGGCGAGCGGGTGCTGACCGTGACCGCGCGCAGCCCGCACGCCGGCGCCGCCGCGGTCAGCGCCGAGGAGGTCCCGGGCGACGTCACGAGGATCGACGGCACGACGCTGCGGGTCCGGTTCCGCGTCGCCGACCTGCTCGCCAACACGCCGGCGACCGGGCGGCGGCGGGCGGTTTCCGCCCAACCTGGCGCTTTCGACCCGGCAAAGGCGGTCGGCGCGGCCACGGCAACCGGTGCGGCCGGGGCGGCGGTCGTGCGGGCTCCGGCGGTGCGTACCGCCAAGCCGCTGGCGCGCCGCCACGGCACCGGGGTCTACGTGATCACGCCGGTCCGCGACGCCTCCGGCCGCCTGATGATCTCGGTGGTCCCGCTCACGGTCAAACGCGTGGCGGCCCAACTCCGCCGGGCCCTGCGCCGCTAGGGCCGCCCCTCAGCGCAGATGCGACGTGTCGTTGACCGTCCGCACCGCGACCCCACCGTCCGGCCACCGGTCCACGGTGGACACACCGGCCGGATCGAGATAGAGCCGGTGCAGGAACCCGGGCCCACCCGCCAACGCGTCCTGCAGGATCAGCTTGATCGGCGAGACGTGGGAGACGACGACCACGGCACTCGAGGGGTACGCGGCCAGCAAGGCGGACGTGGCCCGCCGCGCCCGGGTGGCGACGGCCGTGAACGACTCCCCACCCGGCGGCGCGACCGACGGATCGGCGAGCCAGGCGTCCAACTCGACCGCCCACCGCGCCCGCACCTCCGCGAACGTCAACCCTTCCCACTCGCCGAAGTCGCACTCGACCAGGTCGTCGTCGACGCGGATCGGCACACCGCTGCCCAACTCAGAGGCGATCGCCTCCGCGGTGGACCGGCAGCGCGCCAACGGCGAGGTGACCACCGCGACGGCATCCGGCGCCCGGGCAGCGACGAGCACACCCGCAGCCGTGGCCTGCGCCTCACCCACCGTCGACAGCGGGACGTCGCCCCGCCCCGAATAACGACCCTGCGAGGTGAACGCCGTCTCGCCGTGGCGCACCAGCAGCATCCGGGTGGCGGCCTCCGACGGGCGCGGCTCCCACGACCTCGGCGCCGACGCCGCGGCCGGCTCGGCGGTGGCGACCGGCGCGATCCCGGCCGCCGCGTCCATCGCCGCGTTGGCGAGCGCGTCCGCGTGGGTGTTGCGGTCCCGGGGCATCCACGCGAACGTCACCCGCTCGAACCGCGCGACCAGCGAGGCCGCCTCGGCCGCCAGGGGGCGCAGGCCGGCGTTCTTGATCTGCCACCGGCCCGACATCTGCTCGACCACGAGCTTCGAGTCCATCCGGACGTCGACCTCGCTCGCACCCAGGTCGACCGCGGCCTGCAGGCCGGCGATCAGGCCCCGGTACTCGGCGACGTTGTTGGTCGTGATCCCCAACGCCTCGGACCGCTCGACCAGCACGTCACCCGAGGCGGACCGGACCACCGCGCCGTAGCCGGCCGGCCCGGGATTGCCGCGCGCACCGCCGTCGGCCTCGACGACCACGCGACCCGGCGCACTCACAGGCCGGACTCCGCCGTACGCACCATGATCCGTCGGCATTCCTCACACCGGACGACCTCGTCGGGGGCCGACGCCTTGATCCGGGCGCGGTCGG
The DNA here is from genome assembly GCF_016862515.1 of Asanoa iriomotensis. Taxonomy (GTDB): domain Bacteria; phylum Actinomycetota; class Actinomycetes; order Mycobacteriales; family Micromonosporaceae; genus Asanoa; species Asanoa iriomotensis. Next base: position 6,427 of record NZ_BONC01000127.1, read on the forward strand.
CACCGGACAGCTCGAGCCGGCAACCGCCACAGCGCCCCGCGGTCAGCAGGGCAGCGCCCAGGCCACCCGACGACGAACGGATCTTGTCGTACAACCCGAGAAGATCGGCCGGGATGTCGGCCGCGACCGGCCCGCGGGCGGCGATCCGCGACTGCTCGTCGGCGTCGATCTCGGCCAGCAGCTCGTCGCGGCGCACCTCGGTGTCGCCCCGGCGGCCGCGGGCACCGTCCAGCCGGCCGGTCACCTCGTCGAGGCTGCCCTGAGCGGTCTCGCGCTGCTCCATCAGCTCGAGCTCGCTGTCCTCGAGCTCCGACTGCCGGCGGGTGAGCGAGACCACCTCGTGCTGGAGGGCCTCCAGCTCGCGGGCCGGCCCGGTGCCCATGGTGAGCCGGGCCTCGTCGCGGTCCTTGCGGGCGCGCACCTGGTCGACGTCCTTCTCCACCCGGGCGATGTCCCGGTCGAGATCGTCGACCGCGACCTGGGCGCGGACCCGCTCGTCCTCGAGCGCGGACAGCTCCCGGGCCAGGGCCTCGAGCGCGGCGTTCTCCGGCAGGGTCCGGCGACGATGCGCGATCTGGGCCAGCGCGGTGTCGATCGCCTGGAGATCGAGCAGCCGGCGCTGCGCCTGTGGTTCGGCCTTCACGGGAGCGGCTCCTTCGGCGGGGTGTCTTTGGGCGGGGGGAAAGCGGTGGACGCGGCGTGCAGCGTCCAGGGGTCGGTATCGAGGTCGGAGACCAGCACGTCCACCTCAAGCGTGGCACGCAGGTAGGCCGCCAGGTCGTCGAGCCACGGACGCTCGGTCGCCCAGTGTGCCGCGTCCAGCAGCGCGGGGCCACCTCCGGCGACGGCCTCGCTGGCGGGATGGTGGCGCAGGTCGGCGGTGAGGTACGCGTCGACCCCGGCAGCCGCGGCCGCCGCCAGGAACGAGTCGCCGGCGCCGCCGCAGACGGCCACCGTCTCGATCACCCGGTCGGGGTCACCGGCGGCCCGGACACCCCACGCGGTCCGCGGCAGCACGGACGCCGCCTGCGCGGTCAGCGCCGACAGCGGCCGGGCCACGGGCAGCCGCCCGATCCGCCCGGCACCCCGCGCGGGATCGGCCCCGGGCACAAGGGGCCGCAGATCGACCAGCCCGAGCCGGGCGGCCAGCGCGTCGGAAACACCGGGATCAGCCACGTCGGCGTTGGTGTGCGCGGTGAACAGCGCCGCGTCATTCTTGATCAGATCGTGGACGATCCGTCCTTTGTAGCTGGTCGTAGCGACCGACGAGACCCCACGCATCAACAGCGGATGGTGGGCGACGATCAGATCGGCACCCGCACCCACCGCCTCGGCGACGGTCTCGGGCACACAGTCAACGACGCACAACACGCGCCGGACGGACGCACCCGGATCACCCACAACCAGCCCGACGCGGTCCCACTCTTCCGCCCACTCAGGCGGATAACGGTCATCAAGGGCCGCGACGGCCGCCGCCACAGTCGTGCTCATCGGCGCAGAGCTTACCTTCGCGACACCGCCGAGACCCCCACGCGGTAGCCGGGCGCCGCACAAGATTCAACCCGTCACACGATCCAGGACTCGGGCCCGCCGTGGGCACGACCGTCGCTCCCGCCAGCCACCGCTCCGCTGCCAGGTCCGCGCCGGGTCACCGCCAGAACGGACACCGCAAAGCGGCAACGCCTTCCGCAGCGCCGCCCCCGACACCAGCCCACCAGCTCGTCGAGGCGCTCGGCTCCAGATCTTGCCAATCGACTGCCGCCCCAGCCGCAACCGATTGCCAAGGTCCGCCGCGCGGGGTGGCCCGAGTCCGCCGTGCGGGACGGGCCTGAGTCCGCGACCGCCCTCGGCGTCGGCCGACGAGGTGGCAGAGGCGCTCGGCATCAGATCTTGGTAGTTGGATGCTGCCCGAGCAGCAACCGACGACCGAGATCCACCGCACCCAGAACCGCCTGGGCGCGCGGCGAAGGATGGCGCGTGTCCGCGACGCCCCCTCGGCGTGCGCCGACCAGCCCGTCGAGGCACTCGGCGCCAGATCGTGGTAGTTCGTTGCTGCTCCAGGGGTCTGTCAAGAAAACGGTGTAACCCAAGCTGTTGAGGACTACTTGCGGGCTGCGGCGAGTCGGCCTTCGAAGGCGATCTCGAAGGCGTTCAATGCGGGTTTCCAGCGCGTCGTCCAGCGTTTGCGGCCCTGCCCGGTGGGGTCGAGGCTCATGATCGCGAGGTAGACACATTTGAGCGCGGCGGCTTCGTTGGGGAAGTGGCCGCGGGCGCGGACGGCCCGGCGGATTCGGGCGTTCACGCTCTCGATCGCGTTCGTGGAGCAGACCACGGTGCGGATCTCGGCGTCGAAAGCGAGGAAGGGTACGAACTCGGCCCAGGCGTTGGTCCAGAGCCGGATGATCGCCGGATACTTGCTGCCCCAGACCTCGGCGAACTCGTCGAAGCGGGCTTGAGCAGCAGCCTCGGTGGGTGCGGTGTAGACCGGCCGAAGCGCTTTGGCGATGGCGTCCCAGTGCTGCCGGCCGGCATACCGGAACGAGGCCCGCAGAAGGTGGATCACGCATGTCTGAACGACCGCGAGGGGCCAGACCTGGCCGATGGCGTCGGGCAGGCCTTTCAACCCGTCGCAGACGACCATGCAGGCGTCCTCGACACCGCGGTTGCGCAGCTCGGTCAACACTTGCAGCCAGAACTTCGCGCCCTCGCCGCCGTCACCTGCCCACAGTCCCAGGATGTCGCGGGTCCCGTCGACGGTGACCGCGAGAGCGACGTAGATGGGCCGGTTCGCGACTTTCCCGTCGCGGATCTTCACGTGGACGGCGTCGAGGAAGATCACCGGATAGACCGCGTCGAGGGGCCGGTTCTGCCACTCGAGCATTCCCTCGACGACCTTGTCGGTGATCGTCGAGATCGTCTGCCGCGATACGTCCGCGCCATAAACCTCGGCCAGATGCGCGGCGATCTCACCGGTCGTCAATCCCTTAGCCGACAACGAGATCACCATGTCCTAGACCCCGGAGAGCCGCCGCTGCCGTTTGCGGACGATCTGCGGCTCGAAGCTGCCGTCACGATCGCGTGGAACGGCCAGCTCGACCGGGCCGACCTCGGTCAGCACCGTCTTGGCGCGGGCCCCGTTGCGCGAATTCCCGCCGTTGTTGCCGGCCGGGTCGCCCTTGTCATAGCCGAGGTGGTCGGTGATCTCGCCGTCCAGAGCGGCTTCGACCACCCGCTTGGTCAACTGCTGGAGCAGACCGCCCTCGCCAGTCAACTGCAGGCCCGCTGCGCGGGCCTGCTCGACCAGGCGACCAACCAGCTCCGCGTCCACACCACCGGCCGGCGTTGCCGCCGGAACTCTCCTCTTCGCCACCGCGGAAGTATCCGTGGCGGTCGTCGTCGTGTCAGGCATCAGGTGCTGCTCCTTGATCAGGAGTTACACCGTTGTTCTTACAGACCCTGCTCCAGCAGCAACCGATTCCCAAGATCCGCCGCGCGAGGTGGCCCTGTCCCCTCGGCCTGTGGCCTGGGTCCGCGACGCCCCCGGGCATCTGCCGACCGGGGGCGTCGAGGTCACCCGCGCCAGATGTGGTAGTTGGTTGCGCTG
>NZ_BONC01000128.1 GCF_016862515.1 Asanoa iriomotensis
ACCCCCTTAGCCGATCTCCGCTGTCTAGACAGTGTAGGCAGAACCCTTGACATCCGCATCAGCCGTCTGGCACCTTCATGTCATCACTACTGTCTAGACAGTACGGACTGCCTAGACGGGGTTCGCGAAAGCCGAGGAAGGCGGAGCGCTCAACGCTCCGCGCGCCGACGGACCGCAAGCCGCCTGTTCGTTGAGAACTCCATGGGGTCGCGCCTCCCCGAAAAGGTTGCCGTGCACGGCTGAGGTTCCGTGCCGCCGGCCCGCCCCTCTTGGCGGCCGAGATCTGACTTTCTGCCGGGTGGCGCGGTAGCTGTCTGCTGCCGCGCCCCGGTTCCCCTTCTCTTGATCATTCTTCGGAGGTTTCCGTGAGGAAGCGTCTTGCCCCCGCCGCGGTCCCCGACGAACCGTCGCCCGCTGACCTGGCCGCGATCGAATCTGAGTGGCCGTTGATCGATGCCGAGTTGGCGTTCCTCGACGCCGAGATCACCATGCTCAACGCCGCGGACCGCGGTGGCCCGTCCCCGCTGGACTGGCGGCGCCTACGCCGGGCCGAGGCCCGGGTGACCCGCGCCGCCGCTGACCTGTCCCGTGTCGAGTCCGACCCGGGCCGCGTGGCCTGATGCCCCGCGTCCGCGCCGCCTTCCACGACCCAGACGGCGCGCGGTACGGCATCCCCACCTACTGGTGGCGCGGCGCACCCGCCGGCTACGCCACCCGCCGGCAACTGCGCGCCGAGGGGCTACGGCCCGGCGGTCAAACCGTCGCCGCACAAGTGATGTGGGCCGGTGTCGGTGGCGTCCGTGTCGCGTACCTGTACCGCGTCGACCTGGCCCGCCCGAAGCGGGTCGCGACGCCGCGCCAGCGGCAGGCAATCAGTCGGGCGCTCCGCGCCCGGCGTATCTGCCCTTCCTGCCTCTGCGAGCGGCCCTACTACATCCCGCGCTCGCTCGGCGAGTGCCTTGACTGCGCACCCTCGGAGGTGACCGCATGACGACTCAGCTCGCCCCGACCGACCCGCGCCCGCGGGTGACGCCGTACACGATCGACCGCCGGATCTCCGGCACCCCCGCCGAGGTCGCCGCGACCGTCGCGACGCTGCGCACGAGCGCCCGACTGATCGCGATGAGCCTGCCCCGCCAGGTCGCCGACGACCCCGCCCGGGTATGGGTGCGCGTCCGCATCCTGGCGCCCCGCCCGCGCACCGCAGTCCACGCGACGCCGCGCCCGGTGCGCCGGGTGGTCCGGCGCCGGTGGCCGGTCGCCGTAGGCGTCACCGCCGCGGGTGCCGCCGCGACCGGGGCGGTGTGGGCGGTGGTCACGTTCCTAGCCGCGCTCGCCGCGCACTGGCCCGCCGTGGTCGGTGTGCTCGTTCTGCTCTCCCTGCTCTGGCTGTCGCTAGGCCGCGCGGGCGTCTGCTGCCCCGGCCTGCACTGCCCCGGCTGCAAGCACTAACCCCGCCCCTCGATTGGAGATCATGAGATGACCGCTCCCGCTTCGGCGTACCCGCGGTCCGTGGAGAGCTTGCTCCCGGACGCGAAGGCAATGACCGCGCGACTCGGCAACACGCCGACCCGCAACCAGTTGATGAAGGAATTCCGGATCGGCGCACCGAAGGCAACCGCGCTGATCGAGCTACTGAACGCCAAGCCCGCCCGACGGGCTAAGCCCACCCCGCCCCCGGCGCCGCCCGCCGGTCCGGTCTACACCTACCCGGACCCGATCGGCCCGGTACCCGGACCCATGCGTCCGGTCATCATCGCGACCGATGAGATCGCCGAGCTGTCCGGGGACGCCCCGCGGGCCGGGCTCAAGGCCAACGCTCTCAAGTCGGTCCGGTTCGCGCTCCTGTCACAAGGCCAGGACCCGCTCGGCCGTCACGCAGAGTCGCAGGTGGCGGTTGACGGACACCCGGACACGAAGATCGCCACCGCGGCGCCCGCGGCGACCCGGGCCGCGCGTCGGCCGGTGGCGTGGCCGGTGCTGCTGCTGGCCCTGCCCGCGTTCGTGGCCATCTGGTCCGGGTGGGTGGAGCTTGGCGAGCTTGCCGGGTTCGGTGTCGTTCACCCGCTGCCCGGCATCGCCGACGGCGTCAAGCTCAACACCGCGATCACGCTCCCGATCGGTGTCGAGACCTACGCCGCGTACGCGCTGTGGGTGTGGCTGTCCGGCCGCGCCCCCGCGGTAGCCCGCCGGTTCGCGAAGTGGTCCGCGATCGGCTCCCTGATCTTCGGCGCCGCCGGGCAGGTCGCCTACCACCTGATGAGCGCCGCCGGCCTGACCGTCGCCCCGTGGTGGATCACCACCGCGGTCGCCTGCCTGCCCGTCGCCGTGCTCGGCATGGGCGCCGCCCTGGCGCACCTGCTCCACGCCGACAACGACCAGCACCCGGCCTGACCTGCAAAGGAGCACATCGTCATGGGTTCGAAGGTCCCGAACACCATCAGCGACAAGCAGATGGCAAGCCTGCGCCGCCGCGCGGAGAAGGCCGCACCGCCGATGTTCAGCGACGAGGCGATCAAGCGGCGCAAGGCCGCCAGCGCCCAGATCAAGAACGCGCACAAGAACTGACCCCTCCAGACGCTGACCCCGCGCCAACCACACCACGCGACCGCCCGCTCGAAAGGAAACCCCTGCAATGGCTAGCAAGCACGAGGCACGCGCGCACTACGGCCAGGGCTCATCCCGCTCGCTCGGCATCTTCGGAAGCGCCAGCGACGCGCGTAAAGCCGCGGACAGCGCCCGGACCCGGCGCCGTACCGGGTCGTCAACCACGTACACGGTCAAGAAGAAGGGCAAGTAGCACCGCCCGGCGGCGCGGCCCCTGGCCTGGAAACCCGTGCCGCACCGCCGGCCCTGCATCCCTCAGCCAACCGACCTCGGGAGAGGACTACATGCTGACATCCCTGCGCGCCATGTGGCGCGCCGCCGTCGCCCGGTTCCGGCCGCGCCCGTTGTGGTGGCTCGGCCGCCCGCTGCGGGCAACGATCGCCCGAGACACAGACGGCGCCTACCTGCTACGGATCGCGTACACACAAGGCGTCGACTGGGTCGCGCTGCCCGCGGGAGCCCACCCGTCGGACCCGCCGGACGCAGACCAGCTCGCCGCGGTCGCGGTGGCGCTGGCCGAGCGGAACCTACAGCCCACAGAGCCGTGGGCCATCGACACCAACGCCGAGCTGTGCGCGTCATTGGTAGCCACCCGCTGGCCCGGCGCCACCACGCGGCGCGGCCAGACGGAGCGCTGAGCTTTGGCTGACTCCTGCTCGCGCTGCCCGGCCCTGCAAGCCGAGGTCAACCGGCTGGCCGCTGCGGTGGCCCGGCTGGAAGCCCTCGTGTCGTTCCTGCGTCGCGTGCTCGCCGAGTTGATCGGCGGGGTAGCCGCGACTGCCCGGTTCATCGACGCCGAGATGACCGAGGCCACGATGCCGGCCCGCAAGGTGCTCCCGGCCGTGCACACCCGTCTCGAACTCCTGCTCGAACGCGTGGAAGGGAAGTGACCCGCGATGAGTGAAGCTCCTACCGTGTGGCCGGACGACGACGACCGGCCCAAGCTGCACCTAGTCATCCCCTCGACCCGCGCCCACCCCGACCCGGACACCGCCACGGACGCCGAGACGCGCCCGGTCGGCCCGGTCATCGAGGGTGTCCCGGTCGACATTGACGACCGGCCCGCCGAACGGCTCGACGTGCCGCTCACAACGGCGTGGGCGGATGTCACCTCCGGCAACGTCCGGCCGCGGACCCCGATCATCCCGGCGTGGCTGCGCGGGTCGCAGCGCCGCCAGGTCGCGCGCGCGATCGGCAACCTCGCCGGCTACACCCTGGCCTTCCACGCCACCCGCAGCCCAAAGTACGCCGCGAAGGTCGCCGTGTACGCGCCTGTCGGCGCGGTCCGGGTGGTCGGGCGGCTGCTGCACTGGGCCACCGCGGAAGAGGGCAACTGGCGGCTACGCCAAAACGCCGCGACCACCAACGACGCCCACACATGGCAGGCACTCAACCGAACCCGTAGCCGCGAGGCCCGCGGGCGTTGGTGGGCGCTGGCCGCGGGTGTCGTCGCGGCGATCGTGGGCCTGTTCGTGTTGCGTGGCACGGGTTTCGTGACGCCACCGATGGCGTGGGCCGCGCTCGCGGCGCTGGTGCTCGTGCTCGCCCGGGTCGGGCGCCCGGCTGACCGGCCGATCACCGACCGGGTGGCGAACGGGCCGCGGTTCACGAAGCTGACCGCGGAGATGGTCCGTGCGGCGTTCACCTCGCTGGGCTTCTCGGTCATGAAGGAACCGGGCTCGATCTCGTTCGTACACCCCGGTATCCACCGTGACGGGCCGGGCTGGTTGGCCCGGGTGAACCTGCCCGCGGGTCTGGAAGCGGTCAAGGTGCTCGAACGCCGCGGCGCTCTGTCGTCCGCGTTGCGTCTGCCGGTCGATCAGGTCTGGCCCTCGCCCGGCCCGGAACACGCCGGGCAGGTCGACCTGTGGGTCGGCTACCAGCCCTCTTCCAAGATGGGCAAGCCCCGGTGGGGTCTGGACTCGCCGACCGCCCGCACATCGTACTTCGAGCTGGAAGAGTTCGGCACGGACGAACGGCAACGCGCCGTGTGCACGCAACTCGCGTTTCAGAACTTCCTGATCGGCGGGCGGCCCGGGTCCGGCAAGTCGTTCGCTGGCCGCGCGATCGTGACGATCGGCATGCTCGATCCCACGGTTGAAATCAAGATCGTGGAGTACAAGGGCACCGGCGACTTCCTTGACCTGGCCCCGATCTGCTCCACCTACGCGTGCGGACTGTCCGATGAGGACTTCGCCACCGGCCTCGCCATCCTGAATTGGGGTCTGGCGGAAGCGGAGCGCCGCGGCAAGCGGATCAAGGAAGCGTACCTGCGGGGCGAGGCACCGGAACGCAAGGTCACGCCGGAGCTTGCCCGCAAGCCAGGTTCGGGGCTGCACCCGATCCTGATCGTCATCGATGAGGCACACGAACTCTTCGGTGACAGCGTGGTCGGCGCCGACGCCGCCAGTGCGGCCGAGCGGCTCGCCAAGCGTGGGCGGGCGCTCGGTATCACGCTGGTGATCATCACGCAGATTCCGGACAAGGACAGCCTGCCGACCGGGATCACCCGGAACATCGGTATCCGCTGGTGTCTGGCGGTACCGGATCAGGTCGCGAACGACATGATCCTCGGTACCGGCGCCTACAAGCGCGGGATCACCGGCACCGTCTACCGCCCGGTAGTCGACGCCGGATGGGGTGTCCTGACGGGGCTCACGGAGCCGACCGCGGTCCGCGGGCACTACCCCGACCCGGAAGCAACCGCCCGGATCGTCGCCCGCGCGACCGCCCTGCGGGGTGGCCTGCGGGTCGGCGCCGCGGATGAGCAGCTTGCCGCGGCGCGGGATCTGCTCGCCGACATGCTCGCCGTAGCCGGTCGCAACGGCCAGCACTGGGCACCGGCCGCATCCGCGCTCACCGAGCGGTGGCCCGATGCCTATCCGGCCATGACACCCGAGGCGCTCTCCGAGTTGGCCCGTGCCCGCGGCGTCGCGTCGGTCGACGTGAAGATCTCCGGCCGCAACCTCAAGGGCTACAAGGTCACCGACGTGCGCGCGCTGATCGCCGCCCGCGACGCCGCGGATGGCACGGACGGTCACTGACCGTGTAAGTAGCGGGTCGGGTAGCGGCATCGGCGCCGGTAGCGCCGCCGCTACCCATCCCGCTACCCCGCCCGCTACCCGCAACCTGCCCAGATTTCCGCAGGTCGCGGGTAGCGGCCCCTCGAAAACCACCTCTGAAACCGCCCTGGGAGGCATCCGTGGGCTACCTCGCCATGCTCGCCGCAATCACCCTCTGTTACCTCCTGATGTGTTGGGTCAAGCCGTTCGGTCGCTGCCAGCGCTGCCGCGGCGTCGGCGCACACCCGCATCTGATCACCCGACGCCTTCGCCCGTGCCGGCGCTGCCACGCGTCCGGCCTCCGGCTGCGCACCGGCCGCCGGATCTTCAACTACTTCGCCGCCATCCGACGCGACGCGACCCGCAACACCCCGAACGTCCAGAGAGGACACACGCCATGAGTGGCGAACCGACCATCACCGTGATTGGCAACCTGACCGACGACCCCGAGTTGCGCTTCACCCCGTCCGGCGCCGCGGTCGCCCGGTTCCGGGTCGCTTCGACGCCGCGATACCTCGATCGGCAGAGCAACGAATGGCGCGACGGAGAGCCGCTGTTCCTGTCGTGCTCGATCTGGCGCCAGCCCGCGGAGAACGTCGCCGAGTCGCTGTCCCGCGGGTCGCGGGTCATCGTGACCGGCCGGCTGCGGCAGCGCACCTACGAGACCCGCGAGGGTGAGAAGCGCACCGTGATCGAGCTGGAGGCCGACGAGATCGGCCCGTCGCTGCGCTACGCCACCGCCGCGGTCCGCAAGATGGACCGCGCCGCGGGTCGCGCCGCCCCGGAAACCTCGCCCGGTTCGAGTCGCGCCGCTGACGACGACCCGTGGTCGGTCACCGCGCCCGCGGGCACCGCCGGGCAGACAGCGGCGTTCGATGACGAGCCGCCGTTCTAGCCATGACTGGCGACGGCGTGTGGATCGGCGCGAGCTATGTGACCGGGCGGCCCGTGCCGATCCGCGAGCCATACCCGCACATCTGCGCAACCACCGTCACCGGACGCGCGACCGGGCGCCGCTTCCGCACCGAGCGCAGGCAGTGCGCCGCGTGCGGGGCGGCCCGGTCCGCCTACCAGCCGGGAGGGAACGTGCCCGATACGTTGACTCTGCTCGCCGCCGCGCTCGACCTGGCCCGTCAGGGCTTGCCGGTGTTCATGCTCGGCCGCTCGAAACGACCTGTGGCCAACTGCCCGGACTGCCCGCGCGACGACCCCGACCACGACGCCGCGGGATGCGGGCACCTGACCTGTCACGGCTTCTACGCCGCGAGCCGCGACCCCGACCGGATCGCGGGCATCCTCGACGCCGTCCCGCTCGGGTTGCTCGCCATCCGCACCGGCAACGTCGCCGGAGTCGCGGTGGTCGACATCGACCCGCGCAACGGCGGGCGGATCGACCCGGGCCTGATGCCGCCGACCCGGGCGGTGCGCACCGGTAGCGGCGGCTGGCACCTCTACTACACCCACCCGGGCGGGCCGCTGGCCGCGAAGGTCGCCGGACTGCCCGGCGTGGACCTCAAAGCAGACGGCGGCTACGTCGTCGCCCCACCCTCGATCCACCCGCGAACCGGCCAGCCGTACCGGTGGATCGGCGCGCGGCCGGTCGCGGCTATGCCCCCGGCGTTGATCGAGCGTTGCCGACCCGCCGACGGTTCCGCGGGGGTGAGCCGTCCCAGCCGTCCCAGCCGTCCCAGCGCAGGTCAGCCCCGGGACGGCTTTTCGAGCGGGACGGCTCAAGCCGTCCCAGCGGCCCGCATTCCCGGGGCGGGGGGCATCTCATCCCCAGCCGCGTTGCTCGCAGCCCACCTCGCCGCGGTCGCCGATGCACCCGAAGGCACTCGCCGGACCACCCTCTACGGCGCCGCCCGCGGCGTGGCCCGGATGGTCGCCGCCAGAGCGCTCACGCCGGGCGACGCCTACGCCGCGCTCTACGAGGCGGGCCGGGCCGCCGGGCAGACCGACCGCGACATCCGCGCCGCCATCCGCGGCGGATTCCGAGACGAATCCGTTGCCACAGAAGGGATCGCCGCATGAGCGACCAACCCGAGCACAACGGAGCCGCCATCCTTGACCGACTCCACGCCATCCTGACCCGCTATGTCGTACTGCCCTCGCCCGAGGCCACCGACGCCGTGGCTCTGTGGGTCGCCGCCACCCACGCACAACCCGCGTGGGCGCATGCCCCGCGGCTGGTCATCCGCGCGCCGGAGAAGCGGTGCGGGAAATCTCGTCTGCTCGACGTCGTGGAAGCGACCAGCCGACACCCGCTCATCACCGTCAACGCGTCCACCGCGGCGGTTTACCGCTCGATCGGAAGCGACGACCCGCCCACGATCCTCCTCGATGAGGCAGACACCGTGTTCGGGCCGAAAGCAGGGGAGGCCAACGAAGACCTGCGCGGGTTGCTCAACGCCGGGCACCAACGCAACCGGCCCACCATCCGGTGGAACAGCGCGCAGAACCGCGTCGAGACCATCCCTACCTTCGCAATGGCCGCGCTCGCCGGAATCGGCGCCATGCCCGACACGATCGAAGACCGGGCCGTGGTCATCCGCATGCGACGCCGCACAGCAGATGAGACCGTTGCTCCGTTCCGTCAACGCCGCGACGGACCAGCCCTTCGCCATGCCGCGGACGCGTTAAGCCGCTGGCTACGGGCCAACCTCGCGCGGCTCGAACACGCCGAACCGGTCATGCCGCTCGAAGACAGGGCCGCGGACACGTGGGAACCACTCATCGCGGTGGCTGACCTCGCCGGTGACGACTGGCCCGACCGGGGACGGCACGCCGCCGAGACGCTGACCGCCGAGCGAGACGGGGACTCCGCGTCATCCGACCGGATACAGCTCCTGATCGACTGCCGCGCCGCGTTCGGCGACCTCGATGCCATCCCCACATCGGTCCTGATCGAGCGGTTGAAAGCCGACCCCGAAACGCCATGGGCAGAATACGGCGGGGCCGGCCTGACCTCGATGCGGCTGGGCACCCTCCTACGGGAGTACGGGATCACCTCACAGAACATCCGATTCGGGCCGCCGCACGGGCAAGTCAAGGGCTACCGACGCGACGACTTCACCGACCCGTGGCGCCGCTACTGCCCACCGCCCCCGACCACGCCCGAGCGCACCGCACCGGTCCGTCACCTCCGACCGGTGCCCGGCCCGCCCCTGCCCGGCCTCGATGAGATGCCCCCGCCCCCGCGGGACGCCCGTGGGACGGCTTAAGCCGTCCCGCCCCGAAAGCCGTCCCGGGGCTGACCTGCGCGGGGACGGCTGGGACGGCTGGGACGGCTCACCCCTGCCGAACGACGACCCGTCACGGGCACCCAACGATCAACCCGGTTCATACCGGCCCGCTGAGAGCCACAGAGACGCATTCGCCTATGGCTCTACCTTCACCTGCCCCAGATCTTGGCTCTACGACGCTCTCAGCGGGCCCCTGTACGGCAATCTGCCGCATCGAGTCATCGACGTACGCGCGATAACCGACCGGCCGAGAAAGCCGCACAGGAACGAAATCAGAGGACTCCGCGACGCCCGATACACCCCCACGGGAGGCCCGCAGTGAGCACGAATGACGACAGCCGAGTCGTCTTGACGATCGAAGAGGCCGCGAGACAACTCGGGGTGGGTCGCACGACCATGTACGGACTCGTTTCAGCGGGCGCGATTAGGTCGATCACCATCGGGCGACTTCGCCGAATTCCCGCTCGATGCCTCGCCGAATACGTCGATGCGCTACTCACCGAATCCGATGATCTGCCGTCCGCGGCGTGAGAGGACCGAGAATGCCCCGAAAGCCCAACGGCGCATCGACTATCTACCAGGGGAACGACGGATCTTGGCACGGCCGAGTCACGGTTGGCGTCAAGGACAACGGCACACCCGACCGGCGTCACGTCCGGGGCAAGACCGAGGCGGTTGTAACGCGCAAGGTCAGGGAGCTTGAACGCGAGCGAGACGCCGGAACCGTGCGCAAGGCTGGCCAGCGGTGGACGGTGAAGACCTGGCTCACGCACTGGGTCGAGAACATCGCCGCGTCCGCCGTCCGTGAGAACACCATCGCCGGCTACCGGGTGGCCGTGTATCGGCACCTCATTCCGGGACTCGGCGCGCATCGGCTGGAGAAGTTGCAGCCTGAGCACATCGAGAAGTTCACGCGCAAGATGCAGGAGAACGGCAGTGCGGCAGCGACCGCCCACCAAGCGCACCGCACGATCCGCACTGCGCTGAGTGAGGCAGTGCGCCGGGGGCACATTGGCCGCAACGTGGCGCGGCTCGCCAAAGCGCCGAAGCTCGAAGAGGAAGAAGTGGAGCCGTACTCGATCGAAGAGGTAAAGCGG
>NZ_BONC01000129.1 GCF_016862515.1 Asanoa iriomotensis
GCGGCAGGACAGGCCCTCAGGCGGGATCGGTGGCTAGCTCCGCCTCGGGCGTGGAGCGGGCCGGTGCGCTGCGTTTGCGGGTGCCGAGGAGGCCCTGCGCGACCGCGACGCCGAGCAGCACGATCAGCGCGCCGACCGGCTGGTGCCAGGTGACGTGCTCGTCGAGCGCGAGGACGCCGAGCACCACCGCGAAGACCGGGATCAGGTAGGTGACCATCGAAGCCGTGGTCGCGCCGACCAGCTTGATGTTGCGCATGTTGAGCACGAAGGCCAGGCCGGTGCCGACCGCGCCGAGCGCAACGATGCTGGCGATCGCCTTGAGCGACAGGTCGGAGACCGGGGTCGGCGCGCCGACCGTCAGCGGCGCCACGATCGCGATCGCGACCGTCGCCGTGACGAGTTGCCCGGCGGCGAGCGCGAGGCCGGACTCGCGCCGGTCGCTGACGAACCGCTTGGTGTAGGGGATCGCGACCGCGTAGCAGGCCGCCGCCGCCATGCACATGAGCTGGCCGGTGAAGTGGGCGCCGCCCAGGCCGTCCCAGACGCCGAGCACGACCAGCACGCCGACGAAGCCGATCAACAGCCCGACCGCCCGGTGCGCGGTCATTCGCTCGGTGCGGAACAGGTAGACCGCGAGCGGCAGCACCAGCAGGGCGGTGGTCGCGTTCCAGATGCCGGCCAGGGACGACGAGACGCGCTCCTCGCCGTAGCCGAACAGCGTGAACGGCATCGCCGTGCCCACCACGCCGGTGACGGTCAGGTGCAGCCAGAGCCGCGGGTCGCGGGGCAGCCGGTCACGGGTCACGGCGATCACGGCGAGGAGCGTCAGCACGCCGGCGAGCACCCGGCCGAGGGTCACGTAGAGCGGGTGCAGCTCGGCCACGCCCACCTTGATGAACAGAAAGCTCGAACCCCAGATCACCCCGAGCAGCACGAAGCCCGGAAGCCAGCTGCGCGGGTCGGCCTTGTCAGGACTGGTCGCCGTCGTCACTCGTGACACTCTGCCGGATGGGTACGACAGAAAGCGCGCGACTTTCGGACGCGGCCCTCGATCCATCCCTACACGGGTCCCGCGCACCGAAAATCGGCAGACCGGTGCCGTAGGGTCGAACGCGTGGGACGAATCGACGACCTCGCCAATCGCTACGTCGACGAGTGGGCACCGCTCAACCCGGCGGGCGCGACCTTTGTCGGCATCCAGGGCTACGACGACAGGTTCGAGGACCTGTCGCCCGACGGCTTCGCGGCCGGCGCCGACCTGACCCGGCGCACGCTGTCCGACCTGTCCGGCGTCGAGCCGGGTTCCGAGTCCGAGCGCGTCGCCAAAGAGGCGATCGAGGAGCGGCTCGGCCTCGAGCTGGCACGCTACGACGCCGGCGAGGTGACCAGCGAGATCAACGTGATCTCCAGCGCCCTGCACGGCCTGCGCGGCGCGTTCGACCTCATGCCCACCGACGGCGGTGACGCGGTTCACAACATCGCATCCCGCCTCAACGCGTTCCCGCGGGCGATCGAGCAGCTCCAGGTGACGCTGCGCGAGGCCGCCGCACAGGGGCACGTCAGCTCCCGCCACCAGATGATCGAGGTGGCCAAGCAGTGCGACATCTGGACCGACCCGGCCCGCGACAACTTCTTCCACGCGCTGGCCGACCGGCTCGACGCCGACGGCGCGCTGCGCGGCGAGCTCGACCGGGGCGCCGCCGCGTCCACCGCGGCGACCCAGGCCTTCGGCCTGTTCCTGCGCGAAGAGCTCGCGCCGCTCGGCCGCGAGAAGCAGGCCGCCGGCCGCGAGCGCTACCAGCTCGCCTCGCAATACTTCCTCGGCGCCAAGATCGACCTTGACGAGACGTACGCCTGGGGCTTCGAAGAATTGGCCCGCATCGAGGGCGAGATGCGCAAGGTGGCCGCCCAGATCGTCGGCTCCGGCGCCTCGATCGACGACGCCGTGCGCGCGCTCGATGCCGACCCGGCCCGCCGCATCGAGGGCAAGGAGGCCTTCCGCGACTGGATGCAGAGCCTGGCCGACAAGGCGATCGGCGAGCTGCACGGCACGCACTTCGACATCCCCGAGCAGATCCGCCGGATCGAGTGCATGATCGCGCCGACCAGCGACGGCGGCATCTACTACACCGGCCCGAGCGAGGATTTCAGCCGTCCCGGCCGCATGTGGTGGGCGGTGCCCGCCGGCCAGACCGAGTTCGCGACCTGGAAGGAGGTCACGACCGTCTACCATGAGGGCGTTCCGGGCCACCACCTCCAGGTCGCGCAGACCGCGGTCCGCACCGAGCTGCTCAACCGCTACCAGCGCCTGCTGCTCTGGGTCTCCGGCCACGGCGAGGGCTGGGCCCTCTACGCCGAGCGGCTCATGGAAGACCTCGGCTACCTCGCCGATCCCGGCGACCGCCTGGGCATGCTCGACGCGCAGGCGTTCCGTGCCGCCCGGGTCATCGTCGACATCGGCATGCACCTCGAGCTGGAGATCCCGCGCGACAACCCGTTCGGCTTCCACCCGGGCGAGCGCTGGACGCCGGAGCTCGGCTGGGAGTTCATGCGCGGGCACTGCCGCGTCCAGGACGACGTGCTGCGCTTCGAGCTCAACCGCTACCTGGGCTGGCCGGGCCAGGCGCCCTCCTACAAGGTGGGCGAGCGCATCTGGCTCCAGGCCCGCGACGACGCCCGGGCCCGCAAGGGCGCCGACTTCGACCTCAAGGAGTTCCACCGCCAGGCGCTCGACCTGGGCTCGATCGGGCTCGACCCGCTCAAGGCGGCCCTGGCGCGGCTCTAGGACCCGCGAAAACCCACAAAGAAGGGGTTTGGGCTTAGGCTGCACGGCGTGTCTGCGCTGACCGTCAAACGAGCCGCACCGGCCTCCGCCCGCACCAAGCGGATCGCGAAAGCCGGTGCGGCGGTCGCCATCGCCGGCGCCCTCACCAACGCGCTCGGCTACCTGGTGCCGGTGATCGGCGCCCGCCAGCTCAGCAGCGCCGACCTCAGCGCCCTGGCGACGATGGCGGGCCTCGCCGCCATCGCCTCGGTGCCGGGCCTCGGGCTGCAGATCGCGATCGCCGTGCACCGGGCCCGCAACGGCGCGGCGTCGACCACGCGGATCAGCCTCATCACCGCCGCGGTCGGCGCCGGTGGGCTGCTCGTGCTAACCCCGGTGCTGGTGCCGCTGCTCGACCTGCCGGTGTTGTACCCGCTGCTGGCCGCCCTCGCCACCGTGCCGACCGTGTACGCCGGTCGCCGCCTCGGCGAGATGCAGGGCGACCAGCGCTTCCTGCGCCTCGCGGCCGGCATGGTCGTGCTGGCGGTCGGCCGCTACGGCGGGCTCGTCGGCGCCCTGCTGGTCGGCGCCGGGCTCACCGAGTCACTGATCGCCGGGGCCGTGTTCGCCTGGGTGATCCCGCCGGCCCTCGCGGTGCTGTGCCGCAGCCGGAAGCCGCACGTCGCCGACGCCATCCGCGGCCGCGAGATCCTGGCCGCCTGCTCGGCGACGCTGGCGATGCTGGTCATCTCCTACGCCGACCTGCTGCTGGCCCGCTACCTCCTGACGCCCGACACGTCCGGCGCCTACTCGGTCGGCACCGTGTTGACCAAGGGCGCCCTCTGGGCGCCGCAGGTGGTCACCGTGCTCGCCCTGCCCCGGTTGGCCCAGGGCAGCACCCGCGCGCTGCGCAAGGCGCTGCTGCTGGTCGCCGCCAGCGGCGCCGTGCTGGTCGCCGCGTCCGCCGTGGCGGGCAGCTTCGCCTTCCGGGTCGCCGGCGGAGCGAGCTACGCCCACCTCGGCCGCTACGCCGCGGTGTTCGCCGCCACCGGCGCTGTCTACGCGCTGGTCTTCGTGCTGGTCAACGATCGGGTCGCCAAGCGGGCCAAGTGGGCCGCGGCCCCGGTCTGGGTGGCCTGCGGTGCGCTGATCATCGTCTGCGAGTTCATCGCGCCGCACACGCTTACCGGCGTGATGTGGAGCGCGCTCGGCGCCGCGTTGCTGGCGCTCGCGCTCGGCGCGATCACCGGCAGGTCGAAGCGCTGACCGGCAAGCCGAAGCGGTGACCGTCCGCGAGATCCACGCGCGACGGCGCGCCGCTGCTGTTCCTCGAGGGCAGCGTCGGTCTCCGCGACCCTCAGGCCTGACACCCCGGGCACCAGTAGGAGTTGCGCCCCGCCAGCCCGGCCCGGGCCACCGGGGTGCCGCAGACCAGACACGGTTGACCGGTCCGGCGGTAGACGTACACCTCGCCGCCATGCCGGTCGACCCGCGGCGCGCGCCCCATCGCCTCCGGCAGGTGCTGGCTGCGCACGGTGTCGATCCGCCCGTGCGCCGCCCCGCGCGCCATCAGCCCACACAGGTCGGTCCACATGTCGGCGACCTGGTCCGCGGTCAGTGAGCGGCCGGGCCGGGTCGGCCCGACGCCAGCCCGGAACAGCACCTCGCTCGTATAGACCAGCCCCGAACCCGCGATGATCGACTGGTCCAGCAGCAGCGCCGCGATCGGGGTCGCGCTGCGCACGATCCGCGCGATCGCCGCGGCCGGGTCGGCGCCGGGCCGCAGCGGGTCGGCGCCGAGCCGCGCCCGCAACGCCTCGACCTCGGGCGGCAGCAGCACCGAACAGTCCGTCGGCCCGCGCAGGTCCAGCCAGTGCCCGCCGCCGACCATCCGCATCCGCACCTGGCCGACCGGCGACGGTGGCTCGCCGGCACCGTCGGTCACCGTGCCGTAGAGCCCGAGATGCACGTGCACGCTCGAGCCGTCCGCGTAGTGGTGCAGCAGGTGCTTCCCGTGCGCCTCGGTCGCGGTCAGCAACGTGCCCGACAGCAGCGCCGCGCCTTCCGCGAACCGGCCCTGCGGGCTGCTGAGGTCGACCTTGTGCCCCACGAACAGCAAGCGATGCCGGGCGGCCAACCGATGGATCGTGTGGCCTTCCGGCATCGCTACCTCAGTTCGCGTCAGGCGCAGCCGCCTCCGCCATCGGCGACGGGGTGCCGGTCGGCCCCCCGCTGACGGTAGCCGTAGCCGTGATCGTCTTCTTCGCCACGGGCCCACCGCCGACGGTCATCAGCGTGTAGGTGTGCTTCGCGGTCTCGCCCGGGCCCCAGTCACCGCAGGGGAAGTACAGGGTCTCCGAGCCCGAGGCGCCGTAGCTCTGGTAGACGCCCGGACCGTCGACCGAGAGCGTGACCTTGTCGGTGCCGGTCACCTTCCACTCGACGACCACCTCGCGACCGTTGGGCCACTCGCCGGACGGGCACTTCGGGGTCTGCTTGATCCGGAAGTACTGGATCCACGGATCCTTGCGCACCTCGCCGCCACCGTTGTCGCCGCCGGACGGCGGCTTGGTGGTCGGCGCCGGGCTCGGGCTCACGTCGGCGTCGGTCGGCGTGTCCTCGCCGATCACATAGGACGCGCCCGGCGACTGCGAGCCGGACGCGAGATCGGTGTCAGGCTTTTCGCCACACGCCGACAACAGCGTCGCCGCCGCGGCGGCGACCAGCACGAGCGGGATCCGGAACGTCCTCATGGCACATACGCTACGAACCGTTGGAGCTGCGCGAATCCCGCTTTCGTGCCGCGTCATGGTCGCGTTCCCGACGGGTTACTCCGGAACGCGGATCCGTCCCTCCAGAGCGGCCAGTGCGATGTCGCGCCGGACCACCGCGCCGGCCAGCGTGACCCGGTCGACCAGCGCGTACGCCGCGTCCCGGGCCGCGGCCAGGTCGGCGCCGGTGGCTGTCACCGACAGCACCCGGCCGCCGGCGGTGACCAGGTCGCCATCGGCGGTCCGCGCGGTGCCCGCGTGGATGAAGCCCGCGCCCTCCGCACCGGTGATCACGTCGCCGGACCGGGACGACTCCGGGTAGCCGGCCGACGCGATCACCACGGTGACCGCGGCACCCGGCCGCCAGCGCAACGGCGGCTCGGCCGCGAGGGTGCCGGTCGCGGCCGCTCGCAACAGCCCGGCCAGCGGCGTCTCCAGCAGCGCGAGCACGACCTGGGCCTCCGGGTCGCCGAACCGCGCGTTGAACTCGATCACGCGGGGACCGGTGCGGGTCAACGCCAGCCCGACGTAGAGCAACCCGGCGAACGGCCGCCCGCGCCGGCGCATCTCGGCCAGCGTCGGATGCACGATCTGGTCGAGCACGTCCGGCACCAACGACGGCGGCGCCCACGGCAGCGGCGTGTACGCGCCCATTCCGCCGGTGTTGAGCCCGGTGTCGCCCTCGCCGATGCGCTTGAAGTCCTGCGCGGGCTGCAGCGGCACGGCCGTCTCGCCGTCACACACCACGAACAGCGAGACCTCCGGCCCGGCGAGGTACTCCTCGATCACCACCCGGCCGCAGGCCGCGGCGTGCGCCAGGGCGGCGTCCCGGTCGTCGGTGACCAGGACCCCCTTGCCGGCCGCCAGCCCGTCGTCCTTGACCACGTACGGCGCGCCGAACCGGTCCAGCGCCGCGGCGACCTCGTCGAGATCGGTCGTCGAGACCGCGCCGGCGGTCGGCACACCGGCCGCGTGCATGACGTCCTTCGCGAAGGTCTTCGAGCCCTCGATCTCGGCGGCCGCGGCGGTCGGGCCGAAGCACGGAATGCCCTTCGCCCGCACCGCGTCGGCGACGCCGGCCACCAGCGGCGCTTCGGGGCCGACCACGACCAGGTCGGCGCCGACCTCGACGGCCAGCGCAGCGACCGCGTCGGGGTTCATCGCGTCGACCGGACGCAGCGAAGCCACCTCGGCGATGCCCGGGTTGCCCGGCGCCGCGATCAGCGTGACGCCGGGCGAGGAAGCCAGACCAAGAGCGAGGGCGTGCTCACGCCCACCACTACCAATGAGAAGAACGCGCACGATGTCCGATCCTAGGTGGTGCGCAGAAGCTCGTGCCGCACGACGTTCTCCTCGCGGCCCGGGCCCACTCCGATGACCGACACCTGGGCGCCGCAGAGCTGCTCGATCCGCTCCACGTAGGACCGCGCCGCCGCCGGCAGCTCACCGAACGTGCGCGCCTTGGAGATGTCCTCCCACCAGCCGTCGTGCTCCTCGTAGACCGGGACGGCGTGGTGGAAGTCCGTCTGCGACATGGGCATGTCGGAGTGGAGCTCCCCGTTGATCTCGTAGCC
This sequence comes from Asanoa iriomotensis, assembly GCF_016862515.1. Classification (GTDB taxonomy): domain Bacteria; phylum Actinomycetota; class Actinomycetes; order Mycobacteriales; family Micromonosporaceae; genus Asanoa; species Asanoa iriomotensis. The sequence goes on from NZ_BONC01000129.1 coordinate 7,110, forward strand.
CACGCAGATCGGCACCTTCTCCAGCCCGGTCAGGACGTCGAGCTTGGTGATCACCAGGTCGGTGATGCCGTTGAGCCGCACCGCGTACCGCGCGACCACCGCGTCGAACCACCCGCAGCGCCGCTCCCGGCCGGTGGTCGTGCCGTATTCCGCGCCGACCTTGCGCAGGTGCGCGCCGTTCTCGTCGAACAGTTCGGTCGGGAACGGACCAGAACCGACCCGGGTCGTGTACGCCTTGGCGACGCCGATGACCTGGGTGACCGCGGTCGGCGGGATGCCCGCACCGACACAGGCGCCACCGGCGGTCGGGTTGGACGACGTCACGAACGGATAGGTGCCGTGGTCCATGTCGAGCATGGTGGCCTGGGCGCCCTCCATCAGCACGATCTCGCCGCGGTCCAGCGCCGACCAGAGGATCTCGCGGGTCTCGGCGATGTACGGGCGCAGCCGCTCGGCGTACGCCAGATATTCCTCGACCACCGCGTCCGCGTCGATCGCCTTGCGGTTGTAGACCTTGAACAGGGTCTGGTTCTTCTCCCGCAGGGTCAGCTCGAGCTTCTTCCGCAGGATGCCCGGGTCGAGCAGGTCCTGCACCCGGATGCCCATCCGCGCGACCTTGTCGCCGTAGGCGGGGCCGATCCCCCGGCCCGTGGTGCCGATCCGCGCCGACCCGAGGTAGCGCTCGACCACCCGGTCCAGGGCCCGGTGGTGCGGCATGATCAGGTGCGCGTCGCCGGAGATCCGCAGGCGGGACACGTCGACACCGCGCTCCGCGAGCCCGTCGATCTCGGCGAGCAGCACCTTGGGGTCGATCACGACGCCGTTGCCGATGACGATCACGGCGTTCGGCGAGAGCGCGCCGGACGGCATCAGATGCAGCGCGTACTTCTGGCCGTCAGGAGTGATAACCGTGTGCCCGGCGTTGTTGCCGCCCGAGTACCGGACCACGTAGTCGACCTGCCCGCCAAGCAGGTCGGTAACCTTGCCTTTGCCCTCGTCGCCCCACTGCGCGCCGAGAAGCACTATCGCTGGCATCTTTCGACCGCCTCCACGGGGCCCGGGTGCCAGGGTGGCGACCACTTGGCGAGCCCGAAGTGTCAGGCTAACAACAAACCGGAGAACCATTTTGTACGACGTGGTGCTGCTGAGCCTTGCCGAAGGGGCTGGTGAGGCGTGTTGCGGGTCGGACTCCTGCGACTCGCACGCCCAGGCCGACACCCTGCGTGCTCCGGTTCGGGCGTGTCTGGACGCGCTGCGCGCGGCGGGCGCCCGGGTCGAATCGGTCACCGCGCACGCCGACAAGGACATCGACGCCGTCCTGGCCCGGTTCGACGGCCCCGCCCGTGAGGACGGGCTGACCTGGCCCGACCTCGACAGCAAGACCCGGCTGGTGGTGGCCATCGCCACCGACGGTCAGCTGCGGCACGTCGTGCGTCGGCTCGTCCGCCGGTACGCGCCACCGCCCAGCCGCCGCCCCGCGGACCTCGCCGACAACCGGACCGTGCCGGACCTGCCGGCCCTGGCGGTGCTCCCGATGGGCCCGCCCTCGCGCGACCTGGCCGCGCAACTCGGGCTGCCGCGCGACCCGGCCGGCGTCGCGGCGGCCGCGCTCGGCACCGAGATCCGCCGGGTCGACCTGCTGCGCACCGACGCCGGCTCGGTCACCCTGGACGGGGCCCTGCTCGGCGGCCGGGCCGAGGAGCGGTTGGCCACCTGGCAGGGCCGGGTCGAGGTCGACGACGCGGTGCTCACCAACGGCGACGACCCGGTGCTGGCCTGTGTGGTCGGCAACGCGGCCGGCTACGCCGAACTGGACGGGTTGCCGCTGTTGACCGGTGCCGATCCCGTGTCCGGCCAGATCGAGGTCGCGGTCGCCGTCCCGGTGGTGTCCCGGTCGCTGCTCGGCAAATCGAAGGTCCGCGTGGAGGTGCGCCGGGCCCGCGGCCGGGCGGCGTCGGTGCTGCCCCGCGACGCGGAGGTGCCGTTCGTCGACGACGGCGTGACCGGCAACCTGACCAGGAAACGATCGTGGTGGATCGAGCCGGGCGCGTGGGCGGTCTACACGGGCTGAGCTCACAGGGCTGACCGCACGGCGCCGACTCGCCTTACCCTTGGGGCTGGTGTGACGGGCGTTGATGGAGGGGGCCACTGTGGTTGACGATTCGGACCGGGTCTACCGGCCCAGCGGCAACGGCTCGGCGCAGTGGCACGGCGCCGACCAGCCGTGGCCGCCGGACGAGCCCGCGACCGGGTCGGCCGACCACGACCAAGGTGAGCCCGGTCCGCCGGTGCCGCCGCCACCACCGCCCATCCGGGTCCCGGCGCCGCCCGCGCCCCCGCCGATCAACCGGCCGGGCATGGCCATGCCGCCACCGCCTGGCGCCTTCCCACCCGGCGCCTTCCCACCGGCCGTCCACCAGCCGCCTGCCGTCCACCACCAGCCGCCGGCCCCGCCACCGCCGCCGCAGTCAGGCCCGCCCCACCCGCGCCAGGCCGGCGCACCGCAGCCGCATCGGGCCGCGCCCGCCGCACCGCCACCGCCGCGGGCCGCCGGCAACGGCGAGAGTGCGGGGCCGATGCCCGCGCGGCCCGTGTCACCGCCGGCCGACCAGGGCGTCGCGCAGCGGACCGCCGCCGTGCCGATGCAGCGCGTCGACAACGGCCAGGTGGCCGGCACACCGTGGTCGCAACCGCCGCAACGCCCGCCGGCCCCACCGCAACGGCCGGAGCCACCCGCGTCGCACCCGACCTCCGCCTACCCGGTCACGCCGCAGCCGCAACCAGTCACACCGCAGCCGCAGGCGGTCCCACCGGCACCACAGG
>NZ_BONC01000130.1 GCF_016862515.1 Asanoa iriomotensis
CTCTTTCTCGCCGCGGGCGACCGGCGCAATAGCGCGCGTTGGGCTATCGCGCTGGCACTCGGTCTCCGGCAGGGTGAAGTGTTGGGGCTCAAATGGGCGGACGTGGACCTTGCAAATGGGTCGCTCACCGTACGCCGAGCGCGACAACGCCCGCGGTGGCGACATGGCTGCAAAAGCCCGTGCGGTCGGAAGCTCGGCGGTCACTGCCCCGACCGGGTGCCACTCCGGAAAGAAACAGCGGATACGAAGTCGCGGGCGGGACGCCGCAACATCGGAGTGCCCGACGAACTAGTCGCCTTACTCGAACGGCATCAAAAAGAGCAGGAGGCCGAGCGCGAGAATGCCGCCCAGCTTTGGACCGACGGCGGATGGGTATTCGCGACGCCGACCGGACAGCCGCTGAATCCGCGAACCGACTACACGGAATGGAAGCGCCTACTCGTGCGGGCAGGCATACGGGACGGGCGGCTGCACGACGCCCGACACACGGCCGCAACGGTCCTGCTGATTCTTGGCGTCGCCGAGCGCGCGGTGATGGGCATCATGGGCTGGTCCGACTCCGGTATGGCCCGCCGATACCAGCACGTCACGAAGCACGTTCAGCGCGACGTAGCGAAGCGGGTGGGCGGTCTGCTCTGGGAGCCCGACGGGCCGAACGACGGGTCCGCAGGGACGCTCAGAGAGGCATCCTGATAGGCAACTGAGACCGAAACTGAGACCACAACGAGCGACGCCCGGCCGCGTGACTCACGCTGCCGGGCGTTTGCCCTGCTACTGGCGGTGGCGGCGGGATTTGAACCCGCGGAGGGCGTAAACCCTCACACGCTTTCGAGGCGTGCTCCTTAGGCCACTCGGACACACCACCGCCGAGTAGGGTACCCGACCCCCAGACCACCCGGCGCGGCGGCGCCGGCAACTCTCGGACCTGGCAGTATCGCCCGCATGAGTATTCACATCGGCGCGGAACCCGGCGACATCGCGGAACGCGTCCTCATGCCGGGTGACCCCCTCCGCGCCAAGTGGATCGCCGAGACCTACCTCGACGACGCCAAGTGCTACACCCAGGTGCGCGGCATGTACGGCTTCACCGGGCGCTGGCAGGGTGTCGACGTCTCGGTGCAGGGCTCCGGCATGGGCATGCCGTCCGCGTCGATCTACGCGCACGAGCTGATCAACGACTACGGCGTGAAGACGCTGATCCGGGTCGGCTCCTGCGGCGCCCTGGCCGACGAGCTGCAGCTCCGTGACGTGATCGCGGCCAGCGGCGCCTCGACCGACTCCAACATGAACCGCGCCCGGTTCGACGGCCTGATCGACTACGCCCCCGTGGCCGACTTCGGCCTGCTGCGCACCGCCGTCGAGACGGCCGAGCAGCGCGGCATCCCGATGCGGGTCGGCCCGATCCTGGCCGCCGACGCGTTCTACACCGACCGCCCCGACCTCTACGACGCCCTCGCGAACTACGGCGTGCTCGCGGTCGAGATGGAGTCGGCGGCGCTCTACACGATCGCGGCCCGCTTCCGCGCCCGCGCGTTGACCCTGCTCACGGTCTCCGACCACATCAAGCGCGGCGAGCAGACCACCTCGCAGGAGCGTGAGCAGACCTTCGGCCAGATGGTCGAGATCGCCCTGGACACCGCGATCGCCTGAGCAGGGCCCGCGAAGAGACGTGCGCCACAACAATATTTACGAACGGTCGGTCGCAAATCCCGTACGGTAGCGGGGTGACGATCGACGGACGCATCGCACGCGGTGACCGCACCCGGGCGGCCGTGCTGGACCGCGCGGTCGCCCGGGCCACCGAGGACGGCCTCGACGGCCTCTCGCTCGCCCAGCTCGCCACCGACCTCGGCGTCAGCAAGTCCGGCCTGTTCGCGCACTGGCGCTCCAAGGAAGAGCTGCAGCTCGCCACCGTCGAGCGGGCCGCCGAGCAGTTCCGCGACCACGTCACCCGCCCCGCGCTCAAGGCGCCCCGCGGCGTCCGCCGCCTGTGGTCGCTGCACGACCACCGGATCCGCTTCTACGAGTCGAGCGTGCTGCCCGGCGGCTGCTTCTTCGCCAAGGTCCAGTTCGAGTTCAGCGCCCGCCCCGGGCCGATCCGCGACCGCCTGGCCGAGCTCTTCGAGGTGTGGGAGGAGTTCGTCGAGGGTCTGGCCGGCCAAGCGGTGACCGCCGGTGAGCTGGTCGCCACCACCGACACCCGCCAGTTGGCGTACGAGATCGAGTCGTTCGCGCTCACCGCGGTGATGAAGTCCCGCCTCCTGCTCTCCCCCGAGGTCGCCTACCGCTACGCGCGCCGTGCGGCCCGCGACCGACTGCGTTCCCTAGCAACCGATCCCGACCTGCTGCCGGAGGCGTGAGAGATGACGACAAACGTTCTGGAGTACGGCCACCTCGAGCGGGTCCGCATCCACTACGACGACCTCGACCAGATGGGCATCGTGCACAACGCCCGCTATGCCGTGCTGCTGGAACGCGCGCTGTCCGCCTACTGGGAGGAGCACGGCTTCTCGATCGCGAACGGCCGGCCGACCGCGCCCGACGTCTTCCACGCCGTCGTCGAGTTCAGCATCAGCTACCGCGCGCCGATCCGCGGCACGGGCGACGTCCTGATCCATTTCTGGATCGACAAGTTCGGCCAGACCAGCGGCGTGTACGGCTTCCGGATCACGTCGGCCGACGGCGCGACGGTGCACGCCGAGGGCCGCCGCTCGATCGTCCGCCTGGATCAGCGCACCATGCGCCCGACCGAGTGGACGCCGGCCGCCCGCGAGGTTGCCGCAACCCTGGCCAGGCCGGCGCTAGCGGAGCCGGAAGAAGCCGCGTAGCAGGTCCGCGGCCTCGGCGGCGAGCACACCTCCGTACACCTCGGGTCGGTGTGTCAACCGCCTGTCCCGCACGACGTCCCAGAGCGAGCCGACCGCGCCCGTCTTGGGTTCCCACGCCCCGAAGACCAGCGTGGACACGCGCGCCAGCACCAACGCGCCGGCGCACATCGTGCACGGCTCCAGCGTGACGACCAGCGTGCACCCCTCCAGCCGCCAGGTGCCCAGCGCCGCCGCGGCCCGCCGCATCGCCACGATCTCGGCGTGCGCCGTCGGGTCGCCGGTCAGCTCCCGCTCGTTGTGGCCGACCGCTAGCTCGTTGCCGTCCGCGTCGAGCAGCACCGCACCGACCGGCACGTCGGCCGCGTCGGTGGCCGCCGCGTCCGCGGCGACGTGCAGCGCCCGCCGCATCCATTCCTCGTGGCGGTCGCGCCGTGGCGCCGTCACGCCTCCCGTAGCTCCTCGACCTCGTCGCCGCAGCCGATCAGCTGGCAGATCTCGGCGGTGACATCGGCGGGCAAGAGGCCGTCGTGTGCGCACAGCTCGAGCAGCCGGCGGGCCGGCACACCCAGGTCGGCGAGCAGGTCGGCGTCGCCGACCGGGTCGGCGTCGGGGTCCGCGGCGGGCTTGTCGGGGTCGGCGCTCTGCTCGACCACCTCGTCGATCTCGATCGCCGGCGCCTTGATGTCGCCGACCAGCAGGGCGCCCAGCCGCGACTCCTCGGCGAACGCGGAGTCGGAGCCGAAGATCCGCAGGTCCTCGCCCTCGTCGAGGCGCATGACGACCAGATAGGTGTCGTCGGACTCGACGAAGAGCAGCGAGATGTCGGCGTCCAGGTCGACGTCGCGGAGCCGGTCGGCGGCCTCTTCGATGTCGGCGACGCCGTTCAGGTTGACCTCTGCGGCGGTCCAGCCGGTTGCGCCGCGGACCGCGGCAGCGGCGAAGTACGACACGGCCCATGCCCCCCAAAGACCCCGGTGCGGCCGCCGCCGTGCACCGGCGCTTGTTCCCAGAAAACCAACAGACGTGACGGTAGCCGGTCAGCCCGGCGGCAACGCGGCCAACGCCCCGAAGAGGGACGGCTCAGCTGGCGAGCCGGCGGCGCGTTGCGATCAGTTCGCGGAGCTTGTCGCCCTGTAAGCGGCGTGGCTGGCTGCGCTCACGAACCGACTTCGCTCCAGCGAGTTCGGCAAGCAGCTGCATCCGGCGGCGGCTGCGCTCGGGGTCAAGCCGCTGCACTTTCCAAGCCATGGCGGCAGCGTCTCCGATGCTCGAGCGGTAGTCAAGGGCGGTCGCACTGCGCAGCGGATCCCTTACGCAGTGCGGCTTTTCGGCCACGAGAGGTCGCGGGACGAACACGGCAGGTCACCAAAGTGGCCAGTTCCCGCTGGTGAACCAGGTGACGCCGACGACGACCCCGGCGATGCTCCAGCCGAGCCCCGTGGCGGCCGCGACACCGACGGCCACACCCCGGTCGCCGAGCTTGCCGAGCAGCAACGACACCAGCCACGCGATGGCGCCGGCGAGCAGCGTCCAGTACGCGTACCCACGCACCGTCGAGTCGACGACGCCGAAGGCGAGCAGCCAGACGGCGCCGGCACCGGCCCCGGCGGCGACCGCGCCACCGCGCACGGGATGCGGCTCGCGGAACGTCGGCCGGCTCCGCGCGGACGGGAACAGGCCCGATGGCGGGATACGCGGAGCGCCGGTGGGCGGCATCGCCTCCTGCGCCACGGCAAACCCCTCTCTCGGACCTGTCCCCCTAGCGTAAGGGTCAGCCGAACTGCGCGAGTCGGGCCCGGGCGGCGCCGCGGATCGTGGTGAACGCTCCGCCCGCGACGAACTTGTGCAGCCGCGGGCTGGCGGCCATCGTGTGCACCCCGCTCGACCCGTTGCCGTCGGCGGCCCAGGGCAGCAGCGCACCGCCCGACTCGTTCGCCGCGGCGAGCTTGATCCGCCGGGTGTTGCCGTCGAGGCACGAACCCTTGTCACCGGTCCGCGCGGACTTGCACACGTTGTCGAAGTGGCCGCCGATGTACACCACCCGGTCGAGGACCACGACCGCCTGCGCGTCGCCGTCCATGGTAAGGGTCCAGCGACCGACGCCCGACGTGGTGAACGCGCCGAGCCGGCCGCCCGGCCCGCCCATCGCGGCGTAGATGCCCGACCCGCCGACCGCCAGCCCGCGCACCATGTCGCTCGCCCGCGACGTGAACCCGGTGTCGACGGATCCGCCGGTCGTGAGCGCCGCGAGGTTGCGGGTGCCGGTGGCGCCGTTGACCGAGCCGAAGCTGCCGCCGACGTAGATCCGCCGCCCGGCCGCGACCACGGCGTTGACGCTGCCGCTCGCCTTCGGCCGCCACCCGGCGACCACCGCGCCGGTGTTCTGGTCGAACGCCGCCAGCCGGCCGATCGACTGGCCGTTGAGGCTGGTCATCGACCCGCCTGCGTAGAGCCGGCCGCCGACCGCGGCCAGCGAGTAGGGCATGCCGGTCAGCGACTGCTTGAACGAGTTGTGCACCGCACCGGAGCCGGCGTCGAGCCGCGCCAGGCTGTCGCGTCGCACACCGCTGATCGCCGTGAACGCGCCGCCGACGAAGACCGCGCGTCCGGACACCGCGATCGCGCGGACCGAGCCGTCCGCGGCGGGCGCCCAGCCGAGCAACGCACCGGTCCGCGCGTTGACCGCGGCCAGCCGGCTCCGCGCGAACGTCCGGCCGCCGGAACTCACGCTGGTGAAATCGCCGCCGACGTAGAGCGTGTCACCGGCGTACGCCGTCGCCAGCACCGTCCCGTTGAAGGTCGGCAGCGGGTCGGGCGTCACCTTGGCAACCACGGCCAGGGCCGGTGCGCCCGGCAACAGCAACGCCGCGGAGGCGGCGACAGACGCGATGAGACCCGCGAGTTTGCCCCTAAATGTCACGGAGACACGGTATATGGGCGATTGCCTAATCCCGCCCAACCGCCGCGCGAAACGCGAACGGCGTCGGCGCGCCGGCACCGCCCACGAGGAGGGCCGGCGGTGTGCGAGAGTCGCTCGCGTGGACATCGCGGTGATCGGGTTGGGTCTGATCGGCGGGTCGGCGCTGCGCGCCCTGGCCGCACAGGGGCACCGCGTGCTCGGCTACGACGCCGACCCGGCCACGCGGGCCACCGCCCGGACCGCCGCGGCCCGGGCCCCGCAGAACGCCCGCTGGCAGGTCACCGGCACGATCCGGGACGTCGTGGCGGGCGCCCGCCTGGTGGTCGTCGCGGTCCCGTTGCCGGCGTTGCCGAGGGTGCTCGACGAGATCGCCGCCACCGGCTACAGCGGGCTGGTCACCGACGTGACCTCGGTCAAGGCCCCCGTGCGGATGCTGGTCGAGCAGCGGTTGCAGGGGCGCCACCAGCGCCTGGCGGGCTTCGTCGGCGGCCATCCCATGGCCGGCAAGGAGAGCTCCGGCTTCGCCTCGGCCGACGGCGACCTGTTCCGGGACTGCGCCTGGGTGCTCTGCTTCGAGCCCGGCAGCACCTCCCTGGCCGACTGGCTCGACCTCGCCGAACTGGTCATCGGGCTCGGCGCCCGGGTCGTGCCGGCCACCGCCGAGGAGCACGACCGGGCGGTCGCCACCATCAGCCACGTACCCCATCTGCTGGCCACCGCGCTCGCTGCCGCGGCGGCCGATCCGCTGGCCGGCGCCCTGGCGGCGGGTTCGTTCCGCGACGGCACCCGCGTTGCCGCAACCCGGCCCGAGCTGATCGCGGCGATGTGCGGTGGCAACGCGCCGGCGGTCGGGCCGGCCCTGGAGGGCATCATCGCCGCGCTGCAGGACGCCCGCGCCAAGCTCGACGCGCCGGACCCGATCGCCGCGTTGCTGCCCTGGCTGGCGCCGGGTCACGCGATGCGCGCCGGCTGGCCGGCACCGATGGCCGCGCCGCTGGAGATCCCCGCCCGCCCCGACGCCCTGCTCCGGCTCGGCCGGGCCGGCGGCTGGGTGCGGGCGGTCGCGGCCGACCGGTCGACGGTGACCGTCGTCAGACCCGCTCCCCGCGGTCCAGGCGGATTACTCGACGATCTGTGACGATCGCGGTCACCAGGTCGTGCGGCGTCACGTCGAACGCCGGGTTGACAGCCGGCACACCGGAGATCACCTCGGCGCCGTCGCGGTCCTCGATCTCGACGTCCGCGCCGCTGGCGGTGTCGGCGTCGACGGTCGTCTCGGGCGCGACGACCACGAACGGGATGCCGGCCCGGCGCGCGCCGAGCGCGTGCGCGTAGGTGCCCACCTTGTTGACCGTGTCGCCGTTGGCGCAGATCCGGTCGGCGCCCAGCACCACCGCGTCGACCTCGCCCCGGGCCATCAGGAACGGACCGGCGCCGTCGACCGCGACGCGGAAGTCGACCCCGAGTTGGCTCAGCTCCCAGGCCGTCAGCCGCGCGCCCTGCAGCAGCGGCCGCGTCTCGCTGGCGATCACCGGACCGAGCGTGCCGCGCCGGTGCAGTTCGGCGACCACGCCCAGCGCCGTGCCACCGACGACCGCGGCCAGCGCGCCAGTGTTGCAGTGGGTCAGCACGCGGGGTGCCGCGCCGCACAGCTCGGTCAGCAGGTCCGCGCCACGGCCGGCCATCGCGGCCGACGCGGCGATCTCCTCGTCGCGCTGCGCGTCGGCCTCGGCCAGCACCGCGTCGAAACCCTCCGGCAGGCGCGCCGCCGCCCGGCGCGCACCGCGGGCCAGGTTGACCGCCGTCGGCCGAGCCGTCGTCACCAGGTGTACGGCGGACCGCAACCGCTCGGCGTCGCCGCCGTGCTGCTTGGCCGCCAGCGCGACCCCGTAGGCCCCGGCCACACCGAGCGCCGGCGCGCCCCGGACCGCGAGTGAGCGGATCGCGTCGACCAGTTCCTCGACCGTGCTGATCCGGCGGACCTCCAGCCGGCCGGGCAGCAGCGTCTGGTCGATGATCTCGACCACCCCGTCGACCCAATCGATCGTGCGCATGTCTCCCACGCTATCCAACCGGGGTCGGTGGCCGGGCTCACGGGCAAGTAGGTTCGGTGCGTGACGACCGCGCGTGATCCCGTCGCCGATCTCCGGCGCATCGCGTTCCTGCTCGAACGGGCCAACGAGGCGACCTACCGCGTCCGGGCGTTCCGGTCCGCGGCCAAGACGTTGAGCGGGCTCCCCGCCGAGGAGGTGGCCCAGCGGGCCGCCGCCGGCACGCTCACCGAGCTGTCGGGCGTGGGCGACGTGACCGCTCGGTGCGTCACCGAGTCGCTGGCCGGCGAGGAGCCGGTCTACCTCCGACGGCTGCTCGCGACCGAGGGCGTCGACCTGGACGACGCGGCCGCCGCGTTGCGGTCGGCGTTGCGGGGCGACTGCCACACGCACTCCGACTGGTCCGACGGCGGCTCGCCGATCGAGGAGATGGCGCTCGCCGCGGTCGAGCTCGGCCACGAATACGTCGTGCTCACCGACCACTCCCCGTCGCTCAAGGTGGCCCGGGGCCTGACCGCCGACCGGCTGAAGCGGCAGCTCGACTACGTGGCCGCGGTCAACGACGCGTTGCCGCCCGGCTTCCGGATCCTCACCGGCATCGAGGTCGACATCCTCGCCGACGGCTCACTGGACCAGACCGACGAGCTGCTCTCCCGGCTCGACGTGGTCGTCGCCTCGGTGCACAGCGGCCTGCGCGACGAGAGCGCCCGGATGACCCGGCGCATGCTCCGCGCGATCGAGAACCCGCACATGGACGTGCTCGGCCACTGCACCGGCCGGATGGTGGCCAACCGGCCGGCGGGCGCCGAGGGCCCCGGCGACACCGGCCACCGCAAGCGGCTGCGCCCGCCGTCGGACTTCGACGCGGCGGCCGTGTTCGCCGCGTGCGCCGAGCACGGCAAGGCCGTCGAGATCAACTCTCGCCCCGAGCGGCAGGACCCGCCCAAGCGACTGCTGCGGCAGGCCCTCGAGGCTGGCTGCGTCTTCACCATCAGCACCGACGCGCACGCCCCGGGCCAGCTCGACTGGCAACGCTTCGGCTGCGAACGCGCCGCCCTCTGCGGCGTGCCGGCCGACAAGGTGGTCAACACCTGGAAGGCCGAGCAACTCGTCGACTGGGCAGCCGGGCACGCCGCCTAA
>NZ_BONC01000131.1 GCF_016862515.1 Asanoa iriomotensis
CGTGGTCACCAAGTCCGCCCAGCGCCGGCTCGGGCTCGTGCCGGTGACCCGCTATCCGGCCGACGAGGCCGTGGTCCGCACGATCACGGTCCGGCTGTGGTACGCGGCACACGGCCGCTCCCAGCCCGACGAGCCGACCGCGGCGCTCTGCGGCCTGATGCACGCCGTGCTGCTGCACGACCATGTCTTCACCACGATGCCGATGGTCGGGCTCGACCAGCGCCTCCGGGAGATCCGGGGCAAGCTGTCCGATCCCATCCGCGAGATCATCGATGCCGTGACCACCCTGGTGGCCAGCGCGGCGTTCGCGATCTATCGCTGAGGGCGGTACACTGCCGCTATGGCCAGGGCCTTCCTGCTCCTTACCTAGCCGTGCTGACGTCGCTGACGCGACCGGCACGGCTACCCCTCCTGCGTGAGGGGCTTTTTTATGCCCTGATGCGCCCCGCGGTGACGACGAGACAACCCCGCGCGCAAGAGCACCGGCCCTGACGACGAAAATACCGAGGTGGCGAACATGAGCGAGGCAGCCGAGCGTCCGGACCAGGACGTCCCCCCGTTCCGATACACGGCCGCGCTGGCCGGCGATGTCGAGCGCAAGTGGCAGGACTACTGGGAGGCCCGTGGCACGTTCCGCGCGCCCAACCCCGTCGGCGAGCTGTCCGACCCCGAGCACCCCCGGGCCGGCGCTCCCAAGATGTACGTGCACGACATGTTCCCCTACCCGTCCGGCGACGGGCTGCACGTCGGTCACCCGCTGGGCTACATCGGCACCGACGTCTACACCCGGTTCAAGCGGATGGCCGGGTTCAACGTGCTGCACCCGATGGGCTTCGACGCGTTCGGCCTGCCGGCCGAGCAGTACGCGGTGCAGACCGGCACCCATCCGCGGATCACCACCGAGCGCAACATGGTCCGCTTCTGGAACCAGCTGCGCCGCCTGGGCATGGGCTACGACGAGCGCCGGCGCGTCGCCACCAGCGAGCCGGAGTTCTTCCGCTGGACCCAGTGGATCTTCCTGCAGATCTTCAACTCCTGGTACGACGCCGACGCCGGCAAGGCCAGGCCGATCGAGGACCTGATCGCGGAGTACGCCGCCGGCACCCGGCCGGCACCCGGCGACAAGCCCTGGGCCGCGATGGACGGGGTCGAGCGCCGCGCCCTGCTGGACGAGCACCGCCTGGCCTACGTCTCCGAGGCCCCGGTCAACTGGTGCCCGGGCCTGGGCACGGTGCTGGCCAACGAGGAGGTCACGCCCGACGGCCGCAGCGAGCGCGGCAACTTCCCGGTGTTCAAGCGCCGGCTGAAGCAGTGGATGATGCGGATCACCGCGTACGCGGACCGCCTGGTCGACGACCTGGACGTGCTGGACTGGCCGGAGCCGGTCAAGCTGATGCAGCGCAACTGGATCGGCCGCTCGACCGGCGCGCACGTCGACTTCCCGTTCGAGACCGCGGCCGGCGCCGAGGGTGAGATCACGGTCTTCACCACCCGGCCCGACACGCTGTTCGGCGCCACCTACATGGTGGTCGCGCCGGAGCACCCGATCGTCGACACGCTGACCGCGGCGCACTGGCCCGAGGGCACCCACGCGCCGTGGACCGGCGGGCACGAGACCCCGGTGCAGGCCGTCGCGGAATACCGGCGGGCCGCCGCCCGCAAGACCGAGGTCGAGCGGGCCGCCGAGGCGCGGGACAAGACCGGCGTCTTCACCGGCACGTACGCGGTCAACCCGGTCAACGGCGCCCGCGTCCCGGTGTTCATCGCCGACTACGTGCTGGCCGGCTACGGCACCGGCGCGATCATGGCGGTGCCCGGCCAGGACGAGCGCGACTGGGAGTTCGCGGAGGTCTTCGAGCTGCCGATCATCCGCACGGTGCGGCCGGCCGACGGCTTCGACGGCAAGGCGTACACCGGTGACGGTCCGGCCATCAACTCGGCCGCACCCGACCGCGGCCTGGTCCTGGACGGCCTGGGCGTCGTCGAGGCGAAGTCGACGATCATCGCGTGGCTGGAGGAGCGCGGCGCCGGCAAGGGCGCGACCACCTACCGCCTGCGCGACTGGCTGTTCAGCCGCCAGCGCTACTGGGGCGAGCCGTTCCCGATCGTCTACGACGAGACCGGGATGCCGGTGGCCCTGCCGGACTCGATGCTGCCGGTCGCGCTGCCGGAGGTCGACGACTTCGCTCCGCGCACCTTCGACCCGGACGACGCCGACAGCAACCCGGAAACCCCGCTGAGCCGGGCCCGCGAGTGGGTCGACGTCGAGCTGGACCTGGGCGACGGCCCGAAGCGCTACGTCCGCGACACCAACACGATGCCGAACTGGGCGGGTTCGTGCTGGTACTCGCTGCGCTACCTGGACCCCCGCAACGACAAGCAGGCGGTGGACCCGGAGAACGAGGCCTACTGGATGGGCCCGCGGCACGAGGGCGACCCGGGCGGCGTCGACCTGTACGTCGGCGGCGTCGAGCACGCGGTGCTGCACCTGCTGTACGCCCGGTTCTGGCACAAGATCCTGTTCGACCTGGGCCACGTCTCGTCGTTCGAGCCGTACCGGCGCCTGTTCAACCAGGGCTACATCCAGGCGTACGCGTTCCGCGACGACCGCGGCATGGTGGTACCCGCCGAGGAGGTCGAGGACCGCGACGGCCGCTGGTTCTACGAGGGCGACGAGGTCTTCCGCGAGTACGGGAAGATGGGCAAGTCGCTGAAGAACGTGGTGACGCCCGACGAGATGTGCGAGGCCTACGGCGCCGACACGTTCCGGGTCTACGAGATGGCGATGGGCCCGCTGGACGTCTCGCGGCCGTGGGAGACTCGGGCGGTCGTCGGTGCGCAACGCTTCCTGCAGCGGGTCTGGCGCCTGGTGGTCGACGAGGAGACCGGCAAGACCCGGGTCGCCGAGGCACCGGCCGACGCAGCGACCAAGCGCCTGCTGCACAAGGTGATCGACGGCGTCCAGGGCGACTTGGACGAGCTGCGCTTCAACACGGGCGTGGCCAAGCTGATCGAGCTGACCAACGGCCTGACGGCCCTGGGCGGCCCCCCGCAGCGCGAGGCGGTCGAGCCGCTGGTGCTGATGACGGCGCCGTTCGCACCGCACGTGGCCGAGGAGCTGTGGCAGCGGCTGGGGCACACGGAGTCGCTGACCTACGAGACGTTCCCGGTCGCCGACCCGGCGCTGCTGGTGGCGGAGGAGGTCACGTACCCGGTCCAGGTCAACGGCAAGGTCCGCGGCCGCATCTCGGTCTCGGCCGACGCGGGCGAGGACGACGTGCGGGCGGCGGCGCTGTCCGAAGTGGCCGACGCCCTGAACGGCAAGGACCCGAAGAAGGTCATCGTCGTCAAGGGCCGCATGGTCAGCGTGGTGGTTTGAGGGTCAAGAACCGAAGACCAATGATGTCCCGGGTCCGCCGGGGGCGCGACCGTCGCTCCCGCCGGACCCGGGGTTCGTCGATGGTCGCGCTTCAAACACACGCGCCGTCCCACGACCGGTCCCGCGTCGGACTGATCGGGGCGTTCGCCGTCGTTGATCGCTCTCTAGGGCACGGGAGGGTTTTGCGCGCTTACGCAAAGTCGCACACCCCGCTCCCAATGCTCCAGCGCGCAAAACCCTCCCGGGCCCTGACCTACCCACCCGCCGCGATCACGATCGCGGCCGGCGGGTCACAGTCCATCGGCCGATCTCCGCGGTGCGTCTTCCGCGGTGGGTCGCGCGGGTGGGTCGCTGGCGGCCCTGACCAGGAGGATCACGCTGTGGGACTCGATGTCGAGCTGTTCCGGATCGTGCGAGTGGGGACGAGTCCCCGGCGTCGGCGAACCGAAGAGATCGTGGCGGTCGGCGACATCCACTTTCATTTCGCCAGTGCCATCGAGAAGGCGCAGCGCCAAGGCACGACGCCGATGCTCGCGCGTCTCGACCTCTATGGACTGTTGGAACTGTCTTCCGACGAGATGCCGCAATTTCTTGGCGAGCTGAGCCGGTTGCTTGCAGATACCGAACCCGAGGCGGAGCGCAAGGTGATGCTGGCTGTGCGAGGGCTGGCCGAGCGGTGCGCGGGGGACCGGGACCTGGGTCTTCGGTTTGTCGGGGACTGAGCTCCCAGGCGACGCCGTCGGGGAGACGCCGACGTTCTTCGCGATGGCGCGGCGCCTGTTGAGGGTGAGTTTGACCGCGCCCGCGTCGAACTCGACGCAGCGGACACCGAAGCTCTTCGACACCCGTCAGGCCGGTCGACGCCGAGTTGGAGCACGATGGCGTCGACCTGGTTGGTAGCCGGACTGCTGTCCTTCTTAGACGACGACGCGCGAAACCCTCCCGGGACCTAGATGATCAATTCCAAGGGTTGTCGGGACGGCGAACCGAACGTGAGGGTGTCCCGATCCACACAACCATGGCGCAACGAACAGAGACCACCGTCGTTCAACCCGCCTACCCAAACGACGCAACACACCCGCCCGCACACTCCCCGCGATCGTCGTCGATCAGCCAACCCGGCCCGGGTCGAGCCGGCGCCGGCCATGATCGTGTGAACCTCACCGGATCAGGACAACCCCACCTACCTGATCAGGTGTGCGGGATCAGGTAACCCAGCGGCGTGTCGCGCAGAGCAACCGCACCGGATCATTTCGATGCGCACCATCCCGGGCCGACCAGCCACACATGATCAGCCCCGGACAACCCGAAGTGGAGCAGCCCGAAGTGCAGAGGGTCAACCGGCCACCGGGCCAGCCAAATCTCCTGCAATCCCGTTGGGATAGATCATCTAGAGGGTGAGCAGCGACGGCGAATGCCCCGGTCAGTCCCGGGCGGGATCGGTCTTGGGACGGCGCGCGGAGCGGCGCCAGCGCCAGACGATGACCGCTGAGGCGATCAGGCCGAAGCTCGCTGGGATGACGGTGAACCAGTTGATGGAGCCGGGGGAGACCACCGCCGAGCCGAAAGCGGCGTAGCCGAAGGCGGAGGGGGTCGAGGCGATCACGCTGCCGGCCAGGTAGGGGAGCAGGCGGGCGCCTGTAGTGCCGTAGCCGTAGCTGACCAGGCCGAAGCCGCCCAGGGGGACCAGGCGGACCGTGATGACGCCGAGGACCGACTGGCGGGTGAACCAGCCGTCGAGTTGGGCCAGGCGGCCGCGGACCCGTTCAGCGACGAAGTCGCGGCCCAGCCAGCGGCCCAGGGCGAAACCGAGCAGGGCCGCCAGGAACGCCGCCGCCAGGGTGTAGCCGGCGCCGCCCAGCGGGCCGAACAGGGCGCCCCAGGCGACCGTGATCAGCGTGCGCGGCACCAGCGCGATCAACAGTGCCGCGCCCACCAGGATGGCCGCGAGCGGCGCGAACGGGCCCAGCCGGTCGACCGCGTCCGGTATGGCCCGCAGGTCCGGCGGGGCCAGCAGCAGCACCAGGCCGAAGGTGCCCAGCAGCGCGACCAGGATCGCGAAGCGGAGCACCGGGTGCCGGTGCCAGCGGGTCACGGCTGGACGGCGAGTTGGCGCTCCTGGCGGAGGCGTTCGGCCCAGCTGTCGTCCAGCGGCGGCAGGTAGGCCGCGCCCGTGGCCCAGCGGAGCAGCAGGTCCGCCAGCGCCGGGTTGCGGGACAGCGCCGGGCCGTGCGAGTAGGTGCCCAGCATGTTGCCCCGCCAGGCGCCCTCGCTCGTGCCGTCGTTGCCGATGCCCGTCGTCACCTGGGCCAGCGGCGAGACGCCCGGGCCGAGGTGCGTACGCCCGCCGTGGTTCTCGAAACCCGACAGCGGCGGCAACCCCAGCCGCGGGTCGATCACACCGTGCAGCTCGCCGACGGCCCGGGACGGGCCGCGGTCGGACTCCAGGTCGAGCAGGCTCAGGCCCGGGTATTTGGCGCCCTTCGCGAAGAAAGAGGTGCCGAGCAGCTGGTAGCCGGCGCAGACCGCGAACACCACCGAGCCGCGGGCCACCGCCCGGTGCAGGCCGCCGTCGGCGTTGAGACGTTGCGCGGCCAGTGCCTGTGGGCCGTCCTCGCCGCCGCCGATCAGGTAGAGGTCCGCGGAGTCGGGGAGGTGCTGGTCCGAGCGCACCTCGATGGTCTCCACCGGGATGCCGCGGGCCTGCGCCCGCGCGGCGAGGATCAGCATGTTGCCGCGGTCGCCGTACGTCGAGAGCAGGTCCGGGTAGATCCAGACGATCCGCAGGTCTTCAGTTGACACGGTCCAGCTCCGCTCGGATGTCCTGGAAGGCGGTGTAGTTGGCGATCACTTCGAGCCGGCCGGGCGGCACCGCGTCGACCGCGTCGGTGAACGTCGTGACGTGTTCGAACGGGATGCCGTTGACCTGCAGGCGCACGGCCAGGTCGTAGGCCCGGTCGCCGGTGATCAGCACGCGCCGGCCGTACAACGGCGAGAAGTCCACGTCGAACAGCCACGACGTGTCGAGGCCGTCAGGGTCCCGGGCGTTGATGGACAGCAGTGTCGGCGCGGCCTCGGCCATGTCGAACGCCTCGAGCCAACTGGCCGGGTTCTTCGCGAGCAGCAGCCGGATCAGCCGCCCGTCGCGCTCGACCTGCGCGTAGCGGCCGGCCACCGAGGTGACCGAGGCCAGCCGCAGGACGGCGTCGGCCGGGCGCACGCCGAACTGGGCGGCGACGGCGAGCGCGGTGGCCGCGTTGCCGATGTTGACGGTGCCCGGGAGCTGGAGCTTCACCTGGTGCCACGCGCCGCTGGGGTCGAATACGCCGTCCTCCTCGACCACCCAGTGCGGCCGGGGCCGGCGCAGCGGGCAGGTGGTGCACCGCCAGTCGCCGCCGGCCCGCTGGATCGCGCCGCCGCACTCGGGGCAGACCCAGGAGTCGTCGTGCCAGCGCTGGCCCGCGCTGAACCATGTGACGTTGGAGGAGCGCTGCGCCGCCCAGGTGACCATCGGGTCGTCGGCGTTGGCGACGACGTGCACGCCGGGGTGGTGTGCGAGCGCGTCGCGCCACATCTGCGCCATCATCGCCACCTCCTTGGCCCGGTCGAGCTGGTCGCGGGAGAGGTTCAGCAGCGCGACGGCGCGTGGCCTGGTCTCGTCGAGGACCCGGGCGAGATAGTGCTCGTCGACCTCGAGCACCGCGTAGGGCGTCGCGCCCGCCTTGGCCAGCGCCGAGGTGTGCCCGGTCGGCATGTTGGCGCCGAACGCGTTGGTCGCCACCCGGCCGAGCCCTTCGAGGGCGGCCACGGTCAGCTTGGTGGTCGTGGTCTTGCCGTTGGTGCCCGAGATCAGCGCCACCGAGCGGCCCTGGGCGAGGTGGGCGAGCAGCTCGGGGTCGATCTTGAGGCCGATCCAGCCGCCGATCACGGAGCCGTCGCCGCGCCCGGCCGCCCGGGAGAGCGCCGCGGCGGTGCGCGACACCGAGCTGGCCACCTTCGCCCGCAGGGGCATTTTCGCGTCCGTCACGCGAGCGAGGTTACCGGACAGGACATAGCACGCGGCCGGTCGCGCGCAGAGCCGAGGGTCAGGAAAAATGCCCGATTTGTCATCGGTGGACGGCGACGCCGGAACCCGCTCCACTTCCCTCCACGCGAAGCCCTCCACTCCGGTGCCGAACGCCGTCCGATTCCGTGACAGGCGGGGTTAACGAGGTGAATGAGCACATCGTTACGCGCGGAATGGAGCTTGTCGTCATTTGGACAAGCGTCGGACCGGCTCGGCCCTCCACTCCGCCCCACCCCCTTTGACGTGCGGTTTTGTCGACGGGCGAGCCGGACGTGAAGCCGGATTCTGGTTGCGGGTGGAGGGAAGTGGAGTAGAGTGGGGATCAATGGCGGGGCCGGGAGGGTCCGCCGGCCTCGGGCGGACCGCGAATCCGCCCGCAGCGCGAGGGGGTGGGCCGAATGTTCCTCGGCACGCATACCCCACGCCTGGACGAAAAAGGCCGGTTGATCCTGCCGGCGAAGTTCCGGGACGAGCTGGCGGGAGGTGTCGTGATCACCAAAGGGCAGGAGCGCTGTCTCTACGTCTTTCCGACGCCCGAGTTCCAGCGGATCGCGGGGCAGTTGCGCGAGCAGCCGATGACCCACAAGGCCGCACGGGCCTACAGCCGGGTCTTCTTCGCCAGCGCACATGACGAGGTGCCCGACAAGCAAGGTCGGGTCACCATCCCGGTGCACCTGCGGGAATACGCGGGTCTTTCCCGGGAGCTGGTCGTGATCGGCGCCAGCACCCGGGTGGAGATCTGGGACAAGCAGGCCTGGGACTCCTACCTCGCGGAGAGCGAAGACGACTTCGCCGACATCGAGGAGGGGGTGCTGCCCGGCGGACTGTAGGGGCGACGTGGCACCGGGTCCCGCGAAGACCCGGGTTTCGCCGCCGAACGCCCGCCGTACCGCGAGATCTCCACCCGCTCCCGTCCCTGGCGTCCCTTCCCCGGTGCCAGGCATGGCGGCGGATGGGGATCTGGCGGTGCGGCGAGCGACTGCAGCCGTCTGGCACGGCGGAAGACGGCGGGTCACTGGGGGGACAACCGATGCAGGAGCCACGCGGCACCCACGTGCCGGTGCTGCTCGAGCGGACGCTCGAGCTGCTCGCTCCGGCACTCGCGCGGCCGACCAGGGTGGGCCCGCGGGTCCACGTCGACGCCACCCTCGGTCTCGGCGGGCACGCCGAGGCGGTCCTCGCCGCGCATCCCGACGTCGTGCTGGTCGGGCTCGACCGTGACACCGAGGCGCTGGCGGCGTCCCGGCAGCGGCTGGCCCGCTTC
>NZ_BONC01000132.1 GCF_016862515.1 Asanoa iriomotensis
TCGGCCGGCAAGAACTGTGACGTCCGCGACACGGTGCTGCAGCGCGACGGCACCGGGGTCGAGGTGAGCGGGTGCAACGTGGTCGGTGGCCGCTGGGTCAGCGTCTACGACAACCGCACCTTCACGGATCCGTCCGACGTGGACATCGACCACATGGTGCCGCTCGCCAACGCGTGGCGATCGGGCGCCGACGACTGGGACGACACGCGCCGCGGCGACTTCGCCAACGACCTCACGCGCCCTCAGCTGCTGGCGGTTTCGGCGAGCAGCAACCGGGCAAAGGGTGACCAGGATCCGTCGACGTGGAAGCCGAGCAACCGCGACTTCTGGTGCGAATACGCGCAAGACTGGATTGCCGTGAAGCACTTCTGGAAGCTGACGGTGACCACCGCGGAGAAGGCCGCACTCACCGACATGCTGGAGACCTGCCCATGAGCGAACCCGCCGCCAAACAGAGCGACCTCACCGCCGGGCCGGGCGGCGTGATGACCGACGAGGTCGGCGTGATCACGGGTGACCTGACGTTGCGCACGGAGTTGACCGACGGCAAGGTCGTGCTGCGCGTGCAATACAAGGACGCCGCCGAGTGGTACGGCGTCACCGGCGGCAAGGCCGCCCTGAAGGACCCGGCCGACCTCGATGCCGTGCACAGCATCGCGCTCGGCCTGCTCAACCGTCCTTCGGGCTAAGGAACGGTCCGTTGTTAACGCTTTCTGCATAGGAACGGTCCGTTCCTAACCTCGCCGTTGCAGCGGCAGCCAGCGAGTCGTTAACAACGGACCGTTCCTATGCGAAATCCGTTAACAACGGACCGTTCCTTACGCCGCTGCCGTGCGGCCGGCGACTTCCTCGTTGTCAGCGACGGGGAAGTGACACGCGGTCTGGTGGCCGGGGGCGTCGCCCTCGCGGACGACCAGCGGCGGCTCCGTGGTCGCGCAGATGTCCTGCGCCTTCCAGCAGCGGGTGCGGAAGCGGCAGCCGGTCGGCGGGTCGATCGGGCTCGGCACGTCGCCGGTCAACAGCACCCGCTGGCGCTGGTTGGCCTCACGGCGACGCGGGTTCGGCACCGGCACCGCGGACATCAGCGCGACCGTGTACGGGTGCCGCGGGTTCGAGTAGAGCGACTCGCGGTCGGCGATCTCGACGATTTTGCCGAGGTACATGACCGCGACCCGGTCCGAGATGTGCCGCACCACGGACAGGTCGTGCGCGATGACCACGTAGGTCAGGCCGAGCTCGTTCTGCAGGTCCTCGAGCAGGTTGACGACCTGGGCCTGGATCGACACGTCGAGCGCGGAGACCGGCTCGTCGGCGATGATCAGCTTCGGCTTGAGCGCCAGCGTGCGGGCGATGCCGATGCGCTGCCGCTGACCGCCCGAGAACTCGTGCGGGTAGCGGTTGTAGTGCTCCGGGTTGAGGCCCACCAGCTTGAGCAGGTCCTGCACGGCACGCTTGACGCCGTGGGGGGTCTTGACGCCCTGGATGTGGAACGGCGCGCCGACGATCGTGCCGACCGTGTGCCGCGGGTTCAGCGACGAGAACGGGTCCTGGAAGATCATCTGCATGTCGCGCCGGAAGGGCCGCATGGCTCCCGTGCCGAGGTGCGAGATGTCCTTGCCGTCGAACATGATCTTGCCGGCGGTCGGCTCGGCCAGGCGCGTGATCAACCGGCCGGTCGTGCTCTTGCCGCAACCCGACTCACCGACGAGGCCCAGGGTCTCGCCCTTGTAGACGTCGAAGTCGATGCCGTCGACGGCCTTGACCGCGGCGACCTGCCGCTTCAACAGACCCTTGGTGATCGGGAAGTGCTTCTGCAGCCCTTGGGCCGAGAGCAGCGCCTCTTTCGTCGGGGTCTGCGTGGCGACGCTTTCCCCGGCGGTGCTCTCCGTCATGATGTTGCCTCCAACTTCGGTCGGACCTGCTCGTTCCAGATCCGCTTGCGCTCGGCCACGGGCATGTGGCACCGCACCAGGTGGCCCCGGCCGGACTCGGCCAGCTCCGGAACCGTCGTCGTGCCCAGCCCGCCGGTCCGCGCCTCGTAGGCGCACCGCGGGTGGAACGCGCAACCCGACGGCACGTTGATCAGCGACGGCGGGTTGCCGGAGATCGGCAGGAGCCGGTTGGTCACGCCGCGGTCGAGCCGGGGCATGGATCCGAGCAGGCCCCAGGTGTACGGGTGCTCCGGCTCCTCGAAGATCGTCACGGCCGAGCCGTACTCGATGCACTTGCCGCCGTACATGACCAGCACGTCGTCGGCCAGCTCGGCGACCACGCCCAGGTCGTGGGTGATGATGATCAGCGCGGAGTTGAACTCCTGCTGCAGGTCCCGCATCAGGTCGAGGATCTGCGCCTGCACCGTCACGTCGAGCGCGGTGGTCGGCTCGTCGGCGATCAGCAGCTCCGGGTCGCAGGACAGCGCCATCGCGATCATCGCGCGCTGCCGCATGCCGCCCGAGAACTGGTGCGGGTAGTCGTCGACCCGGCGGTTCGGCTGCGGGATGCCGACCCGGCCCAGCATGTCGATGGCGTGCTTCTTGGCGACCGCCTTCGACACGTTGTTGTGCACCCGGTAGGCCTCGATGATCTGGTGGCCCACCGTGTAGTAGGGGTGCATCGCCGACAGCGGGTCCTGGAAGATCATCGCCATCCGGCGGCCGCGCATCTTGCGCACCGTCTCCGGGTCGGCGTTGACGATGTCGGTGCCGTCGAGCGAGATCTCACCGGAGACCCGGGCGTTGCGCTTGTTGTGCAGACCCAGGATGCCGAGGCTGGTCACCGACTTGCCGGAGCCGGACTCGCCGACGATGCCGAGCGTCTTGCCGCGCGCCAGCGAGAAGGTCAGGCCGTCGACGGACTTGACCAGGCCGTCGTCGGTCGGGAAGTGGATGCGCAGGTCCCGCACATCGAGGAAGGCATCTGGAGCAGGCATCAGGCCAGCCTCACCCTCGGGTCGATGACCGCGTACACCACGTCCACGATCAGGTTTGCGATGACGACGAAGCCCGCCGCGAAGATGACGAAACCCATCACCTTGGGCATGTCGTTGGCATTGATGGCGTCGATCGCGTACTTGCCGATGCCCGGCAGCGAGAACGTGCTCTCGGTGAGCACCGCGCCACCCATCAGCAGGCCGACGTCGAGGCCGAAGATGGTCGCGATCGGGGTGAGCGCCGCGCGCAGGCCATGCTTGGTCACGACCGTGCGTTCCCGCAGGCCCTTGGCCCGCGCCGTGCGGATGTAGTCCTCACCCATCGTTTCGAGCATGCCCGCGCGGGTCAGTCGGGCGTACGCCGCGGAGAACAGCAGAGCGAGCGTGATCCAGGGCAGCAGCAGGCTGTACGCCCACTCGCCCGGATTCTGTTCGATCGGTGTGTACGCGCCACCGGGCTTGGTCCAGTGGAGCGTGTAGCTGAAGATGACCAGCGAGACGAGGCCGGTCCAGAAGATCGGCAGCGAGACGCCGCCGAGCGCGATGCCCATCGCGGCCCGGTCGAAGATGCTGCCCCGCTTGAGGGCGGACACCACACCGGTGGCCACACCGAAGATCACCCAGATGATCGCCGCGCCGAAGGCGAGAGACGCGGTGACGGGCAGGCGGTCCAGGATGTCCGGCAGCACCGGGTTACGGCCGATGAAGGAGTAACCCAGGCACGGGGCCGGGCAGTGCGCCTGCGTCGCGCCGAACGCGAAGTCGCGGCCGACGAAGATGGCCTGCAGCCAGTCCCAGTACTGCACGAAAAACGGCTTGTCCAGGCCGAGCCCGTGCGCCGCCTCGGCCACCTGCTCCGGGTTGGCCGTGCGGCCCACGTAGCGGGAGGCCAGGTCGTTGGCGGTGCCGCCGGCCCAGCGCGGCACCAGGTAGAAGATGCCGAAGGTGATCATGCTGACGATGAGCAGTGTCAGCACAGCGCCGAACAGACGCCGAATGATGTACGCGACCACGGAGTTCGGCTCCGGCAGCCGGCCCGTCCCTTTTCGGGGACGGGCCGGCCGCCGCTCGCCTTCACCTACCTCACTTGGGGTGCTTGCTAACCAAGGGGTTTAGCGAACTAGACGGATTTACTGGACGCCCATCGACAGGTAGTCGTACTGGCCGTACGCGTCGTTGACGAAGACGTTGGTGGTGTTCTTGCTACGCACCGTGACCTGCTTGGCCCAGACGCCCGGCAGGATCACCGCCTCCTCCATGACCCGCTTGTCGATCTGGCCCCAGAGCGCGTCCCGCTTGGCGGTGTCGGTCTCGGCGATGGCCTGGTCGACCATGCTGTTGACCTCGGGGATGTTGACGCTCAGGTTGGACGAGCCACCGGTGTCCCGGATGACCCGGCCGTCGACGATCTGCGACAGGAAGCCGAAGCCGTCGTTCCAGTCCGCGCCCCAGCTGTTGACCATCAGGCCAAGGTTGTTGGTGTTGCGGTAGCTGGGCTTGCCCGCGTACAGCGCGAAGTAGTCACCGGTCGGGAACGGCTTCAGCGTGAGCTTGATGCCGACCCGGGCGAGGGACTGCTGCAGCGCCTCGGCGGTCGCCTTCTCCTTCGGACGCTCGGCCCGGTAGGCGATGTTGGTCTCGAAACCGTTCGGCGAGCCGCAAGCCTGCAGAGCAGCCTTGGCCTTGTCGAGGTCACCCTTGTTGTCCGCGCCGGCCGACCACACGTCGAGCTTCTGGAAGCCCGGGATCTGCGGCGGGAGCAGGCCCGTCGCGATCTCGCCGCCGGCCTGGGGGCCGCCGTACGCCGTCTGGTAGGTGGTGCGGTCCGCCGCGTACTCGACCGCCTTGCGGCACTCGATGTTCTTGAGCGCCGGGACGTTCGGGTTGATCGAGGTGTAGTTCAGGCGCGCGCTGAGCGGGTTGTCGGCGCGCTCCTTGATGTCCGGCTGGCCGAGCACGCGGGACAGAGCCGCGGGCTGCACACCGGTGCCGGCGATGTCGACGTCGAGCGAGCCGTCGATGATCTGGTTGTCGATGTCGTCGGCGTTGGCGCCGATGGTGACGTCGTAACCGTCGGGCAGAGCCTTGCGGTTCGGGTCGGTGGACTGGTCCCACTGGTCGTTGCGGACCAGCTTGAAGCCCTTACCGGCCTCGTAGCTCTCGAACTTGTACGGGCCCGAGGAGACGACGTGCTCCTTGTACTTGGCGCCCGTGTCCTTCGCGGCCGGGACCGGCGCGGTGGCCGGGATCTGCGCGAAGTAGTCGAAGCCACCGAACGGCTTGTTCAGGTGGAACACGATGGTCCGGTCGTCCGGCGTGTCGATCGCCGGGTTGTCCTGACCCTTGCTCGAGTAGGGACCCTTGTAGCCCTTGAGGTCCAGGAAGTCGTTGAAGTAGGTCGGGCCGTTGACCAGCGTGGCCTTCTCCAGCGAACGCGACACCGCGTACTCCACGTCCTTCGACGTGATCGCGGTGCCGTCCTCGTACTTCAGACCCTGACGGAGCTTGTAGGTCCAGGTCTTGCCGCCGTCGCTGGGCGTGCCCAGGCCTTCGGCGAGGTCACCGGTCAGCTCGCTGCTGGTCTTGCCCGGGCCGACCTTGAACATGGTCAGCGAACGGGTGTAGAGGCGGGCGAGGTTCCACGACAGACCGTAGTACGTGTCGCCGGGGTCGACCGAGTCCCAGTCCGACGAGATGGCCATCTTCAACGTGCCACCCTTCTTCTCAGAAGGGTTGAACACCTTGCCGTTGGCGGCGTCGAACGCGGCAACGGCGGTGCCGCCGGTGCTGCTGTCGGTGTTGGAATCCGTGCCCCCGCCGCCACAGGCGGCGAGCGCGAGGGCGGCTGCGACGCCTACGGCGACGCCAGTCACCAACCTTCTCTTCATCTACTGCTCCCCTTCGTTTGAGAGGTGGTGGGGCTTCGGGGGTGTATTCCGTAGCGAGCTCATCGCGTCTTTGGGTCGAGCGCGTCGCGGAGGCCGTCTCCGAAGAGGTTGAAGGCCAGCACGGTGATGAAGATCGCCAGGCCGGGCCAGAACATGAAGTGCGGCATCGTGTAGTAGCGCACCGCCTCGCTGAGCATTCCGCCCCAGGTCGCCGTCGGAGGCCGGATGCCGACGCCCAGGAAGGACAGGCCGGCCTCGAACAGGATGTTGGTCGGGATGAGCAGCGTCGCGTAGATCAGGATCGGCGCCACCAGGTTGGGCAGCAGCTCCTTGCGCAGGATGTAGCCGCTGCGCGCGCCGAGGCTGCGGGCCGCGTCGACGAACTCGCGTTCGCGGAGCGAGAGCGTCTGACCGCGCACGATGCGGGCCATGTAGCCCCAGTTGAAGAACCCGATGATGAAGATCAGGAGGACGATTCGCAGCGTGTCGCCGGAGAGGCCGAAGGCCTTGTCCGGGATGACGCCGGCGAGCGCGATCGCGAAGACGAGGATCGGGAACGCCAGGAACAGGTCCATCGCGCGGCTGATCACCCAGTCGACCCAGCCGCCGAGGTAACCGGCGATGACGCCGAGCGTCGCGCCGATGATCACCGAGAGCAGGGTCGCCAGGAAGGCGATCAGCAGCGAGATCCGGGCGCCGTAGAGCACGCGGCTGAAGATGTCGCGGCCGAACGGCGGCTCGACGCCCATCAGGTGCTTGGGGTCGAACGAGCCGAACGGGAACGTCGACGTGGGCGCCTGCGTCGCCGGGTCCATCGTCTCCTGGTGGAAGGAGTTCGGGTCGTACCCCCACGCGTTGACGATGAGGGGCGCGAAGATGGCGATCAGGATCAGCAGAATGATCACGATGCCGCCGGCCATGGCGGCCTTGTCCCGCTTGAGCCGGCGCCAGGCGATCTGGCCTAGGGAACGTCCTTCGATCGCCTTCTGCGGACCCTCGGCCTCGGCCGGCGGTTGCCCAACAGGGACTTGATCGGAAATGGACGCGTCGGGGCCAACGACCATCAGTTGCCCGGTCCTTTCCCCGGTCGCCGCGCGCAGGTGACCGTGCTGCCCGCAGGCTGGACCGGTCCCCGCCGCGTCGACAACCGATCGGTTGGCGCGTACGTGGAGAGTTCGTGGAGACCGCCCGACTGGGGTGAGCCGAACGGGCGCGCGAACGACAGCGACGTGGTGCCGCTGCGTACCGAACAATTTCTCGCGTCGTCGCTCAGCGTCAAGGGCGGGGGAGGGGCGTAACCAACTTCAGGCCTGCCCGTAATGACAATGTGACCTGCCAACTCGGAACCTCGGGTAATCGGGGGATGACGCTGTGCCCAGACGTGAGAACGCCTCGGTGTGACGGTCATGCTGGCACACGGAACGGCCACCGTCACATCGGCCCCCAGTCGCGAGCCGGACAGCTTGCCCAGATTTGCCCGATGAGTGGCTTTTGGTATGTCTAAGTTGAAGTGAATTGCGGCTTGTGCCGGCCAGGTAGTGACTCAGACCGCACGCCGGCCCTCGAAGGCCCGCCCCAAGGTGATCTCGTCGGCGTACTCCAGGTCGCCACCTACCGGCAACCCGCTGGCCAGCCGGGTGACGTCGATGCCCATCGGCTTGACCAGGAGGGCGATGTAGGTCGCGGTGGCCTCACCCTCGGTATTCGGATCGGTGGCCAGGATCAGCTCCTTGACCTCGCCCGACCCGAGCCGGCTCATCAGCTCGCGGACCTTCAGGTTGTCGGGGCCGATGCCCTCGAGCGGGTTGATCGCCCCGCCGAGGACGTGGTAGCGGCCGCGGAACTCACCCGTCCGCTCGATCGCGACGACGTCCTTGGGCTCTTCGACGACGCAGAGGAACTCGTCGGAGCGCCGGGGGTCACGGCAGATGCGGCACTGCTCGGACTCGGCGACGTTGTAGCAGGTGGTGCAGAACCGCACCTGGTCCTTGACCCGGTTGAGCACGGTGGCCAGCCGGGTGACGTCGGCCGGGTCGGCCGAGAGGATGTGGAACGCGATCCGCTGGGCGCTCTTCGGGCCGACACCCGGCAGGCGCCCCAGCTCGTCGATCAGGTCCTGGATCGCGCCTTCGTACACGGCGGCTTTCCTTAGAAGCCGGGCAGGCCGAGGCCGCCCATCCCGCCGCTGACCGGGCCCATCTTCTCCTCGGTGAGCGCGCGGACCGCCTCGGTGGCGTTGTGCAACGCGGCGACGACCAGGTCCTCGAGGGTCTCGACGTCGTCGGCGTCGACCGCCTTGGGGTCGATCTTGATGCTCAGCACCTCGCCGGTGCCGCTCAGCGTGGCCGTGACCAGCCCACCACCAGCGGTGCCGGTCACCTCGGCCTCGGCCAACTCGGCCTGCGCGTCGGCGATCTGCTGCTGCATCTTCTGCGCCTGCTTCATGAGCTGCTGCAGGTTGGGCTGTCCACCGGGGCGCACGGGTGACTCCTCTGTCGTCGTAAACCGTCGGTCTCTATAGAGACTAGTGGGGTGATCGCCCGATCCGCTGGCGAGGTGGCCGGCGCATCGGGCTCGTCAATGCTGTTTCTCTTGTTGCTATCGAGGCGGGCCTACTTGAGGTCGATCTCGCCGATCCGCTCGGCACCGAGCGCCTCGTGGAGAAGCGCGAATGCCTGCTGCTCACTGCTCTGGCGCGCGGTCCGCTCGTCGATGACCTCGTC
>NZ_BONC01000133.1 GCF_016862515.1 Asanoa iriomotensis
GGGTGACTTCGCCGTCGTGCAGGTGGTGGAACCCACCCTCGGCCAGGCGGTCGAGTTGTTCGCCGGTGGCGGTCGCGGCGGCGAGTGGGCCATCGCGCCATCGTCCGCGCCAGGTCGGCAGTTGGTCACGCACGAGCGCCGCCGCCTGCCCGTAGAAATCGGCCAGCGCGTCGGGGCCGTCCCGCTCGACCGCCGCGCGCAGGCGCACGAAGCCGTCGACCGCGAGGTCCTTGCGGCGCCGGGCGCCGCCGGCGGGGTCGTCGGGTGGCAGGGCGGCGGCGGCGCGATAACGGGCCGGGTCGGCTAGGTGTTCCGGCGGAAACGTCAGCACCGCGTCGCCGGCCTCCGGCAGGCCCGCGTTCTGCATCACCACCAGGATCTTCAACCCACCGTCGTTGACCAACCGGTGCACGACGCCCGGTGCGAACCAGGCGACCGTCAGCGGGGTCAGCGGCGTCTCGGCATAACCATCGGCGCCCAGTGTCTGCAGGCGGCCGCGGCCCTCCAGCACCACGTAGCCTTCCGTGCAGACCAGGTGCACGTGTGCCGAGCCGCCGGGCAGGCCGTCCGGGCCCGTCCAGTCGTACACGGTCAGGTGGGTGACGCCCGTGCCGCCCGGGAAAACCGTCATGTCGCGAGCCGTGCGCAGGTCTTGTGGTCCAGGTCGCCGTCCGCGACCACGAGCCGGTAGCGCAGCGTCAGCGTCCCGCCCGGGCCGACCCGGCGCTCCGACGCGAACGCGGCGGGGCACAGCACCGCGTAGACCTCGCTGCGGACGAACCACGGCGTCGGGCCGTCGCGGTCGGCCATCAGCAGCGTCGACAGCTCGCCGTCCTCGTCGTGCCGCCCCGTGAACGCCATCCACGGTGCGCGCGCGCCGTTGAGCTCGTCGGTGCCCTCCGCGTCCGGGATGCGCACGGTGCCGCCGCTGAAGCTGCGAGGGCCGCGCCAGAACAGGCCGCTGTACGCCGCGCCCTCCCGGCCCTCCGTCTCGGGGCTGCCGATCGTCAGCTCGGCGTCGCCGACGTTGGTCAGCGCGGTGGTCAGGTCCAGCCGCCACGCTCCTTCCTCGGGCAGCACGGTCACGTCGAGCGTGCGTTCCTCCGCGAACACCTGCCGGCCGTCCTGCGCCGTCCAGGTCAGCCGCTCGTCGACGCCGATCCGGTCGGGTGTCGCCGTCAGCTCGGCGAAGGTGTCGTGCCGCTGAGTGCCGTTGTTGGGCAGCTGGGCGTAGCCACCGTAGCGGCGCAGGTAGGTCGGCCCGCCCCAGAAGTTGTCGGCGCCCACGTTGGCCAGCGCCAGCGACAGACCTTTGTGCCAGACGTGGTCGTGCGGCCGGTAGAGGCTCACCGGGCGGCCATCGAGAGTCCACATCGGATGGAGGTACGGCCGCGGCGACTCCCGCTCGTCGTCCCAGGGCCGGTAGACGTAACGGAACAGCTCCCGGTCGCGCCACGTCACCTGCAGTGCCCGGTCGTGCTCGTGCGTCAGCCCCAACCCGATCCGCCCAGGTTCCGTGCTCATGCCACCTCCTGCCGCGCGACGATCCGCCAGGGCGGCCCGGCACCCTGCATCCGTTCGTAGAAATCAGATCCCGGCCCGAGGTCGGCGGCGCCGATCGGGCGGCCGGTGAACGCCGACGCGTAGATCGCCGCCACCAGCCGCATGGTTCGCCGCGCCTCGGCGAGCGTGACCGGTGGCCGCCCGCCGGATGTCAGCGCGTCGAGGACCGCGGCGAACTGGGCCTTGTGCCCGCTCGGCACGCCCCGCTCGCCGCCGTGCCAGGCGCTGAGCACCTCCTCCTCGTGCCCGGGCACCGGGGTGACCCGCCAGGCGTCCTCGCCGTACCCGTACAAGTGGGTCAGCTCGATCGTCGCCTTGGCGAAGTCGAATCGCAGGTAGCTCTGCTCCCGCGGCGAGAGCACGCTGTTGACCACGCTGGCCACGCAGCCGTTGGCGAAGCTGACGTGGGCCAGCGACAGGTCCTCGGTGTCGACGTCCCGGGCCTGCCGGCGGGCCACCGCGCTGACCTGCGTCCACTCGCCGAGGATGGCCAGCAGCAGGTCCATCTGGTGGATGCCGTGCCCCATGGTCGGCCCGCCGCCCTCGGTGTCCCAGCGCCCCCGCCACGGCACGTCGAAGTACTCCTGCGAGCGGTACCAGGTCGTGTGGCAGACGGCCAGCAGCGGCCGGCCGAGCACGCCCGCGTCGTGCAGTGCCCGCAGGCGGCGGGCGCCAGAGCCGAACCGGTGCTGGAACACCGCGGCCACGTGTCGTCCACTGTGGCTGGACGCGGCCTCCAGCTCGGCGAACTGGCGCAGGGTCAGCGTGGGCGGCTTCTCGACCAGCACGTGCGCGCCGTACGCCAGCGCGGTGCGGGCCGCCTCCAGGTGCGCGCCCGGCGGCGTGCAGACGTGCACGAGGTCGGGTCGGGTCCGGTCCAGCACGTCTGCCAGGTCGGTGCCGGCGTAGGGAATCCCGTGCGCGCGGCAGAAGCTCCGGGCCAGCGTGCCGTCCACGTCCACGCCGGCCACCAGGTCGACCCGGTCGCCGAGGCCCCGGAGGGCCTCGGCGTGGATCCCGGCGATGGTGCCGGTGCCGACGAGCGCGACCCTCATCGGATGCCGGACTTCTGCAGCTGCTCGGTGAACTCGGCGCGGACCTTGTCGCCGCCCTGCGAGCGCCAGTTGCCGATCACCTCGTCGAGGTGGCTGAGCTGCTGGCGGCCGGCGATGATGTCGTTCTGGCCGTTGAGCACGAGCTGCCCGAGCGTGGGCTGCTTGCGGGACCACTCGTCGGAGAACAGCCCGTTGGCCACCACCGGGTCCGGCACCGAGGTGTCGATGATGGACTTCTGATAGTCGTACGAAAGCTGGGTGGCCTCCGGACGGCCCGGTATGAAGATCGTGTCGGGCGCGTCGACGATGTAGCGGACGCCGAGCACGGTCTGGCTGGCGCCGGCCTGGGTGAGCACGGGCCCGCCGTTCTCCATGTCGTAGTGGGTGCCCTCGTGCCCGTACCGCCGGAAGAGCCACTCCGCGGTGCCGAACGGCGCCGCCAGGTAGTTGCAGAGCTTGAGCAGGTCGCGGATCCGGCCCTCGTCGGCCTTCTTGAACACCGTGAAGTTGTTGATGGAGCCGGCGTTGGACTGCCAGGTCGGCGCGAACCCGCCGCCGTCGTACTTCGGCGGCCGCATCCCGCTGATCTTGAATTCCGGCCCGGCGATGTTCTCGGCGTAGAACTGCGGCCAGGCCGTGTAGCGGTCGGCGGTCAGGACCGCCTCACCCGCGTTGAACCAGCGCTTCACGGGCGCGTTGTTGGCAAAGCTGTCCGGGTGTACGACGCCCGCCTTGTAGAGCTCGACCACATCGGACAGCGCCTTGCGGAACTCCTCGGTCTCCACGACGTTGGTCAGCTTGCTGCCGTCCCACCGCCACCCGTTGGGAGCGCCGACCATCTGCTGCACCATGTGCATCAGGCCGCCGGCGTTGACGATGGCCCACCGGTTGGCCTTCGCGTCGGTCACCTTGACGCAGAAGTCGCGGAACTCGGCGAAGCTCTGCGGGTCGGGGTCGACGCCGAGCTTGGCGACGATGTCGTCACGGCGGAACATCAGCGTGCCGGCCACGCCGCGGTGCACCGGCACGCCGTAGATGCCGCCGTTGTAGACGCATTGCCGCCACGCGCCCGTCGGGATGTTGGCCAGGTTGGGATAATCGTTGACCGCGTCGCCACCGAGGTACGACGTCAGGTCGGTGCACTTGGCCGCCATCCATTGTGGAAGGTTGCCGATCCCGGCCGGCACACCGTTGGGCAGGAACAGCGCCGGCACGATCAGGTCCGGCAGGTCGTCGCCGGTGATCAGGGTGGAGAACTTGGTGGCCATCTCGGCGCTGGGCGTGATGGTGAGCTGCAGGTCGACGCCGAGCTCGCGGTCGAGCGCCTGCCAGAACGGGTTGTTGCCCTTCGGCGGCGGCACCGGGGAGCCGGTGAGCACGAACGCCGAGACGGTGCCACCGCTCAGGGGTGGCCCGGTGAACTGCTTCGGTGGTGGGCTCGGGTAGGCGAGGAACGCGTTGAGCAGCCCGTTGGCGTTGCCGGGCAGGTCCGGCTTGACGGCCGTCGACGGCACGTACGCCGGAAGTTTGACGCTCTTGTTGGCCGTTGCGCTGTTGTCGTTGGCGCCCCCGTCGCCGTCGCCGCACGCGGCGAGCAGCGAGCCGGCGGCCAGGGCGGTGGCGCCGGAGAGGAGGGTGCGGCGGTTGACGGTCCGGTGCAGATAGCGGTGGCTCATCAGGGTCTCCTCGCTGTGGGCGGTCAGCCTTTGACCGCGCCGACCAGTACTCCCTTGGTGAAATGGCGCTGGATGAACGGGTAGATCAGCAGGATCGGCACGATGGAGATCACGAGGATCGCCATCTGGAGCGCCTCCTGCGGCGGCAGGTTGCCGGAGCCGACCTGGTCGACGCCGAGCTGCTGCTGGTTGACGACGTAGGTGCGGAGCACGAGCTGGATCGGCCACTTGGCGGAGTCGTTGAGATACAGCAGGGCGCTGAAGAACGCGTTCCAGTAGCCGACCGCGTAGAACAGGCCGATCACGGACAGGACCGCCTTGGACAGCGGCAGGACGATGCGGGCGAAGATCTGGCCGTCGGAGGCGCCGTCGATCCGGGCGCTCTCCATCAGCTCGGCGGGGATCTCCATGAAGAAGGCCCGCAGGATCACCACGTTGAACGCACTGACCACGGCGGGGAGGATCACCGCCCAGTACGAGTTGAGCAGGCCGAGCAGGTCGATGGTGAGGTAGGCCGGGATGATGCCCGGCGTGAACAGCAGGGCGGCGACGACCACCATCAGCACGGGGCGGTGGCCGACGGAGTTCGGGCGGCTCAGCCCGTACGCGAGCAGGGTTGTGCTGGCCAGGCTGAGCGCCGTGCCGACCAGGGTGATGAACACGCTGACCGCGACGGCGCGGGGCACGACGCCGCCGGTGAACAGGGCGCGGTAGGCGGCGAAGGTGACCTCGTCGGGGATGATGACGAAGCCGCCCTCGCGGACGATCTGCTCCCGGGTCGAGAGGCTGGTCGAGACGATGCCGACGAACGGCACGATGATCAGTGCACAGCAGACGGTGAGCAGGACGCCCTTGAGCGCCCTGACCGTTGTCGGCGGTGTCGCGTTCTTCCTCGTCACCGGATCTCCCGGCGATAGAGGCCGGCCTCGCCGAACGCGTGCGCGAGCCGGTTGGCGCCGAGCACCAGCGCGACGCCGACCAGCCCCTTGACCAGCCCGACGGCGGCGCTGACGCCCCAGTCGCTCTGGACGATGCCGTTGTTGTAGACGTAGGTGTCGAGCACCTCGCTGGCGTCGATGCCGACCGCCTGCTGCTGCAGGATGATCTGCTCGAAGCCGACGGTGAGGGCGTCGCCCAGGCGCAGGATCAGCAGCAGCACGATGACGCTGCGCAGACCCGGCAGGGTGACGTGCCAGATCTGCCGCAGGCGGCCGGCTCCGTCCACGGCCGAGGCCTCGTAAAGCTCCGGGTCGATCCGGGACAGGGCGGCGAGGAACAGGATCATCGCCCAGCCGGCCTCTTTCCAGAGCACCTGGCCGGTGACCAGCTCCTTGAACACGGCGGCGTTGCCGATGATGTCGATGGTCCCGAGGTCGTGGCGGCGCAGGAACGTGTTGATCGGCCCGCTGCCGCCGAGCAGCTCGTTGAAGATCGAGATGACGATGACCCAGCTCAGGAAGTGCGGCAGGTAGAGGATCGTCTGCACGATCCGCTTGAGCCGCTCGGAGATCAGGCTGTCGAGGAGGAGCGCGAGGGCGATCGGCAGCGTGAAGACGATGCCGATCTGCAGCAGCATGATCACGAGGGTGTTGCCGAGGGCGGTCAGGAAGAGGGGGTCACCCTCGACGATGACGCGGAAGTTGTGGAGGCCCACCCACGGGCTGCCGCCGAGGCCCAGGTAGGGCTGGAAGTCCTTGAACGCGATGACGTTGCCGAGCAGTGGCAGGTAGTGGAAGGTCAGCAGCAGCGCCAGGCCGGGGAGCATGGCGAGCAGCAGGAAGCGGTCGCGCCGGACCCGGCCAGGCTTCTCCGCCGGGGGCGACGGCGGGGGCGGTGGCGGCGGCTCGTCGACCTCGGTCGTCGGGCCGCTCAACGGTCGCGCCACCATCGCCCCCATCCGTTCCCAGGCAGCCGCCATCGACCCGAGCCGCCGCATCGGCGACCCCGGCTGGTGCCGGCATGGTCCGCTCCGAGAAGGCCCCGATACATCTCGAAACTCTTCCGGAAGATTTCCCACACGCTACGATTAACAGCGTCGTACGTCAATGCCACACAGTGGCACAACTCGATGCCGTTGCCGCGCTGCGTCCATCATGGACCGCTGCCGAGGGTTCGGCGCGTGTCGCCGAAAGTTCCGGAAAATCTCGGAACCTCAGGCCGTGCTTCGGCTAGGCCGACGTGGATGCGAACACGGCGTCGGCCCGGGCGAGCACGGTGGTCAGGACCCGGCCGGCGGCCGCCAGGTCGGCTTCGGGCAGGTCGCCCCAGAGCTGTTGGGTGATCGGCCCGGTGGCGGCCCGCACGCGCTGCCAACGGGCCACTCCTTCCTCCGTGGCCACGGCGCCCCCGCCGGACTCGACCCGCACCAGGCCCGCGTCGGCGAGCTCGTCGAGCCGCCGCCGGGCCGCGGCCTCGTCCACCTTGAGCGCGTGGGCGATCTGCGCGACGACGGGTGCGTCGCCGGCGGTGATCGTCAGGGTCAGGGCGACCCACTGCGGCTCGGTGACGCCGATGTCGGCGAGCAACCGGTCGAGGATCGCGTTGAGCGCCTTCTCGGTCCGGCCGAGGAGTTGCGCACTGAAGTCGGTCATGGCTGCCTCCCGAGGCAATCGTTAGTGACACGAACGAAGCTACTTCGTTAGTCCCACTAACGCAACTGCTACGCTCGGCGACATGGATCGCCTGCGCAACCTCCGCACCCGGCTGCTGTCCATGGCCGCCATGCACTCGGACCGGCTGGTCAACGAGGCGCTGGCGGGCGCCGACGCCCGCAAGTGGCACTACGCGGTGCTGGCGACGCTGGCCGAGCAGGGGCCGGCCAGCCAGTCACAGCTCAGCGACCGCACGGGCATCTACCGCAGCGACGTGGTCGCGGTCCTCAACGAACTGACGGCCCGCGGCCAGGTCGAACGCGCACCCAACCCGGACGACCGCCGCCAGAACGTCATCACCCTGACCGCCGCGGGCCGCCGCCAACTCGGCAAGCTCGACCGCATCCTCGTCGAGGTCGAGAACGAGCTTCTGGCCCCGCTCACCACCCAGGAGCGCGACCAACTGACCCGCCTGCTCACCAAGCTGGTCGACCACCACAAGGGCTGGAAGGAAGCCTGACCGGTCAGTCCTGTGCGGACCGTCAGTGACCTATCAGGACCGACGGGTGAGCCCTCTCGTCCAGTGTGGTGGTTGGCGCCGACGCGGCGCGCGACGAAAATGGCCCGCACGATCGCGGTGGCCAAGGGCGGAGAGCTGTGACAACGAAAGAGATCGTCGTGCCCGAGCACGGTGAGGACGATTCCAATGCGATGGTTCGCTTCTTCCAGAACCTGGTCGTGCGGGTCACCAAGGATGGCGTCGGCCCCATCACCGGGTCGATCCCATACGCGGAGGCCCGCCTGGCCAAGGTCGACCCGGCCATGCGCCGGCCGGCCGCGGAGGGCGACAGCTCGTCGTTGCGCGACCAGGTCACCGAGGACGCGATCGAGCGCGTGATCGATCGGCTGATCAAGGAGTCGATGGCCGCCTCTTCGACGAACGGATTCGTCACCGGCTTGGGCGGCTTCATGACAATGCCCATCACGCTCCCCGCCAACGTCGCCGGCGCGTTGGTGATCAACGCGCGGCTCGTCGGGTCGATCGCCTACCTGCGGGGTTACGACATCGCGGACCCGCACGTACAGACGGTCATCACGCTCGCGACGGCGGGCGGCACGCTGGCGAGCACGCTGCACGGGGTCGGGGTCAAGATTGGGACAAAGCTGACCGCGCAGGCGATCAAGGCGATACCGATGGCCGTCATTCACCGCATCAACGCGCGTGTGGGCTTCATGCTCCTCGCCAAGTACGGGACGCAACGGTCCGTTCTCACCTTGGCCAAGGGCATCCCGATCGCCGGCGGCGTCGTCGGGGCGGGCGTCGATGCCACCTTCACCGCTCTGGT
The DNA here is from genome assembly GCF_016862515.1 of Asanoa iriomotensis. Lineage (GTDB taxonomy): Bacteria > Actinomycetota > Actinomycetes > Mycobacteriales > Micromonosporaceae > Asanoa > Asanoa iriomotensis. The sequence continues at coordinate 8,232 of NZ_BONC01000133.1, forward strand.
CGGTCGCGCGGCCAAAGCGAACTTTCCCGCACACCTCTGAACCAGGCGCGCAAGGCTCAGGCGACGGCCCCGGCGCCGCGAGGCCCTAGCGGTCGACGGCTTCCTGCGCCTGCGCGCGGCGGTCGAGCGGGAGGGCCCCGACGCCCTGGCCAACTTGTACAGACGGGCGGTGGCGCTCGTGCGTGACCAACTGCCGACCTGGCGCAGACGCTGGCGCGATGGCCCACCCGCCACCGGCGAACAACTCGACCGCCTGGCCGAGGGTGGGTTCCACCACCTGCACGACGGCGAAGTCACGG
>NZ_BONC01000134.1 GCF_016862515.1 Asanoa iriomotensis
CCCGTGCGGTTGACCGCAGTGCGGGCGGCGAACAACTCTCGCTGTGGCTGGGCCAACCCATCCACCCCGACCGGAGCCACACTCGCCCGGCACACCAACCGGGCTCCGCGCAGCCGCCAACTCTCGACCGCGCCCAGTCGAGAATTGGCGGCCAATGACCATTTCTAGCCAGTGATCCGCGGCGCCCCGTGGCCCGCGCACCAGGTGTTTCCTGGCCATGGATGGCCAACCCTAGACAAGGAATTCTCGCCGCCGGCGCTCGTGCGCGGAGAGTTGTACGCGCGTGCCCAACGGCTGGTCAAGGTGGCGGCGCGGCCCCCGGGCTTTACCGACGCGCGGTCGAGTAGGACCCCCGGAGCTACCGCCTGGGTGGTACCGGACCTCGATACGAGGATTTCCCGTGAAACGATGAGGCGCGTGGAAGCACGCAAGAACCCGGAGTACCTCAAGAGGCTGGCGACGGCGGTCACTGACTTCCGTGAAGCGCTCGTCGACCTGCTTGAGCTATATGTCGAGAACGGAGAAGCCGGCGGTTTGGGCGGGTTCGCCCGCGGTATCGCCCCGGCGGTCTTCCCGCGCGAGGACGCAAGCAAGGCGGAGATCGAACGTCGGCAGGCGCGGGTGTCCCGGGCAGCCGGGCTGGCTGCTGCCGCCGTGCCGCTGACGAACGTGGGGGTCGGGGTGCAGGGTGTCGGCGTTGTCGATCCAATCGCTGCTTGGCAGACGATCACCCGGCCGAAGCCGCTCCTGGAAGTAGTTGACGTGCTCGGCGCGTGCGACCAGGCGCTCGGCGGGCTGGACGGTTTGATCCTGCAGGCGGAGGCGGAACGTCCTCCGACGATTGGCGCGGAGGCGATGCACCCGACCGTGTGGGGCGCGGCGTCGCGTTTGTGGCGTGACCGCCATTTCCGCGAGGCCGTCGCGGCAGCGGCAGAAGCCGTCGCCCTGTTGGTCAAGACGCGCACTGGGCGCAACGACGTCCCGGACACCAGCCTCTGGCAGGAGGCTTTCTCGGACAAGGAGCCGGCACCGGGCAAGCCGCGGCTGCGCTGGCCGGGCGATCCGGCAAACCGGGACGTCAGTTCGATGAACGGTGGCCTCCGGTTCTATGCGCCCGGGGTGCAGATGACCATCCGCAACTCGGTCGCGCACGGAGCGGGGCAACTCGACGAGCAGGCTGCCGTGGAGCGGCTTGCCGCGCTGAGCCTGCTCGCCCGATGGGTCGACGAGTGCGACTTGATTGAGGCGCCGGCCAGGCCGGGGAAGGCAAACTGACCGTGCCTTTTCCACGGTGAAGGGGCGAGTCGATGGGCTCGCCCCTCGCTACAGGCTGACGTTGCCGAGCAACGTAGTCGCGCGGTCGTTGTCGATCGTCTCTACGGACGCTGTGTAGATGGTGCTGGGGCGGGGGCGCTGCTCGTCAGGCCCCGTGCCGGGCCGCCGCTCCGGCTCGTTCGAGTCGGCGGGTTGCTGGGCGAGGAAGGCGTACAGGTCGCCGGGCATGTGGTCGATACTCCTGTGGTGCTGGGCTGCGGATTGCTCTTCTGACTCGGTGCGCCGGAGATGAAAGGCCAGATCAGCGCGTACAGCACCGCAGATGCTACCGCGAGCAGAACGCCGTCCCGCAGGACCGTGATCCTGGTCCGGATGGTCTCTTCTCCCCAGCCGACCGCGTCGGCGTAGCCGAACGCGACCTGCTGCTGCAACGGTGTCGGGCCGGAAGCGACCGCGCGTGTGTCGGTCCGCCCGAAAACTGCTTGCGAGGTGAGCAGGGAGACTGCTCCGCCCAGGGCCAGCAACGCGAGGAGCGCGCTCACGATCCATCCGATGCCGGTCCAGGGCCCGTGTGCGAATGCGCGATTCGCACCCGCGGCAAGGACGCCGACCTCCGCCAGCCCGACGGTCAGCATCGTCGCGGCCCGTGACTTGTTCTTCTCAAGATCAGCCAGTTGCCGGTCGAGCTGCCGCCGCCCTTCTTCGATAACGGTCTTGCGATCGTCATCGGAAAGGCCGTCCAGACTGTCGGTAAAGTCTGTGGGCTGACCGAAGGTGGGCACCTCGACCCCTGGACGGAATACCGCGAGGACGTAGTAGCCGTATACCCGGGCTTCGGCGAACCGCTTGTCCGCGCTGATCACGCGCACTACCGGTCCGCCAGCCAGTCGGCGAGCGCCTGTGCCACTGACGTGGCAATCGGCTCGGGAAGGAACAACCACTGACCTCCCGGATTGAGATCGACAAACGCGGGGCCGTCTTCGTCGACCAGCCAGTCCTGGCTGCTGTAGCCGACGCCTAGGATCGTGGCCAGCCGCACAGCGGCTTTCTCGACCTGCGACCACCGCTCGGTGGCGGTGAAGGTGTGGTGCGCGGATTCGTGTTCGCGCCAATCGACCGGCAGGCCGGCAGCATCCAACTCGGCCGTCCAGGCGCGGCTGCCGACCGTAACGACCCGCAGGTGGACGTCGGCCGCGATGACCGTCTGCGCAAGGAACGGCGCGTCGAGCAGGTCGATGTGAGCCAGGTCGGTCGCCCGGACCTCCTTGACGTAGATCACCTGCGACGAACCGTCCGGCTCCTGGAAGTGGCCAGGACCAAGCGGCTTCAGGATGAACGGGTCCCCCAGATCCGCTGCAAGATCGCCTGGTGCGCCGCTCACGGCAGTGGCCGGGACTCGGATTCCGATGGCCATGGCGGTGCGGTACTGCACTACCTTGTTCTCCGCAGCGAACAAGGGATCTACCGGGGTTAACCAGGTCAGGCTCGGCTCGCGCAGGATCGCGGCGAGCAGCGCCAGTCGCGAGGACAGCCGTGCCGCGCCGTGACTGCCCAAAGTCACTCCCAGATCCCAGCCCGCAGGCGCCAGACGCCGAATCCAGCCCCGGGCAGCCCGATCCGCGCCGAGGCTTACCGCGGCCCCGGACACGTCGACCAGGCGGACGTTGATCGGGTCAAGCCACTGCACCACGCTGCTCAGGCTGACCGCGTCGAGGACGACCGTTCCCTGTGCGGGTAGCAGGTCCACGATGGCCTCGACATGGGGATCAGCGCGATCTCCGACGATCAGGACAGGGGCGGCAGAAATCAAGGCGCAACCGGGCCCAGGAGCATCCCGGACCGTTCTTCATCGGTGCTTTCGATCGACTCGGTGAACCGAGTCGACGGCCGGGAACGAGGGTCGGTCATGCCCTTTATCCCGGCGTCGCGAGGCGAGGACGCCACCTCGGCCAGCGAGACCGCGGCCGAAGCGGGGACGCTGAGAAGGTGATAAAGATCCACCGTTGGAACTCCTTCTCGGAACTGATAGGCGTATCTGGCCTGAACAGCGTACGCACACCGCCGAACCCGAGACCGCGTCGATGCGTTCGGGCAATCGACAAGCGGAAGCCCATGTCAGGACTACCTTGCGCGCCGCTGGTTAGCGAGCACGCCGCCGAGCCACTGGCCGCCGGCACGGACCCGCGCCAACCCCTAAACGCCGAGCCGCCAACCTCGCAGACGAGCGATCCAACGCTGATCACAACTAGTAACGACGCCCGGCTGCCGAGGGAGCACTCGCGCCAACCGAATACGCGAGGCTGCCAGTACACCAGTTAACCGCCTCGTCCGCGACCAGGCCGGCACGAGTCCAGCAAGTGCTTCCACCGGCGCTGACGAAAGGCCCGGCTCAACCGCGCCCGGGCTTCCGGGCTCGACAGGAACAAACCGTCGGATGTCTTGCTTCCACCTGCGCGGGAGTGATCTTGCCGCCCGGCGGCGGATCAAGCACGATCGCCGGCGCGGGGGTGAGCGTGGCACCGCAGTGCGGCCACGCGCTCGCGGTTGCGTCCGGCAGCGGACGCTCGTTGATCCCAGAACATTGCCGCACCTGCCCGTGTCGTCCAGCGGAAAGGCCGACTGTAGAGATCACCTTCAGTACCTGATGATCTGCGGCTTGGGCGGCAGTGCGACCCCCCGTGCCAGGCGTTGCGGCCCGGGTGAGGTCTGGTGTTACCGGTTAGCGCCTCGGACCAGGGTGGACAGGAACCGGATGGAGTTCTCCACACGGTGCTTGATAGCGCGGAGGGCAGGGATGTCGAAATTGCCGGCAGTGCCGTGCGTGCCCTTGTTGAACTGGGAGAACAGGTTCAACACGTCGTTGACGTCTTGCTCGACGAAGTCGCCCAGGGCTTCGTAGCCGGCGCCGTTGAGATCAAGCAGGTATCCGATCTTCTCGCGTCGTGCCACATCTCTACCGTTCGGCCCCCGTGCACAGTCTGGCTTGGCCTGCAGCACCGCGACGTCAGGCGCGCTCATATCGATCAGCTTCACCATGACCTCGCGGGCGCTGGTGCAGAAGTGTCGCGCCGCGTCGGGGTTGCGCGGGTTAATCGCGAACCGTGCGCCCTCCCACCGGTTGTGCAGGTCCTCCGACAGCGACGACAACTCGTCGGTGAGCGAGGTTTCCTCGATCTGCTCGGCGTTGGCGGCCGTGCCGTCCAGGAGGGTGTTGGCGAGCTGGGTGCTGTTGGCCGTCTCGGCCTCCGCCAGGTCGGCCAGCTGCTGCCCGCGTTCGTTCCAGCCCTCGGACTGTTCGTCGACGTGGGCGTACGCGGTGTGCAACGCAATGGTGGAGGTCTGCACCGTGACGTAGCGGGTCGTCGAGCGCTGCCGGTTGAACTGTGCGATCTCGGCGTTGAGCCGCTGCCGGTTGGCGCGCACGCGGGCGTTGTACGCCCGTACCTCGCGGTTGTGCTCGTCGACGGCCCGCTTGAGCTTGCGGTTGTAGTCCGTAACCTCGCGGTTGTACGTGTCGACGGCCCGCTTCACCTTGCGGTTGTGCTCGTTGACCATGCGGTTGTACTGGGCCGGTGTGACCTTTCGTGGCATATCAACCTCCGCGCGCGAGGGTACGCCCGAGGTACGACAAGCATGTGGGTCATTTCGGTGTGCGCGTCGGTGTTCCTTGGTCGGCGTCGCGTTCGATTGAGGACGCGGCACACGCCGTTGTCGGGTCGAGGCCGGGACGGGCGCGCCGCGGGTGGTGCTCGCTTGGGTCGAGTGGTGCACGTTGGCTGATCAACGGCGGCGCTTGGGTCGACCATGGTCGACGGCGCCGCGGTCAGGCTGGGTCGTCGTCGGCGACCAGCTCGGCCAGTTGGTACAGGAACGGCGGCACGAGCACCCGCAGCAGCTCGAACTGCCCATCGGGCACCATCACTTGTAGCCGGCTCATCCCGGTGGCCAGGAACAACAGCATCACCGCGGTGCTCGCCTGAGCCTTCGGGGACGGGGCCGGTTCGAGCAGTGCCTGGCGCAGCAGCAGCCGGTTGAGCCCGAAAGCGACGCCGTGAAACCACTGCAGCAGGCCCGGGAAGTCGGGCTGGGGTTCGCCGGCCGCGATTGCGTCCAGTTCGGCTTCCACGGTTTCGCATAGCGACACCGCCCAGCGGTGCATCTCGTCGACGGCCTGCCAGGCTGCCCGTAGCTGGGTGGGGGAGGCCTCGGTGACAATCCGAGTCAATTCGTCGCGGGCGTCGCCGGCCAGGAGCAGGTTCAGGCCGCGGCCGTCGTTGATGTCCGCTAGGGCGGGCCGGTCGTCGGGGTACTCGAGCATGGAGGCGACCGGGACGGCCGCGCCGGGAGGGGCCAGGGCCCGGGCGATCGCGGCGAGGTCGGCGTCCACGAATTCGCTGGTGCCGCCCAGCACCGCGGAGACGGCCGTGGTGAGGAAGTCCCGGCTGGTGTACGGCTCGGCCTCGGTGGAGCCTTTGTCGAACGCGGCCAGCTCCGGCATCGCGAAGGAGATGCCGGCCGCGGCGATGCGGGCGTCGACGTCGCGCAGGCGCCGTGGCAGCAGCACGCTCTTGCCGCTGTGTTTGCCTGCCAGTTCGTCCGCAACGTCGCCGATCCAGGCGCTGCGATCACCTGCCTCGTGCGGCCCGAGCAGCGCGTCGTGCCGGAAGTCGGTGGCGGCGGTCAGCCACGCCCGGCGCACGGTCGGTTCCGGGATCGGCAGGCCGGCCGCGAATGCCTCCAGGGCCAGGTCGTCGGGGCGGCGGCCCGGGCGGGCGTGGGCGCTGAGCCACACCACCGGGTCGACGGCCTCGGCCGGGGCGGTCGAGACACTGCCCTGCCCCTGCCCCGCACCACGTCGGTCGTTGCGGATCAGCAGTCCCGCCGTCCGCCACCGTTCGAGCTGGGCGAGTGTGGCCGTGGCTCCTCGTTCGCCGGCGGCGGCGAGCAGGGCGGTGTCGGCGGGGCTGGGCCGTTTGCGGACCACGACCTGCGACCGTACCGGCCGCTGTCGGGTTTGGAGCCCCGCGAGCTTGTCGGGAACCGGACGTTCGCCGACTGGTCTGCTGGTGTGGCACGAGGCAACGGGCATCTCGGGCCACGAAGGAGTGAACGGTTTCATGAACAGCGGAGATAGCTCGTCGACCCCGGATCCACGGGGACCTCGGCGGTGGACCACGATCGTGGCGGCTGGCGGGCCTGCGGCCGCCGGGGCGCTGGCCGCGTACAGCCCGGCGTGGGCGGTCGGCGTGGGCACCGCGGCGGGCGTATTCGCCGCGATCCGCGAGCTTTTCCAGCGATGACACCTCTGCACAGCACCACGACGAGATCGTTGCTGATCATCAACCTCGTCTACTGGACTGATTACCGAGCGCGACGAAACGGCCGTCATTTCGGGGAACTCGCACCAGCCGAATACGCGAGGCTGCCAGTACCACGATCATGGCCCGTGCGGGGTGCTACCGGTCAGCGGGTCCTGTCTTGTATCGCCGAAGGTTGCGAAGGTCAGAGTTAGATTGCGAGTGATCTTGCAAGGGTCAGAGTCACTCTGCGAGTCGCCGCCACGGGACAACTGTTGGCGGTGCTTGCTCGCCGATCTATACCGGCGCGTCGAGCGTTACGGCGAGAGCGGCTGCGATCGGGCCGGTCCGGCGGTTAAAAATGTAGTTCAGCCCGCCGTCCGATCGACTCTCGGCGATGTAGCCGGTCTTGCAGTCGAGCAGCAGGTCTGCGACGAAGTGCTCAAGACGCCAGCCCGCGGGATGAACCTCGGGCGCGAAGGGCTCGCCGAGCGATGCCCGCAGTTCTTCGTAGGCAGGGCTGTGGCCGTCTGGCTGCCCAGCCAGCGCGGTACGGAGTTGGAGGGCTGGCACGACCCGGCACCCGACATCGCACGCGCCGCTGGGTTCGCTCACGTCAGTGATAGGCACGGAGGCTGACGACGGGATCTGGCGTGGGTTGTACAGCAGGTAGTACACGGGGACGTTGCGCTGCCGCTCGTATGAGGCAATCGCGTTGTACTGGGTGACGCCGGTCAACAACGCCCTGTACCGCGACCCTTCGGTGAAATTGAAGATGCGTGGCTCAGTGATGGCCGCCCAGTCTTCATCGGAGTGGAACAGCCTCCCGAAGCCGGCCATGTACTCGATCGGCGTGTCCTCGTCGAATGGCTGCTCATCAGGGTAGAGCCGCTTGCTCTGCAACAGTGCGACCTTGGAGCGGAGGACCTTGCCGCCCTGGCGGTACACCACAAGAAGCCCGATGTCGGCGATTTCCCATCGACGCGGCCAGTCTCCCCACTCGCCGTAGTGACGTCCGCCGCCGAGGTAGTGCGTGCTGATCTCGACGGACCAGCCCGACGGGAATCGGCGCGGGGCGGAGACACCGAGGAAGTGCTGGATGAAGGTCATGTCAAGCGGCACTTCGTGGATGGTCGGGACCTGTGTCATGGTGCTCGCCACCCGCTCATTGCAGCCGGCAAAGACGCCACTCAGCCAGAGGCGAACGTCAGCGGGAATCGGGATCGGCGGCGCCACTGGGCTCTCCTGATCGGACGAAGACAACCTGCGGAACGACTGTCGTGCACGGGAACGGTAAGCATCATGTCGCACTACGACGGATGTTCGCGAACGCCAGCGTGTCGATATCGGCCACGTCGCCGGTCGGCATGTTCACAGCCCCCGCCGAACGAGCTGTGATCCCAGATTTCGCAAGGTAATCCTGACCAAGACGAGCTCGGATCGCTCAGACCTACGTTACGAGCAGCAGGTCGGCGTGGTCGACGCTCGCAACCTCTGCCTGGACAGAACAGGTCCGCCGGGTCCGGGCTGGACGGTCACGCACCACGGGAACACCACGATCGACGCGACGACCGAACGGTCCGGACGCCATCGCGGGTCGGGCCGCAAGGGCGGAACCTTCCGCTTCCCGGTCCACTTTGCGCGTCAATTCCTGGTTTCGCTTGTGTCCCCGGCGAAGCGGAAGCGGCAGCACCGACGCGTGGTAGCGGCGGGTAACGCGGTCGGTAACGCCGGGCCTGCCGCATAACCAGGCGCTACCAGTAGCGCTCCCGACCAGCGCAGCACCCTCGCTCACGGTCGTGTGGGGACCCCGTTCGGCGTGCGGGTCGACGCGGTTTTCGGTGGTCGCGTT
>NZ_BONC01000135.1 GCF_016862515.1 Asanoa iriomotensis
GCGGCAGGACAGGCCCTAGTCGATCGGCCAGGTGTGCACGGGGTCGTTGGTGCGCTGCAGCTCGCCGTAGCGGGTGAGCATGTGGTGCAGGGCCGTCGTGCGGTCCAGGCCGCGCTTGCGTTCCGCCGCCCTGACCATCGCCGTTTGCCAGGCCGCGCCGTTCTGACCGGTGCGGCAGCGTTCGGCGATGATGGTCAGCAGGTGGTCGCGGTGGTGCGGCGCGACGCCGAACCGGTCGAGCCCCGCCGCCGCCCTCGGCAGCAGCACGTCCGGCACCAGGTCGGCGATCCGGACCTCGCCGTGCCGGGGCCAGTAGACACGGGCGTCCAGGCCGCGCCGGGCCGCGGCGTGGAAGTTCTCCTCGGCCTTGGTGAACGGCAGTTGGCTCCAAATCGGACGGTCGTCCTCGGCCAGGTCGCGGACGAGTCCGAAGTAGAACGCCGCGTTGGCCAGCATGTCGACCACCGTCGGGCCGGCCGGCAGCACGCGGTTTTCCACGCGCAGGTGCGGGCGGCCGTTGGTGATGTCGTAGACGGGCCGGTTCCAGCGGTAGACGGTGCCGTTGTGCAGGCGCAGCTCGCCGAGCCGAGGCACGCCGCCGTTGTGCAGCACCTCGACCGGGTCCTCGTCGTCGGTGATCGGCAGCAACGGCGGGAAGTAGCGCACGTTCTCCTCGAACAAGTCGAAGATGGACGTGATCCAGCGCTCGCCGAACCACACCCGCGGGCGTACACCTTGTGATTTCAGCTCATCGGGCCGCGTGTCGGTGGCCTGCTCGAACAGCGCGATCCGGGTCTCCGCCCAGAGCTGCTTCCCGTACAGATAAGGCGAATTGGCCCCGATGCCGACCTGGATGCCGGAGATGGACTGCGCGGCGTTCCAGTAGTCGGCGAACGTGTCGGGCGCGACCTGCAGGTGGAACTGCACGCTGGTGCACGCCGACTCCGGCGCGATGGAGTCCGTGAACGTCTGCAACCGTTCCACGCCACGGATGTCGAGCCCGATGTCCTCACCTCGAGCGGCGACGATCTGCTCGTTGAGCGCCCAGTAGCGCTCGTTGCTGGAGAGGTTGCCGAGCACCAGGTGGCGGGGTGTGAGCGTGGGCAGGATGCCGATCAGCACGATGGTCGCGTCGGCCTTGTTGGCCCTGTCCTCCGCGCGCCCGATGCTGGCCTCGATGTCGTGCTGGTAGTCGGCGAAACCGTCGCCCTCGATCAGCCGCGGCCGGGCGTTCAGCTCGAGGTTGAACTGCCCCAGCTCGGTCTGGAAGGTCGGATCCGCCAGGTTGGCCAGGATCTCCGCGTTGCGCATGGCTGGCTCGGCGTCTTTGTCGACCAGGTTGAGCTCGATCTCCAGACCGGTCGTCGGCCGCTCGGCGTCGAACTCGAAGTCGTCGAGCATCAGCGCGAAGACATCAAGACATCGCCGAACTTTCTGCCGATACCGGACGCGGTCCTCGCGGGAGAAAACAACCGGCGACACATCCTTGCCCATGTGCCCTCCCCGGCGCACGGCCCCGTATGACTGGCGAGTGGACCCTTCACGGTAGGAGGGCCGAGGGCGCTCGGCCAGGGACAAACCAGATACTTATCACCCTTTGTAAGCGGATCAAAGCGTTCAGTCCACCATACGCCAGGCCCCGACAGCTCTGATCAGCTGCCGGGGCCTCGCGAATCTGGTGTGCCCAAAGAGAATCAGGCCTGGCGAACGGCCTCGCCCTCGAGCTCGATGCGGACCTTCTTGCCCACCAGGACGCCACCGGTCTCCAGGTTGACGTTCCAGGTCAGGCCGAACTCCTCGCGGTCGATCTCGGTGCTCGCCGAGAAGCCGAAGATGTCCATGCCGTACGGGTTGCGGCCGGCGCCCTCGAACTCGACCTTCAGGTCGACCTTGCGGGTCACGCCGCGCACGGTCAGCTCACCCGGCAGCACGAACTCGTTGCCGTTGACCTCCTTGACGCCACCGAGGCTCTGGAACTCGATGGTCGGAAACTCCTCGGTCTTGAGGAAGTCGGGGCTGCGGAGGTGGTTGTCACGGTCCGCGTTGCCGGTGGTGATGCTCGGGGCCTTGATGCTGGCGGTGACGGAGGACTCCAGCGGGTTCTCGCCGACCGTGATGGTGGCCGTCGCCTCCTCGAAGTGACCGCGGACCTTCGCGACCATCATGTGCCGGGCGACGAAGCCCACCAGCTTGTGCGCCGGGTCCATCTCGTAGGTGCCGGCGGTGGGGATGGTCAGGCCGTTCCAGACCCGGGTGTTGTTGGTGGCGGTGTCGGTCATTGGAGCTAGCTCCTTTGGGAGGGTGTTCGTTTTTCGGACTCGGTTGCGTAAGCAACTATATCCTCGGCAATATTCCGCGTGTCAAGGACTGCTACACTCAATCTCGTGGCTGAGCTGCACGAAGATCCACGCATCACCGCTGTCGGGTTGCTCGCCGAGACGGTCACCGGACTCTCGGCGCGCTTCGCCGCGCAACTGGCGGGGCACAAGCTCTCCGCGGTCGAGTTCGAGGTGCTGATGCGGCTCGTCCGCTCACCGGGGCACGAGTTGCGGATGACCGACCTCGCCGCCCAGACGTCCCTGTCCACCAGCGGCGTCACCCGAGTCGTCGACCGGATGGAGCGCGACGGCCTGCTCCGGCGCCGGGCCTGCCCGACGGACCGGCGCAGCTCCTACGCGGGCGTGACCGGCGCCGGCGTGACTCGCCTCACCGAGACGCTGCCGGGCCATCTCGCGCTGATCGAGCAGTGGTTCACGGGCCAGTTGGCGCCGGCCGAGCTCGAGGAGTTCCTCGACTACCTGCGCCGGATCCGGGACGCGGTCAACCCGTGCGCCACCGCCGGCGCCAACGGCAACACCGAAGCCGACCCGGAGGCCGAGGCGGTCAACGCCTGAGATTCCTGCCGCTTTCTCCTCGGCGGCAGCACCGGCAGAAAGACCGGCAGAACCGCCGGACCTCTATCGCCAAAAGCCACATTTGGTACGCCCGGCGCGTGACCCCCGATAAGTTACTCATCAGCGAAAGCGCTGCGGGGCGCGACGCGGACAACTACCGAAAGTCCGTCGGGGGGCGGGCTGGGTCCGCGTCGAGCGGGGGTGGAAGACAGCCGGTGCTGACTGTTGGGAGGGCGGTCAGCGCCGGCTGTCGTCGTGTTCGGCCCGCGCTCGCTCCGACGGCAGCAAGGTGATCCCGCCTTCCTTGCAGACCGCGTCTAGCCGCTCGATCACCGCCGCGCGGTTGGCCGGGTCGTCCGTGGCGGACGCCAGCCCCACCAGCGCCTCGGCCACGTCCCGCAGGTCCCGCCCGCCGGCGAAGGACTGCACCGCGACCCCGAACCACTCCGCCGCGAGCACCCGGTCGCCACGCCGGGCCGCCAGCGTCGCCTCGATCATCGCGCTCGGCCCCTGCACGTCGCTGGCCGGCGCGTCGCCCACGCCCGGGTCGGCGCCCGCCGCGACCGCGCGCAGGGAAGCCAGCACCGCGAGCGCCTCGTCGAGCTGGTCGGCCAGGGCTAGGGCGAGACCGATCGTGCCGAGCACCCGCGCCCGGTGCCCCGGGTCACCCAGCCGCTCCAGCGGGCCAAGCGCTCGGCGGCCCATCTTGACCGCGTCGTCGTAGCGGCCGTCGAGGCGGTTGACCTCGGCCGTGTTGGCCAGCGCCAGCGCGCGCAGCCGGTCTTCGCCGCACTGTGCGGCCAGCCGGTCGACCGCCGCCATCCGGCGCCGGGCCGCGGCGAGGTCGCCGACCCGGATCTCGTGCCAGGCGAGGTTGCTCTGCGCCACCGCCATGTCCCGGGTGCGCCCGGTGCGGGTGGCGAGCGTCAGCGCCGCGGCACCGTGCCGGCGGGCCTCGTCGTAGCCGCCGGTCGACATCCACAGCCCGGAGAGCTGGTTGCGCGCGGCCAACTCGCCGGTGACGTCGCCCTGCTCGCGGAAGGTCGCGAGGGCCTCCTCGGCGGCGGGCAGCTCGGTCGAGGCGGCGCTGTGCTCGGCGGCGAGCTGGGCCACGCCGAGCTGGGCCCAGGCCCGCAGCACGGGGTCGGCGTCGGCGGTGCGGGGGTCGTCGAGCAGCCGGCGCAGCCACTGGCGCCCAGCCGCGTCCCGGCCGCGGAACCGCCACCAGCGCGGCAGGTTGGCGGCCAGCAGCAGCGCGGTGTGCGGGTCGTCGATCGCCGAATGGGCGAGCGCGCCCCACAGGTCGCTGCTCACCTCGTCGAGCCGGGCGACCGCGCCGGGCAGCGTGCCGCCGGCCAGCTCGGGCGCCACCCGGGCGGCGAACCGGGCCATCACCAGCGCGTGCCGGCGCCGGATCGGTGCCAGCTCGCCCTCGGCCGCGGCCTGCTCCTCGGCGTAGTCGCGGACCACGTCGAGGAGCCGGAAGCGCATCGAGCCGGAGCCGCGCATGCCGAGCAGGCCGAGCGCCACCAGCCGGTCCAGCAGCGGCACGGGGTCGCCGTCCAGGGCGCCGCCCGGCGCGGCGGTGTCGGCCAGCATGGCCTCACCCAGCTCGACCGACCATCGGTTGCGGAACGGCGAGAGCCGGCGCACCGCCACCTGCTCGTGCGGTTCGAGCAGCCGGTAGCTCGCCGCGACGGCGTCGCGCAGGGTCACCGCGTCGGGCGCCGCGCCCGGCATCTTCTGGCCGGCCAGGTCGAGCAGGCGGTGGCCGTACCGGTCGAGGATCTGGTTCATGTCGAGCACCCGGCCCCGCGCGGCGGCCAGCTCGATGGCCAACGGCAGGCCGCCGAGCCGGCGGACCAGCCTGACCAGCGCGCCCACCTCGCCGGGCTCGAGCGGGTCGCGGCGCACCCGGCGCAACCGGTCGAGGAACAGCGCGACCGCGGGGAACTTCGACACGGTGGACAGGTCGAGGTCGTCGTGCGGCGGCACCTCCAGGGGCACGACCGGCCAGACGCGCTCGCCGGGCAGCCCGACGGGGTGGCGGCCGGTGGCCAGGATGCGCAGCGACGGCGCGACGGCGACCAGCCGGTGCAGCGCCTCGGCGACCGCACCCGGCGCCCGCTCGACGGCGTCGACCAGCAGCAGGCTGGGCGCGCCGGAGAGCCGGCCGGCCAGCTCGTCGGAGCGGGCCACGCCCAGCACGGTCGCGGCCGCGGTTAGGACGTCGCTCTCCGTCGAGCCTTCGGTGATCACGATGCCGGCGACGCCGGCCGGGTGGCGTTCCTTGACCCGCTCGATGACGGCGAGCGCGACGCTGGTCTTGCCCACGCCGGCGAGCCCCACGAGGCTGACCAGGCCGACACCGCGGAGCAGGGTCAGCGCCACCTCGGCCACGTCGAGGTCGCGCCCGACCAGCGGCCCGGGCGGCGGCAGACCCCGACCCCGGCTGGCGGCCACCGAAGCCGGGGCCAAGGGCGTGAACGCGGGCACGGTCGGCCGCTCGTCGGCCACGGCGGGTGGGACCGCGCCGCGGGCGACCGCGACGAACTCGGCGCGGACGGTGCCGGCCAGGTGCAGCGCGTCGGCGAGTAGGTCGACAGTGGTGCGTTGGGGCCGGGACGCCCGGCCGCGTTCGAGGTCGCGGACCGTGCGGACACCCACCCCGGCCCTGGTGGCGAGCTCGTGCTGGGTCAGCCCGGCCTCCCGGCGGTGGGCTTTGAGCAGGGCGTCGAAACCCTGGTCAGCGCCGTGATCCGCGGTCATGGCCAGGAAGGTTACGCAGCGTCGGCCCCGACCGGGACCTCAACGTCGCGTCACTGACCGGTGAACGCCGGATTCCCGACAGACTCCTGAATATTTGCTAGGTCGAAATCGTTTCCCTAGTTGCCGGGATGGTCGCGGTGGCCTTGACCGGTGCGCCGCTCGCCGTCGCGAACCAGCGTTGGTGCAGGCGGCGCAGCGGGGCCGGGGCCCACCAGTTCCACTCGCCGAGCAGGCTCATCAGGGCCGGCAGCAGAAGGCCGCGGACCACGGTCACGTCGAGGACGATCGCGACCACCATGCCGAAGCCGATTTCCTTGACCGCGGTGAGGCCGCCGAGCAGGAAGCCGAGGAAGACGACCGAGATGGCCAGCGCGGCCGTCGTGACCACCGGGCCGGTCTTGGTGATGCCGGCGAGCACCGCGCGGTCAGAGGCCTTGGCGTCGTCACCTGGCCGGCGACGGCGTACGCGGCGATCCCATTCCTCTTTGATCCGCGCCAGCAGGAAGACCTCGTAGTCCATCGAGAGCCCGAAGATGAACACGAAGAGCAACACCGGCGTGGTCACGTCGATGGCGCCCCAGGAGTCGAAGCCGAGCAGCATGTCGCCGACGCCCCACTGGAAGACCACGACCAGCACGCCGAGGGTGCCGAGCAGGGTGAGCGCGTTCATCAGCAGGGCTTTGACGGGGATGACCAGCGAGCCGGTGAGCACGAAGAGCAGGATCGCGGTGGCCAGGAACAGGACGAGCACGGCGAGCGGCAGGCGACTCGCGACCGAGGCCTGGTAGTCGACCAGTTCGGCGGCCGGACCACCGACCAGCAGGGGCACCGGAGTGTTGAGCTCGCGGATGCGGCGCACGAGGTCGCGCGAGGTCTCGTCGCCGGTCGCACCGGTCGGCGTGACGTCGATGACCGCGGCCTGCCCGGTGATGTCGGGCCGGGGCTGCATCAGCACGACGCCCGGCATGGTGTTGAGCTGGTTGAGCAGGTCGCGGACGGCACCGGTGGCCGGGTCGGCGTCGACCACGACGACGACGGGCTCGGCGCGGCCGACGTTGAAGTCGCGCTGCACGGTCTCGTAGAGCTGACGGGCCTCGGCACTGGCGGGCAGGGCGCGGGCGTCGGAGTTGGCCAGGTTGGCGCCGAGGACGAAGGGCAGCGAGAGCACGACCAGCCCGACCGAGACACCGAGCGCGACCGGACCGGGCTTTCGCTGTGCGGCGACGGCCAGCCTCGGTAGGAGTGGGGTCTTGGGCCTTGGCAACCGTTCGAGCAACCGGGTGCCTTGGGCAGGGATGCGCCGGTGCGCAACCGCGAGCAGGGCCGGCACGGCGGTGAGCCCGGCGGCCGTGGCAAGGATGACGACGACGGCGCCACCGAGGGCCATGCTGGCGAGGAGCGGTTCGGCGAACGCGAACAGCCCGAGCATCGCGGCGGCGACGGCGAGCCCGGAGATCAGCACGGTCCGGCCGGCGGTCGCGGTGGTCCGGGCGATCAGCTCGGCCAGCTTCGCATCGGGGTCGGCCGCGCGCTCCTCGCGGAAGCGGGCGATCAACAGCAGCGCGTAGTCGACGGCAAGGCCGATGCCGAGCAGCGTCACGACGTTGACGGTGAACTCGCCGACGTCACCGAGCGCGGTCAACGCCATGAGCCCGAGCAGTGTCGCCGCGACGGAGACGAGGGCGGCGACGAGCGGGATGAGGCCGGCGACAAACCCGCCGAGAATCAGGACGAGCACGACGAGGAGTACGCCCAGCGCGATGCTCTCGCCGACCGCCGCGTCCTTGATGGCCTGCTCGGCGAACTCCCGCTCGGCCAACTTCTCACCACCGACCAGCACCTGCGGAGCGTCGATCCGATGCAACGCGGCGGCGACCAGGTCTTCGGTGTCTTCCCGCTGCGCGTCCGGCAGCCCGGGCCGCAACTCGACCTCGACCATCGAGCTGCGGTTGTCGGCGCCGATCCGCCCACCGGGTGCGCTGTAGAGGTCCTCGACGGACCTGACACCCTCGATGCCGCGGATCTCGGTAGCGATCTTCTGGACGTTCTCGACGAGCGGCGGGTCGTAGATGTCCCGGTCCCGGATGACCGCGATGACCTTCTCGCCCTCGGGCTTGAGCTCCTGCACACGCCGATCGGCCTGCTGCGACTCAGCGTCGGGCCGCAGGTTGTCGGTGGTGGCGAGTCGATCGAACACCTGACCACCGAACGCCACGCCCGCGACGACCAGCACGAGCCACCCGCCCAGCACCGCCCACCGCCACCGCACCATCGCCCGACCGAGCGCAGCGAACATGGTTGGACCTCCCCGGAATAAGTACCGAGGAATGCAAACACCTCGACCCATCCCGCGCCACCAGACGTTCGGCCTGCCTTCACGTCAGATATCCGCAGTGCAACCTTCCCTTCGCCCAGACCCGCCGCTCCCGCCAGCCACCCGTCCGGCCCCCCCAAGGGTCCCG
>NZ_BONC01000136.1 GCF_016862515.1 Asanoa iriomotensis
CCCGCCCCGCCCTTCCCGGTGGGTCCCCGCAGCTCGGCGGGGTCCGGGGCAGAGTCCCGGAGACCCAGTCAGCTAGCCCCGCCGTCCCACAAACAAAGATCACCGCTCGCCGCTGAAAGCTGGTCGCGCCGGGTTGATCTTTAAGGGGTGACCGGACGCGAACCTGGCAGCGGAGCGAAGCGGAGCGTTGTCCGGCGGGAGCGACGGTCGTGCCCACGGCGAACCCGGGACATGAACCCGCCCTTGCTCCTCCTGCTCCTGCCGCGGTGTTGGGAAGGCCACCTTGGGGGCGATTGGATATCGGGTGGGAGCCAATTCCCCACTACCCTGGCGAGGCGTAAAGGGCTGGGCGAGAGGAGTGTGGCCACGTGACCGAGACCACCGAGCAGGGCGGCGTTACCGGTACCTCGCGGGTGAAGCGGGGTATGGCTGAGATGCTCAAGGGCGGTGTGATCATGGATGTGGTCACCCCGGAGCAGGCCAAGATCGCTGAGGATGCGGGTGCGGTGGCGGTCATGGCGCTTGAGCGCGTGCCGGCTGATATCCGGGCTCAGGGTGGGGTTTCGCGGATGAGCGACCCCGACATGATCGATGGCATCATCAGCGCCGTTTCGATTCCGGTGATGGCCAAGGCGCGGATCGGGCATTTCGTCGAGGCGCAGATCTTGCAGGCGTTGGGTGTCGACTACGTGGACGAGTCCGAGGTGCTCACGCCCGCTGACTACAGCAACCACATCGACAAGTGGGCGTTCTCCGTGCCGTTCGTGTGTGGGGCTACCAACCTCGGTGAGGCTCTGCGGCGGATCACCGAGGGCGCCGCGATGATCCGGTCCAAGGGTGAGGCCGGCACCGGTGACGTTTCCAACGCGACGACCCACATGCGCAAGATCGGCGGAGAGATCCGGCGGTTGACGTCGCTGTCTCCTGACGAGCTCTACGTCGCGGCCAAGGAGCTGCAGGCGCCTTACGAGCTGGTCGCCGAGGTGGCGCGGGCCGGCAAGCTGCCCGTCGTGCTGTTCACCGCCGGCGGCATCGCCACCCCCGCCGACGCCGCGATGATGATGCAGCTCGGCGCCGAGGGTGTGTTCGTGGGTTCGGGCATCTTCAAGTCCGGCAACCCGGCCGAGCGCGCCGCCGCGATCGTCAAGGCGACCACTTTCCACGACGACCCCGACGTGCTCGCCAAGGTCTCCCGCGGGCTCGGCGAGGCCATGGTCGGCATCAACGTCGACGACATCCCGCAGCCGCACCGCCTGGCCGAGCGTGGCTGGTGACCGAGCGAAGCCTCGCACCGGTCGCCGAGTCGGCGGCGCTGCGCGTGGTGCGCAAGGTCGGCCGTGTCTACGACCGGGAGACCGCGGCGGCGGGGGAGCGCGGTCGGCTCGCCGGCCCGCGCCCGGCCGAGCGGGGCGGGCGTGGCCGTGTGCGTCCGGCCGAGCTAGATGGGCGTGGCCGCGTGCGTCCGGCTAAGCGGGACGGGTGTAGCCGCGTGCGTCCGGCCGAGCGGGACAGGCGTGGCCGCGTGCGTCCGGCGGAGCGCGACGGGCATAGCTGCGTGCGTTCGGCCGAGCGGGGTGGGCGTGGCCGTGTGCGTTCGGCTGAGCGAAGCGAGGTGGCTGCGTGACGGTTCGTCCGGTTGTCGGCGTTTTTGCCCTGCAGGGCGACGTGCGGGAGCATGTCCGCGCGTTGACCGCCTGCGGCGCGGACGCCGTGCCGGTGCGCCGGCCCGCCGAGCTCGACGACGTCGACGGGCTGGTCATCCCGGGCGGTGAGTCGACCACGATGAGCAAGCTGTCGGTCGAGTTCGGGTTGTACGACCCCATCGCTAAGCGGCTCGCCGATGGGATGCCCGTCTATGGCTCGTGCGCCGGCATGATCATGCTCGCCTCGACCGTTCTGGACGGGCGTCCGGACCAGCGCAGCTTCGGCGCGATCTCGATGACGGTGCGGCGGAACGCGTTCGGGCGGCAGGTGGACTCGTTCGAGGCGCCGGTGCCGGTCGCCGGTCTGGCGGGCGACGATCCTTTCCACGCGGTGTTCATCCGGGCGCCGTGGGTGGAGTCGGTCGGTGACGGTGTGACGGTGCTGGGTGCGATCGACCGGGCCGGTGCCGACGGGGTCATCGCGCCGCACGTCGTCGCCGTCCGGCAGGGCGCGGCGCTGGCCACCTCGTTCCATCCGGAGCTGACGGGCGATCTGCGGCTGCACGGGCTGTTCGTGGAGATGGTGCGCGCGGCCGCCTGACCGGCCCGGGAATGCCTGGGGCCTGTGACGCGTTCCACTCGTGTCCGTTCTGGGCGGCTCGCGTGAGTGGATCATCCCTGGCGAAGGCCCGCGCCACTCTCCTGCGTAGACTTGGTTGCTTGGGCAGCCTCGTCCGCCCGTTTCCGCTGCCCAACCTGGGGTTACTTCGGAGGTCATCCATGTCCGGCCACTCAAAGTGGGCGACGACCAAGCACAAGAAAGCCGTCATCGACGCCAAGCGCGGCAAGATGTTCGCCAAGCTGATCAAGAACGTCGAGGTGGCGGCCCGCACAGGTGGTGGCGATCCGGCTGGAAACCCCACGCTCTACGACGCCATTCAAAAGGCGAAGAAGAGCTCCGTGCCCAACGACAACATCGACCGCGCGGTCAAGCGTGGGTCGGGCCTGGAGGCCGGCGGTGCCGACTACCAGACGATCATGTATGAGGGTTACGGCCCCAACGGCGTCGCGCTGTTGATCGAGTGCCTGACCGACAACCGCAACCGCGCCGCGACGGAGGTGCGCACGGCGCTGACCCGCAACGGCGGCTCGTTCGCCGACGCGGGCTCGGTCTCCTACATGTTCACCCGCAAGGGCGTTGTGATCGTGCCGAAGGCCGGGCTGTCCGAGGACGACGTGCTCCTCGCGGTGTTGGACGCCGGCGCCGAGGAGGTCAACGACCTGGGCGAGGCCTACGAGGTGGTCTCGGAGCCGACCGACCTGGTCCCGGTGCGGACGGCACTGCAGGACGCGGGCATCGACTACGAGTCGGCGGAGTCGTCGCTGGTGCCGAGCGTCAACGTGCCGCTGGACGAAGACGGCGCCCGCAAGATCTTCAAGCTGATCGATGTCCTGGAAGACTGCGATGACGTCCAGAACGTCTACGCGAACTTCGACGTCTCCGACGACGTCATGGCGTTGATCGACGCCTGATCCGGGCGGCGGAGCCGCAAGGCGATTGGCACAACCCGACTGCGTGGCAGGGCCACGCGTCGGGTTGTTTCCGTATTACGTTGGGCTATTCTCGTAATACGGGGAGGTAGCGGTGCCGCCGATGCGGATCAGCTCGGTGAAATGGGGTGCGAACACCTTGTATGCGACGAGGAGGGCGTCCATCAAAGAGATTGAGCACGTCCTGCTGACGCCGGGCGCGAAGTTTCGCCGGAACCTACGGGGCAGGGCCGCGACCCACATCGCCACCGGTCGCACGCCGGCCGGGCGGATGCTGACGGTTGCGTTCGTCTACTCACCCGAGGGCCGCGGGGCTACGCCGATCAACGCATGGGATGCCTGATGAGCAAGGACAAGCACACCGCGAAGAGCCGAGCCGCGACCACGCCGAGCGACGAGACCGATCCGGTCACGGGGCTGACCGAGGACGAGATGCGGGAACTCGCCGACCAGGCGTACGAGCAGCGCGACGAGGACGGGGCCTGGGAGGACGTCGAGCCGGCCGAGATCGACCCTGAGGTGCGCTCGATTGTCTCGGTGCGGTTCAACCGCGGCGAGCTGGCACGGATCGAGCAGGCCGCGAAAGACGCGGGAATGCCCGTTTCCACCTTCATCCGCAGCGTCGCGTTGCGAGCCGCGACCGGTGACGACGCGGCTGCCCAGAGCAAGGTGGCTGAGTTGGTCCGACACATGCAGCAGGACCTCACGGCGCTCGCTCGTCAGATTCGTTTCACCGCCTGAGACGAATGGTCCACAGTGGTCGGTGGGACAGGGATGGGTGGCGCCGGTAACGTGAAGGGGTGAGTGAGTCCCGTTCCGTGCCCGGTTGGTTGGCCGACGCTGTTCTTTATCAGATTTATCCCCAGAGCTTCGCCGACTCCAACGGTGACGGGATCGGCGATCTCGGTGGGATTGTCGAGCGGCTCGACTACCTGCGGTGGCTTGGTGTTGACACCGTGTGGTTCAGTCCGTGCTTCGCGTCGCCGTTCGCGGACGCGGGATACGACGTCAGCGACTACTTCTCGATCGCGCCCCGCTACGGCACCAACGACGATCTCGTCGCCCTCACCGAGGCCGCGCGTGAGCGGGGGATCCGGGTCCTGCTCGACCTCGTCGCCGGGCACACGTCCGACCAGCATCCGTGGTTCCGGGCCTGGGCCGACGATCCCGACGACGACCGCTACATCTGGTCGCCCAAGGTCGGTGCGCCGGCCGGGGCGTGGGCCCCTGCGCCCGGGCGGCGCGGCGGTTACTTCATGCTCAACTTCTATCCGTGCCAGCCGGCGCTCAACTTCGGCTACGCCCGCGACGACGTGCGCGAGCCCTGGCGGCAGTCGGTCGACGCGCCCGGTCCGCGTGCCAACCGCGAGGCGTTGCGCGAGATCATGGGCTTCTGGTTCGACCGCGGCATCAGCGGCTTCCGGGTCGACATGGCGGCGTCGTTGGTCAAGGACGATCCCGGGTACGTGGAGACCGGCAAGCTTTGGGGCGAGATGCGCGCGTGGATGGACCGCGCGTACCCCGACAATGTCCTGATCCCCGAGTGGGGCGACCCGGCGGTGGCGGTGCCGGCGGGCTTCCACGCCGACTTCTTCCTGCACTTCCGAGGCAACGCGCTGCTCTCCCTGTGGCACCTCGGCGTCGGCACCGCCGACCCGTCGTGGCCGACCGACCCGGCATTCTTCGACGCCGAAGGACTTGGCGCGATCACGGAGTTCGTCACACAGTGGCAGAACGCGGCGGAGGTGATCGGCGGCTCGGGCCACATCGCGCTGCCGACGGCCAACCACGACTACGCGCGCCTGGTGACGGGCACGCGCTCACGGGAGCACGTGGGCGCGGCGTACGCGTTCCTGATGACCTGGCCGACGCTGCCGACGATCTACTACGGCGACGAGATCGGCATGCGCTACGTCCCCGACCTGCCCGACAAAGAGGGCAGCATGCTGACGCCCCTCAACAACCGCACGGGCTCCCGGACGCCGATGCAGTGGGACTCGTCGCCCAACGCGGGCTTCTCGACGGCGCCGGCCGACCAGCTCTACCTGCCGATCGACCCGGACCCGGCGCGCCCGACCGTGGCCGCGCAACGCGACGACGAAAGCTCGCTGCTCAACCTGGTGCGCCGGCTGATCGCGCTGCGCCGGGCCACGCCGGCACTGGGCAGCAGCGCGCCGGTCGAGGTCCTGCACAGCGGCTACCCGTTCGTCTACACCCGCGGCGGCACGCACCTGGTCGCGGTCAACCCCCGCCGCGCCCCGGCCACGGCGTCGCTGCCGCCGGGCCTGGTCGGCGACAGCGTCCGCGCCCTGGAGGTGCACGGCGCCCGCCTGGCCGAGACGGAGGTCAAGCTCGACGGCTTCGGTTACGGCATCTACGCCCTGTGACGACCCGTTGAGCAGGTTGTTGACAATAGGTGCTCCCATGTAAGCGGCGCTTGTTTGAGCGTCGAGGGGGTGCGCGAATGCGGCGACCTGTCTGGCGACTGGCTTGGTTCACAGCCCTGTGCTTCTTCGCCCTCGGGTTGGGGTTCGGATCGGCGTTGGGGTTGCTGGTCAGTGCGGACGCGTGGCGGTTCCTCAGCGACGTGGGTCAGGCGTTCGGCACGCTGTCCGCACTGTTGTCCGCCGTCGCCCTGCTAGGGGTCTGGTCGTCGATCAGACTGCAGACGCGACAGGCGGAGGTCGCCAAGTTCGAAGCCGTTCGCGGCATCCGGGGCCAGCTGATCCAGTTCGCCTTTGACGAGCCGGAGCTGTTGTCGCTCTGGGGATTCGACCCGACGGACGGCGAAGAGAACATGCGTGAGGCGGCGTACCTCAGCATGATTTTCTCTTTTTGGAAGATGGCCTACGCGGTCGGCGCCATGACCGACCTGGAATTGGTCACCGCAGGCCCCGTGATCTTCAGAAGTACGCGGACCCGAGCGTGGTGGGCCGACGCACGGGGTACCTACCTCGCGGATACCGCGTCGCCCGAGGTGGCAATGTTCGCTCGCATGATGGACGCGCAGTACCAGTTGGCGCGGATACGGCACCGGCCCACAGGCGACGAAGGAGCCTGACGCAGGGCGTGGCCCGCGTCGGGTAACCCCGTGGCTGTGGACCGGTTCGATGCCGCGACGTCGAGGTCGGCGCTCGCGGGCTAGGGCCTTGCCGCCGTATCGAAATCGCCTCGCTTGGTGTCATCGATAAATGATCGCCAGACGTCGGTCGAGAACGCGAGCACGGGTGATTGCGAGGCGATCTTTCCGTCTCGCATCAGCGCGCCTTCGTCGCTGAGCGACACCTCGACGCAATGGTCCACATTGCACCGACTGGAAATCTTCCAGTGAACACTCATATGAGGCCCTTTTCGAAATGGTCGGCCCCGTGCGGGCCGGGTAACAAAGGAATACAACGAACGAACGCCAACGTCACGTGAAGCGACTTTGGCGTGTTGCGACACGATTCGGCGGGTCAGCTCCTGCCCGAGGGGAGGGCCCCAGCCCCGTCGAGCGCGCAAGGGAGGAAACCCGAGCGACCCGCGTAAGGCGGAGGTCAGGCAGTTCGCGGCAAGAGTTTAGTGTGGACCGACCGAAGCACAATAGATGTGGCACCCGATCGTTGGGCTCCTTCTTTCGGGGTCGTCGCCGAGACAGCCCCGTCTGGTGGACCGTCAACGGTTGGGTTGTGGCCGGCAAAGCAACGGAACCAACGATGCCGAATTGGACCGTGTCGACAGCCGGGAACGGGGATAACCTCGGTAAACATGGATCTTGCCGCTGCGCAGAAGCTCTGGGAGCCGATTCCCGGTTGGCTCAACACCGCGAGTTACGGACTGCCGCCCAAGCCGGCATGGGATGCGTTGCAGGTCGCGCTCGAGGACTGGCGGGTTGGGCGCACGTCGTGGGAGCCGTGGGACGAGGCGACGCAGCGGTGTCGGGCCGCGTATGCCCGGTTGATCGGCGTGCCCCTTGCCGACGTCGCGGTCGGTTCTGCCGTTTCGCAGCTCGTCGCTCCCGTTGCCGCCGCTCTGCCGGCCGGGACCCGGGTCGTGGTCGCCGAGGGCGACTTCACCTCGATCGTCTTCCCGTGGGCCGCGCACGGGCACGACGTGGTCGGCGTGCCGGTCGGCAAGTTGGCTGACGCGGTCGACGCCGGGACCGAGGTGGTCGCGTTCAGCCTCGTGCAGTCCGCGGACGGGACGATCGCGCCCTACGCGGAGATCGTGGCGGCGGCACGGGCCGCGGGCGCGCTGGTGATCGTCGATGCGACGCAGGCGTGTGGGTGGTTGCCGTTCGACGGCGCGTTGGCCGACGCCGTGGTGACCGGCGGTTACAAGTGGTTGATGGGGCCGCGGGGGACGGCCTACGGCTACTACGCGCCCGCGTTGCGGGAGCGGATGACGCCGTCCGCGGCCGGCTGGTACGCGGGCGAAGACGTGCACAGCTCCTACTACGGTCTGCCGTTGCGGCTCGCCGGCGACGCGCGGCGGTTCGACATCTCGCCCGCCTGGCACAGCTTCGTCGGGTCCGCGCCCGCGTTGGAGTTGATCGAGGAGATCGGCGTGGCTGCGATCCGGGACCACGACGTGCGGCTGGCCGACCGCTTCCTGGCGGGCCTGGGCAAGCCACCGGCGGGCAGCGCGATCGTGACGGTCGACGTGCCGGACGCACAGTCGAAGCTCGAGCGCGCCGGCATCCGCGCCGCGGTGCGCGCCGGTCGGGTTCGCGCCAGTTTCCACGTCTACTCCACCGACGACGACGTCGACCTGACGCTCGAAGCGTTGTCGCGATAGCCGGTCTGCGGCCCG
>NZ_BONC01000137.1 GCF_016862515.1 Asanoa iriomotensis
TAGAGATTCGCCGGTCCTAATCGAGGGCAGGATTCGAACCTACGCGCCCGTCGTGACCGGCCGCCGGCGCACCGATCCGGACCGGATCGCCCTGGAGGCGCCGCGATCAGGTTTTGAAACGGCGACCACGACGCCGAGCCGGCGAACTCGGACCCAACGGCAACGTTGGGGTCCGACCTCGCGTACCGCGGACCGCGCCCACCAGACCGTGGGGTCTCCGGGGGTCGCCCCCGGAATCGGAATGACAAATGGCTTCCTAGATCGTGGCCGCGCCAGCGGACACGGTCTAGCAAGCCATTTGGTGGAGCCGAGGTTACGGCATGCGAACCAAAGGATCATGGCTCAGGGCTGCGACATGGACCTTCCTCTGGCCGAGCGTTCCGTGGCGAGCCAGCGCCCACGGCAGTCATAGCTCCAGTACGAGGTCGTACGCGGTTGCCCGGGCGATGGCTAGCGGTAAGGGCTGGAGGGGCCGAAGAGCATATTGACGCGCTCGTGTTGCCGGGCGAACTCGTCAGGGCGGCGATCGCGTTGCTTCCAGAGGACGGCGAGCCAACGCAACGCGCACGTGCGTTGGCTCGCCGCGAACTGCTTGCGGTTGGCGTTGGAAACGCCGAATTCCGGTAGCAGCTTCACCCAGACCTCGTCGGGGATGTCGCGGGCGCTGATGTGCTCGATGTGGTCGGCGGCATCGAACGCACGATTGCTGAATCCGGCGTATTCGAAGTCCACGCAGGCGGCACCATCGCCGGCCTGAAGCCAGTTGAGCAAATTCGCATCGCCGCGGGACAGGACCACTTCAAGCTGGCCGAGGACCAGGCCGGCATCGTCCCTGCGGTGCCATGCTGCGAGCAAGTTCTGCATGGCCGCCGCCAACGGGTCGCTAGCCTCCCTGTCGAGTGCATCGGGCCACACCTGAGTCAACCGGACCAGGTAATGTTCGCCGCTGTCGATTCGGGGCATCTCGGCCATCAGGCCGGACAACGGGACAGCTTGCAGCTGCGTCGTTGTGTGGGCGAGACCGCGCAGTGCCTGCAAAGGGTTAGGCGCTTCGACCAATGGAGCGCCAGGTAGGAAGGTCATCCCTAGGGCTGGCTCGCCCTCAGCTCGATCGAGCCACAGCGGGGCTGGGACCGTTCTGAGATGTTGCGCTTCAAGAAGGTTCAGGGCCGCCCACTCACGATCGGCGCGGCGTCTGTCCGTCCTCCTGTAAAACTTGATCACGGTGTCCTCGCCGGCGGGCGAAGTCCACCGATAGATGTCGTTCTGCATGCCTCCTGCGAGCGGTCGTACGCCCAGCTCTGCCAGCGAGTCGCTGACGGCGTCGCCGTCGCTTCTGCGTGCCTGCCGGAGTGCAGCGAGTAACTCCCTGGAGGCCTTACTGGAAGGGGCGGCCATATTGCTCTTCGGCTCCTCCTCACTCCGTGGTGATGGAACAACTTGCAGGCGAACGGCCGAGCGCGCTGAGCACCGCCACAGGCCGTTCGCTTGGTGACCGCCGGGTTTGGAGGAGTTCAGATTGCGCGCCCTTCCCGCCAAGTGACGACATTGCCGGGCGCCGGCCTCTCGGGCATGCGACACGAGGTCGGTAGCGAAGTCAGGGATGTCGGCGCTCGGCCATTGCGGCGCATAGCAGATCAGCGTCCTCTGAACGCGCAGGATCGCCGAGGTCAGCGAGATCTACAGCCGCTCGAAGGGCGGTGGCTGCGCTATCGAGCCAGGCGACGTCAGCATGCAGGCGCGCGTATGTGAGCGCGGCCCGCCCTTTGAGTCGTAGGCCACGCAGCCGCATATCGGGCTTGACTGGCTCGGCCGCCAGGCCACGCTCAACGAGTTCAAGGGTGGCCTGAAGGTCGCTAACGATGTCGAGGCCATCACCCTGTCGGTGACGCATGCGCACGTCGTAGCAGCCGGCCAGGGTGATCAGACGGGTCGAGTGTTCGGGGATATCTGATCCGCCGATCTCGGCAGCGCGTTCGAAGGCCCGCACGAGAAGGTCAGCGAGGGCGATGGTCTTGTCGTGCTCACGCCACCAAGCTGAGCGTACGGCAGTGGCGTGACACCACATCGCCATCGTGGCCGCTGACGGAGGGTCAGTCGCTGCGCCGCTTCGTGTTGCTGCCTGCACGGTCTGCTGAACGTGTGGCGGCAGCCAGCCAGGAGCGGTCACCGCGATCAGAACCCAGAGCGCGACCTGGGCGGCGGATTCCCGCGGCTGGTCCGGATCACCGGCCAATGCCATCTCGCGGATCATATGGAGCTTCGCGACTTCAAAGAGACCCTCACCGTTGACCGATGCGCTCGTGAGCGCCGCAGCACTGATGCTCTCGTCGAGCACAACCGAAGCTTCGGCCAGGGCAGCAGTCGTCATGGCGGCCATCGAATCCTGCGTATCGAGGCAGCGCTGACTTCGCTGGTGAAGTTTCGCGATTGCCGGTGTTGTCATAGCGACCCCCGCGCGGCTGATTGGCTAACACTAGTCCAGATAGAACTTGTCCTGACCTGATGGTGTCTGCGCACCTTCTCGCACGGCCTCGGTGGCAACCGCAACGCTGCAGCGGGCAACAAGCTCCCGACCAGGAGGTATGCGCTGCCATCTCTTCATTCGGCCACGACCTCCTTTCGGCTCGCGCGTACGCAGGTTCCGTCGGTCAGGACGATATCTGTCTCTCCGCTGGGGCTCGCCTGCCCGATCCCGAAGACGGGACGACCATCGAGGGCTCGCACTTGAGCGGAGCGGGCAGCCATGGGCCGGAACACCCACCTCAACTCCATTCGCTGCGTGCCATCTGCCATTGGTCGCTCCTCACTTCGTGTGCCTAAAGGCCGGGGTGCTTGTTCGGCTCGACCCGAGCAGGCGAGGGCCATAGATTGGCTGGCCCGCACGTCGAGCGATCTTCGTACACTAGTACGAAAGTCCCGCGTGTGGAACGCACCCTCATCCTCGACACGTCGACTCGATGGAGGCTCAAGCGAGTTGGTCGATGCGGTCGAACAGCAGGCGAGCGCCCTGGAGACTGCCAGGGAACATGTCCAGCTCAGCGAGCTCTTTCGGCGTGCTCCATCGAACCTGAAGCTCGGCCTGCCCCGCCGGCTCGGCTGCCGCAGCGACGGCGACGTAGAGATGATCTATGTGAACGTGCGGATGTGGGTGACGGCTCTCCGATGGCACATGCTGCTCGACGATCCAGACAGGCATCGGTATTCCCGGCGCTGAGTCGGTCAGCCCAGCGGCATGTGTATTGATCAAGTGAGCGACGACGCCGGTTTCCTCGCTGACCTCGCGGAGCGCGGCCTCGGCGGGGTTCTCGTGCGGTTCGACATGACCACCGGGCAGCATCCAGCGGTGTAGCCGAGGGTGGCGGATAAGTCCGATGCGCCAGCCGCCGCCGTCGGGGGTAAAGAGGAAGACGCTGGCGGTGCCATGTTTAATCATGGGGGTCACTTACCAATGGTGTCGTGGTTGGGGCAGCGGCCTGCACTTGACACTCCGCCGGGGCCGTTGGGCTAGGTCACCGCGTCATGACGATGCATCCCCTGCGGTGACTCGTGAGAATGATGATTGGCTTTGTTCCAGCTCAAGAGATCGCGGACGGCGGCGTTGAGGGGCAGTCGTGGTTGCCAGCCGAGATGTTGGAGCGCCAACCGGCTGCGGGTGTAGCAGCCGGCGATGTCACCGGGTCTTCTCGGAGCGTGGGTGATAGTGATGCGGCGGCCGACGACGGCCTCAACAGCGCGGATGAGTTCGCCGACGGTGGTTCCGACACCGGTACCGAGGTCCAGCGCCAGGTAGCAATCCGGTGCGGTTGACGCGACGGTGTCGAAGGCTTGCAGGGCGAGTAGGTGCGCCCGCGCGAGGTCCCAGACGTGGACGTAGTCGCGCACAGGCGTGCCGTCTCGGGTGGGCCAGTCGGTGCCGGCGATGGTGAACGGCCGGTCGGCCAGTGCAGCGTCCAGAAGGCTGTCGAGGGCCCGCTCCGTGCCAGCGATGGTCGGCCCGGTTCGCAGGTACGGGTCGGCGCCGACCACGTTCTGGTAACGGAGGGAAACCACGCGCAGGTCTCCGCTGAGGCAGCAGTCGTGCAGTATCTGTTCGAGCATGGCTTTGCTCCAGCCGTACGGCGTTGCCGGCGCAACCGGTGAGCTTTCGTCCACGCCGAAGGTTGGCGTAGGTGCATAGATGGCCGCGCTGGAGCTGAAGATCAGACGCCGACAGCCAGCTTGCGTGAGGGCGTCGACGAATGCGAGTGTCTTGGCGACGTTCTCCCGGTAGTAGCGCAAGGGGTGGCGTACGGACTCAGGCGCGACAAGAACTGCTGCACAGTGCAGGGCGATTGAGACGTCGGGGTGGTCGTCAAAGATCTTCTTGACGAGAGTTCCGTCGTCAATGTCGCCGCGGTAGAAGATCCGGTCGTGGACAAAGTCGATGCAGCCTGTACTGAGGTTGTCCAGGATGATGGGTGTGATGCCGTTGTCGAGGCACATGGACGCGATGGTGCTGCCGATGTATCCAGCTCCGCCCGCAATGAGGACCTTCAACTCGTCGTCCTTCCTGCGTGCGCGTTACAACGCTTGACGTGACTCGGGTGAGAACGGCGTCTGATGGTGACCGGCTACGCGGAGCCGGTGTGTGGTCTGGTCGCTGCGTGCGAGGCGATGATGTCGGCGATCCCGGCAATCGTCGTGAACCGCGGATCGAACAATTGATCGTCGGCGAGCGTGACACCGAAACGCTGCTCGACGAAGGCGGTGAGCGCGACGATGCCGAGCGAGTCCAGGTAGCCGGTGTCGAAGAGTTCCGATCGCTGATCGAAATGGGTGTCGGTGGGCGCGATCCGTCCGATGTCCCGGACGCAAGCCTCTAGAGCGGCCCGGATGTCGGCCTGGGTATCGGTGGTGCTCATGTCGCCTCCGTCGGGAAGTGGCTGGGAAAGCGGTAGACGCCTGCGCGTATCCGGCCCGCGAGCGACGTGCTCTCGTTCACGCCGACTGCCTCGCGGAACTCGTGCTCCAGCCGGGAGCCGACACGACCGGCGTCGACCATCAGCGGAAGGATGCCGGTAGTCGCCGTGGGACTGCCGATTTGTGCTCGTGCCTTGGGCCGGTCGTACGAGTCGTCTGGCAGCAGCGTGCCGGCCAGGGCTCGGATGACAGCCGGTTTGGCGGTGGTGGCCGGGATGCGGAGAAGGTCGTCGCAGATCTGTGCGTAGGGCTGGACGGCTACGAGATCGCGGGCGGCGAAGACGCCGACTTCTCGATCCCCGCACTGCACGCCGCGGACTAGGCTGAGCCGGGCGTGTTCCGCGGGCGCGGTCGGCAGCGGGTAGAAGTCCTGTCCTCGGTATTGGACGGGGGTGTAGTCGGCGAGGAGTTCGTTCATGAGGTCGCCGGTGAACACGAATACCGGTCCGTCGTCCGTTGCCGTGTCGGCGGCGATGGCTTCGGCGAGCAGGTCGTTGACGATGGCGCAGTGGACGTTGAAGTCGCGCCAGTCCTGTCCGAAGCGGTAGGCCCGCGGCAGCACTGCGAGGATCTTGTCAGCGTCGGCAGTGATGAGCCGGAACGGGATGTCCAGTTGGCCTGCGAGTCGTTCGGCGTGGACGGCGTCCGGGCTGAGTTGCCCGGTGTGATCGTCGAAGGCGTAGGTGTAGGCGCGGACGTTGGTGAAGTGCTGGCGGACCAGCGCGGCGATCAGGCTGCTGTCGAGGCCGCCGGACAGGCAGACGGCGACGGGTGCGGTGGGGACGGCTGCGGCGGCCGTGGCGATGTGGCGGATGAGGCGCTCGCGTGCACGTGCCAGGTGGTGGCGGGTATCGGTGTCAGCGGTGGTTGGCAGCTGGTGCGGTTGGTTCAGCCTGATGGTGCGGTCATGTAGGTCGATGACGGCGGTCGCCCCGGCCGGCACCGCGTAGACGGCGTCGAACTGGATACCGGCTCGGACGAGGTCGGTCAGGTAGTTGGCCGCGACGACGCCGCGCTCGGAGTCGACGGCGAAGTAGAGCTTGTTCAGTCCGAGCCGATCACGGCTTAGGGTCACCGTGTCGCCGGTGCGTTCAGCGGTGGCGAATCGGCCGCCATCCGCGATGTTGTGCGGCGATCCCGTGTCGTCTTGTGCGGCATGGTGCACCGTGAACCCGTCAGTGGACCAGCGCAGATTCGCGATCGGGAGGATGGTCTCAAGCATGATCGCCTGTCCCGTCGGTGTTGAGGTCGGCGAGGACATCGAGGGCACGGTCGAGCGCGGGACCGCGGGTGTTGAGGGCGATACGGAAGTAGCCGGGCTCGTGGAATAGCCGCGACGGCATGATCAGGACGCCCTGCTGTGCGGCGCGCTCGACGTAGCCGACGTCATCGGCTGAGGGGACGCGGCCGTAGACGAAGTGGGTGGCGGCAGCGTCGATGACGTCGTAGCCGCTCTCCCGGAGTCGGTGTCGGGTGTGGTGTTGCAGGTCGGCCAGCGGTCCGAGGTCGGGCGTGAAGGGGCTCAGTTCGGTGAGGAGCTGCTGGGTCAGCGCCGTGGGTGCGCAGTAGCCGGTGACCCGCATCGCGCTGACGAGCTGTTCACGCAGGGTGTCACGGTCGGCGATGTCGGGGTGGATGGCGAGGTATCCGGTGTGCTGGCCCTGCATCTGCCACGCTTTGCCGTAGGAGTAGACGCTAGCGGTGTGTCGGTAGGCGTGCGCCGGGCTGGCCAGATCCTCGCCGGTCCAGATGTGGTCGCGGTGGGTCTCGTCGTTGATCAGCATTAGGGGGCGGCCGTGTGCGTGTCCGAGGCGAGTAAGGAGGGCTGCGAGGCCGGTGACCTCGTCGGCGTCGTAGCAGACGCCGGTTGGGCTTGCGGGCTGGCTGATGATCAGTCCCGCTGTGTGCGGCGTCCAGGCCTGCTCGATGGCGTCAAGGTCTACGTGTTTGTCACGTGTGCTGGCGACCAGCTGCGACCCTAGGCCGAGGTTGGCCAGATAGAGCGGGTAGTCCATCCAGCAGGGCGTGACGACCATGACCTGGTCGGGCGGAGTGAATAAGGTGGTCAGCGCCACGTTCAGGGCGGCGGTGGCACCCGGCGTGAGGATGACGTCCCGGTACGAGTACGGCAGAACGTGTTGTTCAGCCAGCACACCGGCGACGCGCCGGCGGGCGGTGGTGAATCCGCCGAACGGGCTATAGCGCAGGTCGTCCACCGTGGCTCGGCTGGCTAGCTCCGCGAGTACCCGATACGGGCGGTCGTCGAGGTGGAAGCGTGGGTTCGGGTAGGACAGGTCGACGGCGCGGGAGCCGAACTGGCGCAGCGTGTCGGCGTGCAGCTGGCCGAACGCCTGCAGCGGCGCCGCCAGGTCACGGATCGTGCTTTCACGGGTCATGGCTGTACCGACCCGGAGGCGAGCTGGCTGACGTGGGTGCGGACTGCGGACCTGTCGGTCTTGCCGGTCGACGTGGTGGGCATCGAGTCGATCACGATGATCTCGTGTGGCTGCATGTGCGGGGGCAGGTCCTGCTGGCAGTACGCGCGCAGGTCGGCGAGCGTGGCGCCGTTGGCGTTGAGGGTCACGGCCGCGATCAGGTGGGCGTCCGGTCCGCTGCCGGCGACGGCGGCAACCACCGCTTCGGTGGCCAAACCGGAGGCTCGGATCTCGGTCTCGATCTCGGTGGTGGTGACGCGGATGCCGCGGGACTTGAACAGTTCGTCGCGCCGCCCGAC
>NZ_BONC01000138.1 GCF_016862515.1 Asanoa iriomotensis
GTCGCGCAGCGGGCTCTCCCACGCGTCGCCGAGACCAGCGACCTGGGTCGCCATAAGCGCGTCATGCATCGGGCTCTCCCACACGGAAGCCTTGACGAGGTCGCGCAGCGGGCTCTCCCACGCGTCGCCGAGACCAGCGACCTGGGTCGCCATGAGCTCGTCGGCCATCTTCCGGATGCCTTCGGTCGCCTGCTCGCTCGGTTCCGATCCGCCCGGTTCCTCCACGGCCACCAGGATAGACCGCCCCGTTCGCGGCACTGTCCCACGAACATCGACGCTAATCCGATGAACGCCGATCGTCTGTCCGCATCGAGTTGGCACGGTCCTATGCGACCCTCGCTCTTCCCAAACCTTGCCTCTGGCGGGTAGGGCCTCCGGCCCTACGACCCGGAGGTGGCCTCCGGCGGCCGGGGCTACTCGCCCCTGGACCCTCGGCGGCTCTGGGATGGCCGGCAGATCAGATGCGCCCGTCGCACACCACAGGCAGCCAGATCGCGCCTCGGTGGCGAAGGTCGTTCGTCCGGTGGGGCGCTCCACCTTCACCACCGAGGCGCGATCCGGCCGGACGAAGCCTGCGCGACGGGATGGCCCACCAACCCCCACAACCGCCACCAACGCGAAGGTCAAAAGCCAGCCAACACACCGCTCTAAACGATCTCCGCTGGGCCGTCTGTGGGCCGTCTGGGCCGTCACCGGGCCGTCAAAGGCCACCCAACATCGACCAACGTCGACCAGTACCGCCGTTCGAAACAGCAGCTCAGGCAGGGTGAGCAGGGCAGCTACCAGGAGAACGACGGGCGAGTCGGCCTGTACGCCGGATTCTGTGTCCGTCGCCCGAAGGCGGCGGTGGCGGCCATCCATCTAGGCCTGCCGTTGCCGGCAGGCTCGAGCGGCCTACCCGCAGGCTCGGGCGGGCAGCCCTCGAACGCCTGCGCAGGTTGTCCATCCTGTCGGTCGGACGACCCTTTTGGCCTTGCTCCGGGTGGGGTTTACCAAGCCGCTCCGGTCGCCCGGTGCGCTGGTGGGCTCTTACCCCGCCGTTTCACCCTTACCAGGCGCGTACGCCTGGCGGTTTGTTTTCTGTGGCACTTTCCCGCGGGTCACCCCGGGTTGCCGTTAACAACCACCCTGCCCTGCGGAGTCCGGACGTTCCTCGGCGACGGCCCTCACAGGCCGCCGACGCGACCGCCCAGCCGACTCGCCCGTCAGGCCCTATCCTACCGGTGCCGTTAGGCTGCCCTCCGATGGATCTCCTGCATGCCGTTCTGCTGCTCGCCGCCGGTTTGGCGGCCGGGTTCATGAACGCGATCGCCGGCGGGGGGTCGCTCATCACGTTTCCCGCGCTGCTCGGGGTCGGGCTCGCGGCCGTGCCGGCCAACGTCAGCAACAGCGTCGCCGTGTGTCCGGGCTACTTCGCCGCCGTGTACGGGAGTCGCAAGGAGCTGCGTGGCCAGGAACGCCGGACGTACCTGCTCCTGCCCACGGCCGTCGTCGGCGCGGTCGCCGGGTGTGTGCTGCTGCTGATCACTCCCGAGTCGGCCTTCGACAAGGTGGTGCCGTTCCTGGTGCTCGGCGCGACCGCGGTGCTGGCCTTCCAGGACCAGCTCCGCCGCGTGGTCGGGCACCCGGCGCGGATCAGCCGAACCCGACAACAAGCGATGTTGTACGGCATCGTCGGCGTCGGCAGTGTCTACGGTGGATATTTCGGTGCCGCGCTCGGCGTGCTGTTCGTCGCCGGGCTGGCGCTCGTCCTCGACGAGAACCTCGCTCGAGTCACCGCCGTGAAGAACGTGCTGTCCGCGACCGTCGGGCTGACCACGGTGGTCGTGTTCGCGCTCTTCGGACCGGTCAACTGGGCGACCGTGGCGGTGCTGGCACCGGCCGCGCTGGTCGGCGGCTACGTCGGCGCCCGCCTCGCCCGCCGCCTCCCCAGCAAGGTCCTCAAGGCGGTCATCGTCGTCTTCGGCACCGGCATCGGCATCTACCTACTGATCCACGCCTTCATCTGACCGCACGGCCCCGGTCCGCGGCCTGCGTCGGGGGCGCCCGGCCCCTGGAGCCCAGACACGGTGGTGGCGGCTTTGGCGCTGGCATCGGGTTGATCCCTCCTTCACCTGGACGGGCGGCCCTTGTCCGCGTGGCCCTGTTCTGGCGATTGATGCGACGAGCGTCGGGTCCAGCCGCCCAGACCCAGACATGCTGGTGGCGGCACTGGCATCGGGTTGATCCACGCCGGCCTCGGACCGCGTGGACCACGGCGCGGGGACCGTCCTGCCGACCAACGCGACCTGCGTCGAGCCCCGCCCCCGACATGGTGGGGGCGACATCCGCCGTCCTCGACCTGGTGGCCGACCCCGACGCGGCGCATCTCGGCCTCGATGACCTCCCGGGGCGAGCGGCGGGCAGCGGCCCGGATCACCGGCACCCCGGCGATCCCGAGCCACCCGCTGCGACCCCGGCGCGGCCCGCGTTGATCGGCAGGACACGCCCTTAGGCGCCGGCCCGCTCGCCGGCAAAGACGGGCTGCGGTCGTGACGCCAGGATCACCGTCGCCGATAGCACCACCGGTGCGGCCGCTGCGGCAAAGCAGACCGCCAGCGGCGCCCGGCTGATCAGCAGGCCGACGGCCGCGCTGCCGCCCGACGAGCCGGCGTTGAAGGCCGTGTTGACCCAGGTGCCTGCCCGGGTACGGGCCTCCGAAGGCACCGACCGGTCCGCCAACAGGTAGGTG
Organism: Asanoa iriomotensis; assembly: GCF_016862515.1. Lineage (GTDB taxonomy): Bacteria > Actinomycetota > Actinomycetes > Mycobacteriales > Micromonosporaceae > Asanoa > Asanoa iriomotensis. The sequence goes on from NZ_BONC01000138.1 coordinate 2,732, forward strand.
ATCGTCAAGGTGGGCGCGACGAACAGGCCGGCCAGCGCCGCGGCGGCGGCCAGCGCGGCGATCCCCGGCGCCAACCCGGCCACCGCGAGGACGGCGGCCAGCGAGACGGCCAGCACCGCCAACTGGCTGCGCTGCGACGTGGTCCAGGCGCGCGCCCCGTACGCGATGCCGCCGACCGCGCTCCCGGCCGCCAACGCCGCCTCGACCCAGGCCACGGCGGCGGTCTGGTCGCGGTTCGTCGCGAACGCGACGATCAGCAGGCCCAGCGCCCCCAACCCGATGCCGACACCGCAGGCCACGAGCACCGGCTCAAGGCGCGCCCGGTTGATCCGCACCGCGGCGACGGGTCCGGCCGCCCGACGCGGCCAGGCCCGGGCGACCGGCGAGGAGACCATCGCCAGCGTGCCCGTGAGCACGAGCACCGCAGCCAGCGCGACGCCGGCCGCGGGCGCGCCGGCCGCGATGCACAGGCCGGCCACCAATGGCCCGGTCACGAACAGCAACTCCTCGGCGACGGTGTCGAGGGCGAAGGCCCGCTGCCGCCCGGCGTCGTCGGGCAGCAGGTGGCTCCACATGGCCCGCATCACCGGACCGAGCGGCGGCGCGCACGCACCCGCGAGCGCCGTCAGGACGAGCAGGACCCCACCCGGCGTGCCCGGGCGCCAGGTGGTGACGGCCAGCGCCGCCAACAGGCCGGCATAGGCGCCGGCCAGCAGCGGCAGCACCCGCCGTGGCCCGAAGCGGTCGACCAGCCCGGCCCGCAGCGGCGCCACGAGGACGGTGCCGAGCCCGAACAGCGCGATCGCGCCGCCGGCCAGGGCATAGGAGCCGGTCGCGAGGGTGAGCGCGACCGTGAGCGAGACAAACACGACACCGTAGGAAAGGCGGCCGACCAGGGCCGCGACGAAGGTACGAAGGGCATGCGGAGTCCGCAGCACAGCACGGTAGGAAATGGTGATCTGTTCCTCGGGATGCCGGCGTCGCTGAGGGACGCCGTGGTGAGTAGGGACGCCAGGGCGCGCACGCGAAGGTGCGGCGGGCGTCGGCCTACGCACGAGAGAGGAACATGGCCGCGACGATAGCAGCAGAATGATCAGCGCCGCCCCGGGCGCAGCACGGAGAGCGCGAAGAACGAGCACGCCGCGCAGGGTGGGTCGTGGCGGCACCTGAGCCAACGGTGGCGCCTCCTCGCCGACGACGAGGAGGCGCCGCCGGCGTCATGCGGTCTTCGGGGACGGTGCGGGGTCGAGGTCCGGGTCCGTGCTCGTGGGTTGGGCCGGCACCGAGGCCCGCGCGTCGCCCTCGTCGGCGAAGTAGTCGTCCGGCTGCGTGTCGTCGCCGCCGTCCGGCACCTTGCCCGCGCGCAGTGCCAGCGTGACCAGCGCCGCCACCAACAGGTTGACGGCCACCGCGACCAGGCCCACGTACACCGTGGTCTTGGAATCGGTGAAGCCGAACTTGTCCAGAGCGAACGCCGAGCCGCCGAAGTGGGCGCGGCCTGTCGCGGCGTTGGGGATCTGCCACAGCATCCAGAAGCCGAGCAGCATGCCCGCCGCCCAGCCGGCGATCAGGCCGCCGCGGTGGAACCAGCGGGTGTAGATGCCCAGCGCGACCGCCGGCAGCGTCTGCAGGATGATCACGCCGCCGATGAGTTGCAGGTCGATCGAGAACTGCGGGTCGAGGAAGACGATGCAGGCGACCGCGCCGACCTTGACCACCAGCGACGTGATCTTGGAGACGTTGGCCTCCTGGGCCGGTGTCGCGTCGCGCTTCAGGTATTCCTTGTAGATGTTGCGGGTGAACAGGTTGGCCGCGGCGATCGACATGATCGCGGCCGGGACAAGGGCGCCGATGCCGATCGCGGCGAACGCGATGCCCGTGAACCACGACGGGAACTGCTGGTCGAAGAGCAGCGGCACCACCGTGTTGCTGTCGACCGAGCCCTCCTTGGCGCCCGGCAGCGGCGTGACGCCGGCCGCGATGGCCATGAAGCCCAGCAGCGCGATCAGGCCGAGCAGCAGGCTGTAGGCCGGCAGCGCCGACATGTTGCGCTTGATCACGTCGCGGCTGCGGCTGGCCAGCACGCCCGTGAGGCTGTGCGGGTAGAGGAACAGCGCGAGCGCCGAGCCGAGCGCGAGCGTGATGTATTGCCACTGGTTGCCCGCGTTGAGCAGGATGCCGTCGTTGGGGTTCGGTGAGGCGTCGAACTTCGCGTCGGCCGCGTCGAAGATCTTGCCCCAACCACCCAGCTTGTACGGCAGGTAAATGATCGCCACCAGGATCACGATGTAGATCAGCGTGTCCTTGACGAACGCGATCAGCGCCGGCGCCCGCAGCCCGGACTGGTAGGTGTAGGCCGCCAGGATCGCGAACGCGATGATGATCGGCAGGTGCCGGGCGAGCGCGCTGTCGCCGGTCACGCCCATCGTCTTGAGCACGGCCTCGATGCCGACGAGCTGCAGGGCGATGTAGGGCATCGTCGCCACGATGCCGGTGATCGCGATCAGCAGCGCGAGGGTCGGCGACTGGAACCGCGACCGCACGAAGTCGGCCGGCGTCACGAAACCGTGCCGGTGCGAGACCGACCAGAGCCGCACCAGGACCAGGAAGACCAGGGGATAGATGATGATCGTGTACGGGACGGCGAAGAACCCGGCCGCGCCCGCGCCGAAGAGCAGGGCGGGGACCGCGACGAAGGTGTACGCGGTGTAGAGGTCGCCGCCGACCAGGAACCAGGTGATCCAGCCGCCGAAGCTGCGCCCGCCCAGGCCCCACTCGTCGAGGTGGGCCATGTCGTTGGGGGCGCGCCACCGCGCGGCGACGAAGCCCATGCCGCTGACCAGCAGGAACAGCAGCGTGAAGATGACGATCTCGGTGACGTGGTCGCCCATCGTGCTCACCCCCGCTTCTTGGTCATCTGGTAGACGACCGTGGTCGTCGAGACGCCGAGGGCGATGAACAGCAGCTGCAGCCAGTAGAACGTCGGAAAGCCGAACAGCCGCGGCGAGTCATGGTTGAACAGCGGCGTGAGCAGCGGGATGACGATCGGCACGAACAGCAGCCAGTTCCACGGGCTCTTGTCCTTCGCGCGAGCGCGGGCGGTCGCGGGAGCCACCGCGGGCGCGCTCTCGGCGCGCACTTCTGGATCACTCATGACAAACCTCCGGCCGTCATGGTTCTTTTGACGGCCGGAGGTTAACTGTCCGGTGTGACATTAATCGCCGTTCAACGGAGCCGACGCGCTGAACGGCTACTCAAATGCGCCGAACGGCGCACCTGATCAGGGCGTCCACAAGCCCAGATGCAGGGTCTTCGTCAGGGTCGCGTTGTCGTCGTCGCCGTCCAGCGACCAGACCATCGCGCCGCCGAGCCGCTCGCCGCGGATCCACAGCGCCTTCTGCAGCAGGACCGCCGGGTCGTCGTACGTCCAGAAGGTCGTGCCGTTGTAGAGCCAGGCCGTGCCCGCCCGCAGGTCGCGGTAGACGCGGTACCCGTCCGTGCCGATCTTGGTCTTGAGGACCTTGTAGTCCTCGGAGCCCGGCTCCCAGGTCGCCGGCGCGGCGCCGCCGGTCGAGGTGCCGAACAGGCCGTTGCGCCCACCGGTCACGCCGGTCCAGCCGCGGCCGTAGTACGGGATGCCGACGACGAGCTTGTCCCGCGGCGCGCCGCGGTCCCGCCAGGCCCGGATGGTGTTCTCGATCGAGAACGAGGGCCCGGGTGCGCCGGCCGGGATGCGCAGCGCCGACTGCTGATTGGCGGTCGCCTCCCAGGTGCCGTGGAAGTCGTACCCCTGGACGGTCGCGAAGTCCAGGTTCTTCATGACCTTGGTGACCTCGTACCCGGCGTCGATGTTCGTGGGGTTCGCCGGGAGGAAGGCGCTGAGCTCGAAGTGCTTCTTCTGGGTCTTGCCGTAGGCGTCGAGCTGCTTGCGGAACTCCGCCACCAGTGCCGTGAAGTTCTGCTTGTCCTCGGGCCGGTAGACCGTGTCGACGTCGCCGGGCGCTCCCGGCCACTCCCAGTCGAGGTCGATGCCGTCGAACACGCCGTGCAGGGTGCCCGGCCCGCCCGCGCTGCCGTCGGGGTTGGGCAGGTTGCCCTTGAGGTAGAGGTCGATGCAGGAGCTCACGAAGGCCTTGCGGGACGCGTCGGTGAGCGCCGCGTCGGAGAAGTGCGTCGACCAGGACCAGCCGCCGAGCGAGATCAGCACCTTGAGCTTCGGGTACTTGACCTTCAGTTTCTGCAGCTGCCCGAAGTTGCCGTTGAGCGGCTCGCCCCAGTTGTCGCCGACGCCGTCGACGCTCTCCTCGGCCGGCACGGTCCGCTGGTAGTCGGCCCACGGGTCACCCTCGGGCGCCGCACCGTCCACATAGCACCTGCCGTCGGGACTGACGTTGCCGAACGCGTAGTTGAGGTGCGTCAACCGCGCGGCGGCACCGGAGGTGTCGAGCTTCTTGACCGGGAAGGCCCGGCCGTAGATGCCCCATTGCGTGAAGTAGCCGACCTGGCGGAAGCTCTGACCCTTACGTTCGGTCGCGGCGGCCGGCGCCGCGCCGACGGCGGTGACGAGGAGCGTTGCTACGGCCGCCATGGCGGCGAATCTGCGCATCTGGACTCCTGTCCGGGAAGAAACAGTAAGGCTTCTTTCCTGTTGCAGTCCGCAAAACGTAGGCCGTCGATCCGTTGTGCGTCAAGATATGGTGCGCTGATGGCGTACGACGCCCGTTCGGAGAGCCAGCGCCTGATCCGCGAAGGGCTGCCGGATCGGCCCGTTCGGCTGAGCCGG
>NZ_BONC01000139.1 GCF_016862515.1 Asanoa iriomotensis
CCTGACCCCACCGCAGCCCCAACCCACGCCCGGCACAAACCACCCGACGCGGTCACAGCCCCAACCCACACCCGGCACAAACCACCCGACCACCCCCGCCCCACCGACGCCCGGCACGCCGCAGAACACGGCCGCCAGGTCGTGCATGAGCGTGTGTTGCGGCCGCTGCCGGACGCGCCGGTGATCACCAGCAGGCCCGGGGTGGCCAGCAGCGCGCGACCCGCGCGACAACATCGTCGGGCGCCGTGCCATGGGCGGCACGGTCGGCGACGAACCACACGACCCGGCCCCGGCCCCAACCCACGCCCGGCACGCCGCGGAACGCGGCCGCCAGGTCGTGCAGGAGCGTGTTACGGCCGCTGCCGGGCGCGCGGGTGATCACCAGCAGGCCCGGGGTGGCCAGCAGCGCGCGGCCCGCGCGACAACATCGTCGGGCGCCGTGCCCGGGGGCGTCACGGTCGGCGACGAACCACCCGGCCCGGCCCCAACCCACGCCCGGCACCAACCACCCGACCCCGCCACGGCCGCAGTCCACGCGCGGCGCTACCCACTCGACCGGTCGCGGCGGGCAACAGCCTTTCGGTTTTCCACCGCGGAGGTGGCAGGCACGGGCCCCCTTGGGCCCGGGCCGGTGGCTGGCGGGAGCGACGGTCCGGACCACGGCGGACCCGAGTAACGATCTCGCTCTTCAGACTTTGCTTGGTGTCAGGACATACTCGCCTGATGTTGCGGGGCGTGCAGCGGGTCATGGATGTGGTGCGCGATGGTCTCGCGTTTCTCGCCGATCAGATCGCCGACCTGCTCGGGGAGATCCTTGTCGCGCTGGCTGCCTGTGGCCTGCTGCTTCTCGCCTGGTGGGGGTTTCGGACCGCGCCGTACGTCACCGCTTCGATCGCTGTCGGGTTGCTGCTCTTCGCCGGCTACGGCGTCAACGCCTATCTGCGCGACGTGCGTGGTGGCAAGCTGGTCGGGCGGATGGGTGGCGCCGCGATCGTGGCCGCGGCCGTGACCGGCCTCCTGCTGAGCTACCTGCCCGCCTGCGCTTGCCTTGGTTGAGCCACCTCAGATGTGTCTCGGGCCCGTGTCCGGACGGGTGCCCGGGTCGCCGAAGGTCATCGTGGCGTGCAGGACCGACAGGCCGTCCGGGCGGGCCAGCACCGGATGCAGCGACAGCGAGCGGACCCGCGGCTGTTCGTCGGCGAGGCGGCCGACCCGCAGCAGCAGGTCCTCCAGGGCCGCCCGGTCGACCGGTGACGATCCCCGATAGCCGTGCAGCAGCGGGGCCGCGCGGGGCTCGTCGACCAGGGCCGCCGCGGCGCGGTCGCTGAGTGGGGCCGCTCGCCAAGCGCGGTCGCCGAGCAACTCCGTGGCCACCCCGCCCAGGCCGAAGCCGACCACCGGGCCGAAGGCTGGATCCTCGATCATCTCCACCACGCAGGGGACGCCGGCCGGGACCATCGGCTGGACCAGGACCTGTGGGCCGAAGGTCTCGGACAGTTCCCGGTAGGCGACCCGCACCGCGTCCGTGTCGCGTAGGTCCAGGCGGACCGCGCCCAGGTCGATGCGGTGGCGCAGGGCCAGGCCGGCGACCTTCAGCGCGACCGGCAAGCCCAGCACCGTCGCCGCCGCCACCGCGTCCGGTGCCGAGTCGACCAGGGCGTCAGGGACCAGCGGGATCCCGTAGGCCGCGAGCAGCGCCTCGCGGTCGTCGTGCGCCACCGCCTCCGCCGCGGCCGACATGTCCACACCCGACAGTGCGGGCACGGTGCCGGGTGGTTGGCGGCGCCACTGGGAATAGGCCGCGACCCGGCCCAGGGCCCGTGCCGCCTCCTCTACCGACGGATAGGCCGGGATGCCCGGCTGGACCCGCTCCACAAGGGACGTCACGACGACCGGCTTGTCGCCGGCCAGGGCGACGCTGGCGATCGTCGCCGCGAAGTCGGCATCGTCCTCGACCAGTTGGCCCGGCAGCGGTGGGGCGAGCACCACGGCCAGGGCGTCCACGCCCGGGTCGACGGCGGCCTCGGCCAGCCGGTCGCCGAACTCGTGTGCGCCGGCCACCGGGCCGACGTCGCTCGGGTAGCCCGCCGGGACCACCAGGCCGTTGGCCGCGCACGCCCGCGCCGCCAACGTCGTCAGCGCCGGCGAGTTGCCGACGATGCCCACCCGTGGGCCCCCGGGCAGTGGCTGCGTGGCCAGCAGCGCGCCCACGTCGAACAGTTCGCCGACCGTGTCGACCCGGATGACGCCGGAGCGGGCGAACAGCGCCCGGACCGCCGCCGGGTCGGGGCCGCGGTCGGTGCTGCCCGGCGGGCGGGCCGGTGACGCGACCGCGACGATCGGCTTGTCGCGGCCGATGCCGCGGGCCAGGCGGGCGAACTTGCGCGGGTTACCGAAGGACTCCAGGTACAGCAGGATGACGTCGGTGCCGGGGTCGTCGCGCCAGTACTGCAGCAGGTCGTTGCCCGACACGTCCGCCCGGTTGCCGGCCGAGACGAACGTCGACAGCCCCAGCCCGCGCCGGTCCGCCTCCGCGAGCAGGGCGACCCCGAGCGCGCCGGACTGGCTGAAGAAGCCGATCCGGCCCGGCGCCGGGAGCCGCGGCGCGAGCGTGGCGTTGAGCCGCACCGCCGGATCGGTGTTGGCGATGCCCAGGCAGTTCGGGCCGACCACCCGCATGCCGCCGGCGTGCGCGCGGCGGATCAGCGACGCCTGCGCCTCCGCTCCCTCCGGGCCGGCCTCCGCGAAGCCCGCGCTGACCACGACCAGGGCGTGCACCCCGGCGGTGGCGGCGTCCTCGACGACGTCGACGACGCTCGCCGGCGGCACGGCGACCACGGCCAGGTCGAGCGGCACCGCGGCGTCGGCCGCCCGGGCCACCGCGGCGAGGCCGCCGACCCGCGACGCGTTCGGATGGACCGGGACCACCGGCCCGGCGAACCCGCCGTCGCGCAGGTGCCCGAGCACGGCCGCGCCGACACCGTGACCGCTGGCGCTCGCCCCGTAGACGGCGACCCCGCGCGGTGCCAGCAACCGGGCGATCGACCGCGCCTCGGTGCGGTGCTCGCGCCGCCACTGGACCTCCAGCGAACTCTCCGTCGGCGCGATCGGGAACGCGAGATGCACGACGCCGTCGGCGTAGCGGCGCTCGACCTCGTACCCGAAATCGGCGAAGACCCGCAACATCATCGCGTTGGCGGGCAGCACCTCGGCGACGAACCGGGTGATACCGGCGTCGCGCGCGGCCGCGGCCAGATATTCCATGAGCAGAGGACCGATACCGCGACCCTGGTACGCGTCCTCCACGACGAACGCGACCTCGGCGTCGCCGGACTCGGGGCCGAGCCGGTCGTAACGGCCGATCGCGGCGATCCGGCCGCCGACCTCGACGACGAAGGCCTCCCGGTCGCGATGGTCCACGTTGACGAAGCGGTGCAGGTCGCGTTCGGGAATCCGCGGGTACGGCGAGAAGTAGCGCAGATAGCGGGTGCGCTCCGAGAACCGCGAGTGCGCGGCGACGACCTCCGGCGCGTCGTCGGGCTGGATCTGTCGCACGTGGACGGTCGCGCCGTCACTCAGCAGGACGTCCGCCGATCGCTGCGTCGCATGCTCGGTCACGTCGGCTCCCTCGCCTCTCGTCCCTACCATATGACCGGGACGGTCAGGGCTCGATCCGCTTACGCATCTTGATCAAGGGGACCGGCGCGCCGCCGGTCGCGTCGGTGAGGTGTTCGACGGCGACGAATCCCGCGGCCGCATAGAGCGGCTGGCCGGAGAGCGTCGCCATCAGTTCGAGCGTGCGGAAGCCCTCCGCGTGGGCCGCCCGCTCGCAGTGCGCCAGGACCAGACGACCGACACCCCGCCGGGTGTACGCGGGATGCGTGTACATGGCCCGGATCCGCGCGGGTTCCGTGGCCGGGTCGAGCAGCGCCGCGTCGCGGCCCGTCGAGTGGTCGCCGCCGTAGAGGGTGGCCCGCCGGCTCCATCCGCCGCAGCCCGCGACGGCACCGTCGGTCTCGACCACGAAGTAGGTGCCGTCGTCGACGAGTTGGGTGTCGACGCCCATGATCGCCCGGCTGGACGCGATCTGGGCCGGGTCCAGGTAGGCCCGCTGCGACTCCTCGATCGCGGCCGTGATCACCGGCGCGAGCGACGGCAGGTCGGCACGGGTCGCGGCCCGGATCAGCATCAGTCGCGCGGGTCGAGCGGGTCGAGGCCCAGCAGCGGGAAGACCGCCGTGCGGGTCTGGGTGACGGCGCGGTCGACGGCGTCGTCGCTGGCCGGCTGCCAGGGCTCGAACGTGACGTCGCCGTCGTCGGTCAGTCGGTGTGGGATCTCCCGGCCGGGTGCCCGGACTGCGGCCAATGCACGCCACCCCGGCGGGGTCGGGAGCAGTGGGTCGAGCGGGTCGCCGGTGGCCGTGGCCAGCAGGTGGGTCCAGGTGCGTGGGACGACCTCGACCAGCGCGTACCCGCCGCCGCCCGTGGCCACCCAGCGCCCCTCGCACAGTTCCTCGGCCAGGTCGCGCATCGCGATCTGCGCGGCGCGCTGGCCGTCGACGGTCAGGCGCAGGTCGGCCAGCGGGTCGAGGCGGTGGCTGTCGGCGCCGCACTGGCTGAACAGCAGTTCCGGGCGGAACGCGCGCAGGACGCTGGGCACCACGGCGTGGAAGGCACGCAGCCAGGCGCGGTCGCCCGTACCCGGTGGCAATGCGACGTTGACCGCACTCCCCTCGGCGTTGGGGCCGCCGACCTCCTCCGGGAAGCCCGTGCCGGGGAACAGCGCGAGCGGCGACTCGTGCAGGGAGACGGTCAGGACGCGGGGGTCGTCCCAGAAGATCGCCTGGACGCCGTCGCCGTGGTGGACGTCGATGTCGACGTACGCGATCCGCTCGGCGCCCTGGTCGAGCAGGCGCGCGATGGCGACGGCCGGGTCGTTGTAGACGCAGAAGCCGGAGGCCCGGCCGGGCATCGCGTGGTGCAGCCCGCCGGCGACGTTGACCGCGTGTGTCGCCTCGCCGCGCCAGACGGCCTCGGCCGCGGCGATCGTCGCACCCGCGACCAGGGCCGACGCGTCGTGCATGTGGTCGAAGACCGGGTTGTCGGGGGTGCCGAAGCCGTAGCCGCTGAAGAACGGGTCGTGGGGTGCGACCTTGACGGCCTCGATGTAGTCGAGCCGGTGCACGCGGGTCAGCGCCGCGTCGTCGGCCGGGGTCGGCTTGACGACCCGGACGCCTTCTCGGTCGAGGACGCCCAGCTCGCGCGCCAGCGCCATGGTCAGCTCGACCCGCACGGGGTCCAGTGGATGATCACCCAGGTCGTACCCGAGCAGGTCCTCGTCCCACACCACCACGGCTTGGTCCGGCATGGGCTCATTATTCCCCGGTCGCTACCGAGCGGTTCGGGTCGGTGATCCAGTCGCTCCAGGAGCCGACATAAAGAGCTGCGTCGGTACGGCCGGCGCGGTGCAGGGCCAGCACGGTGTGCGCGGCGGTGACGCCGGAGCCGCAGTAGGCGCCGACCGGCGCGTCCTCGTCGACCCCGAAGGCGTCGCGCAGCTCTTCTTGTTGCCGCAACCGCCCGTCGTCGCCGGTGTTCTCGGTAGTCGGCCGGTTGACCGCGCCGGGGATGTGGCCGGCGACGGCGTCCACCGGCTCGACCTCGCCGCGGAACCTGGGTGCGACGCGGGCGTCGATCAAGGTGCCGGTCTGTGCGAGCTTCGCCGCCTCGTCTGCGGTCAGGGTGGGCAGGCTGCCGGGTCTGACGGTTATGTCGCCTTGGCTCGGTGCGGGCGTTTCGGCGGTGACAGGGTGGCCCTTGGCGGCCCAGCCTTTGAGGCCTCCGTCGAGGACCCGCGTGTCGCGGTGGCCGGCCCAGCGCAGGATCCACCAGGCGCGGGCGGCGGCCTGACCGTCACCGGCGTCGTACACGACGATCTTGCTTGTGTCGTCGATGCCCTTGGCCCTGAGCGCTGTCTGAAGGTGTGCCGGGTCGGGCAGCGGGTGGCGTCCGTTCTGCCCGGGTGGACCCGCCAGCTCGGTGTCGAGGTCGATGAAGACGGCGCCGGGGATGTGACCTTCGGCGTAGTCCTCGCGGCCGGGCCGGCCACCGAGCCGCCAACGGGCGTCGAGCACGGTCGTGCCGGCGAGACCGGAAAGCAACTCATCGGGGTCGATCATGAGATCATCGGCGGAAACCACGCGCTCCAGTGAACACCCGCCCGCGCCGTTCGCGGCGTCGGGGTTGTCGGTGTGGCGAGGTAATATCGACAGCTAGGAGGGCCTTCTGCCGTGAATCACCTTGTCGACACGACCGAGATGTATTTGCGCACCATCCTCGAATTGGAAGAGGAAGGTGTGCCGCCCCTGCGCGCCCGGATCGCCGAGCGGTTGCACCAGAGCGGCCCGACCGTCAGCCAGACCGTCGCCCGCATGGAACGCGACGGCCTGCTCCGCGTCGAGGGCGACCGCCACCTGCACCTCACCGACCTGGGCCGCGAACAGGCGGTCTCGGTGATGCGCAAGCACCGCCTCGCCGAGCTGCTGCTGGTCAACGTGATCGGCATGCCCTACGAGGAGGCCCACGAAGAGGCCTGCCGCTGGGAGCACGTGATGAGCGACGCGGTGGAGCAGAAGGTCTACGACCTGCTCAACCGTCCGACGCGCTCGCCTTACGGCAACCCGATCCCGGGCTTGGACGCACTCGGCAACCCTCCGGTGGAGGCCGACGGCTTCGACAACAAGGAGCGCAACCTGGCCTTCCCGGGCCTGACCGGCCAGGTGATCGTCCGCCGCATCTGCGAGAGCGTCCAGACGGACTCCGACGTCCTGCGGCAACTACACGCGGCCGGCGTCGACCCGGGCGCGACGGTGACTGTGGCCCAGGAGCGCGACGGGGTGACGATCGACCGCTCGGGCGATCGGGTGCGGCTGCCGCGCGAGGTCGCTTCTCGGGTGTTTGTCGCGGCTCACTGAGTTTGCTTTTTGGCGAAGGCCTGTCCCGTTGGGGACGGGCCCTCGCCATTTTCAGGGGGTGCGGTTGTCCCTCTTGGCGGTGAATTACCCCACTTCGCAACCTCTTGCTGGCTGGAAGCGTCGTCGCCCTGGAGCTTGTGGTTCAGCGACGATTTCTTGGGTTGTGCTGCCTCGGCCTGGTCGCAGCGGGGCGTCACGGGGCGGAACCGCAGGCGCGACGTGCCGGTGCTGCCCCGGACTCGTTGAGGCGGTGCGGCCGAGGCCAGCAGGCTCGGCCCCCACGCGCGAGTTCGGCCCAGACCCGGGCACGGCCCGCAAGCCTGCGAATGGCTCGGAAGCATGCGCGTGGCCCGATCTGTAGGTGCGGCCCGGTCGCATAGCCCCGCACCGACCCGTCGGCGCGGCCCGGAGGCGTGGGCGTGGCCCGGGCGCGCGGGCGCCGCCCAGAT
>NZ_BONC01000140.1 GCF_016862515.1 Asanoa iriomotensis
TCGGCAGGACACGCCCTAGTCGAGCCGCCGGGTGCGCAGCTTGCGACCGAGCGCGGTGAGGGCGCGGCGGGCCACGAACCGGGTCGCGAACGCCAGCGACCGGGCGCCGCCGACCGGGACCGAGTCGACGCCGACGAGGCTCGCCTTGTTGCCCAGGGTCGGCCGGCCCACCAGCCGCGGCTTCGGCGAGACGAGATCCTCGGCCGGCCACTCCGCGAGGTTGACGACGGCGAAGTCGCGGGCGCTGACCCAGCGCTCTCCCGCCACCGACTGCACGGCCTTCGCCCAGGACTCGTCGGGATGCTTCACCCGGGCGGCCCGGCGCAGCGCCGAGGTGCGCCACAGAGCGAGGACGTCGCCGGTCGCGCCGGTCTTGGGTGACAGGACCCGGACCAGGCCGACCTGCCACCGGTTGGCCACGTTGACCAGCCGCCGCACGGTGTTGGCGTCGACCCCGGCCGTGACCGGCACGCGCACCAGGTACGGAGACGGGTAGGCGTCGTCGGGCGCCGTGGCGACGAGCGCGACCCGGGGCTCGTGCCGGTAGGTCGCCTCGACCAACCGCAGGTCCAGATCCGGGTCGTGAAGTGCCGAGCGCCGGCCGTCGGACAGCGTGCTCCAGTCGGCGACCAGCACCACGCGCAGGTCGGTCAGGTCGCTCATCAGCAGCAGGTCGACACAGGTCTTGACCAGCTCGAAGCTGCCTTCCGCACGGACCACCGCGGTGACCAGCGGCACCTTCCAGCCGCGGTTGCCGACCGAGCGGAGCCAGCGTGGCTCCGGCATCAGGTCGGCCAGGAACGGCCAGTTGTAGCGGCGCAGCTCCTCGCCGCGGCGCATCATGTTGGACGGGCCCATGTGCCAGCTGCCGGCCCTGCGCTCGGGCACGAAGGCCGCGCCGGCCTGGGTCAGCCGGTAGCCGAACTCGGTGTCCTCGCCGAGCCGCAGGTCGGTGTCGAGCCCGCCCGTCTCCTCGTACATCCGGCGGGTCAGCGCCGCGGTCGCCCCGACGTGGGCGCGGAAGTTGAGGTGGTCGCCCGCCCGCAGCTGGTCGGTGTCGTCGATGATCTTCTCGACGTAGTCGTGCGGCTCGGTGTCCGGCAGCGCGAACAGCGTGTCGATGGTGCCGGCGGCGCAGCGCTCGGCGACCTCCTCGGGCGTGGCCCAGCCGGTCACGAACCGTTTGTAGCCGAGCGTGACCACCTCGTCGGAGACGTGGTGCCAGCGGGCCTGTGCCTCGACGTGCTCCGGGAAGACGACCATGTCGGCGTCGAGCCAGTGGATGATCTCGCCGGTGCTGTTCGTGGCGCCGACGTGCAGCGCGTTGGCCCGACCCCAACCGGCGGAGTGGTCGCCGACCCGGACGATGCGGCAGTTCTCGGGGCGGATCTTCGGCAGCTCGATCGGCGGCTCGCTGGAGTCGTCGGCGATCACCACTTCGAGCAGATCGGCCGGGTACGTCTGCCGGGCCAGCGAGGCCAGCGTCAGGTTGAGCGACTCCTGGCAGTTGTAGGCCGGGATGACCACGGAGACCGTGCGCGTCGGCGTCCAGTCGCCGATCTCCGGTGGCCGCAGCACACTCCAGTCGTTCCGGAAAATCCGGACCGGCTCGGGTGCGGCGTGTGGAGTCGGCACGGTGGTGAGTGTAACCAGCAGAAATCGCCACGCACTGGACGTACGTTAAGTTGCGTGGCTGCCGCGCGGATACACCGTTGGCGGATCTTCGCTGGTCCGCGCGCCGAGCGCGTCCGGCGCTGGCCGACCCGGATGATCGGCACGCGGTGCAGCGTCATCGAGTCGCCTGCCAGCCCGGCCCGGCCGCTCGGCGCCGGCACCCTGGTCACCTCGATGTGTGTGGGCGCCGCGACGCTGGCCGACCTGCGCGGCCTGCTCGACCACCCGGCCGGCGCCACGATGGTGCGGAAGCTGACGGTCTTCGTCGACCGCTGGGACAACCCGCGGCGCACCTGGTCGGGCCGACTGGGCCCGATCCCGCACCTGCTCTCGCACCGCATCGACCTGCCCGCGGCCGACCACGGCCGGGCCACGGTCGCGTTGGAGCTGCGCCGGCCCGCGCCGCTGCGCAAGCTGATCATGGCGGTGCTCCCGGTGTTCAGCTCGGTCCGCCCGTTGCCCCGGGCGGTCAGCGCCGACATCACCGCCCAGGAGGTCGCGCCGCCGTGGGTCGGTGCGACCGCGAACGTCGCGGTGGTCAGCGGCGAGCTGCCGACCGACGCCGACATCCGCCCGCACGACCTGGTGCTGAGCGCGGACGGCGCCGCCCTGCCGCCGGCGGGCGACGACGATCCGCCGCCCGAGCGGCTCTACGGCGGCGTGCTGCGGGCCGGCGCGGCCGGTGCCGGCGGCGCGGTGCTGGTCGACGTCGAACACTCGGCCTGCATCGGCCGGTACGGACCGTTCGGACGGCGGGTGGCCCGCGCCGAGCTGGTCTTCGGCGAAGACACGTGGCGGATCGACGGGCCCGGCGGCGCGCTGGTGGCCGGCCGGTTGGCGGACCACCGGCTGCCCGAGTCCGACGTGGCCGCGTTGGCCGAGACCGGCCTGGTGCACTGCGCGCGGGTGCCGTGCGGCTATCCGGCGCGCGAGGCGGCGGTGCTGGTCCGGCTGGCCGCGGCGGGCGTGCTCGTGCACGCGCCCGACCTGCGCCCGCCCGTCGCCTCGCTGCTCGCCGACGAGTTGCGCGCGCTCGTGGTCGGCGACCTGCCGCCACCGGCCGCGGACGAGCTGGAGTGGGAGGTCCGGGCGGTGCGCCAGCGCCGGTCGGCGCTGCGCCGCCACGCCACCGCGTTCGCGTTGCCCCGGCTCGCCGGCGAGGCCTTCCCGGCGCTGGCGGCCCCGCCTCCGGTCAGCGTCCTGCTGGTCACCCGCCGGCCTGACCACGTGGCCACGACGATCGAGTCGATCGAGCGGCAGACGTACCCCGATCTGGAGATCGTGCTGTGCCTGCACGGCGCGCACCCGTCGGCCGAGCTGCTCGGCCGGCTGGCCCGCTGCTCCCGGCCGATCGAGCTGGTCACCATCGGTCCCGAGGAGCGGCTCGGGTTCGGCGAGGCGGTCGGCCGCGCCACCACGCGGGCCCGGGGCAGCCTGATCACCAAGTTCGACGACGACGACAGCTACGGCCCGGAGCACGTGTGGGACCTGGTGCTGGCCCGGCTGGTCTCCGGCGCGACGCTGGTGGGCAAGGCGGCCGAGTTCGTGCACCTGCACGCGCTGGACACCACGGTGCGGCGGGAGAGCGGGCCGCACGAGAGCTACGCACCGGTCGTGGCCGGCGGCACGATGCTGATCAGCCGCGGCGACCTGGAGGAGATCGGCGGGTGGCGGCCGGTGCCGAGGTCGATCGACCGCGGGCTGATCGAGCGGGTCAGCCGGTCCGGCGGGCTGATCTACCGCACCCACCCGCTCGGCTACCTCTACCACCGCCGCGCGGGCGGGCACACCTGGGACACCGGGATCGAGTACTTCCTGCGCAACAACGGCCCACAGTGGCCGGGCGTCCTGCGCCACGCCGAGTTCGGCACGTTGCCCGCGGGCGTAGCGGCGCCGCCGCCGGGGTAAACCGGTCGCCATGGGTGACAAGGTCGCGGTGATCGCACATCGAAGGAAGAGCCTCGGCGGCGGCTTGCCGGAGCTGCGGCGGCTGCTCGCGGACGCGGGCATCATCGAGCCCATCTGGTACGAGGTGCCCAAGAGCCGCAAGGCGCCCAAGCGGGTGCGCAAGGCGCTGGACGCCGGCGCCGAGCTGATCTTCGTCTGGGGCGGCGACGGGATGGTGCAGCGCACCGTGGACGCGATGGCCCGGGCCGGCGCCGCTGACGTGCCGCTGGCCATCCTGCCGGCCGGCACCGCCAA
This sequence comes from Asanoa iriomotensis, assembly GCF_016862515.1. Lineage (GTDB taxonomy): Bacteria > Actinomycetota > Actinomycetes > Mycobacteriales > Micromonosporaceae > Asanoa > Asanoa iriomotensis. The sequence goes on from NZ_BONC01000140.1 coordinate 3,877, forward strand.
CCTGCTGGCCGCCAACCTGGAGATCCCCGAGGACCTGGCGACCGCGGTCGAGATCGGCCTGCACGGCCGGCGCCGGTCGGTGGACCTCGGCCGGGTCAACGGCGAGCACTTCGCGGTGATGGCCGGCGCCGGGTTCGACGGCGAGCTGATCCGCGACGCCGACGGTGGGCTCAAGGACCGGCTCGGCCGGGTGGCGTACGCCTGGACCGGCGTCCGGCACGTCCGCGACGGCGCCGTGCCGATGCGGGTGACCGTCGACGGCGAGGAGTGGTACACGGGCGCGGCGAGCTGCGTGCTGCTCGGCAACGTCGGCACCATCACCGGCGGCATCCGCGCGTTCGACGACGCGGACCCGCACGACGGCCGGATCGAGGTCGGCGTGGCCACGGCCGAAGGCGCGCTGCAATGGGCGCGCACACTGGGCCGCATGGCCACCGGGCGGTCCGCCGGCTCGCCGTTCGTCAACATCACGACCGGCCGGAAGATCCGGGTCAAGCTGGCCGAGCCGCTCACCTACGAGCTCGACGGCGGCGCCCGGGGCACCGCCGTCAAACTCAAGGCCCGCGCCGTCCAAGGCGCGATCACCCTCTGCCTGCCGGCGGACGGGTCAGCCTAGGGCGGGCTCCGTGAAGGTGGCCGGTGGCACCGGGTCGTCGGCCGGGCAGGCGCCGCGGGCCACGTAGCGCTCGATGAACGCGGCCACCGCCTGCTGGACCCGCTGGCCGGCGCCGCGCCGGGCGAGCGCGTCCGCGGCGACGGTGAAGCACGCGAGCGCGGCCGTGGCGAGCTGCGGGTCGCCGAGCCCGGTGCGGGCCGCCGCCAGCCAGTCCCGGTGGCGGCGCAGCGGCGAGCGCAGGTGCTCGGTGGCCGCCGCCGCGGCGTCGGCCGCGATCGGGTCGTCGAGCAGGGCGGTGACGACCGCGAGCGGCACCACCCAGCCGTCGCCGGGCTGCTGGTCGATCATCCGGAACTCGAGGTAGCCGCGCGGCCGGACCGGCGGCACCAGGGTGCCGAGGTGCCGTTCCAGGTCGTCGAGGGTGACCGGGCGCGGCCCGTGGCCGCGCAGCCAGGACCGCATGGTCAGCCCGGTGGGCACCTGCCAGGCCGCCGGCTCGGGCTCCGCGATCATCGCGACGTTGGCGCGCAGGGCGTAGTGCGCCCAGTCCGCACGCGGCTCCGCGCCCCGCCTCGGCGCGCGGGTCCGCGTGGCGTCGGTGCCGAACCGCAGCGCCTGCCGGTAGGAAACCCAGCGGGTGCCCCGGACGGTCCGCGGCGAGTTGGCGAACGCCGCCAGCAGCACCGGGCCGATCGCGTCGGCCAGCCACCAGCGCATCCGGTAGCCGGCCCAGCCGTCGGACTCGTCGCCCGCGTCCAGGCAGACCTGCACCGAGGCGGAGTTGCACATGACCGCGAGCCCTTTGCCGCCCGACCGCCCGTGATAGTCCGCCAGCGCCACGTAGCGCGGGTGGGCGGTGATCAGCTCGGGCCGGCGGTGGGCGTCCAGGCCGGTGCCGTCGAGGTGCAGCCCCTCCATGGCGAGCGCCGACCGCACCAGCGCCAGGTCCGCCCGGGTCGCCTCGACGCAGTCCATGAGCGAGGCGCCGACCGCGGAGGAGATCTCCAACTGGCCACCGGGCTCGATGGTGATCTGCCCGCCACCGGGCAGCGGGCCGAGGCCCGCGGTGACCGCGGCCAGCCGGTCTATCGACGGCCGGGCCAGCGGTGCGCGCGGATCTCGCACGGGGTACTCGACCTCGACGCCGACCCGTCCGATCGGGCCGACCCGAAATCCCGCGGCCGCGACGTAGGTCTCTGCCGCGCGCTCCGTGAGGACGGCGATGTCGTCCACGGCGCCTCCGATGAGTGCGGTTGTCCGCCGCCGTCGGCGGGCAGGTGCCGGCGGCGTCGTTGCGATGAGGGTGGTGCCGCCGGGGAGCCCGGTCGGGGTGACTCCATTAGCGGTCCCCCGAGCCGCCTTGTCCAGCGGAACGGGCCAACTCGAAATGAACACCCGATTGACCACACGTTCGGCTGACGGATGTGGTTGCATGCCGCTTCTTTCACGTTTATCCGTGCGCTTTCTTAAGCACGGCTTACGTCACCGAAAGTTGTTGCCACGTAACGCATTCCGGGGCAAGGAAGGCCCTTCCGATCCTTGCGAAGAATAGGTCAGGATCGGTTAAGCTGGCTTCGGCTTCCGCCGGATCATCCCCCGGTGACACCGGCGCCGCCGCTGCCTAATCGCCGAGAGGCGAGCCGGGGACCCGAGTTCCTGGGGTGAGTCCGCGAATGCGGTAGGGGTTGTTCCGTCCCGAACCCGTCAGCTAACCCGGTAGGCGGCCTACCGAAGGAACGTGAATGACGCGCAAAGGACGTCCGCGCGCTCGTGCCCGGCGCGCCGCCCTCGTCGGGGCCGTCACGCTGCTGGTGAGCCTTGCTCTCGCCCCAGCCGCGGTCGCCGCACCCAACCCCAGCCCACCGGCCGCGCCGCCCAAGGAAGGCGGCAAGAACGAGCTCCTCGACGACGCGATCGAGCGGACCAGTCGAGCCTTCGTCGAGGCGAAGAACGCGGTGGCCGACTCGCGCAAGAAGCAGACCGCGCTCAACAAGCAGCTCACCCTGCTCGAGGTGCGCCGGGCGGCATTGGAGCCGCAGGCCGCCCAGATCGCCCGGCACAGCTACATCAACGGCCGCATCGGCCCCGCGCTGATGCTGCTCAACAGCGCGAACAAGGACGCGTTCCTGGACCGCGCCGAGACGCTGGACATGCTCTCCGCCTACGACAACGAGCGGCTGGCCGAGCTGGCCGCCAACCGCAAGCAGGCGGAGGCCGCCAAGAGCCAGCTCGATCTCGAGGTCAAGCGCGAGTCGGCGCAGCTGTCCGTGATGACCAAGCAGAAGGCCGATGTGGAGTCCGCGTTCAAGTTGGCCGGCGGCAAGACGGTCAACGGCAACGTGTACGCCAACCAGCCCGTCGCCCGGCAGTCGCCGCGGGCCTCGGACGGCTCGTTCCCGGCCCAGTCGTGCAGTGTGGACGATCCGACCACCGACGGGTGCATCACGCCGCGCATGCTCTTCGCCCTCAAGGAGACGCAGCGGCTCGGGTTCAAGCGGTTCGTCTCGTGCCACCGCAACGGCGGCCCCTTCGAGCATCCGAAGGGGCGCGCCTGCGACTTCTCCGTGTTCAAGACGAACGACTTCGGCAGCGGTGACGCACAGGGCGACGCCCGGTTCTACGGCAACAACCTGGCGTCGTTCCTGGTGAAGAACGCCGACAAGCTCGGCATCCTGTACGTGATCTGGTACCGCCAGGTGTGGCTACCGAGCACCGGAAGCTGGAAATCCTATTCCGGTGCGTTCGGCGACCCGTCCAGCGACCACACCAACCACGTACACCTGTCGATCCTGTAGGTCCTAGCGCCGTCTGGTGTCGGGTGCCGGCCGTCGTGCCGGTGCCCGACCCGCCGGCTGGCGCGGCTGCCGCCGGTGTGGCTCG
>NZ_BONC01000141.1 GCF_016862515.1 Asanoa iriomotensis
CGGCGGGCTCAGCTATGTCGGCCAGGCAGAGGATCCCTTCTTCCTGGACCTGCGGGTGTTCGACCTGATCTACGGCGGCAACCTGTCCGAGCGCGGGCAGGACACCCTGGCGGGCTACAACGTGCAGTCGGTCGCGCTGCAGGTGCCCAAGTCGGCGCTGGCGCTCAACGGCGACGCGACCAGGAACCCGGTGATCGGGATCTGGAGCGCCACGTCCAAGGACTCCATGAACGTCGTGGACCCCAAGGCCGGCGACCACCAGGTGCAGGTGTCCCGGCTGGGCAACCCGCTGGTCAACGAGCTGGTGCCGGCGGCGAACCAGAAGGACGCGTTCAACGCCAGCACCCCGGCCGACGACGCGAAGAACCCGAAGCTGGTCGCGCGGGTGACCAACCCGGAGCTGCCCCAGGTGATCCAGGCGATCTACGGCATCCCGGCACCGGCGACGCCGCGCAACGACCTGGTCGAGATCTACCTGACGGGCATCGCGAAGAAGGCTCCGACGCTCGACGGGTCGACGCCTCCGATCCAGGCGGACCTCAACTCGCAGATCCTCAACGGGGACGTCGACCCCAGCAAGTTCGTGCCGGCCGAGGAGCTGCGGCTGAACATGAGCGTGCCGGTGACCGCGAACCCCAACCGGCTGGGCGTGCTGGCCGGTGACAACCAGGGGTTCCCGAACGGCCGGCGCCTGACCGACGACGTCGTGGACATCTCGTTGCAGGCGTTCGAGGGTGCGGCGCAGACCGGGCAACTGGTGCCGGCGCTGGCCGCGGGCGACAAGGTCAACGTCAACAACGTGCCGTTCGGCAACACGTTCCCGTACCTCGCGCTGCCCAGCAACGTGGCGGTCAACCAGATCGACGCCGGCGGCATGCCCAACGGCGGCGTTCCCGGTGGCGCCGGCGGCACCGCCGGCGGCGACTGGACACGGGTCGGCGCCGGCTTCGGCGCGGCCGCGTTCCTCGTCGCGGGCTTCGTGCTCGCACGTCGCCGCAACACGTGGATCACCGGCGGTCCGGGCACCGGCCTGCGCTGACCACGAGGGTGCGGCGCGGCCGACGGGTCGCGCCGCACCCACACGTCTCATTCATCTGCCACGGGCGAGAGCAAGGGGAAGACGATGGCCGGTCGATCGACGTGGTGGTGGCGCAGCGCGGCGGGCGGCCTCGCTGATCGCCGCGGCGCCCTGCTGGCGGCCGGTGCGACAGCGGTCGCGGCCCTGGTCACCACGGCGGTCGCCGTCACCGCGACGTGGGCCCTGACCGCCACAACAAAAGACGCGCCGCAGGCGCCGCCGGGGGGCGAACACAGTGCCGTGAGCGCCACGTCCGCCGCCCAACCGGCGCGGCTGCGCATCCCCACGATCGAGGTCGACAGCGTGCTGGTCGACGTGGTCCGCGAACCCGACGGCACCCTCGAAGTACCGTCCGACTACGAGGTCGCCGGCTGGTACGCGGGCGGCCCGAGCCCCGGCGAGGTCGGTGGACCCCCGGCCGTCATCGCAGGGCATGTCGACTCGTCCACCGGGCCGGCGGTGTTCTACCGCCTCCACGAGCTCAAAAAAGGCAGCACGATCGCGGTCACCGGCATCGACGGCGTCGTCCACACGTTCGCGGTCTACCGGATGGCGGACTACTCCAAGACGGCGTTCCCCGCGGCCGAGGTCTACGCACCCACCGACCGTGCCGAGCTGCGCCTGATCACCTGCTCCGGCGACTTCGACCGCAACCAACGCAGCTACACCGACAACCTCGTCGTATACGCCACCCTCGACGGAGGTGCCCGGTGAGGGCCCGGCACTGGGTGCCGGCGGTGGTCGTCCTGGCCGGCGTGGTGCTCGCCGTCGGCACCGTCTTCGTGCGCGGCGGCGGCGAACCCGAGCCGGCCGGGCCGGTGTCGGGGCCCGTCGACGCGCACGCCGGCGGCGCGACGCTGGCGGCCTCGATCGACGCGGCACAGCGGCGGCTCAAGGCGGTGCCCAAGGACTGGTCGACGTGGGCCGCGCTCGGCTCGGCGTACGTGCAGCAGGCCCGGGTGACCGGCAACCCGGCGTTCTATCCCAAGGCCGAGGGCGCGCTGCGGCGGTCGTTGGAGCTGGAGTCGGCGACGAACTGGCAGGCCCTGGTCGGGATGGGTGCGCTGGCCAACGCGCGTCACGATTTCCCTGCCGCCCTGGACTGGGGCCGTAAGGCGGAGAAGCTCAACGCCTTGGCGGGCAGCGCACAGGGCGTGATCGTCGACGCGCTGACCCAGCTCGGGTCCTACCAGGAAGCGCGCGACGCCGTGCAGCGGATGCTCGACGTCGAGCCCGGCATCTCCGCGTTCGCCCGCGCCTCGTACGACCTTGAGCTGCGCGGCGACGTGCCGCGCGCGAAGTACGCGCTGCAGCGGGCCCTAGACGACGCGGCCGCGCCGGCCGACGTCGCCTTCTGCCGCTACTACCTCGGCGAGCTGGCGTTCAACGCCGGTGACCCGGCCGGCGCGCTCACCGAGTACGACCGGGCGATCGCGGCCGACGCGAGCTACCAGCTCGCCTACGCCGGCCGGGGCAAGGCCGCGTTCGCGCTCGGGCGCACCGAGCCCGCCCTGGCCGACTACGCCCGCGTCACCCAGGCGCTGCCGCTGCCCGAGCTGTTGGCCGAGTACGGCGACGTCCTCGCCGCGGCCGGCCGGCCGGACCAGGCCCGCCAGCAGTACGACCTGCTCGCCGCCGCGCAGGCCCTGTTCGCCGCGAACGGGGTCGTCGACAAGCTGACCGCCGCCCGGTTCGCCGCCGACCACGACCAGCCCGTCGACGCGCTGACCGACGCCCGGGCCGAGTTCGCGGCGCGGCCGAACGCCCTCGCAGCGGACACCCTGGCCTGGGCGCTGCACCGCAACGGCCGCGACGAAGAGGCGCTGCCCCACGCCGACGCCGCCGTCAACCTCGGGTGGCGCAACGCCGCCCTCTACTACCACCGGGGAGCGATCCTCGCCGCGCTCGGCGACCGCGAGAAGGCACGGGCGGACCTGACGACGGCGATGGCGATCAACCCGCACTTCGATCCGCTGCAAGCCCCAGCGGCCCGGACGCTGCTGGACACCCTGGGCGGCCCGGCGTGAGGCGTCTGCTGGCGGTCCTGGCCGTCGCCGCCGCGGCGCTGCTGCTGACACCAGCGCCGGCCGGCGCCCACCCCCTGGGCAACTTCACCGTCAACCATTTCCACGCTCTCCGGCTGCTGCCCGACCGGATCGAGGACGCCGCCGTCATCGACGAGGCCGAGATCCCGACGCTGCAGCAGCGCGGCGAGGTCGACCGCTCCGGCGACGGCGTCGCCGACGCCCGCGAGCTCGCCGACCACGCGCGGCGAACCTGCGCGGCCCTGGCCGGCGACCTCCGCCTCGAGGTCGACGGCCACCCGCTGGCCTGGCAGGTGGACGGCAGCACCTTCGAGTACCGGCCCGGCGCGGCCAACCTGCCGACCGCCCGCACCGAGTGCCGCCTGAGCGCCGCCGCGGACCTGCACGGCGCCGCGACCGTCCGGTTCACCGACGCACACCGCACCGACCGGATCGGCTGGCACGAGATCACCGCGACCGGTGCCGGGGTCGGGCTGCAGGACCCGCCGGTCCCCGCCACCAGCGTCTCCGACGCGCTGCGCTCGTACCCGGACGACCTGCTCGCCTCGCCCCTGGACCAACGGGCGGTGACCCTGCGGACCACCGCGGACGGCACCGCGCACGGCGCCGCCGCCGCGGCGGCCGTCGCCGAGGCCGGCCCGGTCACCCGCGCGCTCGCCGGCCTGAGCAACCGCCTCAACACGCTGACCGGCGCCGACCACCTCACCCCGCTGGCCGGCCTGCTCGCGATCGCCCTCGCGCTGGTCCTCGGTGCCGGACACGCCCTGCTGCCCGGACACGGAAAGACCGTCATCGCCGCCTACATCGCGGGCCGGCGGGGCTCCTACCGGGACGCGTTCACCGTCGGCGCGACCGTCACGGCCACGCACACCGGCGGCGTGCTCGTCCTCGGCCTCCTGCTCACCGTCGCCACGTCGGTCGCCGGTGAGGCCGTGCTCGGCTGGCTCGGCCTCCTCAGCGGACTCGTCATCGCCGCGGTCGGCGCGGCGCTGCTGCGATCCGCGATGAACCGACCGGCCGCCGCGGCCGTGGCGCCGGTCCTCGCAACGGTGGGCGCACACGGCCACGACCACGCCGGCCATCACCAGAACCACCACGAGCACGGGTCCCATGACCATCATCGGCCGATGGGGCGGCGCGGACTCGTCGGCCTCGGTGTGGCCGGGGGACTGGTGCCCAGCCCCTCCGCACTCATCGTGCTGCTCAGCGCGATCGCCCTCGGCCGCACCTGGTTCGGTGTGCTCCTCGTCGTGGCCTACGGCGTGGGCATGGCCGCCGTCCTCACCGCGACGGGCCTCCTCCTGGTCCACGTCCACGACCGACTCGCCCACCGCATCGACACCATCTCCGGCCGGGCGGCCACCCTCACCCCCCGAATCACCGCGGTCCTCGTCCTCCTGGTCGGACTAGTCCTGGTCATCCGCGCGGCCCCACCGCTCATGTAATCGATGGTCTGTCGCGGGAAGGGCTGCGCCCCTCGGACGTTGCCGCCAGCAGCGTCGCGTTGACGGTGGCGACAGCGGCGGCGTTGATGCGGTTCGCGGAAGGGGTGATCCCGCAAGCCACGAGCGTGGCATGGGCCGCTTACCACGCCGAAGCCCGCGAGCGCGGCTACCGGGCTGGTGGGCGAGATGACGGGTGAACTGCGGGCGGCGATGCCGGACCCGGGCGGGGTCGGTGTCCTGCTCAACGAGGGACAGACGTTGCTGCGGGACCTTGGTGCGCTGCTCCACCGACCTGATCGACCAGTGCGTCAGCCGTTGACTGGCGGCCGGCGCGTACGGGGCGAAGTTGACCGGCTCGGGGCACGGCGGGTGTCTGTTTGCGCTCGCGCCGCTGGACGCGGGGTCGTTGGGTTCAGCCGGTCGCGGGAACACGGCCGGGCTCCTGCTGCTCCAGGAGGCCCTCCCGACCTCATGCGAGCGGCCGCGAGTACGTGCCCGCTCACGAGTGAGCGACGGCCTGAGTCTTCGCACTAAGGGGTTGTTATCCCACGCGGTTGGCGGCCTGTGGATACACGAACACCGCCCCCTGGAGTTGTTCGCTATCTGAAGACCCCTTGAAATGCCTTGCGGTTATCCTGTCGATCTTGCGTTCCTAGATGGAACATCCCGTGTGGCTGGTCGTTCGGTCCGCTGGGGTTCGTGCCAGAGCGGTGCTTAAGTGCGCAAGCAGGTTCACGGGCCTGAGGATCTTGTACGGCTGGTTGGCATCGGGCGGCTCCGGCGATCGGGCAGACCCCCAATCAGGTACCCACGCCGGTGAGTTGAGCCCCGGTGTCCGGCACATCGGATGCGATGTTTCGGCAGGGTGGTGTCGCGTGTGTGCGCTGTGAGCGCGACACGCCATCCTGCCCGCAGCGTCGTATCCCGCGGTGTCGGCACCCCTGCTCCTCGCGGCCATATCGAACCGTGCCCCACGCCACCCAGCCCGCTTGGTGGTGTGGCGATGGCTCGCGGCCTTGAACCCTGCCGCCCGGTACGCCGGGCCGGCTCGCCCTTTGACAACTCCACAGGGAACCACCATCGCAGCGCACGCCAGTACGCGGCGGTTCGGCCGATACCGCGCGGCTCGGCCGGCCTGCCGCGCGCTGCCCCTTGTCCGCAACGAGGGGCACCCCTTGTGTTCGCTCGCCGCGATCAACACGGCGAGCCGTCCTCAGCCCAGTTGGCCGAAGGGGTTTCTGTCATGTACGCGAGTCCAACTCTGTTCCCACACCGGCCGCTCTCACGTGGCGGCGGTGTGGCTGTCCGTCCGAGGGTCCGTGTGGGTGGCGGTGTCGGTGTCCGTCTTGATCCGGACCCCCACATGGACCCCCACCAACGCCTAACAGCGCTGGTCAACGCACCCAACACCGACCGCGACCGTGTCCAGAAAGAGTCTCCCTCTAGGGACTCTCCCCGGGGGGATATCTACCTAAGAAAGGTGCGCCTATGACGAGACGCGACGACGCCCGCCTGCTGCGGGCACAAGCGGCACTGACCAACCGGGACCTACGCCTGCTCGGTTGGCTCTACGGCCACGGCCTGCTGACCACCGATCAGATCACCACAGCCCTATTCCCGTCCCGCAACTACGGCCAGCGGCGGCTGCTGAAACTGACAAGGCTCGGCGTCCTGACCCGCTTCCGCCCACAACGAGCCGCCGGCGGCACGTTCCCCTACCACTACCTGCTCGACCAGCTCGGGATCGAGGTCACGGCCGCACAACGCGGCGACCCGCTCCCTAGACGCAACGAAGCACGACAGCGGCTGCACCGGCTGACCTCCCGGGCGAACCTGCCACACCTGCTGGGCACCGGCGGATTCTTCACCGCCCTAGCCGCCCACGAACGCCTCTACCCCGGCACCAGCCTGGACCGCTGGTGGCCAGCATCGGCATTCCAACACTCCGGGGTGTACTTCACCGAAGGCGCCAACCCCAACGTCGCGATCCGAGGCGGCATGCCCCGCCCGGACGGGCACGGCGTCTGGACCGAACACGACCGGTCGGTGCCGTTCTTCCTCGAGTACGACCGCGGCACCGAGAGCCTGACCGTCCTGGCCCGCAAAGTCGCCGGCTACGAACACCTCGCCGACCTCGTGCCCTGGCGCTGGCCGGTCCTGATCCGCCTACCAACCAGCCGCCGGGAGATGAACCTCCACAACCTCCTGGCCGGACTCACGCTCAAGGCCGTCATCGCGACAATGGCGGCCGATCACCTCAACATGCGGGGTCTCGGCCCGGCAGAGGCCGTCTGGTGGCTCCACAGCCGCGCCGGCGACCGGCTCCGCCTCTCCGAGCTCCCATGCGACGGCGAGGCCGACATCCTCCAGTGACCCGATACGTTCGCTGACAACGCCTGGTCACTTTCGGAACAGTCACCCAACAGTTAGGTCGACGTGC
>NZ_BONC01000142.1 GCF_016862515.1 Asanoa iriomotensis
ACTCCGAGGCGGACGCCGACCTCCCGTTCGTCACCGAGGCCGACGAGGCCGTGCTGATCGGTCCGGCGAACGTGGCGCAGAGCTACCGCAACGTCGACGCGATCCTCCAGGCCGCCAAGAACACGGGCGCACAGGCAGTGCACCCGGGCTACGGCTTCCTGTCCGAGAACGCCGATTTCGCCCGCGCCGTCGAGGCCGCCGGGCTGATCTGGGTCGGTCCCGGCCCCGACGCGATCACGGCGATGGGTGACAAGATCAACGCGCGCAACCTGATGGCGGCCGCGGGCGTGCCGGTCGCGCCCGGCACGACGGACCCGGCCGAGTCGGTGGAGGCGGCGACCGAGGCGGCGGCCGCGATCGGCTACCCCGTGATGGTCAAGGCCGCGGCCGGTGGCGGCGGCATGGGCATGGCCGTGGCCGCCGACGAGTCCGCCCTGGCCACCGAGTACGCCAAGGTCCGCGCGTTCGCCGAGCGGATGTTCGGCGACGGCGCCGTGTTGATCGAGCGTTACTTCCCACGCGTACGCCATGTCGAGGTGCAGATTCTGGGTCTGGCCGACGGCACCGTCGTCGCCCTGGGTGAGCGCGAATGCTCGGTGCAGCGGCGCAACCAGAAGCTCGCCGAGGAGTCCCCGTCACCCGCGGTCTCGCCGGAGCTGCGGACCCGCCTGCTGGCCGCCGCGGTGCGGGCCGGCGAGGCCGTCGGCTACCGCAACGCGGGCACCGTCGAGTGCCTGCTCGAGCCCGCGACCGGCGAGTTCTTCTTCCTGGAGATGAACACCCGGCTGCAGGTCGAACACCCGGTGACCGAGCTGGTGTACGGCGTCGACCTGGTCGAGGAACAGCTCCGGGTCGCGGCCGGCCTGCCGCCGTCGTTCGACCCGGCCGCGCTCACGGCCCGCGGGCACGCGCTGGAGCTGCGGATCAACGCCGAGGACCCGAAGCGGTTCCTGCCCGGCCCGGGCGCGATCACCACCTGGGTCGAGCCCGGCGGCGAGGGAGTCCGGGTCGACTCGGGGTACGCCGCGGGGACGACAGTGACGCCTTTCTACGACTCATTGCTGGCGAAGCTCGTTGTCTATGGCGATGACCGCGCGCAGGCGCTCGAACGGGCCCGGGCCGCGGTCGCCGCGTTCGAGATCGTGGGTCCCAAGCAGAACCTTCCGTTCTTCGCCGAGCTGCTGGAGAACGCCGAGTTCCGCTCGGGCGACTACGACACGGGCATCGTGGCCCGCATGCGATAAGTGGCAATATGACCACTTTTTCCCATTCATCCGCGTGACCCTCTTCTAGCAGGTTCGTTACCTAGGGCAGTGGCGGTCATAACCGGTCAAATTAGGCCGGACCGCCACCGCTAACGAACCGGCGAGCGGAGGCGGGCCATGATTCGGTCGGGAGTCGCGCGCACCACGCGCAAGACTTCGCGACAGATTCTGGTGCGCACGCTCGTCGTCGGTGGCCTCGCGGGAGCGGCCTGGCTGCTTTCCGCGTCGGCGGCACAGGCCGCTGCGGCGGAGCCGGCCGCCAACCAGGGCCTCGCGCCCATGGGCGGCGTGCTGGAAATCGCGACGCCGGTGTTGAGCACGGCCACCGGCCTGCTCGGCGACGTGTTGACGCCGGCGACGGCGCACAAGCCCGTCGAGCAACCGGTGCCGACCGGCCACGCCACCGTTCGGCGGGCGATCTCGGATCCCGCCGCCGTCGTCGTGCCCCGCACGACGGCGGACCGCTCCATCACGATCGCGGACGCGGCGCCGGCACACCTGCCGAACCACGCCGCCGACCGTACGGCCGACCGCGCCGGCGTCCCCGCTGGGCCGTCGAACCGCTCGGCGAACCGGCCCGCAACCCGCGTCAGCGGGACGGCCGGCACACCCGGACTGGTCGATCCGCTCGGGGTCACCCGTGCGCTGGCCGTCCCGGGCGCCCTGATCACCCCGGTGGCTCAGGTCGCCCTGCCGGTCCTCGCACCGGTCACCGCGCTCTTCCGCCCGATGACCTCGATGCTGCGCACCTTCGCGGCACCGCTGTTCAGCGCGGTCGGCGTGGTGGCCAGGACGGTGACCGGCGCCCTGCCCGGCCCGCGCGGCCGGCCAACCTCGGCAGTCACGCCCGTCGACCAGCGCGGCGTGCACGGACGCACCTCATCCGGCACGACCGTTCCCACCGCGGCACACGTCGCCGCGGTGCGGGCCGCTCACTCCGAGACGAGCACCATCCGGCTCCCCGCCGGCCGGCCGGAACCCGTGGCCTCGGCCGCGACGTCCCGGAACACCGGCGAGGCGCCACGCCTGCCGTATCCCGCTCCCACACGGGGTGAGGGCAGCGCGTCGGGTATCCCGGCCAGCGCGTCGGGTTCCCCGGTGGGCGGTGGTGCGTTCGCCACCGTTCCTTCGTCGGTCGTGGGCAGCATGGTCGCCTTCCAGTTGCTGCCGAAGCCGGCCGACACCGCGGTACCACGGCACGAAGCCGAGAAACCGACCGTCTCACCTGACTAGTGATGAAGGACCTGCACCGTCCTCGACGGGCAGGAGCCACAGCCCCGCCCGGGCCTTCCGGCCCGCGGTAGTGCGGCGACCAGGGATTCCGAAACCGCTCTGACTAGCGGCGAAACCATGGCGATCATCACGAACCACACCTGGGCGCAAGTCGACAGGCGGAGTCAGGGACACCGTCGCGCCCCGGACGGCAACGCAACTCGCAACACCCTCTTATCTGACATTTATTGAAAGGTCACTTCACCCAATGAAGACTTGGGTTCGCAAGTCCATCAGCGTCGGCGTCATGGCGGCTGGTGGTCTGCTCGCGACGCAGGCGGCGGCGCAGGCTGCCGACGCCATCACCACCGGCAACTACGGCATTGCCAACGGCAACCAGGTCGTGATGCCGATCCAGGCCCCGATCAACCTGTGCGGCAACAGCATCGCGCTCATCGGCGGGGCCTTCGCCTCGTGCGACGGTGGCGCTGTCGCGGTCAACGGTGGCGGCGGGCAGGAAGACCCGAAGGACAACGGCTACCGCAAGCACCACGACGACGAGTTCGTCAAGGCGGCCGAGGGCAAGCACAAGAAGCACGGCAAGAAGGACGACAAGTCCCCCTGGGGCGACGGGTCGACCTTCATCACGTCCGGCAACTACGGCCTCCTCAACGGCAACCAGATCATCGTGCCGATCCAGGCGCCGATCAACGTCGCCGGCAACGCGATCGGGATCGTCGGCGGTGCCTTCGCGTCGGCCACCGGTGGCGCGGTGGCGGTCAACGAGAGCGCTCGCGTCGAGGGTTACGACAAGGGCCGTGACGCTGGCACCGAGGCCACGCTGATCAGCACCAACAACTTCGGTGCGCTCAACGGCAACCAGCTGTACGCGCCGATCCAGATGCCGATCAACATCTGCGGCAACGCCATCTCCTTCATCGGCGGTGCGTTCGCGTCCTGCGGTGGCGGGGCGATCGCGGTCAACGGTGAGAGCGCCCGCGCCGAAGGTGCGAGCGTCGAGGAAGCCACGCTGGTCAGCACCAACAACTTCGGTGCGCTCAACGGCAACCAGCTGTACGCGCCGATCCAGATCCCGATCAACGTCTGCGGCAACGCGATCGCCCTCATCGGCGGAGCGTTCGCGCACTGCGGCGGCGGGGCGATCGCGGTCAACGAGAGCGCCAGCACCGAGTCGGCTCGCGACGAGGCGCTGCCGCTGGTGGGCTCGCTCCCGGCGGTTGCCGGCCTCCCGGTCGTCGGGTCGCTGGCCAGCGGGGCCTCGGCTCCCACCGCGCCGAAGATGGACGCACCCGGTGCGCGCTCGGGTGCCACCGAGGGTGACGACTACGACGGTGACCGGGGTGGCAAGAAGCACGGCAAGAAGCACGGCAAGGACGCTGCCGGCGGGTTCGGCGGTGCCGTGGCGATCAACGGCCCCGCGACCCTCGTCAGCTCGGGCAACTTCGGTGCGCTGAACGGCAACCAGCTGTACGCGCCGATCCAGGCCCCGATCAACGTCGCGGGCAACGCGATCGGCATCGTGGGTGGCGCTTTCGCCCAGAGCACCGGTGGGGCGCTGGCCGTCAACGGCTGATCTCTCCACCCGCACCATCCGCACCACCTGGGGCCCCCGCAACCTGCGGGGGCCCCTTCGTCATCCGGGTGTAGTACCCTAACGATCGTTCAGTAACGTTGGCGAAGGGGTCCGTGTGGCACTCGACGACGAAGAGCTCGAGCAACTCGGCAAGCGCGTCCGGGCCGGGGGCGCCGAGCGCTACCACGCGGCCAACGCCGCAAAGGGCAAGATGTTCGCCCGCGAGCGGGTTGCCCACCTGGTCGACGAGGGTTCCTTCGTCGAAGACGGGCTCTATGCGAACGCGCTGGCCGACGGGTTGCCCGCCGACGGCGTGGTCACCGGCCAGGCGACCATCGACGGCCGCCCGGTCTGCCTGATGGCCAACGACTCGACGGTCAAGGCCGGCTCCTGGGGTGCCCGCACCGTCGAGAAGATCATCCGGATCATCGAGCGGGCCTACCAGTCCGGCCTGCCGATGGTCTACCTGGTCGACTCGGCCGGCGCCCGGATCACCGACCAGGTCGACCTGTTCCCCGGCCGGCGCGGCGCCGGCCACATCTTCTGGAACCAGGTCCGGGCGTCCGGTTCGATCCCGCAGGTCTGCGCGCTGTTCGGGCCGTCGGCGGCGGGCGGTGCCTACATCCCGGCGTTCTGCGACGTCGTCGCCATGGTCGAGGGCAACGCGAGCATGTACCTCGGGTCCGACCGCATGGTCGAGATGGTCACCGGCGAGAAGACCACGCTGGAGGCGATGGGCGGCGCCGCGGTGCACACCCGCGAGTCCGGCGTCGGCCACTTCCTCTGCAAGACCGAGGACGAGGCGCTCGACACGGTCCGGCGCTACCTGTCCTACTTGCCGGCCAACTACACGCAACGGCCGCCGGTCGCCGCGGCGGTCGCGCCGCCGTCGGCCGATCTGGCCGCGATGGTGCCGCCCAACGAGCGCCAGGCGTTCGACATGCGCAAGTTCGCCAAGGGACTGCTCGACGACGGCTCGTTCTTCGAGATCCAGGCGCTCTGGGCCAAGGAGCTGACGATCGGTTTCGGCCGCCTCGACGGCCAGGTCGTCGGTGTGGTGGCCAACAACTCGATGTTCAAGGGCGGCGTGCTGTTCGTCGACTCCGCCGACAAGGCCACCAGGTTCGTGCAGCTCTGCGACGCGTTCAACGTGCCGCTGCTGTTCCTTTCCGATGTGCCCGGCTTCATGGTCGGCACCGCCGTGGAAAAGCAGGGCATCATCCGGCACGGCGCCAAGATGATCACCGCGATCTCCGAAGCCACGGTGCCGAAGATCTGCGTCGTCGTGCGGAAGGCCTACGGCGCCGGGCTCTACGCGATGGCCGGCCCGGGCTTCATGCCCGACGCCACGATCGCCCTGCCGACCGCGAAGATCGCGGTGATGGGCGCCGAGGCCGCCGTCAACGCGGTCTACGCCAACAAGATCGCCGCGATCGAGGACGACGAGGCACGAGCCGCGTTCGTCACCGAGCGGCGTGAGGCGTACGAGCGCGACATCGACATCGTCCACCTCGCCAGCGAGCTCGTGGTCGACGCGATCGTGCCGCCGGAAAAGCTGCGCGCCGAGCTGGTCGCCCGGTATGCGACGGCACGCGACAAGGACCGCCACTTCTCCCGCCGTCGCCACGGCGTGACACCCGTCTAAACCAAGGAGCCGGCCATGCTCAACGAGGAGCACGAGGCGCTGCGCGCGAGTGTGCGGGAGTTCGCCCACGACGTGATCGCGCCCGTCATCGCCAAGCACTACGACAATCACACGTTCCCGTACGACATCGTCGCCGCGATGGGCAAAATGGGCCTGTTCGGCCTGCCCTTCGCCGAGGAACACGGCGGCATGGGCGGCGACTACTTCGCCCTCTGCCTGGCCCTGGAAGAGCTCGCGCGCGTCGACTCGAGCGTCGCGATCACCCTGGAGGCCGCGGTCTCGCTGGGCGCGATGCCGGTCTACCGGTTCGGCACCGAGGAGCAGAAGCGCCGCTGGCTGCCCCCACTGCTGCGCGGCGAGTCGCTGGCGGCCTTCGGCCTGACGGAGCCGGGCTTCGGCAGCGACGCCGGCGGCACCGCGACCCGCGCGGTCCTCGACGGCGACGAATGGGTGATCAACGGCGCCAAGGCGTTCATCACCAACTCGGGCACCGACATCACGTCGTTCGTCACGGTCACGGCGGTGACCGGCACGCGGGCCGACGGCAGCAAGGAACTCTCCACGATCATCGTCCCGTCGGGCACGCCGGGCTTCACGGTGGCGCCGGGCTACTCGAAGGTCGGCTGGTGCGCGTCGGACACCCACGAGCTGACGTTCGAGGACGTCCGCGTCCCGGCCGAGAACCTCCTCGGCGAGCGCGGGCGTGGGTTCGCCCAGTTCCTCCGCATCCTCGACGAGGGCCGCATCGCCATCGCCGCGCTGTCGGTCGGCCTGGCACAGGGCTGCGTCGACGAGTCGATCCGTTACGCCAAGGACCGCCAGGCCTTCGGCCAGCCGATCGCGGGCTTCCAAGCGATCCAGTTCAAAATCGCGGACATGGAGAAGCGCGCGCACCTGGCCCGCTTGGCCTATTACGACGCGGCCCGCGAAATGCTCGCGGGCCGAGACTTCAAGCGCCAGGCCGCGATCGCCAAGCTCTACGCGAGCGAGAGCGCGGTCGACAACGCCCGAGACGCCACCCAGATCCACGGCGGCTACGGCTTCATGAACGAGTTCCCGGTAGCCCGCTTCTGGCGCGACTCCAAAATCCTCGAAATCGGCGAGGGCACGTCGGAGATCCAGCGGTTGGTCATCGCTCGGGACCTCGGACTCGTCGCTTAGATCTTAAATTCCGGTCCCGGGTCCGTCGGGGGCGCGACCGTCGCTCCCGCCGGACATCTATGTCCGCGGTTGGTCGGG
>NZ_BONC01000143.1 GCF_016862515.1 Asanoa iriomotensis
AGCTGCGCGAGGACCTGCGCAAGCGGGTGACCCAGGCCAAGCAGGTCGAGCAGATCTACGCGGCCCGGGACAAGGCGCTCAAGCAGGTCGTCGAGGCCGCCGACGTGCCGGCGCCCGAGGGCGTCGTCAAGGAGGAGGTCGAGCACCGCAAGCAGGCGATGGCCGACCAGCTCGAGCGCATCGGCGCCTCCTACGAGGAATACCTCGCGGCCGAGGAGAAGACCGAGGAGCAGATCGACACCGAGCTGACCGACGCCGCGACGGAGGGCGTCAAGATCCAGCTCGTGCTCGACACCCTGGCCGACGCCGAGGACGTGCAGGTCTCCGACGACGAGTTCGGCCACGAGATCATGCACCGCGCCCAGCGCGCCGGCATGCAGCCGCAGCAGTACTACGACCAGCTCGTCCGGTCGGGTGCCGCCGGTGCGGTCTTCGGTGACGTGCGGCGCGGCAAGGCGCTGACGCTGGTGATGGAGCGGGTCAAGATCACCGACTCCGCCGGCAAGGCGATCAGCCTGGACCAGGTGCGCGAGGTCACCGAGCACAACCACTGAGTCCGCCTGCGCTCTGAGCGAACACCGTCTCAGGCGGGAAGGCACCGCTGCGGGCAGCGGTTAATGTCGGGCGTAGAACGGGAAACGAGCGAGAGGCTGCCATGACCGATCTGCATATTCCAGCGACGCCCATCCGGGCGCACGAGGCGCGCGGCGACCAGCTCGCCGGCGGGCTCGACGACTCGGTCTACAACCGGCTGCTCAAGGAACGCATCATCTTCCTCGGCAGTGAGGTTACCGACCAGGTGGCCAACCGCATCTGTGCGCAGCTGCTGCTGCTGGCCGCGGAAGACCCGGGCCGTGACATCAACCTGTGGATCAACTCCCCGGGTGGCTCGGTCTACTCCGGCATGGCGATCTACGACACGATGCAGTTCATCGACAACGACGTGTCCACGGTCGCGATGGGCATGGCCGCGTCGATGGGCCAGCTCCTCCTCTGCGCGGGCACCAAGGGCAAGCGCTACGCCCTGCCGCACGCGCGGATCATGATGCACCAGCCGTCCGGCGGCATGGGTGGCACCGCGTCCGACATCGCGATCCAGGCAGAGCAGATGCTCTACACCAAGCGCATGTTCCAGGAGCGGGTCGCCTTCCACACCGGCCAGGGCCAGGACCAGATCGAGGCCGACTCCGACCGCGACCGCTGGTTCACGGCCCAGGAGGCCAAGGACTACGGATTCATCGACAAGGTGATCACCGGAGCCGCGCAGGTTCCGGAAGGCGCCGGGACTCTGGGCTGAGGAGGCCAACCATGACCGATCTGACGCTGCCTCCGCAGTTCGCTCCGGTGCACAACCGCTACGTGCTGCCCTCGTTCGTCGAGCGCACCTCGTACGGCATCAAGGAGTCGAACCCGTACAACAAGCTGTTCGAGGACCGCATCATCTTCCTCGGCGTCCAGGTCGACGACGCGTCGGCCAACGACGTGATGGCACAGCTGTTGACGCTGGAGGGCACCGACCCCGACCGCGACATCATCATGTACATCAACTCGCCCGGTGGCTCCTTCACCGCGATGACGGCGATCTACGACACCATGCAGTACGTCCGTCCGGACATCCAGACGGTCTGCCTGGGTCAGGCGGCCTCGGCCGCGGCCGTCCTCCTCGGTGCCGGCACCCCGGGCAAGCGGATGGCGTTGCCGAACTCGCGGATCATCATCCACCAGCCCGCCACCGAGGGCGGCTACGGGCAGGGCTCCGACATCGAGATCCAGGCGCGCGAGATCCTGCGCATGCGGTCGCAGATGGAGGAGATCATCTCCCGGCACTCGGGCCGGCCGCGCGACCAGGTTTCCAAGGACGTCGACCGCGACAAGATCATGACGGCCGAGGAAGCTCGTGAATATGGTCTGGTCGACACGATCCTGACCAGCCGCAAGAAGGGCCTGCTGGCCGCCGCTGCCGCGAGCTGACAGCACCGTTGTCAGGGATCGGCCAGGTCTGGTTACACTGGCTGGTCCCTGACACACCCATTTTGGGGGTCGGAGATAGGGCCCCGAGCGGGTAACGTCGAGTTTGCACACAACCCCGGAGGCGGTCCGCCGCGGCCGACGAGCGCAGGGAGAACGTAGGTGGCACGGATCGGAGACGGTGGCGACCTACTCAAGTGCTCCTTCTGTGGCAAGTCGCAGAAGCAGGTCAAGAAGCTGATCGCAGGCCCCGGGGTCTACATCTGCGACGAGTGCATCGACCTCTGCAACGAGATCATCGAAGAGGAGCTGGCCGAGTCCGGCGAGGTGAAGTGGGAAGAGCTTCCCAAGCCGATGGAGATCTACCAGTTCCTGAACCAATATGTGGTGGGTCAGGACCAGGCCAAGAAGGCGCTCTCCGTCGCGGTCTACAACCACTACAAACGGATCCAGGCCGAGTCACACTCCGGGTCGGGCAACGACGCCGTCGAGGTGGCCAAGTCCAACATCATGCTCATCGGCCCCACGGGCTGCGGCAAGACCCACCTCGCGCAGACCCTGGCCCGCATGCTCAACGTGCCGTTCGCGATCGCGGACGCGACCGCGCTGACCGAGGCCGGCTACGTCGGTGAGGACGTCGAGAACATCCTCCTCAAGCTGATCCAGGCCGCCGACTACGACATCAAGCGCGCCGAGACCGGCATCATCTACATCGACGAGGTCGACAAGATCGCCCGCAAGTCGGAGAACCCGTCGATCACGCGCGACGTCTCCGGCGAGGGCGTCCAACAGGCATTGCTCAAGATCCTCGAGGGTACGGTCGCCAACGTGCCGCCGCAGGGCGGCCGCAAGCACCCGCACCAGGAGTTCATCCAGATCGACACGACCAACGTCCTGTTCATCTGCGGTGGTGCGTTCGCCGGCCTCGACCGGATCATCGAGTCCCGCACCGGCCAGGGCGGCACGGGCTTCGGCGCCCGACTACGCGCGGTCTCCGAGCGCTCGACCGACGACGTGTTCGGCCAGGTCATGCCGGAAGACATGCTCAAGTTCGGCCTGATCCCCGAGTTCATCGGCCGGCTCCCGGTGATCACCAACGTGCGGTCCCTCGACCGCGAGGCGCTGGTGAAGATCCTGACCGAGCCGCGCAACGCACTGGTCCGGCAATATCAGCGGCTCTTCGAGCTCGACGGTGTCGAGCTCGAGTTCGAGCCCGCGGCCCTGGAGGCGATCGCCGACCAGGCCATGCTCCGCGGCACCGGCGCCCGCGGCCTGCGGGCCATCCTCGAAGAGGTCCTCCTCTCGGTGATGTACGAGGTGCCCAGCAACCCGGACGCCGCCCGCGTCCTGATCACCCGCGCGGTGGTCATGGAAAACGTCAACCCGACGATCGTGCCCCGCGAGTTCGCCGGCCGGCGCCGGCGGGACCGCGAGGAAAAGTCGGCCTGACGCCGTGCGGGTCGCGGTCTGCCAGCTCAACGCGCGTGACAACCGCGCGGACAACCTCAAGGTCGCGCGCACGCTCCTGGAGCGGGCCGCGGCCCTGGGTGCTGATGTGGCCGTCCTGCCGGAATACACGGACTACCTCGGTCCGGCGTCCGGGATGCCTTCCCCTGAGCCTGTCGACGGTGAGTACGGGTCGTTCTTCTCCGCCGCGGCCCGTGATCTCGGGATGTGGGTGCACGCTGGGTCGTTCCACGAGACCGGGCCGTCGCCGTCGCACTCCTACAACACGTCGCTGCTGTTCGACCGCTCCGGCGCGCTGGCCTCGATGTACCGGAAGATCCACCTGTACGACGTGGACATCCCCGGCAAGGTGTCCTATCTGGAGTCGGCGACGATCGCACCCGGCACGACGACCTCGGTCGCGACCGTCGAGGGCGTGCCGTTCGGCCTGACGATCTGCTACGACCTGCGCTTCCCGGAGCTCTACCGCTCCCTTGCGCGTGATTCGGCCGCCCAGGTGCTCGTGGTCCCGGCGGCGTTCATGCTGCACACGGGTCGCGACCACTGGGAGGTCCTGCTCCGCGCCCGGGCGATCGAGAACCAGTGCTACGTGATCGCGGCGGGCCAGATCGGCGACCACGAACCGGGGCGCTCGTGCTTCGGCCGCTCGATGATCATCGACCCGTGGGGGACGGTGGTGGCACAGGCCTCCGACGAGGTGACGGTGGTGGCGGCCGACCTCGACCTGTCACGCCTGGCGCGGATCCGGCGGGAGCTGCCGTCGCTGGCCAACAGCCGCCCGTTCTCCGTGGGCTGAGCATCGTTGTTCGACGAGCACGAGCGGGCTCAGTGGGCCGGCCGTGCGGTCGCCTACCGGGACAGCCTTGCCGCGCTGTGCGCCGGAACGACTTCGGCGCTCCTGGACGCTGCTGGGGTGGCGCGCGGTGTCGCTGTGCTCGACGTGGGGACCGGGACGGGGACGGTCGCGTCGTCGGCTCTTGGGCGCGGCGCGTCGGTGACCGCGGTCGACGCGGAGCCGAGCATGGTCGCCCTCGCCCGTGGTCTTCTACCCGGGGCCTCGGTGCGGATCGCCGTGCTGCCGGATCTGCCGTTCGCGGACGCGACGTTCGACGCGGCGGTCGCCAACTTCGTGGTCAACCACGTGGGTGATCCGCTGGCGACGTTGAGATCGCTGGGCCGGGTCGTCCGCCCTGGCGGCCGCGTGGCGGTCACGATCTGGCCGCACCCGCCGCCGGTGGCCCAAGCCCTGTGGTCGGACATCTTCGCCGCCGCCGGCGTGGTGCGGCCGCCCGACCTGCCGCGCCTCGACCCGGCACACGACTTCACGCGCGACGTCGACGGGTTGAGCGCGCTGCTGCGGCAGGCCGGGTTCGCGGACGTCAGCGGTTCGAAAGTCGCCTGGACCCACGAGACGGACCCGGAGTCGTGGTGGAGCGGCCCGGCGTCCGGCATCGGCGCGACGGGTGCGGTGCTGTCCGCCCAGGACGGGCCCACGCGCGCCCGGGTCCGCGCGCACTTCGACCGTCTGACCGCCGTGTTCGCCGTCGTCGGCGGGCGGCTTGCCCTTCCGACTGCGGCGATTCTTGTGTGTGGCTGGGTCGCACGCACGTCGACCGTCTGACCGCCGTGTTCGCCGTCGTCGACGGGCGGCTCGCCCTTCCGACCGCGGCGATTCTGGCCTGTGGCTGGGTCGCACGCACGTCGACCGTCTGACCGCCGTGTTCGCCGTCGTCGACGGGCAGCTTGCCCTTCCGACTGCGGCGATTCTTGTGTGTGGCTGGGTCGCGCGCACTTGGACCGTCTGACCGCCGTGTTCGCCGGCGTCGACGGGCGGCTTGCCCTCCCGACCGCGGCCCTCCTGGCGTCTGGCTCGGTCCGGTGAACGACGTCGTCGGCTGCGCGGAGCCATAGTTGGCCCCGCGACGGTCACGCCGGCCGCCGAGGCGCGGAGACGTCTTGGTCGCTCCGTTCACGGCCGTCTGAACGGGCGCCCGCCGCCGGCGCGCGCGGCTGCCGGCACGTCGTGGTCCAGCGGTGAGCCCGGTCCCGGTGTCGACCGGGGCCCAGGCTGGATCGCTTGCCTCTGGTGCTTCACCCAACGGTCGCACCGGACCCGGGATAGCTTCGGGATCATGGCCGACTTGATCGCGCACCTGGAGTCCTACCTCGGAACCATCGCGGGCGGCAGTCAGGGCGACGACACGACGCCATCCGGTGTGCAGGTCGCCTTCTTCGGACCCGATGCCCCGTTCGCCGGGGTTACGACGGTGGTGACGGTGGGGCTCTGGCGCCGGCATCTCACCGTCGCCGGCGACCGGGCGTTGCATCAGGAGCTGCTGATGCACGTGCCGAACGACGACTATCCGGCCCGTGCGGCGGGGTTGCTGTTCCAGGTGGCCGGCGAGCTCGTGCGCCGGGGAGCGGGTCTGCGGCACGGGCAGGTGCTGGGGCCGGCCGGGCCGGTGTTCCCGGGCAGCGCGATGACCGCGCTGGTCGCGACGAACCCCGGGTACCTACCGGAGTCGTTCGCCGTCAATCGCACCGACTCCGTGGCGATCGTGCTGACGTTGCTGCTGCCGATCACCACGGGGGAGGCCGCCGTCGTCCGGGAGCGCGGTCTTCCGGCGTTGGAGGGACTGTTCGTGGCCGAGGACCTGGACCTGACCGACCCGGGCCGCGCCGACGTCGCGCCGGGCTAGTTGCCGCCGGTGAGGTAGCTCAGGAGGGCGATGCCGACGACGGCGGCGCCGGTGACGAGGAGAGCCGTCGTCATGCGGGACGGGCCGCGGGCCGCGAGGCGGTAGGCGGCCGCGCCCAGGGCGAGTAGGACGCAGAGGCCGATGACCAGTTGCCAGAACGGGAAGACCATCCCGAGCAACGCGTCTTCGGCGAGGATCATCCTGCCGTCGGGCATGACCCACTCTTTCACACGGGTACGGGTGGCCACATGCGCCGCGACCTGCTGATCTAGACATGGACCGACCTTGATTTGCATTCCAGGGGCGATCCCACGTAACTTTCTCTCTGCAAGCGGAACACCGGACAAAACGACCGGGGGGACGCAGGCACCGCTACCAGGGGATACAGGCTGGTGGGGGTTCGGGCGGTGCGATCGACCGGCGAGTCCGGATTTGAGATCGCGAGGCCGACCGGGTAAAGTATCCAAGCCGGCAGGAGCCGGGCGGGATGATCCGAGTGCCCCTCACGGGAGCCGCGGAGTCCGGCCGGTCTGCAGGAACCCTAGCAACAAACCGGAGCGGTTCGCCGCGCCCAAGTTGCGGGGTCTCGGGCGAAGCGCAAGAAAGCCGAAAATACCGGCTTGACAGCGCGAAACTGACCGAGTAGGTTGGAGAAGTTGTGCCCCGCAGGGCGGGACCGAGAGATTCGGGCCCGAACTAC
>NZ_BONC01000144.1 GCF_016862515.1 Asanoa iriomotensis
GACAGGACACGCCCTAAGCGGGCACGATCATCGGTGTGCCGGCGACCGGGTCCGGGACGATCAGGCAGCTCAGGCCGAAGACCTTTTCCACCAGGGCGGCGGTGACCACTTCGGACGGTGGGCCTTCGGCCACGATCTGGCCGCCGGACATCGCGATCAGGTGGTCGCAGAAGCGGCACGCCAGGTTGAGGTCGTGCAGCACGACCACGATGGTCTTGCCGGCCTCCTCGTTGAGCGTGCGCAGCAGCCGCAGCAGCTCGACCTGGTGGTTGATGTCCAGGAACGTGGTCGGCTCGTCGAGCAGCAGCAGGTCGGTGTCCTGCGCCAGCGCCATCGCCACCCAGACCCGCTGGCGCTGGCCGCCGGACAGCGACCGGATCGGCCGGTCGATCAGGTCAGCGGTGCCGGTGGCGGCCAGCGCCCTGGTCACCGCGTCGTGGTCGCGGTCGGTCCACCGCCGGAACCAGCCCTGGTGCGGGTAGCGGCCGCGGGACACCAGGTCGGCGACCGTGATGCCGTCGGGCGCGACCGGGGACTGCGGCAACAGGCCCAGAACCTTTGCCACGTCGAGCGTACGCAGGTCCGCGAGCGACCGCCCGTCGAGGTAGACGGCACCGCCCTTCGGCTCCAGCAGCCGCGCCAGCCCACGCAGCAATGTGGACTTCCCGCAGGCGTTGGCGCCGACGATCGCGGTCACCCGCCCGTCGGGCACGGTCACGTCGAGGTTGCTCACGACGGCCCGGTCCTCGTACCCGAGGGTCAGGTCGTCCGCCCGCAGTCGGCTCATCCGCCCGCTCCTTGCCGATTGGTCGTGGCCAGCAGCCACAGCAGATAGGGTGCGCCGACCGCGCCGGTGACGACGCCGGTGGGCAACGGGGTGGGCAGCACGTGCACCGCCACGAGGTCGGCGGCCAGCAGCAGCGCGGCACCGACCAGCGCCGCCGCGACGATGCCGCCGGTGGCCGCGCCGAGCAGCCGGTTGGCGATCGGGCCCGCGACGAGGGCCACGAACACGATCGGGCCGGCGACGCTGACCGCGAGGGCGACCAGCACCAGCGCGGTGCCGAGCAGCGCGGCCCGGCTCAGCTCCGCGCGGGTGCCCAGCGTCCTGGCCGTGTCGTCACCCAGTTCCAGGGCCCGCAACGGCCGCTGGAGCAGCATCGCCAACGGCAGCAGGATCAGCAGGCCGCCGAAGAGCAGCCTCAGTTCGGTGTCGCCGGCCTGCCCGACCGAGCCGGTCAGCCAGTGCATCGCCTGCCGGGCCTCGAACAGCTGCGCCCGGGTGAGCACGAAGCCGATCAGCCCGTCGAAGAACGCCGCGATGCCGATGCCGATCAGGATGAACCGGTAGCCGGTGACGCCGTCGCGCCAGGCCAGCACGTACATCAGGGTCGCGGCCAGGAGCGCGCCGCCGAGCGCGAGCCCGCTGACGACGAGCCCGCCGGCCTGGAGCAGCACGATGCCGAACACCGCCGCGAGACCGGCGCCGGAGGTGATGCCGACGAAGTCTGGCGACGCCAGCGGGTTGCGCAGGATCTGCTGGAAGACCGTGCCGGACGCGCCGAGCGCGAGGCCCACGCCGAGGCCGGCCGCCGCGGTCGGCAGGCGCAGCTCGCGGACCACGAAGTCCACGCTCGGGTTGTCGGCCAGGTGCAGCACCGAGGCGACGACGTCGAGCGCGCCGATCCGGAAGCTGCCGATCATCATGGTGACGACGAAGAGGGCGAACACGAGCACCGCGAGGCTCGCCAGCACCACGCCGGAACGGGCGTTGCGCCGGCGGCGGTTGGCCCGCAGCATGGCATCTACTGTGGACGCTGTGATGGTCACTCAGACCTCCGACAGCCGGGCGTAGCGCACGATCGCGACGAACGCGGGCGCGCAGACGACGCCGAGGACCACGCCGACCTGGAGCTCGTCCGGTGCGGCCACGACCCGGCCGAGCACGTCGGCGAGCAGCAGCACGATCGGGGCGAGCAGCATCGAGTAGGGCAGGATCCAGCGGTAGTCCGGCCCGCAGACGAACCGGGCCACGTGCGGCACGACCAGGCCCACGAAGACGATCGGGCCGCAGGCGGCGGTGGCGGCGCCGGCCAGCACCGCGACGACCGCGAAAGCCGCCATCCGCGTACGCCCGACGTGTTGCCCCAAACCCTTCGCGACGTCTTCGCCGAGCGCGAGCCCGTTGAGCGCGCGCCCGAACCCGAGCGCGGCGACCAGGCCGGCCAGCAGGAAGGGCGCGACGCCGGTGAGGATCGGCGCGTACCGGCCGGCCAGCGAGCCGACCTGCCAGAACCGCAGCTCGTTGAGGGCGTCCACATTGGTCATGAT
The DNA here is from genome assembly GCF_016862515.1 of Asanoa iriomotensis. Lineage (GTDB taxonomy): Bacteria > Actinomycetota > Actinomycetes > Mycobacteriales > Micromonosporaceae > Asanoa > Asanoa iriomotensis. The sequence goes on from NZ_BONC01000144.1 coordinate 2,332, forward strand.
GATGCCCGTGGTGACCGAGGCGAGGCCGGCGGTGACCGCCGCGCCGGCCAGGGCCAGCTTGACCGGCGTGGCGCCTTCCCGGCCGAGCGAGGCGATCGCGTACACGAGGACCAGCGCGCCGATCGCGCCCGCGAAGGCGAACCAGACGTAGACGCCGACGCCGCGCAGGCCGAGCACGGTGATCGCGAAGACCACGAACGCGGCCGCGCCGGAGTTGATGCCCATGATGCCGGCGTCGGCGAGCGGGTTGCGGGTGACGCCCTGGAGGATCGCGCCGGCGACCCCGAGTGCCGCACCGACCAGGATGCCCAGCAGCGTGCGCGGCACCCGCAGCTCCAGCGTGATGGTGCTGCCGATCGAACCGTCGTCGTCGAAGGTGCGCAGGGCGTGCAGCACCTCGGACAGGCCGATGTCCCGCGAACCTTGTGTCACGCTCAGGAACGCGACGAGGGCGAGCACACCGCAGAGCGCGACCAGCCCCGGCCCGAGGGCCGAGGCTCGCCGCGCGGTGCGGGTGGTCGCCGGTGGGCTAGCCACCGACATTCGGATCCGCGGCCTTGACGGCGGTGGTCAGCTTGTCGAGCTCGGTGGCGAAGTCGCCGTACGTGTGGAGCCAGAACGCCGGCCACGCGACGGTCGCACCGGCCTTGGCGGCCTTGAGCTTGAACCAGGTCGGCTGCTTCTTGCCCCACTCGTCGTTGGCGGTCGCGGTGTAGGAGCGGCCGTCCCAGAGGATCAGGTCGGGCTGGTACTTGTCGGCGTTCTCCCAGCTGAGGTTCTCCCAGTACGGGAAGCCGGGGTCGGGGCTCTCGGGGTTGAGCACGTCCAGGCCCCAGCTCTGCAGGTCGAGCAGCTCGGGTGCGTACTCCGGGTTGGCGACGTAGACCTTGTCGTCGGCGGGCGACATCGCCGCGACGGACAGCCCCTTGTTGGCGGCGACGGCCTCCTTGAACTTCGCGACGGACTCCTCGAACCGCTGCTTGTTGGCGGCGATCTCCGGGCTGTCGACCTTGGCGCCCAGGCTCTCGGCGAGGTCCTCGTAGCCCTCGGCCAGCTCCACGATGGACTTGCCTTGCGAGACGCCGGTCACGGGGGCGAGCTCGGCGAGCTTCTTGCTCTTCTCGTCGACGCCCTCCTCCATGCCGCTGTGCGCCTTCTCGGCGGGCCACCAGTCACCGACGATCAGATCCGGCGCCAGCGAGGCGGCCTTCTCGACATCGATCTTGCCCCACTCCTCGCCGAGAATGGTGATGCCGGAAAGGTCGAGGTTCTTCAGGTTGGGGTCGGTCTTGACCGACTCGTCGGCGTAGATGCCGACGGGCGTGATCCCGAACGACATGAGCGCGGCCGCCTCACCGGCGTGCGCGATGATCCGAGTGGGAGTCTTGTCGGCCTTGACGACCTGGCCAGAACCGCCGGTGAACGACCAGGGCCCCGCCGCGGCGGCGGGTGCGGCGTCGCCGCCATCGGTGTTGCTGCCACAGCCCGCAAGGGCGGCACCGAGCACCGCCACCGCGAGAATCGGACGCCACACGCGCATGAAGTCTTCCGTTCTACGAACCGGCAGACTCCAGCGGCCCGACGGTTAGGTTAGGCTAACCATCGTTCCGCGCGTTGGCTAGTCGCCCGGACCAGATCGACCAGCGCGGATCCCGCGGCCGGACACGGTGGCGGGCGGCGGTCATGCTGGAGACATGCGTCTGGTTCTGAACGTTCTCTGGTTCGTCTTCGGCAGTGGGTTTCTGCTCGGAATCGCCTACGGTCTCGCCGCGCTCATCTGTTTCGCGCTGATCGTCACCATCCCGTTCGGAGTCGCCTCGTTGCGGTTGGCCGGCTATGCACTGTGGCCGTTCGGGCGCACCGTCGTCAGCCGGCCCGAGGCCGGTGTCGTCACCGGCGTCGCGAACATCGTGTGGGTCGTCGTGGCCGGGTGGTGGCTGGCGCTCGCGCACATCGTCGCCGGTGTCGCGCAGTGCGTCACGATCATCGGGATTCCGTTCGGGATCGCCAACTTCAAGCTGGTCCCCGTGGCGTTCTGGCCGCTCGGCCGGCACATCGTGGAGCTCGACGACGTGCGCACCTATTCGGCGGCGACCACGTAGGGGAAGTCGTCCCGGCGGGTGTTCTGGTCCGGGCGCAGGCCCAGCGGGACGGCCGCGTTGAACACGCGGCAGAACATCACCTCGACCGCGTTGTCGGCCAGGGCGCGCCCGTTGATGCCGGCGAAACCGAAGTTCGCCGCGGTGCCGATCCGGTACGGCAGCACGTCGGGCAACAGCCTCCGCACCAGCGCGTTCGCGTACGCCGCCGGATCCTCCGCGGTCTGGACCGCGCCCACCACCGCGGCGATGATGCCCGCGAGCCGTTCCCCGTCGTCGCGCAGGTCGTTCTGCGGATGCGAGCGGTTCGCGGCGACCGCCCAGTCGTGGTGGGCCGTCCGGATCAGCGGCCAGAGCATCGGCGTGGCCTGCCGGTTCACCTGCTGCCAGCCGCCGTCGTGCGGCAGCTTCGTGACCGTCCACACGCCGATCGCGCGCCCCGCGCGGAACCGCTCGTCGTCGGGGATCTCCAGCACGATCGAGTGGACGGTCACGTCGGTGAAGGCGTTCTCCGCGTTCTCCGGCCGCCAGTCGCCGAGGTCCGGCCGGATCCCGTCGCGCACGGCCGCGGCCAGGGCCGCGAGCAGCGTCAGGTCGTTGTAGAACGGCTCGCGGACCTTGCCGGCCCACATCCGCAGCCCGTGGTGTCCGGCGAGAGCCGCATCCGTGCGGCCCTCGGCCACGAGGCTGCCGACCGCGGCGTCGTCGCGCGCGTCCTCGCCCGTCAATGCCACCAGCATCAGTCCCCCCGACCCGAACGTGACCCGGTAGGTGAGGTCCTCGACCGCCGCACCGTCGAAGTGGACCTTGAACTCGTAGCGCGCCTCCGGGTGGAAGCCCGGCTGGTAGTCGTCGCCGAGGATCGAGCTGTTGACGTTCATCACCAGCACGGTCCCGGTCGTGCCACGGAAGACGTACTGGTCGGTCAGGTCGAGCCGGCTGTCCCGACGCGACAGCTCAGAGTCGAGATGGTGCGACACGCGGCCAGCCTAAGCACCAATTTGGTCAGGAAGCCCTATGAATCGCCCACGCCGAGGGCGGCGTCGGCGATCGTGGCCGGGCACGCGCCGTCGGGGTCGATCGTGTGGATGACCCGGTCGCCGATCGACTGGAGCTGTCGTTGCTGCGCCTTCGTGAGCGAGTCGAAGACCAGCCGGCGCACCTCCGACACGTGGCCGGGCGCGGCCGCGGCCACCTTGGCGAAGCCCTCGTCGGTCATGGTCGCGAGCGTGTAGCGGCCGTCGTCCGGGTCCGGACCTCGGCGCACCCAGCCGCGCTTCTCGAACCGCGCGACCACCTGGGAGAGCCGCGGCAGCGAGCTGTCGGCGAACCGGGCGAGCGTGCTCATTCGCAGCGTTCGCCCCGGTGACATGGACAGGCCCGCGAGCACCTGATATTCGAAGTGGCTCAGGCCGGCGTCGCGCTGCAGTTGGGCGTCGAGCGCCGCGGGCAGGCGGATGAGCATGCTGACCAGCGCGAGCCAGGTCTTGGTCTCGTCGTCGTCCAGCCAGGGTGCCTCTTCCACGCCAGCCAGGATAACCGCGCCCTTGACACGAAATCACTTGCACCGTTAACTGATCGCCGGTTAACGCGTGAAGTCAAAACAGGGAGACTGATGAACGCCCTCTTGTGGGTCATCGCCGTGCTGCTCGCCGTTGCGTTCGTCGCCGCCGGCGTGATGAAGATCGTGCAGCCGAAGGAGAAACTGATCGAGACCGGGCTGGGTTGGGTCGAGGGCTTCAGCGCCGGCAACGTCAAGCTGATCGGCGCCCTCGACGCGCTCGCCGGCCTCGGCCTGGTGCTGCCGGCGCTGTTCGACGTCGCGCCGGTGCTCGTACCCCTGGCCGCGGTCGGGATCGTCTTGCTCATGATCGGCGCGATCGTCGTGCACGGCCGGCGCGGCGAGACACCGATGGTCATCGCGAACCTGGTCCTGCTGGTGCTCGCCGCCGTCGTGGCCTGGGGCCGCTTCGGCCCGTACGCCTTCTGACGTCAAAGTCCTGTCGATCAGCGCGGCCGCGAGGGGGAGCACACTGCCCGCGCTGATCGACAGGACAGCTAAAGGGTCTGTGTCGAAG
>NZ_BONC01000145.1 GCF_016862515.1 Asanoa iriomotensis
ACACGCCCTTCACCTGGGCCTGACCGCCGAGCTTGCCCTCGGTGCCGACCTCGCGGGCCACCCGGGTGACCTCGTCGGCGAAGCTCGACAGCTGATCCACCATCGTGTTGACGGTGTTCTTGAGCTCCAGGATCTCGCCGCGGGCGTCGACGGTGATCTTCTGCGAGAGGTCGCCCTGCGCGACCGCGGTCGACACCTGGGAGATGTTGCGGACCTGGCTGGTCAGGTTGCCGGCGAGCTGGTTCACATTTTCGGTGAGATCGCGCCAGGTGCCGGAGACACCGCGGACCTGGGCCTGACCGCCGAGCTTGCCCTCGGTGCCCACCTCGCGGGCCACGCGGGTGACCTCGTCGGCGAAGCTGGACAGTTGATCCACCATCGTGTTGACGGTGTCCTTGAGCTCCAGGATCTCGCCCTGCGCGGCCACGGTGATCTTCTGGGAGAGGTCGCCGTTGGCGACGGCGGTGGAGACCTGGGCGATGTTGCGGACCTGGGCCGTCAGGTTGGACGCCATCGAGTTGACGGAGTCGGTGAGGTCCTTCCAGGTGCCGGCCACGTTGGGCACGGCGGCCTGGCCACCCAGCTTGCCCTCGGTGCCCACCTCACGGGCCACCCGCGTCACCTGCTCGGCGAAGAGGCGCAGCGTGTCGGTGAGCGAGTTCATGGTGTCGGCCAGGGCGGCCACCTCACCGCGCGCGCTCACGGTGATCTTCTGGCTCAGGTCACCCCGGGCCACGGCGGTCGCCACGGCGGAGATCGACCGGACCTGGTGGGTCAGGTTGCTCGCCATCGTGTTGACCGAGTCGGTCAGGTCCTTCCAGGTGCCGGCCACGCCGCGGACGTCGGCCTGGCCGCCGAGCTCGCCCTCGGTGCCCACCTCGCGGGCGACCCGGGTGACCTCGTTGGAGAAGCTGGAGAGCTGGTCGACCATGGTGTTGACCGTGCGGCCGATGCGCAGGAACTCGCCGCGCAGCGGGCGGCCGTCCATCTCGAGCGCCATGTGCTGGCTCAGGTCGCCGTCGGCGACCGCCACGATGACGCGGGCGATCTCGGTGGTCGGCCGGCCGAGGTCGTCGATCAGCGAGTTGATCGCGCGCTGGCTCTCGGCCCACGAGCCGTCGTAGCCCTCCTCGTCCAGCCGCTCGGTGAGCCGGCCGTCGCGACCGACGATGCGGCTGATCCGGCGCACGCCGAGGTGCTGCCGCTCTTGCATGGCGACGACGTCGTTGAACACGTCGGCCACCTCGCCGGCCAGCCCGGCCCGCCTGGGCAGGCGCACCTTGAGATCGCCGCGGTGGACCCGCCGCAGGGCTTCGACCAGCTCCTCGAGCTGGCGCCGGTGGTCGGCCTGGCTCGGGCTGGACTCGTCGGCGGCGGACTGGTCCGCGGCGGGGATCGTTTTCGCCGTGGTCATGGTTCCTCGCTCGGTCTGCTCGGGGAGGTGTCGACGGGGGGAGGCCGCCGGCAGCGTTCCCATCATGGCCTTTGCCGCATGGCGGGCGCGAGGCCACAGGTCCGGATTACCCGTGGATTGCCGCATATCGGACATCCGCGCCGCCGGAGCAACGGGTCGGAAATCTGTCGGTCATCCCGTCGGCGGGGCTTCCGTCACCCGGCCGGTCTGGGTGTGGCCCCCGCCACCGTTCTCGCTGGCCGGGCGGGGGTCCGATGGCCGGGACGGCGACACGCGGATGGTTTTCGCGTTGTGGCATTTGGCGCATGGTGGGCGTGCGGCCACGGGTACGGATTACCGCTGCCAGACCGGGCGGCTTGGAACATTCCGACGGTTCGGGGCAGGATGCTAAGCGTGTCAGGGGAGGTCGTCGCGGGCCAGGTCGAGCACGTCCGTCATGTGCGGCTGCCGGCCGACCGGCGCACTCCGGCTGCCGCGCGCGCCCTCGTGCGGGCCGTGCTGGCCGAGGCCGGGCTCGACGAGCTCAGCAACGAGGCCCTGCTGCTGACCACCGAGCTGTCCACCAACGCGGTCGTCCACGCGGGCACGGAGCTCGATATCGAGGTCGCCGCCGACTCGGTCGGGCTCACCGTCACCGTCACCGACTTCGCGGGTGGGCCGATCGAGACGGTGCTGGTGCGGCCCCGCGCGGAGGTCTCCGATCTGTCGGAGATCTCGGAACGGGGGCGCGGGCTCCTGCTCGTCGACCACTTCGCCGCCCGCTGGGGGACCATCCACGAGGGGGCGCGCAAGGGCGTCTGGTTCCGGCTCGACCGGGGCGAGGCCGCAGCCGCGCCGCACGCGGTCGTCCCCCGGCAGCTCGCGACCGGTGCCGCCCTCGGCAGCCCGCCCGTCGTGACCGCGGTGGCGGCCGGCCCGACGCCCACCGCCACCGAGATGGCCGCGCTCGGCCAGATCGCGCCGGACCCCTACTCCGACGACCCACTCCCCGACTTCGCCGGCGGCCTGCTCGCCCGCGTCGCGGAGATGGTCGGCGCGGCCGGCGGTGTGGTCCGCCTCGACCGCGGCGACGGCGCCGGGTCGCGGGTCCTGGCCCGCTACGGCCGCGCGCCGCGCCCCGACGACGAGCTGCTCCGGATGCCGCTGGCGGTCAACCGGCCCTACAGCGGCGAGCTGGAGTTGGACGCCGCGCCGTCGAGCTACGCGCAGCCGCTGGCCGCGCTGGTCGCCGAGCGCCTCTCGCTCTACGTCGAGAACGACCGGCTCCGCCGGGCCGACCTGCGCCGGCAGAGCTGGCTCACGTTCCTCGCCGAGGCGAGCGAGTTGCTGGCGCAGTCGCTCGACGTACACCTGACGATGGCTTTGATCCCGCAGCTCGTCGTGCCGCGGCTCGGGCAGTGGTGCGCGGTGCACACCACCGACGAGTGGGGACGGCTGCACCTGGCGGCGGCCAGTCACGCGGACGAGTCGATGCTGGCCCGGTTGCACGCGGTGCTCGCGGAGACCGGTCCCGAGTCGATGCTGGCGCGGCTGCGCGAGGCGTCGCGCACCGAGTCGCAGGTGCCGCTCGGCGCGCCGATGGAAGGCTTCGCGGTGCCGTTGGTGGCCCGGGGGCAGCGGCTCGGCACTCTCGCCGTCGGCCGGCACCAGCGGCACCGGCACGACCCCGACGAGATCGCCGTGATCGAGGACGTGGCCCGCCGCGCCGGGCTCGCGATCGAGAACGCGCGGATCCACGAGGAGCGCCGCAAGGTCGCGCACACGCTGCAGCAGTCGCTGCTCCCGCCGGTGCTGCCGGTGGTCAAGGGCATCGGCTTCGCGGCGGAGTACGTGCCCACCGGCGACGCGGCCGAGGTCGGCGGCGACTTCTATGATGTGGTGCCGCTGTCCGACGACCGCTGGCTGGTGGTGGTCGGCGACGTGTCCGGCAAGGGCGTGCCTGCGGCGGCGGTCACCGGGCTGGTCCGCGACGTGATCCGGGTGCTCGTGCACGACGCCCGCCCGCTGCCCGAGGCCCTGCACCGGCTCAACGAGACGCTGGTCGAGCGGGGCGGCGGGCGCTACTGCACGCTCGCGCTCGCCGCCGTCGGTCCCGCCGCCTCCGGCGAGGGAGACCTCGCCGTGTCGCTGCACCTGGCCGGCCACGACCGGCCGGTCGCGGTCCGCGCCGACGGACGCGCCGGCTTCGTGGGTACGGGCGGCACGGCGCTCGGCCTCCTCGAAGAAGTGGCGACGCCGGTGGCCGAGCTGACCCTGCGGCCCGGTGACTCGCTGGTCTTCTACACCGACGGTGTCACCGAGCGGCGGCGCGGCCGCGACCTGTTCGGCCCCGAGCGGCTGCGCGACGCGGCGGCTCCGCTGGCCGGCTACTCGGCCGACGTGGTGGCCGCCCGGCTCAAGACCGCGGTCATCGGGTTCTCCGCCGACACGCCCCGCGACGACATCGCGATCCTGGTCCTGCGGAACGACTTCGTGCCGGGCTGATGGAGCGGATCCGGTGGTCGGTGGACCAGGTCGACCCTGGTCCGGACGAACGGATCATGGAGATCGGCTGCGGCGGGGGCACGGCGGCGGCGCTGGTCTGCGAGCGACTCGTCACCGGCTCGTTGACCGCGATCGACCGGTCGTTGACGGCGGTGCGGCGCACGCTCGCCCGGAACGCGCCCTTCGTCGAGGCCGGGCGGCTGACGGTGCGGCAGGCGCCGTTCACCTTCGACGGCGTCGGTGAGCTGGGCGGGTTTGCCAAGATTTTCTCGATCAACGTGAATCTCTTCTGGACCTCGCCGGCGGTCGAGGAGATGGACCTGCTGCGGCGGCTGCTGGTGCCGGGCGGCACGATGTTCGCCTGCTGGGGACGGGGTCCGACGCCCGGGCGCTCCGACGAGATCGCGGCGCGGACGGCGGCCCGCTTCGCCTCCGGCGGCTTCCAGACCTCAGTGGCCTCGTCGGCCGGTCTGCAATGCGTGAGGGCTATGTCCGTTTAGCGTTACTTTGTGACTGCCGCGCCGGAAGCCGGGTCGAACAAGTACGTCGCGCTCGCGGCCATGGTGTTCGCGGTCGCGATGACGTTCATCGACCAGACGATCGTGTCGATCGCCGTGCCCGACATCTCCGGCGAGCTAGGCATCTCCGCGTCCGCGATCCAGTGGGTGATCAACGGGTACCTGCTGTCGCTCTCGGCGTTCTTCGCGTTCGGCGGGCGGCTCGCCGACATCCTCGGCCATCGCCGGATGGTGCTCATCGGTGTCACGATCTTCGCGGTCGCGTCGGCGCTGTGCGGCGCGACCCCGACGGGCGACGCGGCGGAGGCGTGGCTGATCATCTTCCGCGTCATACAGGGCTTCGGCGCGGCGCTGCTCTTCCCCGCCGCGCTGGCGATCGTGGTGGCCGCGTTTCCGCTGCAACAGCGGGGCCGGGCCTTGGCGATCTTCTTCGGCATCAGCGGCGGCCTGACCGCGATCGGCCCGATCATGGGCGGCTGGCTCGTCCACTACACGTGGCGGGCGATCTTCTGGGTGAACGTACCCGTGGCGATCATCGCGGTGGTGCTCACCTGGCTCGCCCGCGTGAACCCGGCGCACCGGCGCGAGAAGCTCGACTGGCGCGGCGCCGTGCTGATCGTCGCGGGGATGGCGCTGAGCGTGCTGGGCTTGCAGCAGGCGAGCTCGTGGGGCTGGGCGAGCTGGCGGACGTGGCTGTGCATCGTCGCGGGTTTCGCGATCCTGGTGGTCTTCGTGCTGGTCGAACTGCGCACCGAGACTCCGCTGATCAAGGTCAGGATCTTCAAGGACCGCGCGTTCACCATCGACAACTCGGTGCTGTTCTTCGGCCTGATGGCCTTCGTGCCGCTGTTCTTCTTCGCGAGCGTCTACGCCCAGATCTCGCTGGGCCAGTCGGCCAGCGGCGCCGGCTTGTACCTCTTCATCTTCTTCGGCGGCTTCGTCGTGGCGGCGCAGGTCGGCGGCCGCATGCTCGACAGCGGGGGCGCGCGCCGCCCGGTCATCCTGGGCTGCGTGCTGGGCACGATCGGTTTCGCCCTCTGGGCGCGGTCGCTGACCACTCTGGACGAAGGCAGCCAGTGGTACTGGATCGTGTTGTCGGGCGCCGGCATCGGCTTCTTCCTCGGGCCGGCCAGCACGGACGCGGTCAACCGCGCGATCAACGCGTCGTACGGCGAGGTCACGGGCATCACCCAGACGCTGCGCAACTACGGGTCGAGCCTCAGTCTCGCGATCCTCGGCACGGTGCTGCTCCAGGTCGGGCGAGACAAAATCACGACGTCGCTGACGGGGCTGGGCGTGCCCCACACGGACGCGACCGCGGCGGCGAACTCCCTGACGTCGTCGACGGGCGCGGGCAATGCGGCCCAGGCGCTGCCACCGTCGCTGCGCGACCAGGCGTTCGCGGCCATCCAACGCGACTACGCCGAAGCGACCCAGGTGGCCTTCTACGGCATGGCGATCGCGCTGTTCGTGGCGCTGTGCTTCGCGCTGTTCCACCCGGGCGGCAAAGTCACGGCGGAGAATTTCAGCGACGACACGCGCCCGGGCGGAGCGGCACCGACCCGCACCTCGACCGGCGGGAACGACGGCCCGCGCGACCCACCGGCAGAGCCAGCCTGACGTCTCGATCCCGCTTGACCGCGGTCGATGGGCGTTCGCGGGGCGCGAACCGACGCGCCAGCTCGG
>NZ_BONC01000146.1 GCF_016862515.1 Asanoa iriomotensis
GGCAGGACACGCCCTAGCCCGGTCCTACCGCGGACCGGTGCCTGAGCGAGGCGGCGGGCCGGCGGGCATCGGCCTGGCGCCCACCGTGCGGGCCGCGTCGGCGGCCAGGTGGCGGGCGGCCAGTGCCCGGGCCTTGAGCGCGCGGGGGCCGGCGGTCAGCGCCCGCGGCTTGGTCTCGGCGGTCTCGTGGTGGTGCTGCGGCTCGGCGTACCGCGTCAGGCCGATCACCGCGATCAGCGTGATGAAGAAGCCGAGGCCGGCCAGCCACTCGCGGCCGGAGTGGATCTGGTCGCCGAGGAACAGCAGGCCGATCGCGGCGGCCGGCACCGCGGCCGCGGCGTCCATCGACGCGACCGCCGCGGTAGTCGAACCGCGCTGCATCGCGAGGCCGATCAGGAGTTGGCCGAGCAGGGAGGCGCCGATCAGCACGTAGAGCAGCGGGCTGGAGACGAACTCGGAGATGGAGTGGCTGGAGGCCAGCGGGCGGCCGGCGATCGCGGCGGCCGAGAACGCCATGCCGGCCAGCAGGCCGAGCGCCACCGCGCCGGGCACGCCGTGCAGCCGGGCGGCGAAGACGCCGACCACGGCGATGGCCGCCAGCCAGACGAGCAGCATGGCCAGGCCGCCGGAGCCGATCCCGTGTGCCTGGGCCGGCTTCGCGGAGATGACCAGCGCGAAGAGGCCGCCGAAGAGCAGGGCGAGCAGGCCGACCTCGGCCCGCGGGAGCTTCCAGCGCAGGATCAGCACTCCGCAGAGCGCGGTCACACCCAACCCGGCGGACGCCGCCGACTGCACGAGGAAGAGGGGTAGGTCACGGCGGGCCACGAAGGCCAGCAGGAAGCCGACGACCTGGAAGCCGAGGCCGTACAGGTAGATCCGCTGGCTGGCCAGTCGGACCAGCAGTTTCGGGTTGCACGAGGTGTGCAGCTTGGTCCGTGTTGCCGCGACCGATTGGAGGAGGTTGGCGACTCCGTAGGCGATGACCATCGCCGCGAGGAAGCCCCAACTGGTGGACAGCACCCGGGCACAGTAACGGAGGTTCCTGGCATTGCGCTCGGCGACCGGCCGAACCTGGCGCCCAGCGGTTACGAGGGGTATTTCGATCAAAACGCCAGGTTAGAGATGATCTCGTGAAACCCGACAAGCCGTCAGCTCAAGCGGGTAAGCACCTCTTCGTGAATTTTTCCGTTGGTGGCCACCGCGCTCCCGCCGGACGGACCCGGTTGGCCGGACAAATCGGTGAAGCTGCCGCCCGCCTCGGTGACGATCGGGATGAGCGCCGCCACGTCCCACAGGGACAGCTCCGGCTCGACCATGACGTCGACGGCTCCCTCGGCGACGAGCATGTAGCCGTAGAAGTCGCCGTAGGCCCGGCTCCGCCAGCTCTGCCGGATCAGGTCGAGCATCGGGTCCAGGCGGCCGGTCTCCTCCCAGCCGTGCAGGCTCGAGTAGCAGAAGCTCGCGTCGCCGATCCGCCGGACGCCGGAGACCCGGATCGCGGTGGCCGCGGTCGTGTGCCGGCCGGCGAACGCGCCGTGGCCGAGGGCCGCCCACCAGCGCCGGCCGAGCGCGGGCGCGGAGACCAGGCCGACCACCGGCCGGTCGCCCTCCATCAGCGCGATCAGGGTGGCCCAGATCGGCACGCCGCGGATGTAGTTCTTGGTGCCGTCGATCGGGTCGATCACCCACTGCCGGTGGCCCGGGCCCGCCGCCGCCGCGGACACGCCGTACTCCTCGCCGAGCACGCTGTCCCGCGGCCGGGTGCGGCCGAGGGTGGCCCGCAGCGCGCGTTCGACCGCCTGGTCGGCGTCGGAGACGGGGGTCAGGTCGGGCTTGGACTCGACCCGCAGGTCGAGCGCGCGGAACCGGTCCATGGAGATCTTGTCAGCGGTGTCGGCGAGAACATGGGCGAGCGAGAGGTCGTCCGCGTACCGGGGGGCCATGGCGGCAGACGTTACTAGTTTTCGGTGTCTTCCCCGGCGCGGGAGGCGAGCAGGCGGCGGTACGAGGCGAGGCGGCGCGGGTCGGCTTTGCCGGCGGCCACCCAGGCGTCGAGGGCGCAGTCGACGTCGTTCGGGGTGTGCTCACAGTTCGGCCGGCATTCGACCGTGCCCTCGACCAGGTCCGGGAAGCCGTGCAGCAGGCTCTCGGCCGAGACGTGGGCCAGCCCGAAGCTGCGTACGCCGGGCGTGTCGATGATCCAACCGGCGTCACCGGGCAGCCGCAGCGCCACCGCGCTGGTCGAGGTGTGCCGGCCGCGCCCGATCGCGCTGACCACGCCCACCGCCCGGTCGGCGTCCGGCACGAGGCGGTTGACCAGGGTCGACTTGCCCACGCCGGAGTGGCCGACGAGCACGGAGACCCGGTCGGCCAGGCGGTCCCGCACCGCGGCCAGGTCGGAGTCGGGGCGCACCAGCACGTGCGGCAGGTCCAGCTCGGCGTAGTAGTGGAGCACCTCCGCCGGACCGGCCAGGTCGGCCTTGGTCAGGCACAGCAGCGGGTCGATGTCGGCGTCGTACGCGGCCACCAGGCAGCGGTCGATGAAACCGGTGCGGGGCGGGGGATCGGACAGCGAGCTGACGATGACGAGCTGGTCGGCGTTGGCGACCACGACCCGTTCGAGCCGGCCCTCGGGCGTGGTGTCGTCGTCGTCCGCGGTGCGGCGCAGCACCGAGGTGCGTGCGGCGATCCGGACGATGCGGGCCAGCGCGCCGGCCGCGCCCGAGGTGTCGCCGACCAGCGCGACCCGGTCGCCCACCACCACGGACTTCCGGCCGAGCTCGCGGGCGCGCATCGCCGTCACCGGCGGGCCGTCGACCTCGATCGTGTAGCGGCCCCGGTCGACCGCGACGACGAATCCGTCGACCGCGTCGTCGTGCTTCGGGCGGGTGCGGGTACGCGGGCGCGAGGAGCGGGCGGGTCGCACCCGCACGTCGTCCTCGTCGTACTCCCGTTTTCTGCCCGGCAGCGCCTTCTCCCTACTTGCCCGTGACCATCGCCGACCATAGTGCCGGGAAGTCTGGCATCGTCTTGGAGGTACACGCCACGTCGTCGAGCTCGATGCCGGGGACCGCGAGGCCGACCACGGCGCCGGCGTGGGCCATCCGGTGGTCGTCGTAGGTGTGGAAGACGCCGCCGCGCAGCGGGCGGGGCGTGATCTCGAGGCTGTCGGGCGTCTCCGCGACCGCGGCGCCGAGCGCGGTCAGCTCGCGGGTCAGCGCGGCCAGCCGGTCGGTCTCGTGCCCGCGGATGTGCCCGACACCGCGCAGCCGCGACGGCGAGTCGGCCAGCGCGCCGAGCGCGGCCAGCACGGGGGTCATCTCGCCCACCTCGGAGAGGTCGGCGTCGAGCCCGTGCAGCACGCCGGTGCCCCGCACGGTCAGCCCGTCGGTGCCGAGGGTGACCTCGCCGCCCATCTCGTCGAGCAGCGCGCGCAACCGGTCGACCGGCTGGGCGCTGCTGCGCGGCCAGCCGAGCAGGGTGACCGTGCCGCCGGTGATCAGCGCGGCCGCGAAGAACGGCATCGCGCCGGACAGGTCGGGCTCGATCGTCCAGCCCCGCCCGGTCAGCTTGCCGGGCTCGACCACCCAGAGGTCCCGCACGGAGTCGTCGACGCCGGCGCCGGCGGCGCGCAGCATCTGCACGGTCATCCGGACGTGCGGCGCGGACGGGACGGGCGGGCCGTCGTGCCGCACCACCACGCCGCGGTCGAAGTCGGGCGCGGCCAGCAGGAGGCCGGAGACGAGTTGGCTGGACGCGGACGCGTCGATCACGACCTCGCCGCCGGTGACCCGGCCGGTGCCGCGGATCGTCATCGGCAGGCTGCCGGTCGGCGGGGTGTCGATGCTGACGCCCAGCGAGCGCAGCGCGTCGACCAGCGGGCGCAGCGGGCGCTGCCGCACCGAGGGGTCGCCGTCGAAGGTGACCGTGCCCTGTGCCAGCGCGGCGATCGCCGGCATGAAGCGCATCACGGTGCCGGCCTGGCCGACGTCGACGTGCGCCGGGCCCTGCAGCGTGCCCGGGCGCACGACCCAGCGGTCGTCGTCGACGGTGGAGACGCTGACACCCATGGCCCGCAGGCCGCCCGCCATCATCTCGGTGTCGCGCGCCCGCAGCGGTCGGGCGAGCGTCGACGGGCCGACCCCGATCGCGCTGAGCACGAGCGCGCGGGCGGTCATCGACTTGGAGCCGGGCAGCTGGACGGTCGCGGTGACCGGCTCGGCGGCGGTCGGCGCGTTCCACGGCACGTGTGCGGTCTGTCGGGCCACGTACTCCAGTCTGACCTGCCGGACCGCCGCTCCGCGATCGACATCGCGCACTCCCGCGTGCCGGGACGAGTTGCGCTAGCGTGACGGCCATGTGCGGGCGGTACGCGACGACGAAGGACGCGCCTGACCTCAGTGCGCTCTTCGAGGCGTTCGACGACACCCGCGACGGCCTGGTGGCCGATTACAACGTGGCGCCGACCGACCCGGTGCCGGTGGTCCGGATGTCCCAGCGGCTGGGCGGCCGCACGCTCTCGGTGGCCCGGTGGGGGCTGGTGCCGAGCTGGTCCGGCGACACCAAGGGCGCGGCCCGCATGATCAACGCACGGGCCGAGACGGTGGCCACCACCCCGGCCTATGCGCGGGCGTTCGCCGGCAAGCGTTGCCTGGTGCCGGCCGACGGCTGGTACGAGTGGGTGCGCAAGCCCGGCGGCGGCAAGCAGGCCTATTTCATGACCGCGCCGGAGCCCGTGGTGTTCGGTGGCCTGTGGGCCGCGTGGGGCGACCAGAAGCTGTTGACCTGCAGCATCGTGACCATGGCGGCGCTCGGTGACCTGGCCCTCGTGCACAACCGGATGCCGCTGGTGCTCGCGCCCGACCGGTGGGCGGCGTGGCTCGCCGGCGGCGGTGACGCGGGCGAGCTGCTGGCTCCGCCGTCCGACGCGACGCTGGCCGGCATCGAGATCCGCCCGGTCGGTGCGGCTGTCGGCGACGTCCGCAACGACGGTCCCGATCTGGTGGCCCGGGTGGCCGCGCCCGCGCTGGCCGCGCCGCATGAGGAACCGGTCGAACTGACCCTTTTTTGATCTTCAATGCGCGGCGCTTGATATTTCCCTTTCCCGTCGTCTTGTTGCGATTTCTCGTAACAGACTTTCCGCAGGTTCGATGCAAACTCTTGTCTCCAGCATCACGAGTGCGATAGAACACAGCGCCGGCAATGGGTGCCTTCTCGCACCGGGCGACGACACCCATTGGGTCAACCGATCTCGCGCCAGTTGCGCGGAATGCCGGCCCCACGGGGGAGGTGGGTTGCAGATGACACGGGCGCGTATGCCACGCCCGCATGAGGTCGCCGCGGCACGTCGGGATCCACGACTGCTACGCGCGTCGGCCGAACGACAACTCGACGAAGCCTGGCGCACCAGGGGTGTGTGCCAATCCGTCGATCCGGAGACGTTCTTCCCGGCGCCGAGCGAGCCGGCCGACACCGCCATCGCGCTGTGCCGCACCTGTGACGTGCAGGGTGCGTGCCTGGCGTGGGCGCTGGAGGTCGGCGACTGCCACGGCGTCTGGGGCGGCACCACACCGCGCGAGCGGCGGGCGATGTTGGTCGCCTGGCGCGGTCAGCTCACCCGCGGCGCCGAAACCATCGACTCGGGGCCGCCGATGCGCGACCTTTCGCTGGAACTGGTGCCGGTGAGCTGACATAGCCGCCCTAGGGGGTGTCTCGTGGGTCAGGGCGGCACCGCACCGGGCCCAGACGACGA
>NZ_BONC01000147.1 GCF_016862515.1 Asanoa iriomotensis
GGGGTCGACATCTTCGGGTCTGACGGGTTCGACGTCCAGGGGTTCGACGGTGCCGGCGTCCCCGGGTCTGACCTCGGCCGCCGGAGGTCTGACCGGGGCGGGAGCCACGGCGACACCGGCCCAGGCGGCCGCGCAGCCGACGCCGGTGCTGGGCCTGCCGGTGCAGCGTCGGCGACGCCCGCCGGAGGACGCCACCGCCGAACTGGTCGTCGGCGACGACGGCCTGCCCCGGCGCAGCCGCCAGCGCCACCTGGCGCCGCAGCTGCGCCGGCCGGTCGACGAGCCGTCCGGAGGGTTCCCGGCGGGCCTCGGCACCTCGCCCACGCCGCCGGTCGACCCGGACGCGGTCCGGGCCCGCATGTCGGCCCTACAGGCCGGCACGACCAGGGGTCGCCAGGAGAGCGCCGATGCTGGGCCGGCCGCGCCGGCGGACAGGCCGATGTGGACGCCGCCGCCCTTGGCCGATCTCCCTGCGACGCCGCTGACCGGCGACGTCGTGCCTGCGGCGGGTCCGGCCGACTCGGATGGCGAGGATGCCGACCGCGAACGGCCGGGCGACGCGACGCGGGCGCTGCGTATCCGCCGCTACACGTCGCCGACCACACCCGCTCCCGCGGACTCCAGGACGTCCCTCGCCGCGGACACGGCGGGCGCCGCCCAGGGCAACGGGAACGGGGCGAGTGCCGTCGTGGATCCAAGGGCTGGCGATCGAGACACGGGGAATGGTGTGGCCGCTGGCAACGGCGGCGGCAGTGGAGCGGTCGGCGGTGGCGAGACGGACACGGTGTCCATCGAGCCGCGAACCGGGACCGGTGCGTCGGGTCAACTTCCCGACCGGACGGAGGGGATCGGGTCCGCGACGCCACCCGTACCCTCGCATGAGCGACCGGCACCGCCCGCCGCGGGCGACCGGCCCGCGGACCCGGCAACCGACGGCGCGTCGCAGGTCAAGGATCCATCCGGAAAGGACGCGTAAGTGACGCAGACGACCAGGCCGCAGTCCAACCTCGACTGGCTGCTCGAAGACCTAGTCGCCCGCGTGCCCGGGGCGCAACAGGCGATCGTGCTCTCCGCCGACGGGCTGCTGATGGGGTTGACCAAGGGGCTGGAGCGCGACGACGCCGAGCACCTGGCCGCGATGGCGGCCGGGTTCCAGAGCCTCGCGAAGGGCGCCAGCCGCCACTTCGACGCCGGTGCCGTGCGGCAGACGGTGGTCGAGATGGAGCAGGCCTACCTGTTCGTGACCGCGGCGGGCCAGGGGGCGTGCCTGGCGCTGCTCGCGACGTCGGAGACCGACATCGGTCTGGCCGCGTACGAGATGGCCATGCTCGTCACCCGGGTCGGTCAGAACCTGACCTCGCCGCCGCGGATCCCGCCTACACCGCCGCCGGGGAGCGCCGATGGCGGCTGATCCCGGGCGCGACGGCCAGCCGGACTGGCTGGACATGGACGCGGGCCCGGTCGTCCGCCCGTACACGGTGACGGGTGGCCGGGTGAAACCGGTCAGCGGTTTCGACCTGGTGGCGTTCGTCGTGGCGGCGCCGCTCGACCGGGTCGACCTGGCGCCGCTGCAACCCGAGCACCGCACGATCATCGAGGTCGCGCAACGCCCGGTCGCGGTCGCCGAACTCGCCGCCCGCGTCGACCTGGCCCTCGGTGTGGTCCGGATCCTGCTCGGCGACCTGCTCTCCGCCGGGCTCGTGGTTTCCTACGAGCCGCAGCCCGCGGCTTCTCTTCCCGATAACGACATCCTCCAGGCGGTGGTCAATGGACTCCGTGCACTCTGACCGCCCCGGCCCCGGGGAGGGGCAACACATACCGATCGCGCTCAAGATTTTGATCGCGGGCGGCTTCGGGGTGGGCAAGACCACGCTGGTCGGCTCGGTCAGCGAGATCCGGCCCCTGCAGACCGAAGAAGTGCTCAGCACGGCGAGCGAGGCCACCGACGACGTCTCGGGCGTCGAGGGCAAGAACACGACCACGGTCGCGATGGACTTCGGCCGGATCACGATCAACGAGGACCTGCAGGTCTATCTGTTCGGCACGCCCGGCCAGGACCGCTTCTGGTTCCTCTGGGACGAGCTGGCCTTCGGCGCCCTGGGCGCGGTGGTGCTGGCCGACACGCGGCGGTTGGCGGACTGCTTCCCGTCGGTCGACTACTTCGAGACGCGCAACACGCCGTTCGTGGTCGGCGTCAACTGCTTCGACGGCATCCAGCGGCACAGCGCGACCGCGGTCCGCAGCGCCCTCGACCTGGACCCGGACGTGCCGGTGCTGCTCTGCGACGCGCGCGACCGCCAGTCGGGCAAGGACCTGCTGATCGCGCTGGTCGAGCACGTGGCGAGCCGGCGGGTGCCGACGGGCTGAGTTTCTTGTCGTAGGTGGGGTCGAGCATGGTCGGCATGCAGATCACCATCGATTGCGCGGCCCCGACCGAGCTGGCGGCCTTCTGGGCGACGGCGCTGCGCTACGACCTGGCGCCGCCGCCCGCGGGTTTCGCGAGCTGGCACGGGTGGTACAGCAGCGTCGGCGTGCCCGAGGAGGAGCTGGCCGGTCTGCCGGACGCCCCGGACCGCCTGGTCGACCCGGCGGGGGTGGGTCCGCGGTTCTGGTTCCAGCGGGTCCCCGAGCCCAAGACGGTCAAGAACCGCCTGCACCTCGACCTCGACGTCAGCGGGGGCCGCTCGGTGCCGCTGGCGACCCGCCGCGCCCAGGTCGAGGCCGAGGCGGCCCGACTATGCACGGCGGGTGCCACGATCTTCCGCACAATGGACGACGCACCCAACAACTACTTCGCGATCGTCATGCAGGACCCCGAGGGCAACGAGTTCTGCATCTGCTGACGGCCCGGGGGTCCACCTCGGAAGGCTGCGTCGTCTCTTTCGGCGTTCAGTTCGTTGCTCAGGGGCCACGTGGTTCGTTGCGTGGCCTCTACCCTGATCCTCCGTCGGGAGGCAGTATTGGGCTACTGGAGAAAGCATCAAAGAAGGACCTCGAGCGGGTACTGGAAGTCTTCGACAAGCACGGGTTCACGATCTTGGATCCACCGAAGTACTACACACTTCGATGCCCGTGCGGGCAGCACCAGAGGGCAGTTCCACCTGACACCGTCCGGCGCTTACTACGGGAACCACGCGATCCGGTGGGGGATGAAACTACCGTGTTGGGTGCAGAAGGACGACGAGGCGAGCGGAGAGGGGGTGGCAGCCGATGATTGAGGTTCAGATCGTTCGTCAGTTCCACGTGCGACGCCTCGATGGCAGTCGCCTAGAAGCTGGCGAGTTGCATGGCGAAGGCGAGCGGTTGATGGGCGCCCTGCTCGAACTGGAAGCCTGCAACGCCGATGTCCGCGATCCGAGCACCGCATCGGACGCCGACAGCGGCGTCGTCACCGTCGAACTGCTCATCAGAGCGGAATCCGAGGTCGCGGCGCTCGAGAAGTCCAAGACCGTCGCGCGCACTGCGATTCACGCCATCGGTGGCGCGACCCCGTGGGAGTCGACGCCCGCCCGAACGATCGACTACGTTCCGCGCAACGTCCTGCTCGAATACGTCTGACGCCAGGCGGCCGCCGATTGGGCGGCCGTCTGGACCGCTCTGGAAGCAGAACCCCGGCGCGACGCTTAGCGCAGCACGCCCCCACGTTCCGGCTTTTCGGGCGTCAAACGGCCACAACCATGCCGGACGTGTGAAATCCCCAATTGCCGTCGAAATCGGGCGGAGATCGTTCGGGCTTCGGGGCGATCGGTGGTCGGCTTCGGCGGGGCGTGTCAGTCTTAGGTGCGGGTCGACCCGGTTTCTTGACGGGGGTGGATCAATGTCGGATGGAGCCTCTAGCGGGCCGCGCGGCGGCGCCGAGACCGTCGAGGTGCTCGGTGGGCGGCTGGTGATCAACGATGGTCCGGCGATCATCGCCGCGGCGCGCGAAGATCGGGTGCGGTTGCTCGGGGGTGGCTACTTTCCGCCGCCTGTGCAGGACGTCCGCTACTGGCTGGACACCGCGACCGTCGACGGCGACGCCATGCATCAGATGTCGGCCGACCTGAGCGTTCGTGGTGGGCCGACCGCCCGCACGATGTTCGACGCCGCGATGCTCGGTGCGGCTGCCCCGCTCGGGGCGATGCTCGCCCGGCGGTTCGGCAACGACGGGCCGGTCGCCAGCAAGATCGCGCAGGGCGCCGAGGTGATCGCGACCGTGCCGAGCAAGCTGGTCCGCACGATCTGGCCACCCGACGACTACGGCGAGAAGGTCGACCCGCTGGCCGCCGCCAACGCCGCGGGGCTGCGAGCGACGATCACCTACCCGGGGCCGCCGTCCAGCGCGACGTCCGGCAACGGCAACCCCTTCTCCGCCGACGGTGTCCTGCGCGGCGGGCCGCGGACGGTCTCCATCCGGGCCAGCGTGCCCAGCGCGGACATGACCACCGACCTGCTCCGCGAGATGACCCTGCTGGTGCTGCGGGTGATCGGTGAGTTCGCGGGCGGCGACGCGCCGCTGCGCGGCCGCACCTACGTGATCGGCCGCCGGGAGCACCAGCCCCCACCCAATGCCGGCCAGGCGTCGGCGTCCTCGCCGGGGCCGACCCGCACCGAGAACGTCACCCTCGACCACGTCGGCGGCCTGGACACGATCGTCGGCCAGTTCCGCGAGATCGCGGTCAGCTTCCGGCACCCCGACATCATGGCCCGCTGGGGAGCGCGGCGGCCGCAGGGCATCCTGCTATACGGGCCGCCCGGCACCGGCAAGACCATGCTCGCGCGGGCGCTCGCCAACGAGATCGGTGCGACGTTCCGCGAGATCCGCACACCGGAGATCCTCGACAAGTGGCTCGGCGGCTCCGAGCGCAACATCAAGTCGATCTTCCAGGAGGCCCGCCGCTACCGGCACCCGACGGTGATGCTCTTCGACGAGTTCGACAGCATCATCAGCTACGCGGGCGCGGGCGGCGACGCCGCCAGCCAGGCGGTCAACGCGGTGGCGGGCATCTTCAAGCAGGAGATGAACAACCTCATCGAGGACAACCAGAACGTGATCGTGATCGCGACGACCAACTTCCCGCACCGGGTCGACGACTCCCTGATCCGTTCGGGCCGCTTCGACGTGAAGCTCTCGATCCCACTGCCCGACGAGGCGGGCCGGGCCGAGATCTTCAAGATGAAGATCCGCGACCTGGCGGAACGCCACGAATACTCGGGCTTCACGATGTTCGCCGACGACGTCGACGCCGCCGCATTGGCCGCGGTGAGCCACGGCTTCAGCGGCGCCGACATCGGCGAGGTCCTGCGCCGCGCCCAACTGGCCAAGGCCATGCAGGAAGCCCGCGGCGGCAAGGGCGACCCCATCACCCAGGCAGACCTCCTACAGATCACGACTTCGCTGCGGCACTGACCGGCTCGGCGCAGCCGACCGCAGACCGCACGCGGTAGTGCGGCCTTCCCGGACCGTCCGCGGCCAACGCGGGACCGCGACCAGGCTCGCACGGCATCGCCGCGCGGCAGCACAGCCCGCCGCGGACCTCGGGCGGAAGCGCGGCAGCACGGCCCGCCGCGGACCGCACGCGGCAGCGCG
>NZ_BONC01000148.1 GCF_016862515.1 Asanoa iriomotensis
CGTCGGTCAGCTCGGCCCGGGTGCGGATGTCGCGGGTTCCCGGCCGCACCTCGCCTAGCACGCGCAGGTCGCCGTCGAGGTTGCGGAAGAGCAGTTCGGCGTCGATCTGCACCGGACTGCCGACGTAACAGCCCAGCCAGCCACAGGGCTGGAGGGCGACCTCCATCAGGACGGCCGCCGGCATGGTGGGCGCGGCGTTGTCGGCGAAATACCAGACCTCATCGGGTACGTCGTACTCCGCGGTGACCGCGCTGCCGACCGCCATGCCCTGGTACGGGCCCTCGACGGCGACGATCCGGGTCATGAAGTGGTACGGCGGCCCGGGCAGCCGTGGTCCGCGCCGCGCGCCGACGAACGCCTCGGCCATCGGTCCCAGCCCGTCGGTCGGCTTGCCCCAGGCGCACGCGAGCAGCGAGGCGTAACCGAGCGGCAGCCCGGCGACCTCGGCAACGGGTGCGGCGTCACGGTGCCCGACGAGGCCGCCGAGCCGGGAAAGCGGCACGGGCTCCGCGGTGTGCGCGACGGCGGGCGGGCCGAGGTGCCGCCAGTGTTCGAGGGGCCAGTCCGGCACCAGTCGGGCGGTGCAGTCCGCGACGTGCAGTGCCTTGACGCCGTCGACGGTGACCAGCACGTCCGCGACGACCGTCGGGAACGGGCCCGACGACATTTCTGACACGAAGACCTCGTACACCAGTTGCTTGCTCTTCGGGGTGACCTGGCCGCGGCAGCGCATGCGCGCGGCGCGATCCGGCACCGGTTCGAAGCGCCAGCCGTCGCGGGTCACCGTGTGGCCGCACGCGGCGAGGTAGAAGGAGAGGGCCTGGAAGCAGCCCTCGGACATCAGGGTGCCGGGCATGCACGGGTCGTTGTGGAAGTGGCCGTCGAAGAACCAGTCGTCGGGGCTGACCGTTGTCCGCGCCCGCAGGTAGCCGCGGCCCCACGGCCCGCCGGACGGGTCGAAGACGGTGACCTCGTCGAGCAGGCGCAGCCGTCCCGCTCCGATCCGCGGGGTGCGGACGTGCGCGAGGGTCGCCTCCCACCCGCTGCCGAAGCAGTCGACCGGTCGGCCCTGAGTGAAGGCGTGTACGGCGTCCGCGTCGAACCCCTTGGGCTCGGAAACAATGGCGGGCGGGGACGGGTTCCAGAGGACCCCGCCCGTTTCCGCCAGCTCCTCGTCGTCGAAGAAGCCGGCCTGTCCGTCCCGCACGGTGAGCAGGAGCGTGTCGCCGACGTGGCAGTCGTACTCGAAGAAGAACAGCCGGACCTTGCCGTGTACGACGTGCCCCAGGACGCGGATCTCGAAGGAGAGGGTCGCTCCCGGCCCGGGTGGCGGCGCGTGGAACGTCACATCGCTGCCCAGGAGGCGGTAGACCCGCTCGCCCCGGTTGTGCAGGTCGGCGCCGAGCCAGCTGATCAGCAGCAGGTCGGCCTGGCCCGCCTCGACGACGAGGCCGGCGGGCATGCGACCGGCGGCGTCGAGGTACCAGGCGTCGGCGGGTACGTCGGTCTCGGTCCAGATCGTGCCCTTGCCGAGCGATCCCGGCACGGCGTCGATCCCCGTCACCCGGTCGGCGAGGAGCAGGGGCGGGCCGGGCATCCGGGTCTGCCGCACGTCGCCGTCCTGAACGGCGAACATGGGTCCGAACAGGTCGGAGATCCGCCCTGAGGCGAGCTGTTCGAGCTGGGCCCGGTCGAACCGGGGCCCCGGGCGGCCGGGCGCCGCGACCGGTGCGAGCGCGCGGACGGCGGCGGCACGGCCGGCCAGGAACCGCGTGTGGGCGGCGGCCTGCAGGTCGAGGAACTGATGGTGGGCCGCCGTGATCGATCCGCGCCAGGCCGAGGCCGCCGCCGAGGCCGGGCGGTCGGGCACGGGCGCGGGTTGGCCGGTCGGCATCGGAACGAGATCGGGGGCGGGCTCCATCACCGTGTACGCGGCGGGCAGCGGCTCGGGGAGGCGCTTCGGCACGCTGATAGTGAGGCCGGTCGGGGTCCGGGTGGGCGGCAGCAGGGTCGCCAGGGCGTCGTGCCGCATTGGGACACCGGCGGCGGCGAGTTCCGCGACGGCCGGAGACAACGACCACAGGCCGTTGTCCCGCACCGTGTCCAGGGCGACCGCCACGTGTTCGCGCTCCCCCAGGATGCGCCGGATCCAACCGGTGCATTGGGCGCCCGGCCCGTGCTCGACGAACACGCGCACGCCGTCGTCCCAGGCCCGCCGGATCACGTTGGGAAAGTCGACGGGGGCGAGCATCTGTTCGGTGATCGCGTCGGCGGCGGTCTGCTGGGTCGGGTGGTACCAGTCGCCGGTCGCGCCGCGGTAGAACCGGATGCCGGGCACACTCGTGGTCGGTCGGCGGTGCAGCGCGTGCCACCGATCGCGCACGTCGGCCAGTTCGGGGGCATGCGCCGCCAGGTCGTAGCGGATCCGGATGTGGGCAGCCGGCGCGAGGCGTGCGACGAAGGCGGCGCACGCCTGCTCCTCGCCGGCGACCACACAGGTTTCCGGGGCGCAGATCCCCGTCAGATGCACCGCGGGTTCGTCCTCGACCATGACGCGCATCTGCTCCGGATCGGCCGACAGGAGGTAGCCGGCCCACCGCTGCCCCGGGATGCCGTGCCGGGCCCAGTGGCGGCGCACGGCACGCAGTTCGCCACCGAGGTCGTGGGTGAACAGGCCGCCCGCGCGCGCGTCGGCGGCCATGGCCGACACGTCGTTCCAGACGCCCAGGGAGACGAGCGCCGCCGACTCTCCGGACGAATATCCGATCGCGGCCTGCGGTTCGATGCCCAGCACCTCGCGGGTGATCCTGGTGTGCAGGCGCGAGACGAAGCCCACGGCCAGGATCTGGTCCAGCGAGTCGTCGGGCGTCTCCCGTCCCTCGTAGAGCCAGGAGACCAGGTCGGCCTCGGCCATCCCGGCAGCCAGAGGTGCGAACGCCAACGCGAGGTCGGAACCCATGCCCGGGTAGAAGGACGAGCCCTGGGTGTAGACGAACGCCGTCTCACCGCTGATCGGCCGCTCGCGGAAGGCGACACCCGGCGGCCGCAACGCGGTGCCGTCGAGCCACGCGCGGGCAGCGGTGAGCTGGTCGGCCAGGTGCGCCGGGTCGCGGGCGAGGACGGCGAGGCGCGCCGGGCCGGTGTCGCTCGCGACGCGGGCGGACAGCGCCTCGGCCCGGGTCGCGCCCGAGTAGACGTGCAGCCGCGGCGGCGGCTCGCCGGCCCAGGCGGCCGCGTCCGCGGCGCGGAGCCGGACACGGGCGAGTGGAGCGTCCAGCACGGCCGTGACGACGTCGGTCGTGGTCGCGCCCAGGCGAGGCCGGGCGCGCTGTCCGGGGACCGGAGAGGCGCGGTGGTGGAGCGCGATCGCCGCTGCTGCCACGTCGAGCAGTCCACGGGCGGCATGCGCCGCGCCGAACAGATCTGCGGGGAACGCGTCGACCGGCGGGGCGGCGGGTGTGGGACCGACCAGCGCGATGACCCGGTCGCCGTCGCGGCGGGCGTCCGCCAGGCGTTTGAGCACGAGTACGACGGCCGCGTCCGTCGGATTTGCGGCCGGGTCGAGTGTCGCGAGGGCGGTACGGTGTACCGGCTCGTCGGAGAGGTCTACCGCGCCCACGAGGGCGGCGTCGATCTCGCCAGCACGCAGCGCTCGCGCTGCCAGGTCCAATGCCACCACGCCCGATGCTTCCTCTGCGGAGACCGCGAAGCCCGGTCCGGACAGGCCGAGTTGGCCGCCGATGCGGTTGGCCGCGATGTTGGCCATGGCGCCCAGGACGCGGGCGGCCGACAAGGGTGGGCTGAAGCCGTCTCCTGCACCGGGTCGCCAGGCGTCGAGCCGCAGGCCCGCGTGCGCTCGGGCGATCTCCGGGTCGCAGCCCATTCCAATCAGGACGGCCGTGCGCTCCACTGGCAGGTCGATTCCCCGCACGGCTTCCCGGGCGGCCTCCTGCACGAGCACCTGTTGGCCCAGCGTCTCGCGCAGGTCGCGCGGCGGGTAGCGCAACCCGTCGAGCCCGACCTCGATGTCCTGCGCGACGCCATCCAGCGGCTCCCCGCGGAGAATCGCATCCCGGAAGGCGTCGACTCCCCCGCCGCCGATGCGGACGCCGATGGCGACGATCGCGATCTCGGGCGTTGTCGGGCGGCGTGCCGGTGCGGCGACGCTGAACGTGTCCGCCGTCCCGTCGAAGGCCTCGACGATGAGGTGGGCGTTGTTGCCGCCAAAGCCGAACGCGCTGATCGCCGCGCGGCGGCGTGGGCCCGACCACGGTTCGTTCGCGGTCAGGAGGCGCAGCGGGCCGTCGTGGAGGTCGTCGATCGGATCGATGCTGCCCGCCGTCGCCGGGAACGTGCCGTGCTGGGTCGCGGCGAGGAGCTTGAGCAGGCCGGCCGCGCCCGACGCGGTCAGCAGGTGGCCCACATTGGACTTCGCCGAGCCGATGGGGAGAGAGCGCCCACCGAAGACCCGGGCGGTCGAGCGGGCCTCGACGGCATCGCCGAGCGCGGTCCCAGTCGCGTGACACTCCAGCAGCTCCACCGTCTCCGGGCCGAATCCTGCCTGCGCGTAGGCCGCCCGCATGGCGCGGATCTGGCCTTCCTCCGCCGGTGCCAGGAATCCGCCGGTCCGGCCGTCGTTCGACAGGCCGATGCCACGGATGACCCCGAGCACCGGCACGTGTTGGGCCACCGCGTCACTCAGCCGCATCAGTGCGACGAGGGCCGCTCCCTCGGCGGGCACGAGTCCGTCGGCGCCGCGGTGGAACGGCCTGCTGCGGCCGGACGGGCTCAGCGCGCCCAGCGCCGCGAAGCCCGAGTCGATGATCAGGCCGTCGCAGCCGCTCACCGCGCCGGCCAGCATCAGGTCCGCCGTGCCGTCGTGGAGGCGGTCGCAGGCGAGCTTGATGGCGTACAGGGCGGAGGCGCAGGCCGCGTCCAGAGCCAGCGCGCCGCCGGCCAGGCCCAGGGCGTTCGCGGC
This sequence comes from Asanoa iriomotensis, assembly GCF_016862515.1. Taxonomy (GTDB): domain Bacteria; phylum Actinomycetota; class Actinomycetes; order Mycobacteriales; family Micromonosporaceae; genus Asanoa; species Asanoa iriomotensis. Next base: position 4,979 of record NZ_BONC01000148.1, read on the forward strand.
CGTGTGCGCCCACAGGCCCGAGCAGAACCGGGCGCGCGGGTCGGTCGCGCCGGGCACCTCCGGGATGGCCGCGAGCAGGTCCGGGCGGTCGGCGAGCCAGATCCGTTCCGCGTACGCGGCCAGGCTCCGGCTCGGATATCCGAGGTTGCCGAGGACGAGGCCGCTCCGCCCCGGGCGCGCGCGGTCGCCTGCCTCGCGGAGCGCGGCCTGGCCGGCGTGGAGCACCCACTGCAGGGCCGGGTCGTACAAGGCGACCTGTTCGGCGTCGACGGCGAACCCGGACGGATCGAAGACCTCCGGGAAGCCTCGGACGAGGCCGGCGTGCCGCCGTGGGAAACCGTCCGGCGGCAGGCGCCACTCGTGCGGCCGCACCGTGTCGATGGTTACCCGGCCCGAGACGATCGTGTCCCAGAACTCCGACGGGTTCAGCGCTCCGGGCAGCACGCAGCCACGGCCGACGATCGCGATCGGGGTCACGCCGATGCCAGGTCGGGGCGGCGGATGAGGCTGACGCCGAACAGTTCGGTGCGGACCTCGCC
>NZ_BONC01000149.1 GCF_016862515.1 Asanoa iriomotensis
CGGGAGCAGGTGGCCGAGGCCGAGCAGCGCCTCGAGCGCGCCCGCCACGCGGGCGACGCCAAGCGCATCCGCGAAGCGGAGAACGCCCTCAACCAGAAGCGGCAGTTCCTGAACCTCGCCGAACAGGCCAACTAAGCGCAAGGTCCAAATCGGACAAAGGCCGATTTCCCGGGTCCGCGGTGGTCCGGACCGTTGCTCCCGCCGGACAACGGCCCGGTCCCTGGCGGGCCCGGCCCTGCCAGGTCCGCGGCCAAAACTGTCGGTGGTGGCTGACACACTCCCGGGCATGAGACACGACGTGCCTGTGCGGCAGGGCAAATCCAGTTCCAAGCTGCGCCAGGGCCGAGGCCGACCCGCGCCGACGCCGCGCAGCCGCCCCAAGGTCGAATCTCTATCTGGGCCTGCTCCGGAGGAGCTATAGCGGCCTGATCGATGCCGCGGTCCAGGGAGGTCAACGCGGGGTCAGACACGGCCTGCAGCGCAACTTCCCGGCGAGCCGGGCCAGGGGCGCGGTCTCACCGCGAGCCGGGCCAGCCGCGCGGTCTCACCACGAGCCAGGCCAGCCGCGCATTCTCACCGCGAGGCGGGCCAGCCGCGCATTCTCACCGCGAGGCGGGCCAGCCGCGCGGCCTCACCGCGAGCCAGGCCAGCGCAGCCTCACCGCAAGCCAGGCCAGCCGCGCATTCTCACCGCAAGCCGGGCCAGCCGCGCAGGGTCATCGCGAGGCGGGCCAGCGGCCCGGCTGTTGGTGACGAAGGCCTGCGGTAGCGCCGAGGCACACGCGGTTGGCATCGCCCGCGAAGTCGGCGCCTCAGGTGGTGATGCGCAGTGGTTGGCCGTTCTGCCAGGCGGCGGTGCTCGCTGCCCGCTGGGCCGCGGACACCGGGTCGCGCTGCCAGTCACCGTCGGAGCTGAGGGTGGCGACCTGGCCCGGGGACAGGTCCGCCAGCGCGCTCAGTGTCGGGTGCTGTTCGACCGCGTGGCCCAGGTAGCCCAGGCACAGGTCGTCGGCCTCGTAGCCGCGGGTGTCGAGGATGTCGAAGGCGTCCTCGTCGAAAGCGACCAGTGCCGGCGACCTCTCGCCGGTCAACAGTGAGCGGGTCGTCAGCGTCCAGCTGTCCGGCTCGGCAGGAAGGGGGAAGCCAGACGCGTAGGTGCCGACCAAGCGCCAGCTTCCGCGGGGATGCGCGGACACCGGCAGCCACGCGAACGCCTGCCGGGTCCGGCTGCTCACCGTCGCCTCGTCGTTCCAGGGCCAGCGGCCCGCCGCGTCCGGCCAGACCAGTTGCCAGACCGGGACCGACCAGCCGCGATAGAAACGGTAGGCCGTGCCGAACAGCGCGTCCCGCCACGACTCGTCGACCGGGCGCAGCATCGTCGAGTGGCCCTCGATCACGCCCGTGAACGGTGCCTCGGCGGCCGGCCAGCCGGTCTCGCGTAGACGGTCCACACAGGCGTTGAGCCACAGCTGCATGTGCTCGCCGGCCAGGCCGAACATCACCATCTCCGGCATCTGGAACGAATGCCAGAGACCGACCGTGTAGGCGAAGTCGACCGTGCCCGGCACCCGCAGCACGCACCAGCCGTGTTTCTCGACCGTCGCGATCGTGTCGGCGTCGCGGCCGCGGCGGACACCGCCGCAGATGACGCACGGGCATTCCAGATCTTGCACGGAGCGGATCCTACCGGGACCTTGACCCGGGCCATCGACCGCGATCAGAATGGGCGCGGAGCCAGGGCACGCGCCGCGCGACGAGCGCGCGCGGGATCTCGTCCCCATGAAATGGAGCCCTGGCACATGCAACGCAAACCTGTCCGCGGCGCGCTGATCGCGATTGTGGTCGCGGCCGCGACCGTCCTCGTCGGCGTCGCGTTGACGAGCGCGCCGGCCCAAGCCGCCGGCACCGGCACCGGTTACCTCCGCACGAGCGGCAACAAGATTGTCGACAGCACCGGCGCGACCGTGCGGCTCACCGGGATCAACTGGTTCGGCATGGAGACCGACAACAGGACCTTCCACGGCCTGTGGTCGAGCAACCCGTGGCGCAACCAGATCGACACGATGGCCAACCTCGGTTACAACACGCTGCGCATCCCCTATTCCAACGACGCGCTCAAGGCCGGCGCGACCGCCACCGGGATCAACGACTTCGTCAACCCCGACCTGGTCGGCAACTCACCACTGCAGATTCTGGACAAGGTCATCGCGTACGCCGGAAGCAAAGGCATGCGGGTGATCCTCGACCGTCACCGGCCGACCAGCGCACAGCAGACGGCGCTCTGGTACACGGCCGCGGTGCCGGAGAGCACCTGGATCAACGACTGGCGCACGCTGGCCCAACGCTATGCCAACAACCCCACCGTGATCGGCGCCGACCTGCACAACGAGCCGCACGCCGAAGGCACCAACCCGGCCGCGACCGGCGCCTGCTGGGGCTGCGGCGACACCGCCCGGGACTGGCGGCTCGCCGCCGAGCGCGCGGGCAACGCCATCCTCGGCGTGCAGCCCAACTGGCTCATCTTCGTCGAGGGCGTGAGCTGCCCGAGCGGCGGACTGTCCAATGTGTGGGATGGCGATCCGAGCAACGACGAGGACTGCGGCTGGTGGGGCGGCAACCTCAGCAAGGCCGGCCAGTTCCCGGTGCGGCTGTCGGTCGCCAACCGGCTGGTCTACTCGCCGCACGACTACGCGATCTCGGTCTACCACCAGAGCTGGTTCGACGCGCCGGACTACCCGGCCAACCTGCCGGGGATCTGGGACAAGTACTGGGGTTACCTGTTCAAGCAGAACACCGCCCCGATCATGCTCGGCGAGTTCGGCACGACGCTGGCCGACCCCAAGGACCGCGTCTGGCTGACCAACCTGATGTCCTATCTGGGCAGTGGCGTCAACGGGATGTCGTTCACCTACTGGTCGTGGAACCCCAACTCGGGCGACACGGGGGGCATCGCCAACGACGACTGGACGACCATCAACCAGGCGAAACAGTCGATCATCGGGCCGTACCTGATCGCGCCGACCGGCAACGGCGGCGGCCCGACCGGCGGGCCTACCACGCCGCCACCCGCCCAAGGTGACTGCGACGCCGCCTATCGCCAGACCAACGCGTGGCAGGGCGGCTTCCAGGGTGAGCTGACGGTGACCAACCGCGGCACCGCCTCGGTCAACCCCTGGCGGGCCACCTGGACCTGGCCGTCCGGCGTGACGCTCGGCAGCGGCTGGAACGCGACCGTCACCCAGTCCGGCACGACGGTCACGGCCGCCGCGCCGACTTGGTCCCCGGCGCTCGCACCCGGCGCGTCCGTGACGATCGGCTTCACCGCCAACGGCACGGCGGCCCCACCAGGCGCGGTCGCGCTCAACGGTGTGGCCTGCTGAGTCTGATCCGGAGACCGCGGCGGCGGGTAATCCCACGGCCCGCCGCCGCCCCGGATCCCCGGCAGGTGTTGGTAACGGACCGTTCCTCTGCGGAAACCGTTAACAACGGACCGTTGCTTGCGTCTAGTGCGTGGCGCAGGCCGAAGCCGGCGCGGCCTGGACCGGCGGCCGACCGATGGTCGGCATGCCGAGGCTGACGCCCGGCGTCCGCGGCGCCCGGCCGGCCTCGAACGCGTCACCCGCACGGGTGCGGCGGTGCGACAGCGGGTCGCCGTCCGCGTTGAGGTGGTGCGGCGCCGCGTAGGTCACCACGGTCTCGACGATGTCGCCCGGCCGGATGCCGTCGCGCCCATCGGTCGCGAAGTGCACCAGCCGCCCGTCGCGGGCCCGACCGGACATCCGGCCGGTCCGCTCGTCCTTGCGGCCCTCGCCGACCGCGACCAGCACCTCGACGGTCGAGCCGACCAGCGCCTTGTTCTCGGCCCAGGTGGTCTCCTCGACTACCTGCATCAGCCGTTCGTAACGGTCCTGCACCACGGCCTTCGGCACCTGGTCGGCCATGGTCGCCGCCGGGGTCCCGGGGCGCGGCGAGTATTGGAAGGTGAAGGCGCTGGAGAACCGGGCGGCGCGCACCACGTCGAGCGTGCGCTGGAAGTCGTCCTCGGTCTCGCCCGGGAAGCCGACGATGATGTCGGTCGTGATGGCCGCGTCGGGCATCGCCGCGCGTACCTTGTCGATGATCCCGAGGTAGCGCTCCTGCCGGTAGGACCGGCGCATCGCCTTCAGCACCGCGTCGGAGCCCGACTGCAGCGGCATGTGCAGCGAGTGGCAGACGTTCGGCGTCTCGGCCATCGCGGCGATCACGTCGTCGGTGAAGTCCTTGGGGTGCGGGCTGGTGAAGCGGACCCGTTCGAGGCCCTCGACGGCGCCGGCCGAGCGGAGCAGCTTGCCGAACGCCAGCCGGTCGCCGAACTCCACGCCGTACGAGTTGACGTTCTGCCCCAGCAGCGTCACCTCGAGCACGCCCTCGGCGACCAGCGCCTCGACCTCGGCCAGGACCTCGCCCGGCCGGCGGTCCTTCTCCTTGCCGCGCAGCGACGGCACGATGCAGAAGGTGCAGGTGTTGTTGCAGCCGACGGAGATCGAGACCCAACCGGCGTACGTCGACTCGCGCCGCGCGGGCAGCGTCGACGGGAACACCTCGAGCGACTCGAGGATCTCGACCTCGGCCTCGGCGTTGTGCCGGGCGCGCTCGAGCATCGCCGGCAGCGAGCCGATGTTGTGGGTGCCGAACACCACGTCGACCCACGGCGCCTTCTTGACGATCTCGCCGCGGTCCTTCTGCGCGAGGCAGCCGCCGACCGCGATCTGCATGTCGGGCCGGCGGGTCTTGGCCGGGCGCAGGTGGCCGAGGTTGCCGTAGAGGCGGTTGTCGGCGTTTTCCCGCACGGCACAGGTGTTGAACACCACCACGTCGGCGTCATCCGCCTCGGCGCGGACATAGCCGGCCGCCTCGAGCAGCCCGGAGATCCGCTCGGAGTCGTGCACGTTCATCTGGCAGCCGTACGTCCGCACCTGGTAGGTGCGCGGGCTGGCCTGGGCCCCTGTAGTCATGACCTCTACAGGGTAGCCGGGGGTGAACCTCAGGCGGCCAGGCCGGGGACCACCTGGTCCGGAATCCACCGCGACTGCTGGCAGGGCACCCGCTGCCGGCACCACGGATCGTGCCCGGTGCAGGTCCGCGGGTTGGACAGCGCGGTGCCGTCGTCGGTCTCGAACACATCCACGTGTACGGGTCGCAGCGTGCCGTCGACCGTCGCCAGCACGTGCCGGTCGGGGATCAGGGTGTCGTCGGCCAGCAGGATCCGCCGGCGCAACAGCGAGGCGACCTCGGCGGCCACGGCCGGCTCGGCGACGTCGGGCGGCGGCGCGTAGCAGTCGATGCCGACCGGGAAGTCGCCGCTGCCCTGCCACACGTCGCAGAGCACCGCGTCAGGTGGCGGGTCGTCGTCACCCAGAGGAACGACGGCACAACCGGTGACCACGCTGAGCGC
>NZ_BONC01000150.1 GCF_016862515.1 Asanoa iriomotensis
TTGCTGGCCCCAGCAGCAACCGATTACCAAGACCCGCCGCGCAGTGTTGCCTGAGTCCGCCGCGCAGGGTGGCCCGAGTCAGCCACGCAGGGTGGCCCGAGTCCGCCACGCAGGGTGGCCCGAGTCCGCCACGCAGGGTGGCCTGAGTCAGCCGTGCGGGGTGGCCCGGGTCCGCGACGCCCCGGGGCATCTGCCGACCGGGAGCGTCGAGGTCACCCGCGCCAGATCGTGGTAGTTGGCTGCTGCCCCAGCAGCAACCGATTACCAAGACCCGCCGCACAGGGTCGCCTGAGTGCGCCGCGCAGGGTGGCCTGAGTCCGCCGCGCAGGGTGGCCCGAGTCCGCAACGCCCCCGGCATCTGCCAACCGGGCCACCGATCTCACCCGCGGCAGATCTTGGTAGTTCGTCGCTGCTCCAGCAGCAACCGATTACCCACGTCCGCCGTGCGGGGTGGCCTGAGTCCGCGACGCCCCCGGCAGCTGCCAACCGGGCCACTGAGGTCACCCTCGCCAGATCGTGGTAGTTGGTTGTTGCCCAGCAGCAACGACTTGCCACGGTCCGCCGCACCCCAGGTTGGCCCTGACCGCGGTGTGGGTCGGCGTGGGTCCGCGGCACGGGGTGGCGTGGTTGCGCCAGTTTCGCGGGTGCGCGACGATCCCGGCGACCGTGCGTGGCGGACGTGGCGGCGGCCAGGGAGGACCTGCCGTTTCGGGCGTCGGACCTGGAGATTTGATCGCCAGATCATCAAGTCCATCGCCCCGGCCGGGTCAGCAGCTGACGGCGGTTGCGGCAATCCCGGGACAGTCAGTGCCGCCAGAGCCCGGCGGGGGCGTCGACACAGGACACTCGCCGCTCCGCTGCGGGGCCTGTGGCGCGGACGGCTTCACGTGCGCGGTCCGGTGTTGGGTCTGATCGCGGCGAACAGGAGGCGGTCCTGCCAAGCGCCGCGGATGAAGGCGTGGTCGCGGAGGTGGCCCTCGCGGTGCATTCCGATTTTCGTCAGGACCCGGGTCGATCCGGCGTTTTCCGGGTCGCAGGTCGCGGTGATCTTGTGTAGGCCGAGTTGGTCGAAGCCCAACCGAAGCATCGCCGCCGCGGCTTCGGTGGTCAGGCCCCGGCCCCAGCAGCGTTTGGCCAGCGCGTAGCCCGTCGTGGCCTGTTGGCGCGCGCGGCTCGTGATGCACAGTTCCACCGAACCGATGAGCGCGTCGTCGGCGCGTTCCACCATCGCCAGCGCGAAACGGGTGCGCGGGCGCGTGCCCGCGTCCTGGATCGCCGCCTGGAGGAACTGCTCCGTGTCCGCCGGGGTGTTCGGGCCCCACTCCGTGTAGCGGGTCACCTCGGGGTCGCTGGCGAACGCGTGCACGGCCGCGTCGTCATCGGGCCGGAACTCGCGCAGGACGAGGCGCGGTGTGTAGAGGCGCAGGTCAGGCTCCCTTCGGGCTGCGGGGTGCCGGGAGCCGGTCGCCGGACAGGCGGGCGTCCAGGGCGTCCAGGGACATCTGCCAGGGGAAGACGTCGAGCAGGTCCGCGCCGGTGCCCGGTGGGTGCAGCGGCAGGACCTCGTCGCCGAAGAGGACCGTGATGCCCCACGAGCGCAGGCGGGTCAGCGACTCGCGGAACGCTGGGTGCGCGCCCATCGCCACGTTCGTAAACGGCATCGCGATGATGGGTAGGCCCTTGCCCTGGCCTTCCACGACCAAGCCCAGCGCCAGGGTGTCGGCGATGCCCGCCGACCACTTGTTGATCGTGTTGACCGTGGCCGGCGCGACGATGATGGCGTCCGCGGACGGCAGCACGTCCGGGTCGCCCGGGTTCTTGTAGTAGGACCGCACCGGATGGCCGCTCAGGCCCGCCAGTGCCGGCACGTCGACGAACTTGCGGCCGTCCGGCGTGGTGACCACGCAGACGTCCCAGGCGCGCTGTTTCGCGAGGTCGACCAGCCGGCCGACACCTCGGGAGATCGGCGAGCCGCAGCAGATCGCGTAGAGGACGCCTCTCATACCAGCAACTAAACTCCGACGCCCATGTGCTCCGCCAGTTCGGCTACCGCCGGCGGCGGGGTGCCACGCGTGCGGCGCAGCACATCGGACATGACCTCGTGGGCGATCGGGCGGCAGCGGATCTCCGACGGCGCCAGCCGGTCGCCTTCGAGCAGCATCTCGCTGGCCTTCTCGACGTCGCCCATCTGCGCGAAACCGCGGGCGATGTCGAGCATGTGGTGTGCCCGGCGTTCCGGCAGCAGGCTGTTGAAGCCCTCGGGGTCGATGCCCTCGTGCACCTCGACCGCCGCGCGGCCCTCGCCCAGCTCCACCGCCGCGGCGGCCCGGTGCAGCTTGACGTTGGTCGGCCCGAAGCAGGTCCAGTAGTGGTTCTGGTCGTCGCCGATCGCGCTCGCCGCCTCTTCCGCGCCGTTGAGCAGGTCGCGGACGGTGGCGCCGTCGCCGATCCGGGCCGAGGCCATCGCACCCTGGAGCAGCAGCATCCCGTACACCGAGAGCTGTTGGGGTGTGCTGGCGCTGCCGCCGCCGGGTGCCAGCCGGTTGGCGATGTTGATGTTGACCTCGAGAGCCGGGCGGGCGCGGCCGAGCGCGAGCAGCGCGCAACCCACGCGGTGGGTGGCGGTGCCGGCGAGCAACGGGTCGCCCGCTCGCTGGGAGACGGCGATCGACCGGTCGGCGGCCAGCCAGGCGAGCTCGTGCTCACCGAGCTTGCGCAACGACGACGACGCGATCTGGTAGACCTGCCCCAACAGGTGCGCCGCGGGCTGCGCCTCGGCGCCGCCGGAGTAGGCGGTGTCCGCGGCCTGTGCGTCGCGCAGCAGCTTGGGCAGCGCCCGGGCGAGCACGCCGTACTTCGCGTGCTGGAACGTCAGCCACGCGTGGCTGACCGCCTTGCGCATCTCGGTCAGCGGCTGCGGGTTGGGCTGCGTGTCGAAGAATGCGCTGATCGAGTCGTAGCGCTCCAGCGCCGCGCGGATCTCCTCGACCTCGACCTGGTCGATGCAGTTGATCGCATCCGGCCGGCGTTCGGGGTCCTTGCCCAGCAGGAGCTGCACGTCGAGCTGGAGGACGTCGGCGATCTCGTAGACCACCGAGAACTTGTCTAGCCGGCGGACACCCCGCTCGACCTTGTCGACCCAGCTCTTCGACTTGCCCAGGCGGTCCGCGAAGACCTGCTGGGACATCCGTCGGCGGGCACGCCAGTAGGCGACGCGGCGGCCGATGGGGAGCTCATCCATGTCCGTCCTCCCCCCTCGCTCGTACAGGGGCTGTCTGATTCGGGGCTTGCTGGGCGGTGTTGCGGATATCACCCGTTTGTGCCGATCGCACTCCGAGTGCGTTTCCCGTCACAGGTGCGCTCGTACTTTTCTTTTGCAAGTTGCATTCGGCTCTCTGTCAAACGCAACGACCGCGTGTCGATCCGAGATACGGCGCCGACCACCTGCTAGGGGGAGTCGGCCACAGACGTAGGGAGTTTCTGACCATGCGGTGGAATATCCGACCACCATTCGCCCGAGTCGCACTGCGCCGCTCGGCCGTGCGCTACGCCGACCACCTCTGGGACGTGGTGCCCGGCGCGTGGCTCGAGGGCGGCCGGTTCGCGTGCGAGCGGCCGGGCTGCCCGACGACGAGCTGCCACCCCGCGATCGACGGCTGGGAGCGTGGCGCCAGCACCGATCAGTCCACCGTGGAGGGTTGGTGGCAGCGCCGGGCACACGCGGTGCTGCTCGCCACCGGCCACGCGTTCGACGTGCTCGAGGTGCCCAACAGCCTGGGCGGCCGGGTGTTGGCCGCGGCGCGCATGCACGCCGGCGTGCTCGGGCCCGGCCGGCTGCAGGTGCGCGGCCCCGTCGCGGCGACGCCGCTCGGCCGGTGGATGTTCCTGGTGCGTCCGGGCGACCCGCTGCGGCCCGAGCTGGAGAACTCGCTCGACGTGGTGCGGCACGGCACCGGCTCGTGGGTGCCGGCCCCGCCGACCCGGCTGCCCCAGGGCGCCGTGCGCTGGGTGGTGCCGCCGGAGGAGGTGGCCTGGAGCCTGCCCGACTCGTACGCCGTGCAGCGCATGATCGTCGACTCGCTGCTGACCAATCTCGACCGCGCGCCGCACCTGCCCCGCCAGCTGTCGACCGCGCGGCGCGCCGCCTGAGCCGCCCCCGCGACCCGCGAAAATCCCGTCAACAGGACGCGAGCACCCGCACGTCCGGCCTGGCGACCGGTCGTTGATGCAGGTGGCGGCCCGCATGGGGGCGCGACGGGGAGGGGCACACATGCTAGGAGACAAGGTAACCGGGACGTTCGTCGAGGTCGACCCCCTGAACGGCGGACTTCGATGCCAACGTTGGGCCGGCACCCGTCCCTCGGGATCTCGACCGAGCGGCTCCCGGCCCGCGGGCTCACGCCCCGCCGGCACCCACCGCCCAATCAAACGCTGACCATACACGGGTTACCATGGTAGTGGTCTCAAGCCGCCGAGGATAGGGACCGCGAGGTGAGCTTCCGTCCCTCGTCAGTGACGACAACGCCGGCATAACCGGCGAGCCGGGCCAGCCACCGCACACCGCCCTCCCCCATCGCGAGCGCCGCGGTGGCGTACGCGTCCGCCGTCCCCAGGTCCGGGCCGACGACCGTGACCGAGCGCAGCCCCGAAGCCGCCCGGCCGCGCCGCGGATCGATCACGTGGTGTCCGCGCTCGTAGACCCCGGACGTGGCCACCGCGAGGTCCGTGCCCTCGACCACGTGGCACGTCGCCTGCGCGTTCCACGGGTGCCGGATGCCGACCCGCCACGGCCGGCCAGCCGGCGCGTGGCCACGCAGGCGCACGTCCCCGCCGGCGTTGACACAGTGGTCGGTCACGCCGGCGGCGAGCAGCCGGTCGGAGGCGACCTGCGCGGACCAGCCCTTCACGAACCCGGACGGGTCGAGCCGGCCGGTCGCGTACGCGTCGAAATAGCCGTCCGTCTCGCTCCACAGATCGGCACAACGCGACAACACGAACCGCAGATCCGCCGACGCGTCACCAAGTGGCAACGACCCGGCGTCGAACCGGTTGACCTCGCTGTCGGCCTTGTACGTGCTGAACCGCGCGTCGACCAGGTCGAACCACGCGAAGACCTCGTCGAGCAATGTGGACGAACCACCGGAACCCAGCTCGACGCTGATCACCGTACCCATGCACTCCCGCGCACGGAACAGCTCAGTCACGCTCACCCTTCTTCATCCGCTCGATCGCGACCCGCAGGGACTCCCGGTAGCTCTCGCTCGTCTCCGTCGCGCCCGAGACCGTGTCGAGATTCGCGCCCTGCTCCCGCAGCGCCTCCTCGCGCATCTGGGTCTCGACCTGCGCGCTGAGCTGGTCCGACCGCGCCTCCAGGTCCGGCATCTCC
>NZ_BONC01000151.1 GCF_016862515.1 Asanoa iriomotensis
GGTGTGTGTTTGTTCTTTGAGAACTCAACAGGGTGTTTGATAAGCCAGTGCCAATTGTGATTGTTTTTGGCATCCGTTAATGGATTGCTGGGACACTTTTTAACAAGTTTTTGTTGGAGAGTTTGATCCTGGCTCAGGACGAACGCTGGCGGCGTGCTTAACACATGCAAGTCGAGCGGAAAGGCCCTTCGGGGTACTCGAGCGGCGAACGGGTGAGTAACACGTGAGTAACCTGCCCTGGACTTTGGGATAACCTTCGGAAACGGAGGCTAATACCGAATATCCACTTTCTATCGCATGGTGGTTTGTGGAAAGTTTTTCGGTCTGGGATGGGCTCGCGGCCTATCAGCTTGTTGGTGGGGTGATGGCCTACCAAGGCGACGACGGGTAGCCGGCCTGAGAGGGCGACCGGCCACACTGGGACTGAGACACGGCCCAGACTCCTACGGGAGGCAGCAGTGGGGAATATTGCACAATGGGCGGAAGCCTGATGCAGCGACGCCGCGTGAGGGATGACGGCCTTCGGGTTGTAAACCTCTTTCAGCAGGGACGAAGCGAGAGTGACGGTACCTGCAGAAGAAGCGCCGGCCAACTACGTGCCAGCAGCCGCGGTAAGACGTAGGGCGCGAGCGTTGTCCGGATTTATTGGGCGTAAAGAGCTCGTAGGCGGCTTGTCGCGTCGGCTGTGAAATCCCGTGGCTCAACTGCGGGCTTGCAGCCGATACGGGCAGGCTAGAGTTCGGTAGGGGAGACTGGAATTCCTGGTGTAGCGGTGAAATGCGCAGATATCAGGAGGAACACCGGTGGCGAAGGCGGGTCTCTGGGCCGATACTGACGCTGAGGAGCGAAAGCGTGGGGAGCGAACAGGATTAGATACCCTGGTAGTCCACGCTGTAAACGTTGGGCGCTAGGTGTGGGGGGCCTCTCCGGTTCTCTGTGCCGCAGCTAACGCATTAAGCGCCCCGCCTGGGGAGTACGGCCGCAAGGCTAAAACTCAAAGGAATTGACGGGGGCCCGCACAAGCGGCGGAGCATGCGGATTAATTCGATGCAACGCGAAGAACCTTACCTGGGTTTGACATCACCGCAAAACTTCCAGAGATGGGAGGTCCTTCGGGGGCGGTGACAGGTGGTGCATGGCTGTCGTCAGCTCGTGTCGTGAGATGTTGGGTTAAGTCCCGCAACGAGCGCAACCCTCGTTCGATGTTGCCAGCGGGTTATGCCGGGGACTCATCGAAGACTGCCGGGGTCAACTCGGAGGAAGGTGGGGATGACGTCAAGTCATCATGCCCCTTATGTCCAGGGCTTCACGCATGCTACAATGGCCGGTACAATGGGCTGCGATACCGTGAGGTGGAGCGAATCCCAAAAAGCCGGTCTCAGTTCGGATCGGGGTCTGCAACTCGACCCCGTGAAGTCGGAGTCGCTAGTAATCGCAGATCAGCAACGCTGCGGTGAATACGTTCCCGGGCCTTGTACACACCGCCCGTCACGTCACGAAAGTCGGCAACACCCGAAGCCGGTGGCCCAACCCTTGTGGAGGGAGCCGTCGAAGGTGGGGCTGGCGATTGGGACGAAGTCGTAACAAGGTAGCCGTACCGGAAGGTGCGGCTGGATCACCTCCTTTCTAAGGAGCACCTCCCGCCGAAAGGCTGGGTAGGAGCCCGCGGGCCGCGAATGTCGGTTCGGGGTGCTCAATGGCGGAGACACTGGCTTAGTTCATTCTGGCAACGGCCACGAATTGCTCTAGTACACACGCTTGCGTGAAGGAACGGGCTGGTTGGTGCGGCTGGAGAGGACACTGAACACCCTGTTGGGTCCTGAAAGAACAAGCGCTGCTTGTCTTTCGGATCGGAGCTGCCAGGCATGGCCTGGCCTTCCATACCGCCGGCGGGATCGCCGGTTGGTGGTTGGCTGTGGGTTGTGGGTTGGTTGTTTGTTGAGAATTGCACAGTGGACGCGAGCATCTTTGTGGTCAAGTTGTCAAGGGCGAACGGTGGATGCCTTGGCACCAGGAGCCGATGAAGGACGTGGGAGGCCGCGATAGGCCTGGGGGAGCTGTCAACCTAGCTGTGATCCCAGGGTGTCCGAATGGGGTAACCCGGCACCAGTTATGTGGTGTCACCTGCACCTGAATTCATAGGGTGTGTGGAGGGAACGCGGGGAAGTGAAACATCTCAGTACCCGTAGGAAGAGAAAACAACATGTGATTCCGTGAGTAGTGGCGAGCGAAAGCGGATTGAGCCTAAACCGGTTGCGTGTGATACCTGTCAGGGGTTGCGTGGTCGGGGTTGTGGGACACTGCGTGGTGTGCTGACACACACCGAAGAAGTTACAAAGCCAGTTGCTAGTCGAATGGTCTGGAAAGGCCGACCGTAGACGGTGATAGTCCGGTAGGTGAAAGTGGCTGGTCTTCTGTGGTTGTTCCCGAGTAGCGGCGGACCCCTGTAATCTGCCGTGAATCTGCCAGGACCACCTGGTAAGGCTGAATACTTCCTGGTGACCGATAGCGGACGAGTACCGTGAGGGAATGGTGAAAAGTACCCCGGGAGGGGAGTGAAATAGTACCTGAAACCGTTCGCCTACAATCCGTCGGAGCCTTTAGGGGTGACGGCGTGCCTTTTGAAGAATGAGCCTGCGAGTTAGTGGCATGTGGCGAGGTTAACCCGTGTGGGGGAGCCGTAGCGAAAGCGAGTCCGAATAGGGCGTTGAGTCGCGTGTTCTAGACCCGAAGCGGAGTGATCTAGCCATGGGCAGGCTGAAGCGCGGGTAAGACCGCGTGGAGGGCCGAACCCACCAACGTTGAAAAGTTGGGGGATGACCTGTGGTTAGGGGTGAAAGGCCAATCAAACTCCGTGATAGCTGGTTCTCCCCGAAATGCATTTAGGTGCAGCGTCGCGTGTTTCTTGCCGGAGGTAGAGCACTGGATGGTCTAGGGGGCCTACAAGCTTACCGAAATCAGCCAAACTCCGAATGCCGGTAAGTGAGAGCGCGGCAGTGAGACTGCGGGGGATAAGCTTCGTAGTCGAGAGGGAAACAGCCCAGATCACCAGCTAAGGCCCCTAAGCGTGTGCTAAGTGGAAAAGGATGTGGGGTCGCTTAGACAACCAGGAGGTTGGCTTAGAAGCAGCCACCCTTTAAAGAGTGCGTAATAGCTCACTGGTCAAGTGGTTCCGCGCCGACAATGTAGCGGGGCTCAAGTACACCGCCGAAGCTGTGGCATTCACATATTAACCCCGCCCAAACTTTCGGGTTTGGGTGCAGGTGTGTGGATGGGTAGGGGAGCGTCGTGCCGCGGGTGAAGCAGCCGAGTGATCGAGTTGTGGACGCGGTGCGAGTGAGAATGCAGGCATGAGTAGCGCAAGAAGGGTGAGAAACCCTTCCGCCGGATGACCAAGGGTTCCAGGGCCAGGCTAATCCGCCCTGGGTGAGTCGGGACCTAAGGCGAGGCCGAGAGGCGTAGTCGATGGACAACGGGTTGATATTCCCGTACCCGCGAAAGAGCGACCCTGACGAACCTTGCTGTGCTAACCACCCAAACCTTGGAAGGTCTTCGGACTGACTGGGGGGAGCGTGGGAACCTGGTGGGTAGTAGTCAAGCGATGGGGTGACGCAGGAAGGTAGCTGATCCCGGCCGGTGGTTGTGCCGGGGTAAGCGTGTAGCCCGCGCCATAGGCAAATCCGTGGCGTATTGAGGGTGAGACGTGATGCCGAGCCGATTCAGGTGAAGTCAGTGATCCTATGCTGCCGAGAAAAGCCTCTAGCGAGTTCTTAGCGGCCCGTACCCCAAACCGACACAGGTGGTCAGGTAGAGAATACCGAGGCGACGGGCGAACTGTGGTTAAGGAACTCGGCAAATTGCCCCCGTAACTTAGGGAGAAGGGGGGCCGGACACGTGAAGCAACACGCTTGTGGAGCGTGGTATGGCCGCAGAGACCAGGGGGAAGCGACTGTTTACTAAAAACACAGGTCCATGCGAAGAAGTAATTCGATGTATATGGACTGACGCCTGCCCGGTGCTGGAACGTTAAGGGGACCTGTTAGCTCTTCGGGGCGAAGCGGAGAACTTAAGCGCCAGTAAACGGCGGTGGTAACTATAACCATCCTAAGGTAGCGAAATTCCTTGTCGGGTAAGTTCCGACCTGCACGAATGGCGTAACGACTTCCCTACTGTCTCAACCACAGGCCCGGCGAAATTGCAGTACGAGTAAAGATGCTCGTTACGCGCGGCAGGACGGAAAGACCCCGGGACCTTTACTATAGCTTGACATTGGTATCTGAGTTAGCTTGTGTAGGATAGGTGGGAGCCTGTGAAGCTCTAACGCCAGTTAGGGTGGAGGCAATCTTGAAATACCACTCTGGTTGATTCGGGTATCTAACTTCGGACCGTGATCCGGTTCAGGGACAGTGTCTGGTGGGTAGTTTAACTGGGGCGGTTGCCTCCTAAAGAGTAACGGAGGCGCCCAAAGGTTCCCTCAGCCTGGTTGGCAATCAGGTGTTGAGTGTAAGTGCACAAGGGAGCTTGACTGTGAGACTGACAGGTCGAGCAGGGACGAAAGTCGGGACTAGTGATCCGGCACCGGCATGTGGAAGCGGTGTCGCTCAACGGATAAAAGGTACCCCGGGGATAACAGGCTGATCTTCCCCAAGAGTCCATATCGACGGGATGGTTTGGCACCTCGATGTCGGCTCGTCGCATCCTGGGGCTGTAGCAGGTCCCAAGGGTTGGGCTGTTCGCCCATTAAAGCGGTACGCGAGCTGGGTTTAGAACGTCGTGAGACAGTTCGGTCCCTATCCGCCGTGCGCGTAGGATACTTGAGAAGGGCTGTCCCTAGTACGAGAGGACCGGGACGGACGAACCTCTGGTGTGCCAGTTGTCCCGCCAGGGGCACGGCTGGTTAGCTACGTTCGGAAGGGATAACCGCTGAAAGCATCTAAGCGGGAAGCTCGCTTCAAGATGAGGTATCCCACCACCTTCGGGTGGGTAAGGCCCCCAGCTAGACCACTGGGTTGATAGGCAGGAAATGTAAGCCCGGTAACGGGTTCAGTTGACCTGTACTAATAGGCCGAGGACTTGACCTACAAAGCTGCTACGCGTCCACTGTGCAACTCCCGACAAACAAACACCACACCCTGCTGCGTTCCGCGCGGGAAATGGTTGTTTGATATGTCGATAGAGTTACGGCGGTCATGGCGGAGGGGAAACGCCCGGCAACATTCCGAACCCGGAAGCTAAGCCCTCCAGCGCCGATGGTACTGCACTCGGGAGGGTGTGGGAGAGTAGGACACCGCCGGAC
>NZ_BONC01000152.1 GCF_016862515.1 Asanoa iriomotensis
GGTGCCTCGTCGGAGCCGTCGCCGGCGACCGACTGGTAGGCCGCGATCGCCGCGACCCGCAGCCCCTCGGCATGCTCTAGCCGCTGCGCCTCGGCCCGCAGGTCGTCGTCCTCGCCGGGCTGGGGGTCGACCCGGGTGATCTCGTCGAGGCCGAGCCGGAGCAGGTCGGCCTCCTGGTTGCGCTCGCGGGCGTTGCGCCGCCGGTCGGCGAGGTCGTCGGCGACCGCCCGCCAGCGGGTGTAGGTCTCGCGCATCTCGCCGAGCAGCTTCTCGTGCTCGGCGCCGGCGAACCGGTCGAGCGCCGCGCGCTGCTCGGCCGGTCGCAGCAGGCGGAGCTGGTCGGACTGGCCGTGCACGGCGACGACCTGCTCGCCGATCTCGCCGAGCGTCGCGACCGGCATGGTGCGGCCGCCGACGTGCGCCCGCGACCGGCCCTCGGCGGTCACCGTGCGGCTGAGCAGCAGCGTGCCGTCGTCGTCGGGCTCGGCACCGGCGTCGCTGACGCGGGTGTGGACGGTGGTCGCGACCGATCCGGCGAGACGCAGGCGGCCCTCGACCACCGCGCGGCCCGGGTCGGCACGCACCCGGCCGGCGTCGGCGCGCCCACCGAAGAGCAGCCCGAGGCCAGTGACCACCATGGTCTTGCCCGCGCCGGTCTCACCGGTGATGACGTTCATGCCACCGGCGAGCGGCAACGTCGAGTCGTCGATGACGCCGAGCCCGGTTATCCGCAACTCTTCCAGCACAGGACACGACAGTAGTAGCGGGGTCCGACAGTTGACCAGCCGTGTCGGCCGTGAGGACGCGGTGGCTGCACGCTTTACTGGTAAATCGTGTACGCCGAGCTGCGCGCGACCGCGCCCGAACGGCTCGCCGGCGTGGTCGGCACGCGGGTCGTGCGGCTGGGCGGGACGGCGCTGGTCGTCGCCGGCTCCACCGACCGGCTCCGCGACGTGGCGGCCGGCGCGTTCGCGAGTGAGCTGGTCCGCCGGGTCCGGGTCGTGGTCGCGTACTGGCGGCACACACCCTGGTCGGTCGGTGTCCTGCCGGCACCACATCTCGTGCGGCACCGGGTGGCACGGCCACACCGGCGCCGCGGTGCGGCGGTCGTCTCGCTGGGGTACGACCAACCGGTGCCCCTCGGCGACGCCGTCCGCACCGCGTTGACCGCGCTGGCGCCCACCGCACCCTGGCCGCGGACGGCGCCACTGCCCGGGCCGGCGCTGTTCGACGCCACCCGGATCAACCCGCGCGGCCGCCGGCCGTCCGCCTACGGGGCCGACGCTCCCCGGCTCGTGCTCGACTCCCCCGCCTTCGACGCGGCCGCGCTGGCCCGGCTGCGCGGCGCCGGCTCGGCGGAGGTCGGGCTGCACGCCGGCCCGGCCGCGGTGGCCGCGCTGTGTGCGACCGGCGTGCTGGTCGACGTGTCCGGCCTGTCGGTCCGGGCCCGGGCCGCCCTGTCGCCCGAGCTGCTCGCGGTGCTCGAGGAGCCGCCGCCGGCCGGCGAGCCGCTCGCGGTCGAGGCGCGCAGCGTGCGGCAACGGCGCGCGGCGCTGCGCGGGCACGCGGCCGGGCTCGCCGGCGCGTCCCTGCCCGCCGTCACCGCCATCCTGGCCACCCGCCGACCCGCGCTGCTGGGCCCGGTGCTGGCCATGCTCGCCGCGCAGACGTACCCCAATCTGGAGATCGTGGTCTGCCTGCACGGCGTGCCCGCACCGCCGTCGCTGGCCCTCGACCGACCGCACCAGGTCGTCGAGCTGCCCGCCGAGATCAGCTTCGGCGGCGTGCTGGGTGAGGCCACCGCCCGCGCCGCCGGGACGCTGGTGACCAAGGTGGACGACGACGACACCTACGGACCCGAGCACGTCTGGGATCTGGTGCTGGCCCGGCACTACTCCGGTGCCACCCTGGTCGGCAAGGGCAGCGAGCTGGTCTTCCTCGAAGACCGGGGCACGGTGCTGCGGCGCAGCGCGGGTGCGGCCGAGGCGTTCGGCCAGGTGGTCGCCGGCGGCACGATGCTGCTGGCCAAGGGTGACCTGGAAGCGGTCGGCGGCTGGCGCCCGGTGCCGAGGTCGGTCGACCTGGGGCTGATCCAGCGGCTGGCCCGCGCCGGCGGCAGCGTCTACCGCACCCACCCGCTCGGCTACGTCTACCACCGCCGGGCCACCGGACACACCTGGGACCCGGGCGAGGACCACTTCCTGCGCCACGCGTCCGTCACGTGGCCGGCGATCCCGCCCGAGGCATTGGCCTAGACGCGGCCGCCGCGCCAGCCGTCGACGGGGAGGCCGAACTTCGCCACCAGGCGGTCGGTGAACGGGCGGGGGCGCAGCCGGACGATCCGCACCGGCAGCGAGCCGCGCTGGACCGTCACCTGGGCGCCCGGTGGCAGGTCGAAGACCCGGCGGCCGTCGCAACAGAGCACCGCGAGCGTGGTGAACGGGTCGACGGTGAGCGTGAAGGTCGACGTCGGCGCGGTCACCAGCGGCCGGCTGAACAGCGCGTGCGCGCTGATCGGCACCAGCAGCAGCGCCTCGACCTCGGGCCAGACGACCGGGCCACCGCCGGAGAACGCGTACGCGGTCGAACCGGTCGGTGTCGCGCAGACCACCCCGTCGCAGCCGTAGCGGGACAGCGGCCGGCCGTCGACGTCGACCAGCAGCTCCAGCATCCCGGCGCGCTGTCCCTTCTCGACGCTCACCTCGTTGAGCGCCCAGGACTCGACCACCTCGCCACCCGGCGTCAGCTCCGCCCGCACGTCCAGGGTGAGCCGTTCGTCCACCGTGTAGTCGCGGTTGACCACGTCGCGGACCGCCTGGTCCAGATCGTCGATCTCGGCCTCGGCGAGGAAGCCGACCTTGCCGAGGTTGATGCCGAGCAGCGGCGCCTTCGCCGGGCGGGCCAGCTCGGCGGCGCGCAGGAACGTGCCGTCGCCGCCCAGCGCGAACACGATCTCCGCACCGTCGGCGGCGTCGAGGTCGCTGCGCGGCACCACACCCGGCACCTCGAGGTCGTCGGCCTCGTCGGCCACCACGCGCACCTCGAAACCGGCCCTGATCAGGTCGGTCGCGACCGTGCGCGCATGCTCGGTGCTCCGCCGCCTACCCGTGTGGGTCACCAGCAGCGCAACACGGGTCATACCGCCTCCTCGCGGACTGCCGCGCTTACGATCGCGCGCACCTCGTCAGGGACGACGGGTGGCGCGTCGCGCCGGAACCAGACGAAGAACTCGACGTTGCCGCTCGGGCCGGGCAGCGGGCTAGCGACCACGCCGGCGACTCCGAGGCCCAGGTCGGCGGCCGTGGCAGCGACGTCGAGCACCGCCTCGGCGCGCAGTGCCGGGTCGCGGACCACGCCGCCCTGCCCCACGCGTTCCTTGCCGACCTCGAACTGCGGTTTCACCATCAGCGCCAGGTCACCGCCCGGCTCGGTGCAGCCGGCCAGGGCCGGCAACACCAACCGCAGCGAGATGAACGAGAGGTCCGCGACCGTCAGCGCGACGGTGCCGCCGATCTGGTCCGGTTCGAGGGTACGGACGTTGGTGCGCTCGAAGACGCGTACCCGCGGATCGGTGCGCAGCGACCAGGCGAGCTGGCCGTAGCCCACGTCGACGGCGACCACCTCGGCCGCGCCGGCCCGCAGCAGCACCTCGGTGAAGCCGCCGGTGGACGCGCCCGCGTCGAGGCAGCGGCGGCCCTCCACGGTCAGCCCGCGCGGGCCGAAGCCGGCGAGGGCGCCGAGCAGCTTGTGCGCGCCGCGCGAGACGTAGGTCGGGTCGTCGCCGACCACCAGCACCGGATCGGCCGGGTCGACCATCGCGGCGGCCTTGCGGGCCTGCACGCCACGGACCTTGACCCGGCCGGCCTCGACCAGCTCCGCGGCCTGTTCCCGGGACCGGGCCAGCCCCCGCCGGACCAGCTCGCTGTCGAGTCGGTTTCTGCGAGCCATGACCAGCCGTGCCTGGGTTCAGGCCTGGTCGATGGTGGCGAGGGTCTCCCGCAGGGTGCGGTAGGCGGCCTCGTACTCGGCGATCTGGTCCGCCGGCGACAGGTCGGCCGCGTTGGTCATCGAGCGGATGGCGGCGTCGACCGCGGGGTGGCCCGAGAGGCCGTCGGCGGGCGCGGCCAGCTCGACGGGCTCGGCCGGTTGCATCCGGGCGAACATCGCCGGATTCGGTACGGGTGCGGTCATGATGCGCCGCCTGCCTTCTTCGCGGGTGCCTTCTTCGCGACCTTGCGGGCCGCGGTCGTCTTCTTCGCCGGGGTGGGCGCGGGCGCCGGGGTGGCGGCCGGCTCGTCGGCGACGGGCGCGGCGGTCTTCTTGACCGCGGTCTTCTTCGCGACGGCCTTCTTCGCGGGCGCGGCCGCGGTTTTGGCCGGGGCGGCCGTGGTCTTCGCCGGCGCGGCCGCGGTCTTCGCGGGCGCGGCGGTCTTCTTCGCCGGTGCCTTCTTGGCCGGCGGCGCGGAGATCGCCTCGGCGGCGTCGGCGCGGGCCCGCTCGGCACGCAGCTGGACCTCGAGGTCGCGGACCCGGGTGTTGAGCTCAGCGACCTCCTCGGCGGTGGCCAGACCGACCCTGCCGAGCGTCCGGTCGATCTCAAAGCGGATCAGCTTGACCAGCGCCTCGCGGTTGGCCGCGCTGGTGGTGACCATCTCCTCGGCCAGCGCGGTCAGCTGTGCCGCGGTGGCGCCACTCTTGCCGACGAGCTTGCGGGCGACCTTCTCCGCCTTCTTGCGCGAGGTCTCCGTCGCGCCCAGGGCCAGCTCCAGGTATGCCCGCCACGCGTCCTGCATCGTCTGCTTCCTCTCCCCAACGTTTCGGGTGCCCCAAGAAACTCGGTCAGCTCCGGCTCCACGCTACCGGGCGCCTATGTCGGGCTTGTGCGGTACCGTGCCGGGAGATCACGTGCCACGAGGGGAGCAACGGCTTGGCCACCGTCGACCAGTGCCGGGACGCGATGCACGAGCTGGCCGCACGGCTGGCCGGCAACGCCGACGCGCAGAGCCGGCTCGACCTCGAACGCACCGTCGCGTGCCGCTTGACCGACCTGGGCGCCGCCTTCCACGGCCGGCTGCACAACGGGCAACTGATCGACATCGCCGACGGCGACGACCCCAAGGCGAAGATCGCGCTCACGCTCAAGAGCGACGACTTCCTCGCCCTGGTCCGCGGCGACCTCGACGTCACCCGCGCGGTGGCCGCCGGTCAGATGCGCATCAAGGCCAACCCGTTCGACCTGCTCAAACTGCGCAAACTGCTCTAAGGGTCTGTGTCGAGGTCATGG
>NZ_BONC01000153.1 GCF_016862515.1 Asanoa iriomotensis
ACGGCGGTCTACCCGAGCCTGGACGGTCTCAACATCATGCGGCTCAGCTCGCCGGCGTCGGCGATCACCTCGGCGATCATCTTCAACGCGCTGGTCATCGTCGCGCTGATCCCGCTGGCCCTGCGCGGCGTGCGGTACCGGCCGAGCAGCGCGTCTGCGCTGTTGACCCGCAACCTGTGGATCTACGGCCTGGGCGGGATCGTCGCGCCGTTCGCCGGGATCAAGGTGCTCGACATCGCGATCGTCCAGTGGATTCCGGGGATCTCCTGATGCGCCTGCCCAACTGGTTCGGCCAGCATCTCGCCGCGTTCCGGGCGGTGCTCGTGTTCACGGTCCTGCTCGGGATCGCGTACCCGTTGCTGCTCGTCGGCATCGGGCTGCTGCCCGGCCTGCACCACCGGGCGACCGGCTCGCTGGTCACGTCGGGCGGGCGCGAGGTGGCCAGCAACCTGATCGGGCAGAGCTTCGTCGACGCCGACGGCAACGGCATACCGCGCTACTTCCAGTCGCGGCCGTCCGCGGCGGGCGACGGCTACGACCCGACCGCCAGCGGGGCCAGCAACCTGGGCCCGGAGAGCGTCGAGGACGTGTTGCCGACGACCGGCACGGAGGGCACGGAGAGCCTGCTCACCCAGGTCTGCAAGCGCAGCCTGGCGGTCGGCGCGCTCAACGGCGTCGACGGCGGGCGGCCGTTCTGCACGTCGGACGGGGTCGGCGCGGTGTTGCGGGTGTTCCGCCGGAACGGGCTGACCGGGCCCGCGACCCGGGTGGTGAGCGTCAACCAGGCACAGCCCGCCACACCGTTCATCGCGACCTTCGAGGGCGTGCCGGTGGAGAGCGCGGTGCCGGGGGAGAACTACAACGGCGGGGTGCTGACCACGATCCGGGGCGACGCGCCCGGCGACCCGGCGGTGCCGGCGGACGCGGTGACGGCGAGCGGTTCGGGCCTCGACCCGCACATCACGCCGGCGTACGCGCAACTCCAGTTGCCCCGGGTGGCCCGGGTGCGCGGCGCCACCGAGGCGGCGGTGCAGCGCCTGGTGGACGACAACACGTCCGGGCGGTCGGTCGGCTTCATGGGCGAGAAGCGGGTCAACGTGGTCGGCCTGAACCTCGACCTCGACGAACAGTTCCCGGTGCGCTGATGCGGCGCTCAGGCGGTGACGAGCAGTTCGAGCGTGTGTTGCAGGTGGGTGGTGACCAGCTTCGCGGCTGTCTCGGCGTCGTGGCCCGCGAGCGCGTCGACCACGGAGCGGTGTTCGGCGGTGGCCTCGGCCAGGCGGTCGGGGTGGGACTTCATCGACTCGCCGACGTACCGGGCCGTGCTGCCCTGTGCGCTGGTGACCAGGGAGAAGAGGCGTGGTGAGCGGGAAGCCCGACCGAGCAGAGCGTGGAACGCCCAGTTCAGTTCCAACCAAGCGGCCGGGTCCGTCTCCTGGTCCATCCGGTCCAGCAGGTCGCCGGCCGCAGCCAGCTCGTCGGCCGTGATGTGCCGGGCGGCCCTGCGGATCGCCAGCGGTTCGAGGGCGGCGCGGATCTCGTAGATCTCGCGGAGGTCGTCGTGGTCGAGATCGTGCACGACGGCGCCCCGGTGCGGGTCGATCCGGATCAGGCCGTCGGCGGCCAGGTCGCGCAGCGCCTCGCGGACCGGTGTGGTGCTGACCGCGAGCTGGGTGGCGATCTCGGCCTGGCCGAGGTGGGTGCCGCCGGTCAGCAGGCCGCTGAAGATCGCCCGCCGTAGGGTGTCGCGGACCAGTTCGTGCGCGGTCCGCCGCTGCGGCGGGGGTGCGAGCTTCCCGAGGTCCAGCCCGTCATGCACACCGGAGACCCTACAACCCTGCACATTGCAGGGTCGATTATGTATCAGCGCATGTTGACGACCACGCGCTCGACCGTGTCCAGCGTCTGCCGCAGGTGTTCCGACACGAGCTTGGCCGCGCGCTCGGAGTCGCCCTGGCGGCAGGCCTCCAGCAGCCGTTGGCGATGCCGGTCGACGGTGTAGCGGTGCTCGGCGTCGGCGGCCAGGTTGACGTAGACGGCCGCGTTGTCGTCGAGGTGATTGAGGATCTCGGCGAGCCGGTCGAGCCCCGCGGCGCTGTTGAGCAGGCGATGGAACTCGCGGTTGAGGGCGACCCAGCGCGCCGGCTCGATGGCCTCGCCGAGCGCCTTGTGCAGCCCCTCGAGCGCCGCGAGCACCTCGGGCTCCATGCCGTCGACGCCCAGGCGCACCGCTTCGGGCTCGAGCAGCCGGCGGATGAGGTAGATCTCGCGGACCTCGTAGACGCTGGTCTCCCGGACCACCGCGCCGCGGTGCGCGTCGAGCCGGATCAGGCCCTCGGACGCCAGGTCGCGCAGTGCTTCGCGGACCGGCGTCGTGCTGACCCGCAGCCGCGCCGCGATGTCGGCCTGGACGAGACGGGAGCCCGCGGAGAGGGTGCCGTCGAGGATCGCCCTGCGCAGCGAGTCGCGCACCATCTGGTGAGCGGTGCGCCGTTCACCGGGGACGAGCTGCGGCTCCACGACCTGCTCCTTCGAGGGTGGAGCATCGGGGCACAATACATTGTGTAATGTCTGCGGCCCGATGCTGTGGTGACCATCGATTTGCCAAGCAGGTTATACCAATAGGACACATTCTGTTCGTTGGTGTCTGGCTGCGCACAATGTCGGCAACCGGCTTGCAACCGTCAATGCAATGCTCCGGCCAGTCCGGCCGGAAGCTTGGCCAGCAGGTCCCACAGATGCGGCTGCGCGGTCGCGGCGGCCGCGACCACCGGGTCCGTGGTGGCCAGCAGCGCCAGGTGGCGGGCCGCGTGCGCGGCGACCGCG
Source organism: Asanoa iriomotensis (assembly GCF_016862515.1). Classification (GTDB taxonomy): domain Bacteria; phylum Actinomycetota; class Actinomycetes; order Mycobacteriales; family Micromonosporaceae; genus Asanoa; species Asanoa iriomotensis. The sequence goes on from NZ_BONC01000153.1 coordinate 2,827, forward strand.
TCGGCGTCGACCCGCGGCGGCGAGGGCGCGAGGGCGGCCCCGCCGATTACCATGCGGTCCGGTGCCAGCGGGACTGCCCCGATCGGCGCCGGGTCCGGCAGCGCGGCATAGGTGAGCAGCACCGCCTGGTCCGCGTAGCGCCAGCTCGTCGAGTGGAGGGTCGCGCCCGGCGTGCAGAGCGTCAGGCCGGACAGATGCAGCGCCAGGTCGTCGGGGTGCGGGCCGGGCGGCAGGGGAGCCGACACCGTGCGGTAGCGCAGCGCGCCCCCGACTGCTGACAGCAGCACCACCTCCACGATCGTCACGTGTTGCATCCTCCCGGTTGTTGCCACAGATATGCAATAACAGCACGAGGTAGGTTCGTCGGCGTGCCGTTGACGGAGAACGAGGTCGGTCGCGCGGTCGAGGCGGTGTGGCGGATCGAGGCGCCGCGCCTGATCGCGGGGCTGGCCGGGATGATGCGCGACGTCGGGGTGGCCGAGGAGCTCGCGCAGGACGCGCTGGTCGCGGCGCTCGAGCAGTGGCCGGCCGAGGGGATCCCGCGCAACCCCGGCGCGTGGCTGATGGCGGTGGCCAAGCGGCGGGCGGTCGACCTGGTCCGGCGCAACGAGCGGTACGCCCGCAAGCTCCAGGAGATCGGCCGCGCCCTGCCCGAGTCCGTCGAGGACGAGATCGAGCCGGACCGGATCGAGGACGACCTGCTGCGGCTCACGTTCGTCGCGTGTCACCCGGTGCTCGCGCCGGAGGCCCGGGTCGCGCTGACGCTGCGCCTGCTCGGCGGGCTCACCACGGCCGAGATCGCGCGCGCCTTCCTGGTGGCCGAGCCGACCGTCGCGCAGCGGATCGTCCGCGCCAAGCGGACCCTGGCCGAGGCCGACGTGCCGTTCGAGGTGCCCGAGCCCGCCGAACGGCCGGCGCGGCTGGCCTCCGTACTCGAAGTGATCTATCTGATCTTCAACGAGGGCTACACCGCCACCGCCGGTGACGACTGGGTGCGCCCCGCCCTGTGCGAGGACGCCCTCCGGCTCGGCCGCATCCTGGCCGGCCTGATGCCGGACGAGTCCGAGGTGCACGGGCTGGTGGCGCTGATGGAGCTACAGGCTTCCCGACTCCGCGCCCGGGTCGGCGCGGGCGGTGAAGCGGTCCGGCTGTTCGACCAGGACCGGGCGCGCTGGGACCCGCTGCTCATCCGCCGCGGGCTGGCCGCCCTGGACCGCGTCGGCGACCGGCCCGGCCCGTACGCCCTGCAGGCCGCGATCGCCGCCTGCCACGCACAGGCCCGGACCCCCGACGAGACCGACTGGAAGCGGATCGCCGCCCTCTACGACCTGCTGGCCCCGCTGGCCGAGTCGGCGGTCGTCGAGCTCAACCGGGCCGTCGCGGTCGGCATGGCCGACGGTCCGGCGGCCGGGCTCGCGCTGGTCGACGCGATCGTCGCCGAGGGCCTGCTGCCCACCTACCACCTGCTGCCGGCGGTCCGCGGCGACCTGCTGGCCAAGCTCGGCCGGCCCGACGAGGCCCGGGCGGAGTTCACCCGGGCCGCGTCGCTGACACACAACGCCCGCGAGCGCGCGCTGCTGGAGGCGCGCGCTAACGACCCATCCTGAACTTCTCGGCCTGTGCGGCCTGCTCCTCGTTGATCGTCGGGATGTCGGCCGGATCCGCCACGCGGCGCACCTCGACGACCGCCTCCCAGTCGGCGCCCGGCGGGATCGCCCGGTCGACCGGGCAGCGCCGGGCCCACTCGATGGCCTCCTCGGGCGACTTGACGTCGATCAGGTAGAAGCCGGCGATCAGCTCCTTGGCCTCGGTGAACGGGCCGTCGACGACCGTCCGCGCGCCCTTGGCGTAGATCACCCGCGCGCCCTGCGAGCTGTCGTAGAGCCCCTCGGCCGCGAGCAGCACGCCGGCCTTCTCCAGCTCGACGTCGTACTCGTGCATCGCCTGCACGAGATCCGGCGGCGGCATGGCACCGGGTGGCGGGTCGCCCTTGAGCATCAGCATGAAACGCATCGCATCTCTCCTGTCCGTCGCGGCCAATTCTGGCCGCTCACCGACGCGTCGTACGAGCCCGGCGCGATTCGACAGGACGACGAAAGAAATTTGACGACCGCGCCCGCGTCGGGGCATGCTTAACCAGATCGCTATAGAACGGATTGGTTATAGATGGCTACTGACCAGCTCAGCGCGGTGTTCGGGGCGCTCGCCGACCCGACGCGGCGCGCCATCCTCGAGCGGCTCGTGCGGGGCGAGGCCACCGTCGGCGAGCTCGGCGCGCCGTTCGCGATGTCGCAGCCCGCGAT
>NZ_BONC01000154.1 GCF_016862515.1 Asanoa iriomotensis
ACAGGCGGTGCCGGATCTGGTGGCGCTGCGTCTGGCGGTGCCGGGTCTGGCGGTGCCGGGTCCGGCGGCGGCACGGGCGGCGGTGGGTCCGGTGGCGCCGCAGGTGGGGCCGGTGGGTCGCCGCCCGGTTGGGATCCGGCGCGGTCGTGTGTGCCGAGCTTCACCGGTGGGTGTCACTCGCATGCCGGTGTGATCGGGAGTGCCGTCGCGGCAGCGTGCGGCGGGTTCGCGGGTGGACTGGTGGCCGGGGTGTCGACGCACGGTTCGGAGGTGCACCGCGACGGTGTGCCCGCGGCCGGGCAGGGCGACGCCAGCGATCTCGTGGGCGAGGCGCTCGACGAGTCGGGCGCCGGAGATCACGAGGAGGTTCCCACCATCGCTGCGGATGAGCCTGCGCCTCGGCCCGCGCCCGCGCCTGCGCCGGTTGACGATGTCGGGCGGTCGCCGCGCAGCGTCGGAGGGCAGCCGCCCGCGGCAAAGTGGGTCGGGAGCCGCGAGAAGAACGCGGGCACGTCGCGCTACGCGCCGGGTCCTCCCGAATCCAATGTGGAGAACCGGAAGCTGACCCCGCCGCCGCTGTCCTGATTACGCTGCGCGAGCATCGGCCCCGGGCGTAACGTGCAGTTCATGGCGGTTATCGGCATCGACATCGGCGGCTCGGGCATCAAGGGCGCGCTGGTCGACATCAGGCGGGGCGAGCTGACCGGCGAACGCTTCCGGGTGGACACGCCGGAGCCTTCCAACCCGAAGAGCGTCGTCGCGGCGGTCGGTGAGGTGGTGCGCCACTTCCGGGCCCGACCGGAGCGCGTTGGCATCACGTTCCCCGGCGTGATCGCGAACGGCGTTGTCCGCACGGCGGCCAACGTCGACAAGTCGTGGATGAACACCAACGGCGCCCAGCTCTTCTCCCAGGAACTGCACAGCGCGGTGGCCCTGATCAACGACGCCGACGCGGCCGGCATGGCCGAGATGGAGTTCGGCGCCGGCAAGGGCCAAAAGGGCAAGGTCGTGATGCTGACCTTCGGCACGGGCATTGGCAGCGCGGTCTTCATCGACGGCATGCTGGTCCCGAACACGGAGTTCGGCCACATCAAGATGCACGGGATGGACGCGGAGAAACGCGCGGCGGCCCGCGTACGCCAGGATGAGGATCTTGGCTGGAACGCCTGGTCCAAGCGGGTGCGGAAATACCTGCAGCACCTCGAGCAGCTGCTCAGCCCCGACCTGTTCATCGTGGGCGGCGGCGTGAGCCGCAAGTCGGACAACTTCCTGTCGCGGCTGGACATCGAAACGCGCGTCGTACCCGCCATGCTCCTCAACAACGCCGGCATCATCGGCGCGGCGCTCGCGACCCCGCAGGCCCGCAACGGCCGCGCGGTGACGGCCGGCGGCGCCGGCAAGGCGACGACGGCCCGCAAGGCGACGACCGCCCGCAAGGCGACGACCGCCCGCAAGGCGACGACGGCCCGCAAGGCGACAACGGCGCGCAAGGCGACGACGGCCCGGAAGAAGGCGGCGGGCCCGAGCCCGGCGCGCAAGGCAGCGAAGTCGGCAGGCCCGAGCGCGGCGCGCAAGGCGGCGAAGTCGGCGACACCACGCAAGGCGTCCACGGCGCGTAAGGCATCGACGGCGCGTAAGGCATCGACGGCGCGCAAGGCATCGACGGCCGCGCGTAAGTCGACGGCGAGCAAGGCGGCGTCGCCACGCAAGTCGACCGCCGCCACCAAGGCGACCAGCGCCACGAAGTCGACGGCGCGCAAGTCGACTGCGGCGCGTAAGTCGACGGCGAGCAAGGCGGCGTCGCCGCGCAAGTCGACCGCTGCCACCAAGGCGACCAGCGCCACCAAGTCGACGACGGCGCGCAAGTCGACGGCGGCGCGCAAGACGACGACGGCGCGGAAGTCGACCGCCCGGAAGGCATCGACACCACGCAAGTCGTCCACGGCCCGCAAGGCCCCGGCGACCCGCAAGTCGACGACGGCCCGCAAGTCGGCGGCGCCCCGCAAGACCTCGACTGGACCCGCCCGCGGCTCCGCCACGGCCCGCAAGGCGACCGGCGCCGCGCGCAAGGCGACGAGCACACGGCGGTCGACCTCGGCCCGCAAGTCGACGACAGCGCGGACCAGCGCGGCGAGCAAGACGACGTCGACGGCGCGCGCTACCAGCACGGTTCGCCGGTCACCGTCGACGGCGCGGAAGTCCACGACCGGAGCGCGGAAGGCAGCGCGTCGCTAGTTTCATCGAGCCGCCGGGGGGGTGTCGCACGTGGGCACCCCGGCGGCTCGCTGTCCGTCCAGGTGGATAGGCCTCGAACATCCGGGCCTCCAGGGTCCGGATTCGGGCCGCGATCCCACGAGCCGACGAAACGGTGACCCAACCCCACTTCCCTCGAGGGGTTTGATCTTGCCTCGGGAACCTTGGGTCGGGCAGGCTCGGGCGGTTTGTCGGGGTGGTGCGCTCGGGGGCGCGTAACCTGCTGATAACGGTGGTCGTACCCGGGGCGCGGCGGGTCTTGGCTCGCTATATCCTTGCCGGGTGGCAACGATTGACGACGCCTCCGTCACATTGACGGTTCGCCGGGAGGACCGGCCCGATGTGGTGGTGTTGCGCCTCGCTGGGGAGCTCGACCTGAGCACCGCCCCGTACCTCAGCGAGCGGATCGACGAGGTTCTCGGCGACGGGCGTACCTCCATCGTGGTTGATCTGGATGCCGTGACGTTCTGTGACTCGACCGGCATGTCAGCGTTCATCCGAGGCCACCACCTCAGCTCCGCCGCCGGCGGCTTCCTGCGGCTGACCGGCGCACATGGCGTGGTGGCCCGGGTACTCAAGATCAGTGGGCTCGACACATTGCTCAGCGACGACTCCTGAGCGTGCCCCACGACCCGCCCGAGCGCGTGGGCCAATGTGGATTTAATTCCGCAGAACGCCCCGAAACGGGGTAATGCCTCGGGGAGGATGGCCGGGAGGGGAAACTACTGGCTACCTCGGGGGCGAGCTAATGGACTTCTCCATCGTCGAATCGGGCTACGACCGCGAAGAGGTCGAAAGTTGCCTCCTGGATCTGGGCGAGCAGCTCGCGAAGGCCTCAGCGCAAGCGGAAAGCGCCGCCAGCATGCGGATCGAGCTGGGCATGGTCCGCGCCGAGGCGGAACGCCTGCACGAGATGCTGCGCGGCCGGCCCGCAGTCTACCGCAACACCGCCCGGGTGCAGCAGATGGTCGCCCTCGCCGAGGAGGAGGCCGGCGACATCGTCGCCGAGGCCCGCGAAGTGCTGGCCAAGGCCCGCGAGGACGCCCAGCGCATCCGCGCGGAGGCCTACAACGACGCGGTAAAGGCCCGCCGCGACTTCGAGCTCGCCCTGGCCGCCCGCCGGCGCCGCGAGGAGAACGCCGACCAGGTCCTCTCCACGGTCTCCTTCGAACCGGCGCCGTTGGAGGGTGAGGCCGTCACCGCCGGTACGTCCCCCGACGCCGGCACTGCCCCCGCCGGAAGCAAGCCCGCCGGGCGCGGTACCGCCCCGGCTCCGATCGGCAAGGTCGCGGCGGGTGCACCCGCCGCGGGCAACGGTTCCGCGACGGGCAATGGGTCCGCGACCGGCCACGGGTCTGCGGCGGGCAACGGGTCTGCGGCGGGCGGCGCGTCTGTGAACGGCAATGGGTCTGCGGCGGGCGCTGCGTCTGTGGCCGGGACCGGGCCCGCCGCGGGCAACGGGTCCGCGGCGGGCGGCGCGTCTGCGGCGGGGTCCGCAGCAGGTGGGTCTGCGGCCAAGTCTTCTGCGGGCGGCGGGTCTACGACCGGGTCTGCTGCGGGCGGCGCGTCGGCGACCGGGTCTGCGGCTGAGGGCGGGTCCGGGTCCGGGTCGACGCCTGGCGGAGTCGGGGCTGGCGCCCGCGCCGGCGCGGCGGCTCGCGGGCCGCGGAGCAACGACGGAGCGCGCCACCACGAGCGAGGCGCTGCCGGGGCCGCGAGCAACGCAGCGGCCCACCGCCACGACGCGGCATCGCCCGGGCGCCCCGCCCCGACGCCGGTCAACGGCGAGGTGGCACCGGTACACGACGCCGCACCGATCAGTGGCACCGCTCCGACGACCGGTACCCCGCCGGAGACGTCGAAGCCGGGCAAGGGTGGCCTGTTCGGCAAGGGCGGCCTGCTGGGCAAGGCCCGCGGCAAGAGCGCGTCGAAGAAGAACGAGGCAGCCGAGGGAGACAAGCCCGACGCGCCCGCGAAGAAGGGCCGCACCGCCCGCCGGACGCCCGACGCGAAGACCCCCTCGTCCCCCAACGGCGCCACGAAGGCCACGGGCCGCGCCGGCGTGCCGACGAAGGCCCCAGAGCCCACAGCGAACGGCGCCAGCGGCAAGACGCCCACGGCGAGTCGCGGCGCGGCCGCGGGTGCCAACGGCAACGGTCCCCGAGCGACCGCGACCCCGAGCACCGGAAAGACCCCGGCGGCCGGCGCGGCGTCGGCGACCACGAGCGGGCAGGCGGGCTCCAACGGCTACGTCGGCCAGCCGCCCACGAACGCCGCGGCCTCCCCGAACGGCACAGCACCCCGCAGCGCCGCGCCTGCCGGCGGTGCGACGTCGGGCAGCGGATCGCGCCCGTCAGGGTCAGCGGGTTCGCCGAACGGCGCGGCACCCGGCAATAGTGCTGAGTCCCCGGCTGGAACTGGTCGCGGTGCGGCGTCGGGCAGCGGCCCGCGGCCGTCGGGGGCCGCTTCGAACGGTGCGGCACCCGGCTCCGCAACCGGGAACCGCGCGGGCTCGGCCGGCGCGGCGGCCGGCGGTCCTGGCGCCGCGGGCGCGAGCGGTTCCGCGAGCAACGGCGCAGTAGGTGCCTCGGCGACCGCAGGCGGTGCCACCGCGCAGGGCGGGCCTACCCCGGGCGCGGCACCGGCGGGCAAGGCTGGCACCGCTCCGCGCTCGGGCGGCCGAGGTGCCGGGAGTGCGTCGAGTGGCGCGGCCGGCAGTGGTCCGGCGGACGGCAACGGGTCTCATGCCGCAGGTGCGGGCGGTGCCGCGACGGGCGGCGCAGCCGGCAGTGGTTCGGCGGCAAGCACCAGCAGCCCTCGCGCGGGCAGCGCGGGAGCATCAGGCGGTCCGGCT
>NZ_BONC01000155.1 GCF_016862515.1 Asanoa iriomotensis
CGAACCGACGCGCCAGTTTGGCCCAACGGGTATAGCGTCGGCGGTAGGGCCGCCGACGGCTTCGGTGGCACCGGACGCACGGCGACCGCGTCTGGGCGGCCGGTTCACGCGGAACCGCGCCGACGTGACGACGGAGGGGACCGACGATGCCGCTCGACGATCAACCACGCCGGTGGAACGTGCCGCCCGGGCAGCCGCAGGGGCAGGAGCAGCCGGCGGAGAGCGGCCCGTGGTTGGCGCCGTGGTTGGAGGAGAAGCTCTTCGACCGCCGCATCGTGATCCTCCAGGGCACGGTGAACGGCTCGGCCGCGACCCGCACCGCCGCGGCCCTGCTCACCCTCGACGCCCAGGGCCCGGACCCGGTGGAGTTGCACCTACGCAGCCCCGACGGCGACCTGGACGCGGTCTTCGCGATCATCGATGCCCTCGACATCATGCACGCGCCGGTCCACGTGCTGGCCACGTCGGAGATCGGCGGCGCCGCGGTGGGCCTCTACGCGGTCGCACCGCACCGCAAGGCCTTCCCACACACGCGTTTCCGCCTCCGCGAGCCGCGCGCGGCCGGCATCTCCGGCAACGCCGACGACGTAGCCAACGCCGCGGGCCAGCACCTGCGCGCCCTCGACGACCTGATCGTGCGCATCGCCGAAGCGACCGGCCAACCCCGCAGCCGCGTCGAGGACGACATGTCCCGCGGCCGCCAACTAACGGCGGAGGAAGCCCGCGAATACGGCCTCGTCCACGAAATCGTCGCCCCAGGTAAAAAGGGCGAGCGCGGCTCGCATTGAGAAGCGGTTTCGCACGCGCGACGTAGTCGCGAATTTCGCCTCCCATTCCCGGTGGCCCGCTTTCGGACCGTTAATGCCGCGCGATCGCGCGGGCTGCGCCCGTCATCGGTCCGTTCGCGCCAGGCACCGACCCGTTTGACGCCCTGACCCCGACCGGTGCCGGAAGGCCCGCTCGGGACGGCTTGCGCTCGGCGCCAACACGGCGCGCCCGATCTGCGGCGGCGCGCGCACCCGTCTGATGCCGGGACACCGCCGGCCGGCGGCTAGGCCGCCACAGACCGCGTTGATCGGCAAGACAGGCCGCCAGCGTTCGAGGGCATCACGGCGCACCGGATCGGCGGCGGCGCGCACCCGCCTCGATGCTGGGTCGGCATCAACGCGGCCGTTGGATCGGCGACCCTGGCCGCAAGGTTGGCCGCGGGTCCAGCCGTCAGAGACCGCCGATGTAGCGGCCCGGGGCCATGCGGCGGTGAGGGTCGAAGCGGTCCTTCACCTCCCTAAGGGTCGGCAGGGCCGCCACCGGGCCCCACATGTCGATCGCCTGCCGGACCGCAGGCGGGGCCGAGGTCACCACGCAGGTGCCGCCGCGGAACAGCAGCACCCCCCGGACCGCCATCAGGATCGCGTTGACCCGTTCCGCGCCCAGGCTCGCCGGCAGCGCCGCGTGGACCACCCCCGTGCCGGCGGCGCCGCGGACCGGGACCGGGCCCCCGACCGCGTCGCGCAACGCGTAGATGGCCGCGTGCAGGTCGTTGATCGGCACCGTCAGGCGCAGCGCCACCTCACCCGGCTCGAACGGGTAGCGATGCCACCAGCGTGGCGGCGTCTCGACCGCGCGGGCGTCGCCGCTCAGCACGCCGAGCAACTGCTCCGCCCGGTCGAGCACGTCGGCGCGGGCGCCCTCCAGCAGGAGCGCCACCGTGCCCGGGCCCTGGCGGCTGCGTTGCCGTGGGATCAGGATCGCGCGGTGTGCCGGCAGGTCGACCTCGATCGCCGACGGGGCGACCGAAGCGGCCAGTGCCTGCCTGACCAGGTCGTGGACCTCCAGCGGTGTCCACACCGAGCGGGTCACCCACACCCGGGCCGCCGGCGCCGCCTGGGTGCGCAACGTAGCCGACACCAGCAGTGCCAGGGCGCCCTGTGAGCCGCAGAGCACCTGGTTGAGGCCCGGGCCGTCGGTGCCGCGCATCGACCAGCCGTCGGCGTGCCGCAGCCGGCCCTCGGCATCGACGTAGCTCACCCCGACAACCTGCTCGCACGGCGTGCCGTAGCGGTGGCGCAGCGGGCCCGACTCGTCGGCCGCCAGGATGCCGCCGACCGTCGACCCGATCGAGCGCGGGTCGCAGGCCAGCCGGAGGCCGCGCTGGCCGAGCACCGCCTGCACCGCGCGGACCGGGGTGCCGGCGCCGACCTCGACGCTCAGCTCGCCCGGGTCGCGGTGCCAGATGCCGGCCAGCCGGCCCGTGTCGACGAGGAGGTCGAGCCTGACCGGCGGCGTGCCCCAGTCGACCTTGGTCGCCGCGCCACGCGGCACCACCGCGAGGTCACGAGCGGCGGCGAGCGCCAGCACCGCGGCCGCCGCCTCGACCGTGCCCGGCGCGGCCACCCACCGCGCCGGCACGCCGGCCACCTCGTCTGCGGGCCCGGCCTCCCGAGCGAACCCCGGCCCGCAGATGGCCGCCAAGCGCTCCCGCACATCGAAGCTGCCCGGCGCCACCATGCGGTTTATCGTACACATGTTCGAACGACCCGCAACGCCCCCGACGTGCCGGCCGGGTAGCGTGAGCGCGTGACCGACGAGCCCAATGCCCCTGTCGCGAAGCGGGTGCCGCACGAGCGCACGCACCACGGCGACACCGTCATCGACGAATACGCCTGGCTCGCGGAAAAGGACGATCCCGACACCCTCGGCTACCTCAAGGCCGAGAACGCCTACACCGAGGCGATGACGGCTCACCTCGCGAGCCTCCGCGAGAAGCTGTTCGGCGAGATCCGCCAGCGCACGCAGGAAACGGACCTTTCAGTCCCATACCGGATGGGGCATTTCTGGTACTACAGCCGCACGGTCGAGGGCCAGCAGTACCCGATCTACTGCCGCGTCCCGCTCGCCGACCCGGCGCAGACGACCCCGCCCGCCACCGGCGACGGCGGCCCGCTGCCCGGCGAGGAGATCCTGCTCGACGGCAACGCGCTGGCCGACGGGCACGAGTTCTTCGCGCTCGGCGCGTTCGACGTCAGCCCCGACGGCAACCGGCTCGCCTTCTCGACCGACTTCACGGGCGACGAACGCTTCACCCTGAAGATCAAGGACCTGCGGAGCGGCGAGGTGCTCGCCGACGAGGTGCCCGACACCTTCTACGGCACCGCCTGGTCCTACGACGGCGGCACGCTCTTCTATCTCACGGTCGACGACGCGTGGCGGCCCTACCGGGTCTGGCGGCACACGGTCGGCACGCCGACGAGCGAAGACGTCATCGTGTACGAGGAGCTCGACGAACGCTTCTGGGTCGGCGTCGACCTGACCCGCTCGCAGCGCTACGTCCTGATCGAGGCCGGCAGCAAGATCACCAGCGAGGTCCGGGTCATCCCGTCCGACGACCCCACCGCCGAGCCGGCCCTGATCGCGCCGCGCCGCCAGGGGGTCGAATACTCGGTCGAGCACCACGGCCACCGCTTCCTGATCCTGCACAACGACGGCGCCGAGGACTTCGAGCTCGCGTACACCTCTGTGGACAATCCGACCGGTTGGGCGACGATGGTGCCGCACGAGCCCGGCACCAGGCTGGAGTCGGTCGACGCGTTCGCCGAGCACCTGGTCATCTCGCTGCGCCGCGACGGCCTGTCCGGCCTACGGATCCTGCCGCTCGGCGAGACCGACGGCTATGACATGCGGTTCCCGGAACCCATCTACAGCGTCAACATCGACAGCAACCCCGAATACCAGACCGGTCTCGTACGGCTGCGCTACACGTCCCTGACCACGCCGGAGTCGGTGTACGACTACGACCTGGCCACCGGCGAGCTGATCCTGCGCAAGCGCAAGCCCGTCAAGCCCGGCCCGGACGGGCGCGAGTTCGACCCGGCCGACTACGAGCAGCACCGCGAGTGGGCGCTCGCCGACGACGGCACCCGCGTGCCGATCTCGTTGATCCGCCGCAAGGGCACGCCACGCGACGGCTCGGCTCCCTGCGTGCTCTACGGCTACGGCTCCTACGAGGCGTCGATGGACCCGTGGTTCTCGGTGCCGCGACTGTCGCTTCTGGACCGTGGCATGGTGTTCGCGGTCGCACATGTGCGCGGCGGCGGCGAGCTGGGCCGGCACTGGTACGAGAACGGCAAGCTGCTGGCCAAGAAGAACACGTTCACCGACTTCGTCGCCTGCGCACAGCACCTCGCGAAGGCCGGCTGGACCTCGGCGGACCGGCTGGTCGCCCGCGGTGGCTCGGCGGGTGGGCTGCTGATGGGCGCGGTGGCCAACCTGGCACCCCAGGCGTTCACCGCCATCGTGGCGGAAGTGCCCTTTGTGGACCCGTTGACGTCCATCCTGGACCCGTCGCTGCCGCTGACCGTGATGGAGTGGGAGGAGTGGGGCAACCCGCTCGCGGACCCCGAGGTCTACGCCTACATGAAGTCCTACTCGCCTTACGAGAACGTGTCCGCGGTGGACTACCCGGCCGTTTTGGCGGCCAGCAGCCTCAACGACACGCGGGTGCTGTACCACGAGCCGACCAAATGGGTGGCCCGCCTGCGCGCTGCCGCCCCGGGTGGGCACTACCTGCTCAAGACCGAGATGGGCGCGGGCCACGGCGGCCCGAGCGGCCGGTACGACGCCTGGAAGGACGAGGCCTTCATCGCGGCCTGGGTGCTGGACCACGTCGGCTTGGCCGACTGACATCGCAGGGGCTTGGCCGACTG
>NZ_BONC01000156.1 GCF_016862515.1 Asanoa iriomotensis
CCATGACTTCGACACAGACCCCTAGCCCTTCAAGATCGCGTCGCTGATCCGGTGGAGCTCGGCGACCTGGTCCTTGGTGAGGCGGTCGAACAGGTGCCGGCGGACGCCCTCGACGTGCCCCGGCGCCGCCTCGACCAGCACGCGGTAGCCCTCCTCCGTGAGCACCGCGAGTTGGCCACGGCGGTCCGTGGGGCAGTCCTGGCGGCGCACCCAGCCGGACTCCTCCAGCCGGGCGACCGCGTGCGAGAGGCGGCTGCGCGACGAGCCGCAGGCGTCGGCCAGCTCGCTCATCCGCATCATGTGCTCGGGTGCCTCGGAGAGCCGCACGAGGATCTCGTAGTAGGCGTGCGGCATGCCGGCCTCGTGCTGCAGCTCGCGGTCGAGGGCGTCCATCAGGGCCCGGGTGGCACCGAGGAACGCACGCCAGGCGGCTTGCTCCTGGTCGTCCAGCCATCGCGTCATGACCACCATCATACGCGCATAGTTGAACTCTCAACTATGGAGCGCTACCGTTGGACACATGGGCATCCACCGACTCAACCACGCGGTCCTCTTCGTCAGTGACCTCGCCCGCAGCGTCGCCTTCTACCAGGACGTGCTCGGCTTCAGCCGGGTCCCGATGACGCCCGAGGGCTTCGCCGGCGCGGCGTTCATGCAGGCGCCCGACTCGACCAACGACCACGACCTCGGCCTGTTCGAGGTCGCCGGCGCGGGGCCGTCGCCGGCCGGGCGCGCCACCGTCGGCCTCTACCACCTCGCCTGGGAGGTCGACACGCTCGACGAGCTGTCCGCGACCGCCGAGCGGCTCTCCGCCGCGGGCGCGCTGGCCGGCGCTTCCGACCACGGCAGCACCAAGTCGTTGTACGGCAAGGACCCCGACGGGCTCGAGTTCGAGATCGTCTGGCTCGTGCCGGCCGACAAGCTCGACGAGGGCACGCTCGCCGCCCGCCGCCGGATCGGCCGGCTCGATCTCGACGCCGAGAAGGCCCGCTACGGCGGCCGAACGCGAGGCGGTGTCGGCATCTCCGTTCCCGCGTGACGCCTTTTCCGCCAAAATGGAGGAATGGGCGGGCCGATCGACGATGTCGTACGCGAGATCCTCGTGCGGCAGCTCGACGCGTGGGGGCCGGCCGCCCTGCACAGGTCCAAGCGGGCGACGTTCGCACAGGCCTACGGCGGCGCGCCCGACGGGCTGCCCGAGGCGGCGCTGCGGGTGTTCGACGAGTTCACCGACCTGCTGCGCGGCCGCCGGCTGACCGCCCCGGTGGTCGCGCCCAGCCCTGACCGGGCCGCGCTGGACGCCGTCTACCAGGAGCTCGACCGTCCATCCGGATTGGACATCCACGCCGTCGAGGGCGGCGTCGACACCCTGCCGGCGGTGCTCACGGCGGCCTCGGCCGCGGGCGCGCCGCTGCTGGCCTTCCTCGACACCGCCGGCGGCCCGCAGCCGGCCGCCGGCACGCTCGCCGCCGTCGCCCGCGGCAAGCCCGGCGAGCTGCTGCTCGTGCTGGCCGCGGGGGCCCGGGACCACCGGGCCGCCCTGGCCGCCGCGGGGTTCCCGCTGGTCGCCGACGTCGAGCTGGTGGCCCGCGACGGGACCGCCCGGCTGGTCGCGTTCGCGACCGGCGCGGGCAAGAGCCTCGACGCGTTCAAGGACGCGATGTGGGCGGTCGACGAGTACGCCGGCGTCCGCTACCGCGACCCGCAGGACCCGGAGGGGCACCTGCTCGACATCTCCGAGCGCCCGCACCCGGGCCCGTTGCGCCGCGAGCTGCTGGCCCACCTGGCCGAGGTCGGCCGGGCCACGGTGACCGACCTGCGCCGGTTCACCGTCACCGACACGGTCTACCGCGCGGCCGACGCCAACCGCGTGCTCACCTCGCTGCTCACCGCCGGCCAGCTCACCCGCGACCCACCCACCGGCCGCCTCGGCGGCGACGTGGTGATCTCGACCTAGAAGAACGTCGCCAGCTCGGCGGCGAGGGCCTCGGGCTGTTCCTCCGCGATGTAGTGGCCGGTGTCCTCGATGGTGACGTAGCGGGCGTCGGCCGGGAACAGGTCCGCCAGCTCCGCCTTCAGGAACGGGAGCGTCGCACCGTTGCCGAGGACCAGCACGGGCATGGTCAGCGGCGGGTAGGTCGCGTTGTCGGCCACGTCCTGGTGGTACGCGCCGTAGGCGGCGAAGGCCGCGGTCACCGCCTCCGGTGAGTCGTACGCGTTGGCGTAGATCTCCCGGTCCTGCTCGGTGATCTTGTCGGGGTGGACCGCGAAGTGGTCGGCCGCCCAGTCGATCACCGCCCGGAACCGCCCCGCCAGCAGTTTCGCCGGCAGGCCGTCGATCCGGCTCAGCGGATACCACCACGTGTTGCCGGCACCCGGCGGCGGGAAGGCGCTGATGGTGGCGTGGGACCGACCGAACGGCCCGGCGTCCCACAGCGCCAGCTTCGCGGTGGCCTCCGGGTGGTTCGCGGCGAACGTGTAGGCGACCATCCCGCCCATATCCCCGCCGGCGATGTTCACCTTGTCGTAGCCCAGCCCGCGGACCAGCTCGTACACGTCCTTCGCCATGGTCTTCTTGTCGTAGCCGTCGGCGGGCTTGTCCGAGCCGCCCTGGCCGCGATAGTCCACGGCGATGACGCGGTAGTGCTTCACCAGCTCCGACATGATCCCGTGGAGGCTGTGCGTGGTGCGGGGGAAGCCGTCGAGCAGGACGAGCGGCTCGCCCTCACCGCCGACCTCGTAGTGCAGCCGCACCCCGTTCGCCACGGCGTACCCCTGTTCGAAGCCGCCGATCTGCTGGTCCGACGGGCCGTTGTAGGCGTTCATGTGCGTGATCAGGCCGTCGTCGTCGAAGTCCATGACGTCCAGCGACCGCACCTGGACCGGTGTGCCGTCGATGACCGTCCGGAGGGTGAAGGCCATCGCGGCCGAGGATCCGTGCGACGTGCGGATGGGCGTGTCCAGGGTGAACGTGGAGCCGGCGGGCACCTGCGCGAACATCCGGGGCAGGCGCTCGTGGGCGTCGGCGACGCCGGTGCCCACGGGGTCCTCCAGCGTGCTTCCGGTCGCGAACAGGGCCAGCGCGGCGTCGAGGTCGAGGTTGTTGAGGGCGTCGAGGTAGCTGTGCAGCGCGGAGCGCATGTGGTCTTCCGTGGGCATGCTCGCGTTCTCCTTCAATATGGGAGTGGAACTCTCGTTTCACCGTAGCCCAAAGTCGGAGTGCTGCTACCATTTCAGCCATGAGTGCCGTCACACAGCGCAAGGACCTGGTGCGCAACCGGCAGCGGCTGATCGAGGCCGCCGCGGAGGTCTTCCTGGACCGCGGCCCGGACGTCAAGCTCGACGAGGTCGCGCGGCGCGCCGGCCTGGCGGCGAGCAGCCTCTACCGGCACTTCCCGACCAAGGACGACCTCGTCGAGGCGGTGCTCACCGAGCTGATGCGGCCGGCTCTCGAGGCTGCCGAGCGTGCGGCGCTGATCCCGGACCCGGGCGAGGCTTTCCGCACGATGTTCACGGAGAGCTGCACCATGCCCGAGGCCGAGGGAGAGGCGTTCAACAAGCTGGCGTACGCGAGTGGCCGCACCCTTGAGCACGCCCTGCGCCTGCTCACGGAGGTCGTGGAGCCCACGACGAGCCGCCTGCGCGCCGCGGGTGGCCTCCGTGCGGGCCTTACCGTCGACGACGTTGCGATGTTCCTCCGCATGACGAAGGCGACCGACACCCCCGAGCAGCGCCGGATGGCGTCGGACGTCCTGCTCGCAGGGATGCTCGCGCCGGATCGTCTAGCTGCCGGTGCGGCGGGAGCGCACCCGTGAGGTCGCCTGGTTGACGAGCAGCGAGGCGCCGGTGGCCAGCACGACGATGTTGAACACCATCTGGAAGATGACCAGGATCCGGGCGCCCTGGCCGGCGGCGTGGATGTCGCCGAAGCCGACCGTGAACAACGTGCTCAGTGCGAAATAGAGGGCGTCGGTCCGGGTCTCCAGGCCCTCGAACTGGCTCGCGTTCGTGATCGCCAGCACGTAGTCGGCGAGCGCGAACGCGACCGCGCCCGCGACCAGCGCCACCGCGAGCCCGTCCAGCGGCAGTTGGTCGGACCGCATCCTGCGCCGGATCTGCCAGACCACCAGCGTGATCGCGCCGGCGAGGAACACGCAGGCGCCGAGGCTGCGCAGCACCAGACGCCAGCCGCTGACACCGGGCTCGACCGGTATCACGTAGTAGAGGACCACCAGGAGCACGACCGCGGCGAGGGTGCGTAGGAACGCCGCTTTGGTCACATCGGACAATTTACCTAGCGCTGGACGCGCGCGTGGCGCCCTCCGACGACCGGAGGGCGCCACGAACGGGGGAGGTCAGCTCTTGTCCTGCTTCCAGGACAGCGGTCCCGGCAGGTCGACGCGGTGCGCGCGTGCCCGGGAGTTCCACGACCAGCGACCGATCTTGATGCTCCAGGAGCTGAAACCGTTCTCCGTGAAGTTCAGGATGATCGGGCCGATCTTCTTCCGCTTACGGAACATCAGACCCATGGTCAGGCACCTCTCGTCTCGGCCCACGGCGTCTCTGGCGCCGGGGTCGGGCGAGAATGTTCCCGGAACGTCTTCTCGCGAAACCGTCCCCAGGGTCTGTGTCGAAGTCCTGACCGGGCTGCGGCGGACCCAGGCGCCGGCTGGAACCAC
>NZ_BONC01000157.1 GCF_016862515.1 Asanoa iriomotensis
GGGGTGGGGTGTCGATCGCCGTCGGCAGTAGCGTCGAGGTTGTAGCGGGACTGAGGAAGGTGCTTGCTATGGCTAAAGGCAGCGGTAGTAGCGGCGCGTCTGCTGGTGGGGCGGGCAAGGGCAAGGGTGGGAAGTCGACTCCGACGACGGGGCGGGCTGCGGCGAGGGTGCAGTCGGCGGCGGCCCGCAATCCGGGGGGTCGTTCGGCGAGCAGCGGAGCTGCGCCGCGGATGCAGCGGGCGGCGGCCCGGAACGCCGCTGGTGGGCAGCGGTAGCTCTAACCTTCGGTGCCGTCGGTGTCGTCGGTGGTGGTGAAGTAGCGGACGGTTTCCCGCGTGGTGTGCAGGGTGAAGCGCGACGTGTGGGTGAGTCGTTCGGGGCGTACGCGGCGTCCGTTGCGGGACAGCCAGGCGGGTGCGGGCGAGTCGACCAACCCGATGACGGCCGCGTGCATCGCTTCGACGGTGGTGGTGGCGTCGGCGGCGAGGTGCCGCAGCGTGGTCGGGCGGTTGCCGCCGTCGGCCGCGCGGGCGATCAGGTAGATCAACGCGGTTTCGATTGGGTCGGGCACCTCGAACGAGAATCCCGTCGCGGTGTCGGCGGCGGGGTTCGGTGGTGGTGTCGGTGGCCGTGGCGGCGCGGGACGCCAGAGGCCGTCCGGGTGGGCGTAGTCGCGCAGCACGAGCGTGAACGCAGCGTCGTGATACAGCCAGGCGGGGTGCTCGATCTCGCCGTTGCGGAGCAGCGCAGCTCGGCTGTTGCGGATCAGGATGGTCAATCCTTCCCGGACGGCATGGATGTCGCCGGGCATGTTGATGCGGTCAGCGAGCCATCGGAGGGTGATGCCCGCGGTGACGCGTTCGTGGTCGGCGCGGGCGACCTGGAGCAGCCGGGCGGCGGCGGTGTGGCCGGCCGGGGACGGTTCCATCACCCCGTCCGGGGTTCCGATCAACAGCTCGGGTGGGGTCTGCGCGAACGCGTCCTTGACCTTGATGTTCGCCCAGCGGCGGCCCGTGCCCGGTTCGGGTTTTTCCAGCTCGGCCAGGACCGACAGAGCGGCGCTGTGCAGGCGGTAGTAGTCCGTGAACGGGATCCGCAGATCCCGCAGCCGCTGGGCCAGCTCGTCGAGCGCCAGCATCCAACCGTATGGGGTGACCGGCCAGCGGATCTGGGACATCGGTTCCCCGCTGTCCGGACCGACCGGCACCTTGACGATGTGCTCGACCGGCACGGGTACCTCGACCGGCACCGGCACCGGCCGCTCGATGATCCGCGCGGCCGGCTCCGCCGCGGGCCTGCGGGTCGTGGCGTCGGCCCGGCGGGACTCGTACGCGCGTTGCCGGCACGTCCGGTCACAGTAGAGGCGTTTACGGCCCCGTCCGCTCTGCGCGACCGGCTTCCCGCACGCCAGACACGGTCTGCTGATCTCTCG
This sequence comes from Asanoa iriomotensis, assembly GCF_016862515.1. GTDB lineage: Bacteria > Actinomycetota > Actinomycetes > Mycobacteriales > Micromonosporaceae > Asanoa > Asanoa iriomotensis. Next base: position 1,433 of record NZ_BONC01000157.1, read on the forward strand.
TTCCGAGACCCCCGCCACGCCGGGCACCGTAAGCGCTGCCAGAGGCCACCCGCAGTCCCGCTGATCGCCACCAACCGATGCCCGCGAACGTTTGCGCAGGTCGCGCGGGGGTCGGGCAGTTAACCGGTGTCAATCCCCGAACCTCGGCCGGGTAGCGCACGCTGGATCACAGACACCCGCTACCCGGGCTACCGGGAGCGGGGGCCGATAGGCCGCACCACGAACAGTCGGACCCCAGCAACGGAGGTGAGAGAGCCGTGCCCACGAATCCCCTGGCAACCCGTGGCATCCACTGTGGAGGGAAATGGCTGAACGCCAACATCCACGCACCACGCACAGCCGACGACTAGCCGGCACCGGGCACACCCGAACGACGGGTGAGCCCACCCCCGAAAGCACCACACGCGCCAATACGGGTCCGGACGCCCGGGGGACGTCGCCGGACCACATCCCACCGTCCACCCCACCCGAACCCGTACCGCAGGAACCGGCCCCGCCACGGCCACCACGGCGGCGGCGCTCCACCACGGATGACTCACCAACGTTGACCGTGATCGTCCAACCTCGGGATTTCAGGCTCCCTAACGTGCTCAGGCACATCGAGGAGGGAAAGATTGTGCTCGTCATTCCGGAACACAACGACCCCGACTAGCTACCCAGCGGCCACGAGAAGGAGGCTCACCCGGAGAATGCCTGGTGAGCCTCCGCCACTAGGCAGGCTAACGTCGGAAACACAAGCCGTTGCCAAGGTCGACAATCCCCATCGCGCCCGCCGGGCTGTTCGGGCCTGCCGTCCCAACGGCGATCCCCCACCGCCCATCTCGCTCCGCGAGAACCATGCCCCAGGACGCCTTGACCGCGCGGACCATTCCGCACTTGACCGTTTCATCACCGGCGGCAGTCGACGCCATATGGCCCGATGCCAATCCGATGGTTCCGACACGGACCCACACCTCGACCAGGCCAGATAGACGGTGGCGGACGTGCCAGGTGCGGCCTGACCTTGTTCACATCGAAGGGGTCACTGGTCCAAGTCCAGCAGGGCCCGCCAATTCCCCGCTTCAGCGTCTGACACCGTCAGGTGGATGCCTTGACCAGATGCGCCGCACGCCGAAGGCACGGAAGGTGATGGACAGGACGAGCCCACAGGCGATCATAAGCGCGAGGAGCAGGTGAGGTAGCCCGCCACCGAGGTGGACCCAGACCAGGACGGCGACCCAGGCCGACGCGATCACGCCGAATGAGCCCCACCAAATCACATCCCTCAGCCGCACGGCAGCAGTGTATGCCGATCCGTCGCACCTCATCATGGGCGATGACATATGGCCTAGAAGGCCCGCACCACGGGCCTGCCTGTGGGTCTTCGACCTCGCGGCAAATGCCCGGCCAAGTTTCCTCGTGGCACCCACCACCAATGAAGCGTTGATGCAGGTCAACGGCGCTAGGCCATGCGCACCCGCCTCCGGAGGCGGGTGCGCATGGCCCGCGAGACAGCTCCCGAGAAGGCGTGGGCGAAACGTCGGCGAGGATGTTCGTGCGGCCCTGGCGATGCATTCCACAAACCTTCGTCAGTGCCGACTGTCGCGGTCACGTCGTCCCGGCGCTGTGCGGCCCGGCGGGGCGATCAGTGGCCGGGCGTCGGCAGGGGCATCCGGTGGACAGTGCCGTTGATAGTGCGGACCGGTGACGCGGCCCGCGTGGGCGGCGGACCTTCAGCCGCAGCAGGACCCGGCCGTGCTCGGCCGGGCCTTCGTAGCGCCAGTCCTCCGCCTACCTGCAGCACGTCACCGCCTGCCCCCAGAAGATCGGCCCGATAGCGAAAGCCGCACTCGTGCTCACTCACTTCGAGCACCGGTACCTATCTTGCTGATACAGCGAAGGCTAGGCTGCGTTACGCGGTTGGGACATCGTCGACAGCCGTAAGGTCACAGATGTGCCGACCCTTCTCGACGTGATCTCCCATCTCGATGACATCCCTTCTGGCGACGGCTACTCGCCAGGTCCGACCATCTATGCACGACGGCCGTGGAAACCCTCTTCGGATGCGCTGGTTCTCACTGGCGACGACGTCCCTGACGGCGTGACGACCGAGTCTGGCCACGACTACCTGCTGGAGGTCGATCTCGCTCTGGAAGCCGTCGAGGTCTGGAGCGAGTGGAGGGATGGCGCGACACCGACCGCGGAAGACGCGACGTTTGCCGTCCTCTACTACGGCGAACACGACGCTTACCAGCCACTGGAGTAGGGGACCCGCGTCCGCAGCGTGCATGATCTACCTTGCTGAGATCACCTCATTGAGGCGGGAAAGATTGTGCTCGTCATTCCCTGTCGCGACGGCCCCGATTAGCCGTCGAGCGGTAACGCAAAGTGGCTCACCCGGTGAGATGCCGGGTGAGCCTCGACCGTATCGGCGGCTAACGTCGAAAACACAGGCCGTTGCCTAGGTCGACAATCCCCATCGCCCTCTCCGGGGCGTCTTGGCCTGTCGTCCCGATGGCGATTCCCCACTGCCTGTCATGCTCGGCGAGAGCCATTCCCCAGGATGCCTTGACCGCGCGGACCATTCCGCGCTTGAGGGTGTCGTCACCGGTATTCCACATCTGGGCGACCGTCTGCCCGGTGGGTGCGTAGTCGAAGCGGTCGGCAACGATCGCGAATCCCTCGATGCGTGCCTTGACCGTCTTGCGTTCCGCGACCAGGGTGTCCAGTTCGTCGTCGTCTTCGGTGGCGGACAGCCGAGCCTGGATCTTGCGGAGTCCGGCGTGCAGCTCGTCCAGCTCGTGCGCGTTTCCCGCCACTCGCTGAAACGCGAGGATTTCTGTCGTGTCGTTGGCGAACATGCCGGCAACGACGTCGATGACGGGTTGCGCGTCGATTCCCGTGAATTCGCCGCAGGACAGGCGCCGCTTGGCATGACCACCACAGCGCAGCTTCGGCGTGCGCGGCTTCGGCACGCGTGGCTTGCCCGTGCGCGAGTGCCGTGCCGGCGTCATGCCGGCATTGAGGTACAGCTTCCCCGCGCATGCGGGGCAGTCGAGAATGCCGGAGATCCAGTTGGCTGGACTGGCGACCGGCCGACCACCCTTGTTCGCGCGGCTCTCGCCCCTGTTCGCCTCTAGGACCTTGTTCGCGCGCCACCACAACGCGGAATCGACAACCGGCTCAACCTTGTGCGCCCACGCCTCCG
>NZ_BONC01000158.1 GCF_016862515.1 Asanoa iriomotensis
GAGCAGTTCGTCGCGGACGGCCTCGCCGGCGCCGACCCGGAGCTGGGTCAGCGCGCCGGCCAGCGGCGGCGGCTGGGCGGCCAGCCTGATCGCGGCGAGCAGCTTGTCGTCGTCGGCGTCGCCGGTCGGCGCGATCCCGATCACGCCGAGGCGGCCGCCGGTGACGGCGACCCGGCCGGCGAGCACGAGCTCGACCAGCCGGGCGCCGGCCACACCGATGTCGAGGCTGTCCGGGTGGACGGCCGGTTTGCCGGCATTGTCGAAGCCCAGCAGGAACAGCTCTTCACGCAGCCGCACGTCGTCTGTCCCTCCCCCTCGACGGCGTCAGCGGTAGCTGTCGGCGAGGGCGCGTAGTCGGGCGTGGGCGCCCTGATACATGTCGACGGAGGGAACGTAGCGCTTCGCCACCTTCGCGACCATCGTGTAGTTGGCATCGCACACATTGCCCACCGGTGCCTCACCGGCCTGGCTGATCAGTTGATACGAGTCGAGCACGTCCAGCTTGCCGGCGTCGGCGACCCAGGTCACCAGGTCGTGCTGGCTCATCCGGAACGCGTCCTCGAGCGGCCGCGCCGAGCCCGCCGACATCAGGTGGTCGTCGGTCTCCAGCCGGGGCGTGGGCGTGGCGACGCCCTTGATCAGCTCGACGGCGACCACGGTGTCCATCGCGGCCTCGACCGCGACGCCGCTGACCTCGCCGTGGCCCTGCCGGGCGTGGCCGTCGCCGAGCGCGAACAGCGCGCCCGGCACGTTGACGCCGAAGTAGACGGTGGTGCCGGCCCGCAACTCCGGTGTGTCCATGTTGCCGCCGTGCACGTCCGGGACGATGGTCATCCGGGCCTCGAACGCGCCCGGCGCGACGCCGACCGTGCCGTGCATCGGGTCCAGCGGCAGGTCCACGGTGAAGTCGCTGTTGCGGGCCGCGTACCGGACGAGCTTGTTGGTCCTGTCGATCTCGTAGCGCCAGACCCGCTCCTCGAGCGGCTCGTGCAGCATCGCCGTGGTGTGGGTGGCGGTGAGCGCGCCGAAGTGCGGGAACGTCGACGAGACGGCCCAGTCGCGGGCCGGGGTGATCGACACGAAGTGCAGCGCGAGCGTGTCGCCGGGCTCCGCACCCTCCACGTGGAACGGTCCGGAGACCGGGTTGAGGTAGGGGAACTCGCAGACCCGCGAGGGCAGGTCGTCGACGCCGAGGACGACGCCGCCGAAACAGTCCTCGGTGTACGTCTCGAGGATGTCACCGGGCTTGATGCGGGCCACCGGCTCGCGGCCGCCGAACGTGTAGCTCAGTTCGGCGGCCGTCGGCCGGTAGCGGAGGACGTCGGTCACGCTTCCGCCTTCCGTGGGGTCTTCGAGTGTGGAGCTTAGGGTGCGGCGGGCACGTTGTCGTCGGGGTCCACGGTGGTCTCCTCCGACATGCCGGCCAGCACCGGGGTGCGCTTGGTGGCGACCAGGAACGCGACCACGACGACGCCGATGAGCACCCAGATGCCGCCGATGAGCTGGGCGAAGATCTTCTGGTTGATCACCACGAAGATCAGCATGCCGAGGCCCAGGGCCGGCAGGATCGCGTGGCGGGCCCAGTCACGGCTGCCGTTGCGGACCACGTACCACCAGAACACCGTCACGTGCAGCACGATGAACGCGACCAGGGCGCCGAAGTTGACCAGCCGGCCGAGGTCGGTGATCGCGTCGGCCTCGCGGGTGAACCAGAGGGTCAGGCCCAGCACGAGCGAGAGGCCGGCGACCAGGAACACCGCGTTGGTCGGCACCGCGTGCCGCGGGGAGACCCGGGCCAGGAACGCCGGTAGCTGCTTGTCGCGGGCCATCGCGAAGAGCAGCCGGGAGGTGGCGCCCTGCGCGACCATCGCGTTGGCGATGCCCCAGGCCAGTGCGGTGGCGAGCGAGGTCAGCACGTACATCCAGTGCCCGCTGGCCGTCTCGGCCGCCTGCGCGAACTCGTCGCCGACGACCGCGCCGCCCTGCAGCAGCCCGTCCGGGTTCGGCACCAGCATGGAGCCGAGCCAGGTCTGCAGCACGAACAGCGCGCCCGCGACGATCAGCGCGCCGGCCATCGCGCGACCGATCTTCTGCGCCTCCTCGCGGTTCTCCTCCGCCAGCATCGAGATGCCGTCGAAGCCGAGGAACGAGAGCATCGCGACGCCGACCGCGGCGAAGATCAACGACCAGCCGAACAGGTCGCCGTTGAACAACGCCGTGCCCGCGGAGAGCCCGTTGCCCTTGCCCTGGCCGAGGGCGATCAGGAAGACCACGACGACGAGGGCCAGGACGGCCAGCTCGGCGAGCAGGAACCAGCGCGTGACCGTGGCAGTGATCTTGATGCCCAGGTAGTTGACCGCCGTGTTGACGGCGACGAACACGATCAGCCAGAGCCAGGTCGGAATCGCGGTCACGATCGCGTTCATCGAGAATGCGGCCACCACGTAGAGGAGGCTCGGCACCAGGATGTAGTCGAGGAGGATCGCCCAACCGGCGACGAATCCGACCGGTGGCGCGATTCCGCGACTCGCGTAGTTGTAGACCGACCCGGCCATGGGGAAGGCGCGGACCATCTGGGCGTACGAGTTCGCGGTGAACAACATCGCCACGAGCGCGACCAGATAGGTGAGCGCGACCATGCCGCCGGAGACCTGGAACACCGAGCCGAAGATCGCGAAGGGCGCGATCGGCACCATGAACACGAGGCCGTACGCGAGCATGTCGACGAATCGAAGCTCCCGCCGAAGCTCCTGGCGGTAGCCGAAGTTCTCGAGGGATAACGGTCCCTCTGCCGGTTGCGGACTCACGTCCGCCTGAGGGGAAGCCATGAGGCGTCACGATATCCCTCGATGATCGTTTGTGAAAGATATCGATCCGCCAATTCATCGCGCGGTATGTCGTTGTTTCGCGGTTATCGGGGCTAAGCCCCGCCCGGCGGTCAAAGCGCCCATCCTGGACAGCGTGGGCGGCCGGGTCGGCGCGGTCGAAAAATCCAGTTAGCCTGATGGCACGGGTGGGGCCGGCGGTGCGTGCGGCGGCTTGCCGAATTCTGCCCGCGCCGGGTGAACCAAACCACGGGCCCAGACGCTCTTGCATATGAAGCCGCAGCACCCCCGAGGAGGAGGCCCGTGACACAACAGACCTGGGACGAACTGGGCACACCGCTGCCCGGTCCCGAGTTCCGAGCCGCCAGTGATGCCATCGTGGCCAACATCGAGCAGGTCATCGAAGGCAAGACGGCAACGGTGCGGCTCGCACTCGCCGTCCTGCTGGCCGAGGGTCACCTCCTGATCGAAGACGTACCCGGCGTCGGCAAGACCAAGCTTGCCAAGGCGTTGGCCCGGTCGATCGACTGTTCCGTCCGCCGCATCCAGTTCACCCCCGACCTCCTGCCGAGCGACGTCACCGGCGTCAGCGTCTACAACCAGGAGAACCACGACTTCGAGTTCAAGCCGGGTGCGGTGTTCGCCAACCTGGTGGTGGGCGACGAGATCAACCGGGCGTCGCCGAAGACCCAGTCGGCGCTGCTCGAGTGCATGGAGGAGCGGCAGGTCACGGTCGACGGCACCACCTACGAGCTGCAGACGCCGTTCATGGTGATCGCGACGCAGAACCCGATCGAGATGGAGGGCACCTACCCCCTGCCCGAGGCGCAGCGCGACCGGTTCACCGCCCGGATCGCGATGGGCTACCCCGACGGGGCCGCGGAGCTGGCGATGCTCGACGCGCACGGCGCGCACGACCCGCTGCAGGGCCTGCGGCCGGTCTCCGACGCCGCCACCGTGCGCCGGCTGATCGCCACGGTTCGCGACGTGCACGCGGCCGAGGCTGTGAAGCAGTACGCGGTCGACCTGGTCACCGCCACCCGCGAGGCACCCGACCTGCGGCTGGGCGCCTCCCCCCGGGCGGCCCTGCAGCTCCTGCGCACCGCGCGCGCGGTGGCCGCGCTGGAGTCGCGCGACTACGTGCTCCCCGACGACCTGCAGGCGCTGGCCGTGCCGGTGCTCGCGCACCGGATCATCCCGACCGCCGACGCGCAGCTCGCCCGCCGCACGACCGACGCGATCGTCGCCGACATCGTTCACCGGCTGCCGCTCCCGCACGACCGTGGCCGCAACCCATACGACACGCGGCCCCAGTCCAGCGACGGGCGCGGCGACTACCGGAGGATGTGACGTGCGCGAAGCGCTGCGCGGGCTGACCACGCGCGGTCGCTCGTTCCTCGCGGCGGGCGGCGCGGCCGCCCTGTCGGCGCTGATCCTGGGCGAGAAGGACCTGCTCCGGGTCGCGGTGCTGCTGGCGATCCTGCCGCTGCTGGCCGCGGCCTACGTCGGCCGCAGCCGCTACAAGCTGGCCTGCAGCAGGTCGCTCGAGCCACACCGGGTGCAGGTCGGCGCCAGCTCGCGGGTGATCCTGCGCCTGCAGAACCTGTCCCGGCTGCCCACCGGCACGCTGCTGCTCGAGGACCGGCTGCCTTATGCCCTGGGCAGCCGG
>NZ_BONC01000159.1 GCF_016862515.1 Asanoa iriomotensis
TGGTGCTGGAACGGCTCGGCGCGCACCAGGCCAGCTCGGTCGCCTACACGGTCCGCGCCGACGTGCGGGGCCGCTACGAGGTCGGCCCGCTGGTGGTCCGGCTCACCGACCCGTTCGGCCTGTGCGAGCTTTCCCGCTCGTTCCCCTCTGTCGACCGGCTCACGGTCATCCCGCAGGTCGTGCCGCTCCCCTCGGTGCGCCTGGTCGGCGAGTTCGCCGGCACCGGCGACAGCCGGGCCCGGTCGGTGGCCGTGCACGGCGAGGACGACGCGGCGACCCGCGAGTACCGGCGCGGCGACGACCTGCGCCGGGTGCACTGGAAGTCGACGGCCCGGGTCGGCGAGCTGATGGTGCGCCGCGAGGAACAGCCCTGGGAGAGCCGGGCGACGGTCGTCCTGGACACGCGGCAATATGGGCACCGCGGCGAGGGTCCGACGTCCAGCTTCGAGTGGGCGGTCTCGGCCGCCGCCTCGATCGCGGTGCACCTGCGGGCCGCGGGCTACAAACTGCGGCTGGTCACCGACGCCGGCGTCGACGTCGACGCGGGCGAGGCGGGCGGCGAGGGCGTGCTCCTCGACCACCTGGCCGAGGTGAAGCTGACCCCGCGCGGCGACGTGGGCCTGCTGGTCGAGCGGGTCCGCCGGCGCTCCGACGGCGGCCTGGTCATCGCGGTGCTGGGCGGCCTGGAGCCCGGCGAGACCGAGCTGCTGGCCGCGCTGCGCGGCAACAACGCGACCTGCATCGCGGTGCTGGTCGACACGTCGACCTGGCTCAACCTGGCCCCCGAGGCCCGGGCCGAGGCCGACGCCGCCCGCGAGGCGGCCGCGCTGGGCCTGCTCAGCAGCGGCTGGCGGGTGGTCGGCGCCGCGCACGGCGACAAGCTGCCGGCGCTGTGGCCGCAGGCGGCGCGGGGCTCACAGGGCTTCGCCTACCGGGCCACCATGGCCGAGACGGTCGCCGGCACGTTGGGAGTGGCGCGATGAGGAGTCGGCGGCACATGGGCCTGGTGGCGGCCGTCGCCACCCTGATGGCCGCAGCGCCATTGAGCACGATCTTCGAGCAGTGGACCTGGCTGATCCAGTGCACGATCACGGTGGCGCTGATCGCCGGTGCGGCGACCCTGGCCCGCACCGCGCGGGCACCGGTCTGGGCCCAGGCCCTGACCATGCTGGTCACCCTGCTGCTGGCGCTGACCTGGCTGTTCCCCAGCGGTGAGGAGTTCGCGGGGCTGCTGCCGTGGACGGGCACGCTCGAGCACTTTGGCGCGCTGCTCACCCAGTCCGGCGACGACGTGCGGACCTACGCGGTCCCGGTGCCCGACGGCGACCCGCTGCTGTTCGTGGCCGTGCTGGGCATCGGCGCGGTCGCGGTGATGGTCGACCTGGTGGTGGTCGGGCTGCGCCGGCCGGCGCTGGCGGGCCTGCCGATGCTGGCCATCTACTCGGTGCCGGTCGCGGTCTACACGGCGAGCGTCTCGTTCCTGCCGTTCGTGGTCGGCGCGATGGGCTTCCTCTGGTTGCTGGTGGCCGACAAGGTCGACAGCGTGCGCCGGTTCGGCCGGCGGTTCACCGGCGACGGGCGCGACGTGGACGTCTGGGAGCCGTCGCCACTCGCGGCGGCCGGTCGGCGGCTGGCGATCGTCGGCGTGCTGGTGGCGGTCGCGCTGCCGGTCGCCGTACCCGGGATGACCTCGGGTCTGCTCGCCCGCCTCAACAGCGGCTCCGGTGACGGCGTGGGCCTGGGCGACGGCTCCGGCCGGCCGGGCCGGATCAACCTGTTCGCGGCGTTGCAGGGTCAGCTCCGGCAGAACAACCTGGTCACCTTCGCGCGCGTGACGACAACCGACCCCGACCCGTTCTACCTGCGGTTCGCGGTCGCCGACGACGTCACGTCCGAGGGCTTCAAGAGCCGGTCGCCGCAGGGCCGCAACCTGCGGCAGCTGCAGGACCCGCGGGAGGCGCCGCGCGCCGGCGTCAGCTACGAGCAGTATTCGGCCGAGGTCCAGATCACGGACGACTACCAGATGCAGTTCGCGCCGTTGTACGGGCAGCCGATCAGCACGGACGGGCTCGACAGCCAGTGGCAGTACGACCCCAACCAGCAGGTCATCTTCTCCAGCCGGGCGACGGCACGGTCCAAGGACTACCGGTTCGACTTCGTGCGGGCCAACTACACCGAGGAGGCGCTGCGGGCCGCGCCCGCGCCGGACCCCGACAACCTGGAGACCAAGCGGTTCACCACGGTGCCGTCGGTGCGGCAGGTGCAGACCCAGGTCAACAGCCTGATCACGGGCGAGTCGACCACGTACGACAAGGTGATGGCCATCTACCGGTTCTTCTCGGTGGCCAACAACTTCCGGTACGAACTGCAGACCGAGGGCGGCACCTCGGGTGAGGACATCGTCAACTTCCTGACCAACAGGAAGGGCTACTGCCAGCAGTACGCGGCGACGATGGCCTGGATGGTCCGGGCGGCCGGTATCCCCGCACGGGTGGCGTTCGGCTTCACCAACGGCACCACCCGCGAGAACGGCGCGATGGTGCTGACGAACCTCAACCTGCACGCGTGGACGGAGGTCTACTTCGGCCCGGAGTACGGCTGGGTGCCGTTCGACGCGACGCCGCGCGCGGGCGTGCCCGGCGCGGTGCGCCCGAACTACGCCCCGGACCCGGACGCGCCGCGGGTGACCCCGTCGGCGACCCCGTCGGGTTCGGCGGGCCCGGGTTCTGACGACCCGAGCGACCTGCCGGGCAGGGAGGACCCGGGCGGCAACGAGGCGCTGCCGTCGGCACCGCCGCCGACGCTGCCTCGATGGCCGTTCTACACGGGCGGCGCGATCCTGCTGGCGGTGCTGCTGCTGGGCATGCCGGCGTTCCGACGATCCCGCCTGCGCCACCGCCGCAACACGGCGACGGTAGCGGCCGCGGACCTGTCACCGGGCACGGCGACGGTGCTGCCGACCAGCGAGGCGGCCCGGCGAAGCCGGGCTCACGCCCACGCGGCGTGGGACGAGCTGATCGACACGATGGTCGACTACAAGGTGCCGATCGACCGCACGGAGACGCCACGGGCAACCGCCGAACGGCTGGCGCACGCCGAACTGCGCGGCGACTCGACGGGCGCCGTCGACGGGGTGCGGCTGCTGGGCCAGGCCGAGGAACGGGCGCGGTATGCCCGGAGCCCGCTGTCCGGCCCGGGCCTGTCGGAGGCTGTGCGCACGGTCCGCCGTGGGCTGGCCAGCCGGGCATCACGCCGCACGCGCCTGGCGGCGGCGTTGTTCCCGCCGTCGGTCCTGGAACGCTGGCGGGGCAGGGTGGTCGACGTGTCGACCGGGATCGTGACGTCCCTGTCACGGATCCGCGAACGGATGGGGCGCCTGAGCCCACGACGGCTGCTCACCAACCGGGCCCGCTGAGAACACCGAAAGGCCGCGCCACCCTGGTCGGGGCGGCGCGGCCTTTCGCTGTACCTCACCGCCCGACCGAGGCAGCGCAGCCTTTCCCCTACCTCACCGCCCGACCGAGGCAGCGCAGCGTTTCGCTGTACCTCACCGCCCGACCGAGGCAGCGCAGCGTTTCGCTGTACCTCACCGCCTGACCGAGGCAGCGCAGCCCGTCGCCTACCTAACCGCCCGACCGAGGCAGCGCAGCCTTTCCCCTACCTCACCGCCCGACCGGCGGCGCGACCATCCACAAACCCCACCGCACGACCGACGCGGCGCGGCCCTCGCATACATCACCACCCAGCGGGGTGCCCTAGCTCTTCGGCAAGATCGGTGCATCCCAACGACCTGGCCCGCCTGACCGGCGCTGAACGCGCGCTTGGCCACCCTCATTGCTGCGAGTCTTGCCTCGTCCCGTCGCCGCATCGCACCATCGGCAGTTCCGCATGGAGGCTCACCCCAATCCGCAGACGGCAAACGCCGCCACCGCAGGCTCGTGTTTCGGATTGTCTCCGCCCCTTCCCGGCCAACGACACGGTCGACCTGCGACAAACCAGAACCCCCCGACCAGGCCGCGACTCGCGCGAAGCCGGCCCGAACCATCGGCAGCCGCGAGCCGGGTGGTGATCAGCTCTGAGCTCAGGTCGGCGCGTTAGTTGCGGCCGGTGAGCCGAGGGCCTTGCCGGCGGGTGAGCCTCGGCGTTCGTCGTGGTCGATCAGGATTTGGGTGGGCCGGCGATGGACCGGGCGGGCTTCTGTCGGGTTCCGGACCGTTCGGCTCCGGCGGCCACTCCCGGGTGGTCGGCGGGCCGGATCGTCCGGCTCGGGTCGATTTGCACCGCGACGGGTCCGGGGTTCCAGCCGGCCACCGCCGACGAGTCCGG
>NZ_BONC01000160.1 GCF_016862515.1 Asanoa iriomotensis
GCCGGCCGGCGTCACGCTGACCGTGCGCAACAGCGCCCGCCTACGCGCCGCGAACCTCGTCGCCCACGACCGCTGCGGCGCGGCGTCCGTCCCGGTGCCGGTGCTCCGGCTGCGCCCTGGCAAGGACACCACGGTCGACTACGCGGTGCCGACGACGCGGCGCGGCGTGGTGCGGGTGGGACCGCTCCGGGTGTCGCGGCGCGACCCGCTCGGCCTGGTCAGCGCGGCCCGCTCGCACGGCGGCACCGGCACGGTCTGGGTGCATCCCCGCATCCACCCGCTCGCGGCGGTGCCGGCCGGCGCGATGCGCAGCCTGGACGGCCGGGTCGACAGCGTCCCGCACGGCACGATCACGTTCGACTCGCTACGCGAGTACGTCGTCGGCGACGAGCTCCGCCGCGTCCACTGGCGCACGAGCGCGCGGATCGGCGAGCTGATGGTCCGCGAGCAGCTCGACACGAGCCTCCCGAAGCTCGTCGTCCTCCTCGACAACCGCGCCACCGCCCACCCGGACCGCACCGCCGGCGAGGCACCGACCTTCGAGTCCGCCTGCGAGGCGGCCGCGTCGGTGATCACGGCCGCGGCCCGCGAGGACGTCGACGCCACGCTGCTGCTGGTCGCCGGCGACCCGACACCCGCGACCCGACCACTCGACCGCCTCGCCGAGGCCACTCTGGTCAGCGGCGACCTCAAGGCGGCCACCGACCGGCTGCGCCAGCAACGCGCCGGCGACACGGTGGTCTTCCTGACGGGCACGGGAGCGCGCGGCGACCTGGGCCTGGTCGGCGGACTACGCGGTCCGTACGCGGCGATCGTCGCCGCCGTCTTCGGCGAGGGCGGCACACCATCAGGCGCCGAGGGCATGGTCATCCTGGACGCGACGGACGGTCCGTCGTTCGCCACCGCCTGGGACGGGGTGCGCGGATGGTGACGCTCCCCAGCGCGGCCCGACCGGCGTTCGACCCCGTGGCCACGAACGCGCGCGGCATCCGCGACGGCATTGGGCGGGCGCCGCGGACGATCACTCTCCGCCGTGCCGCCCGAAACGCGCGCCACCCCCTCGGCAACATGGGCTGCCACATCGCCGTCAATCAGCGCGGCATCGGCCACCGCATCGGACAGGGTCCGCGGACCGTGAGGCTCCCCCGCACCACACCGCCAGGCGGCCGCCGGGCCGACATCATCGCCGTTGCGCACGCGGAGGCGATTCGCGCCGGGTTCGGTGGGGTGCGCCGATGGTGAGGTTCGTGCGGGCCGTCGTGCCGCCGGTCGCGCTGATCGTGATGATCGCGGCGGCGGCGCTCGCCCTGGGCCGGGTCTATGCCGGCACCGTGCTCGTCCCGCTGGTCGCGGGCGCGGGCGCCGGCGCCGTGCTGATCTCGGTAGCCGCACGGCGCGGTCCGTCCTGGCTCGTGGCCCCGCTGTCCGTGGTCGCCATGGCGGGCTACACGCTGGGTGCCCTCTGGTGGTCGGCCGACCGAGCCGGGCTGCCGGGCCCGCTGCGCGACCTCGCGGTCGAGGCCGCGCGGAACGGCATTCCAAGGCTGCTCACCGCGATGATCCCCGTCGAGCCGACCCCCGACACGGTGATCGTGCCCGTCGTCGCGGCCTGGCTGGCCGGGCTCGCCGGTGCCGAGCTGGGGCTGCGGTGGGGGCGCCTGCTGATCGGCTTCGGCCCGCCGGTGCTGCTCTTCGCCGGCGCCCTCTACGTCGTCGGACCCAACGCCGCGCCCGCGGTCGTACCCGTGCTCATGGTCGTCATCGCCGCCGCCCTCGGGCTGGCCGTCACGGGACGGCCGCAGGCACCGGACGCGGACCTGCCAAGGACGGCCCGCATCGCTCTCCAGGTCCGGACGGTCGCAGCCGCCTTCGCGGCGATCGCGCTCGTCGCGGCCACCGCACCCCTGGTCACCGGCCGGGTCGAGGCGACGCCGGTCGACCCGCGGCAGTACGTGCAACCGCCACAGATCGACAGTCTCGACGAGAACCCGCTCATCCGCATCTCGGGTTGGGCGCTCAACCCCGACCAGAAGCTGTTCGACGTGCGCAGCGACCGCGACCAGGCGACCAGGATCCGGCTCGCGGTGCTGTCCGACTACGACGGGATCACCTGGCGGGTCGGCGCCGTCTACCGGGGCGCGGGCCGGGTGCTGCCGGCGCCGGCCACCCTGCCCACCAACGCGACCGCGGAGATCACGCAGCGGATCGAGATCGGCGACCTGTCCGGCCGGCTGCTGCCCGCGGTGCCGACACCGTCGCGTGTGGACGGTGTGCGGGTCGCCTACGACCCCGCGACCGGGACCATGATCGAGCCCGACGGGTTGCGGCCCGGGCTCGCGTACACCGTTTCCTCGCTCCAGGAAGAACCCGACCTCAACCTGCTCACCGCCGCGGACGTGCCGTTCGGCGACGGCGTGGCGCGGATGTTGGCGATCGGTCCTGGCGCGCCCGACCAGGTCCAAGAGCTCTCCGAGCGGATCGCGTCGGAGGCCGGCGGCGGCGCCTACCAGCGGGCGCTGGGCATCGAGGACTACCTCGCCACGCACTACAAGGTGGTCGCCGACGCGCCCAGTGGGCACGCGTACCCGAATCTGGCCTTCTTCCTGTTCGGACCGGCCAACGGCGGCGGGCAGCAAGGCACCTCGGAGCAGTTCGCGGCCTCGTACGCCCTGCTCGCCCGCATGATGGGCCTGCCCACCCGGGTCGTGGTCGGCTTCCGCAGCGCGACCGGCACGGGCCCCGTCCGTGGCGCCGACGCGCAGGCGTGGCCCGAGGTCTACTTCACCGACGTGGGCTGGGTGGCGTTCGACCCGCTGCCGAAGCCCGACACGGTGCCGGAGCCGCCCGAGCGCGAGCCGCCCAAGCCCGACCCGCCGACCCCGCCACCGTCCGAGGCGCCGCTGCCGACGCTGGAGCCGACCGCCTCGCCGACCGCGGCCCCGATCGTCGCCGTCGCGCCCGGCGGCAACGGCCTCGTGCCGGTGTACGCGGGCGGTGGCGGCGGACTCCTCCTGCTCGTGGTCGCGACCGTGTGCGTGCTGATGCTGCTGAGGCGTGCGCTCAGCCAGCGGCGCCTGACCACGGGAACGCCGGGCGAGCGGGTGGAGGGCGCCTGGCTGGAGGTACGCGACGCGCTGCGCCTGGCCGGCACGCCCGCGGCCGCCCACCTGTCGGCCACGGAACTGGCCACCCACGCGGCCGCGGCCACGCGACGCACCGACACGGGCGACGGCGAAGCCGAAGCGGGTCCCCTACCGGCCGAGCTCACCGAACTCGTCGACCTGGTCAACCGCGACGCCTTCGCTCCCGCGCACACGAGCGAGAAGCAGGCAACCGAGGCCGCCACGGCGGCCCGCGCCTACGGCTCGCGCCTACGCGCCACCCAGTCCCGCTGGCGGCGGCTGATCTGGCCGTTCCACCCGGGCCCGCTGCGCTGGCAGCGCAACCACCATGACCACTGAGCACCGGCCCTGGGCAGCCGAACACCGCACCCGGCGGGTAGCTTGACCATTGAGGGCGCCTGCTCCGCGCGGCGCGCCGACCGCACGACCGCGAGGAGAGCAGCATGCCCGCGCCGCCCAACGGTTTCGAGCCGAAACGCACCGCGTTGCTGGTGATGGATTTCCAGAACGGGATCGTCGGGCGGTTGCCGGACCCGGACCCGCTGGTCGGCCGGGTCCGCGAGGTCATCGCCGACGTGCGGGCCCACGATGGCGTCATCGGCTACGTGCGGGTCGCGTTCACCGACGAGGACTACGCCACCGTCCCGGCCACCAACATCACGTTCGCCGCGGCCGCGGAGCAGCGGTCGATGGGCGCCGACGACCGGAGCACGGCGATCGTCGACGCGCTCGCACCGGAGCAGGGCGACATCGTGGTCCGCAAGGTGCGCATCGGCGCCATGTCCACCACCGACCTCGACCAACGCCTGCGCGCCCGCGGCGTCAACACGGTCGTCCTCGCGGGCATCAGCACCAGCGGCGTCGTCCTCTCGACGGTCATCGACGCGGTCGACCGCGACTACCGCGTCTACGTCCTCTCCGACGGCGTCGCCGACTTCGACGCGGAACTGCACGACGTGCTGCTCAACAAGATCTTCGGCCGCCGCGCGACAATCATCGACAGCGCCGAACTACACAACATGCTCGAAAAGAACTAATAGCTTTTCTTTGCTCGGGTCCGCGGTGGGCGC
>NZ_BONC01000161.1 GCF_016862515.1 Asanoa iriomotensis
GCGCCGCGATCCACGCCCTACGAAACACGACCTAGCGGCAGAACGGGCTGCGTCCCATGGCGGACTCGATGCCGCCGAGGACGTGTCGGGTGAAGTGTTCGTCGCCCGGCATCGGCGCGTCGGTCCAGGCCTCGACGGCGTGGCCGAGGGTGGTCACCCAGGAGCGGCCGCCGTCGTAGTACTGGCACCAGGAGACCGGGTGGTCGCGTCCGTGGCCGGGATGGCCGCTGCCGCCGCGGGCACCGTCGGGCAGAGTCGCCTCGTCGACCCTGGCCAGGACCCGCACCTTGCTCGGGAACGGCACCAGGTTGTACCACTCGTCGGCGAAGTCCCAGCGGGCCGGCAGCCCCACGGTCGAGGCGTCGCGGCGGCTGACCGTCTCGACCACGCCGGGCTGGTTGCGCCCGTGGTCGTAGTAGTTCGCGCCGCCGAGCAGACCCTCGTACCACTCCCAGTTGTACTCGGTGCCGAACGCGTTGTGGATCCCGACGAACCCGCCACCGCCGCGGAGGTACTGGCGCAGCGCGGTCTGCGCCGGATCGTCGAGCGTGTCACGGGTCGTGCTCATGAAGACGACCGCGTTGTAGCGGAACAGGCGTGAGGGCGAGGAGAGCTGGGTGACGTCCTCTGTCCAGTCGACGGCGAAGCCGTTGTCGGCGCCCAGCTTCACCAGCGCGCTCTGTGCCGCGTGGGCGGCGGTCAGCGGCGGGTTGAGGCCGGCCGGCAGGACCGGGCCGAGGTGGGCGTGCCGAGGGCCGGCGGTGCGGCTGTAGACCAGGATCCGGTAGCCGTCGTTGGCCGGGTCGAAGTTGCCCCAGTCGTGGTAACAGTCGGGGTCGGTGCCGCGGCAGACGCCGTAATCGGGGTCGCCGAGATTGTGGGCAGCGGTGTCCTTCGGTCGGGGCGCGGAGCGGTCGGCGGTGCTGGGCAGGGACGTGGAGACGAGCATGACGGCGGCGGTCAGCGTGGCGCCGAGCGCCGCACTGAGGATCGTGTTGCGTCTCACGGGCATGGGCAGCTCCTGTCTCGTTAGGACGGTCCCCCGTAGGTCGGTAGGATCGACGGCGGTATCGGGCCCTTGTTGCGCCGGCCCTGGCCGGCCTCTTCCCAGGCGTGGGCCAGAATGCCGACGCTGCGGCTCAGCACGAACAGGCCGCGGGCCAGCGGTGGCGGGAAACCCAGCTCGCCGTAGACGACGGCGGTCAGTCCGTCCACATTGATCGGTACGGGTCGGCTGCGGCCGGTCGCCAGGTTCCGCTCGACCGCCTCGGCCGCACGCAGGTACGCGCCGTCGACGACGCCCGCGGCGACGGACTCCCGCACGAGGCTCAGCAGTGGTTCGCGACGGGGGTCGACGGAGTGGAAGCGGTGCCCGAAGCCGGGCAGGTACCGCACGTGGTCGCGCCAGCCGGCCACGACGGCGGCGGCCGCGTCGTCGATCCCGGTCCCGCCGGCGGCGCGCCGGCCGACCTCGGCGAGCATCTCCATGCACTGCTCTCCCGCGCCGCCGTGGACGTCGCCGAGCGTGTTGACGCCGCTGGCGATCGCGCCGTTGATGCCGATGCCACAGGTGACGGCCATGCGGGCGATCGCGATCGACGGAGCGTGCGGGCCGTGGTCCACGGAGCTGACCAGGGCGGCCTCGAGAAGCCGCTGCTGACCCGGCGTCGGTGGCGCACCGCGCAGCAGCAGCCAGATGACGCCGACGAAGCTCGTCGTGCCGATCAGCTCCTGGATGGGCCGGCCGCGCAGCTCGATGACGTCGGGCTCGACCCGGGACACGGCCGTGGCCCACCAGTCCGCGACGTCCTGGACGCTCGGCTCGCTCATCGCGTCGACACCTCGTCCGCGGTCGGCGTCAGGCCGTGGTCGTTGTGCTCGCCCAGCAGTGGTGGCGGCGTCGTCGGGCGCAGCGGGGCGCCGTTGACGAGCACGCCGTTGCCGCTGACCCGCAGCGTCCGATCGGGATGGCCCGGAAACGGCAGGTCGGTGAAGAAGCCCCGGACGCGGAGCTGTTCCAATCCCACCGCTTGAGGAACCGTCAGTACCCGGGCAGCGGGCACACCGGCGGCGGACAACACGCGCTCCCACTCGATCGCGGGCCGGCGGCGCAGGGCGGCGTTGAGCTCCCCGTTGAGCGCCGCCCGATGTGCCTTGCGTGCCTCGCGGCCGGCGAAGCGTTCGTCGGTGACGAGGTCCGACCGTCCCACCAGCCGGCACAGGACCTCGAACTGCTCCTGGCGGTTGGCGGCGATGTTGAGGGGTCCGTCGGCGGTGTCGAACGTGCCCGACGGCGCGGCCGTGGCGTTCTGGTCGCCCATGGGTTCGGGCGCGACGCCGCTGACCAGATAGTTCGACGCGGCCCATCCCATGGCCGACAGTGAAGCCTCCAACATGGACACGTCGAGGAACACGCCGTTGCCGGTCCGGGCCCGCCCGGCGAGGGCGGCGCAGATGGACATCGCCGCGACGAGGCCGCCGATCGAGTCGGAGACCGGGAAGCCGACCCGCAGCGGCACGGTGTCCGGCGTCCCGGTGATGCTCATCATCCCCGACAAACCCTGGATGATCTGGTCGTACGCCGGCGCCTGGCTCATCGGCCCGGTCTGGCCGAAGCCGGAGATCGCGCAGTAGACCAGGCGTGGGTTCACCTCACGCAGGACCTCCCAGCCGTAGCCGATGCGCGCCAGGACTCCGGCTCGGAAGTTCTCGAGCAGCACGTCCGAGTCCCGCAGCAGCTCCTCGAACCGCGCACGGTCGCGCGGCACCTTGAGGTCGAGCTCCACCGACTGCTTCCCGGCGTTCTGCGCGAGAAACGAGGCGCCGATGCCGGCCTCGTTGAGGCCGGGTTCGGGGCCGAGGTTGCGGGCCAGGTCGCCGTGTCCCGGTTTCTCGACCTTGACGACCTCGGCGCCGAGCAGCATCAGGTGGTAGCTGCAGTACGGGCCGGCCAGCACGTTGGTCAGGTCCAGGATCCGGATTCCACGCAGCGGTCGATCATCCATGCGTCGCCTCTCGGTCGTCGGCGGCGGCTCGCGTCGGATAGGCCTGTCGGCGCACCAGATTCGGAACCGGCTATTGCCAGGGGACCCGGCCGCCCGTACGTTACACCTAGTCCATAGAACGGTCCAGACGGGCCGCGTGGTGGTTCGAGGGTACGACGTGAGGAGCGGGATGCCTGCCGGTGTCAACCAGGACGTGATGCGGGTCGGCTGTCTCGTCGCCGGGGATTGGCGCACCGACGGGCCGACCGCCGACCGCACCGGCCCGTGGACCCGCACGGTCGTCACCACGGCCCGGCAGGCCGGGGACGACGACGTCCGCGACGCCCTGGCCTACGCGCGTCGGGGCGCCCGGGCGGTCGCGCGGATGTCGCCTGCGGCCCGGGCCGCGGTGCTCGACCGCGCGGCAGCGGCGGTGCAGGGCAAGCGCGACGAGTTGGCGCGCCTGCTCGCGCTCGAGCTCGGCAAGCCCGTCAAGGACGGCCGCGGCGAGATCGACCGCGTGGCGGACACGTTCGCCGTCGCCGGCGCCGAGGCCCGCCGCATCGGCGGCGAGGTGCTGCCGGTCGCCGGCTGGCCGCGAGGCGTCGGCAACACCGCACTGACGCATCGGGCGCCGGTCGGTGTCGCCCTGTCGATCACGCCCTTCAACGCCCCGGCGAACCTGCTCGCGCACAAGCTCGCCGCCTCCTTCGCGGCCGGCAACACGACGCTGGTCAAACCGCCACCGCAGGCGCCGGCCTCGTCCGCCGCCGTGGTCGCGCTGCTGCTCGACTGTGGACTGCCACCGGAAGCGGTGCAGGTGCTGCACGGCGAGGGCGCCGTCGGCGCCGCCCTGTGCGCCGCACCCGAGGTCGGCGTCGTCAGCTTCACCGGCAGCGCGGCCACCGGCGCGGCCGTCGCCCGGGCGGCCGGCGCGAAGCGGCTCGTGCTCGAGCTCGGCGGCAACGCCGCCACCATCGTCTGCGCGGACGCCGACGTGGCGGCCGCCGCCCGGGTCTGCGCGGCCACCGGATACAGCAACTCGGGCCAGAGCTGTATCTCCGTGCAGCGCGTCTACGTCGAACGGTCCCGCTACGAGGAGTTCCTCGACGCGTTCACCCGCGAGGTCGAGAAGCTCACCGTCGGCGACCCGCTCGCAGCGGCCACCGACG
>NZ_BONC01000162.1 GCF_016862515.1 Asanoa iriomotensis
AAGTAGTCGACCAGGTCCACCCCGACCAGCTCCACCCGCCCGGCGAGGCCGCGCGCCGTGACCTCCGCGCCGGCCTGGAGCAAGGCCCGGCCCTGGCCACAGCAGAGGTCGAGCCAGGCGACGGGCCCGTCGGCGGTTTCCAGGAGCCGGTCGAGCGGGTTGAAGCCAAGGTCGCGGGTGTAGCTGTTCGGCCCGGCGAGCTGCCGCTCCCGGTTCATCGCCGAGTTGGCGACCACCGCCGACCCCGCGAGTGTCTCGTCGGAGAGCAGGCGGTCACTCATGGGGCGGCTCGTCCCGTTGCGGGCGGTGGCCGCGGACCGAGCCGGCGTGGGCCTTCATCGACGGGTTGCGGCGCACCGCGATCAGGCTGGCCACCGTCGTGACGGTCAGGACCACGGCGATGACGACCAGCGAGAGGTTGGTCGAGATCTCCCACACGCTCGTGGAGATGTCCTCGTGCGCCCAGTGCAGGGCCAGCTTCACGCCGATGAAGGCCAGGATGATCGCGAGCCCCGTGGACAGGTAGACCAGCCGGTCCAGCAAGCCCGCCACCAGGAAGAACAGGGCCCGCAGGCCGAGCAGGGCGAACGCGTTGGCGGTGAAGACGATGTAGGTCTCCTGGGTCACGCCGAAGACCGCCGGGATCGAGTCGAGGGCGAACAGCAGGTCGGTGCTGCCGATCGCGATCAGCACGACGAACAGCGGCGTGACCACCCGCTTGCCGTGCTCCCTCGTGAACAGCTTGCCGTCGCGGTAGTCGTCGGTCACCGGCAGCACGCGTCGCGTCGCCCGTACCAGCGCGTTGTCCGCATCCGGGTCTTCGTCGCGGTGCCGGTAGAGCTGGACCGCCGTGTAGATCAGCAACAGCCCGAAGATCAGGAACATGACGGAGAAGAGCGACAGCAGCGCCGCGCCGAGCACGATGAAGACGACCCGGAAGGCCAGCGCCAGCACGATGCCAAACGTGAGCACGCGCTGCTGGTGCGCGGCCGGGACCGCGAACGTCGTCATGATGATCACGAACACGAACAGGTTGTCGACGGAGAGGCTCTTCTCGACCAGGTAGCCGGCGAAGTACTGCGTGCCGAACTCCCACCCCGAGATCGTCGCGAAGACCACGCCGAAGACGACCGCGACCGCGATGTAGAAGACGGACCAGGCGACGGCCTCCTTGAAGTGCACGGCGTGCGGCTTGAGCGTTCCGATGATCAGGTCGAGGGCGAGCAGGCCGAGGATGACGAGGATCGTTAGCGTCCAGCCCAGGGCGCTGACGTGCAGCATTGGCCGTCCTTCCGTCGCCGGCGGTCAGCCCTGAGCTTGCCCTACGACGTCGGCCCGCGCCCGTAGGCGGACCCGGGTGATCGCGCGTCCGGTCACCTCGACGACCTCCGCGGTGTGCGCCGGCAGCTCGACAGTCTCGCCCGGCGCGGTCGGGATGTGCCCCAGCCGCGCGAGCAGCAGCCCCGCGACCGTGGTGTAGTCGCGGTGCTCGTCGGCGCCCAGGTCGACACCGATGTCCGGCAGATCATGGATCGGGTACGTGCCGACGAGCAGCAGATCCCCTTCAGGGGTCCGGACGACCTCCTGCACGTCCCGGTCGGTCTCGTCGTAGATCTCGCCGACGATCTCCTCGACCAGGTCCTCCATCGTGACGATCCCGTCGACCGCGCCCCGCTCGTCGACCACGACCGCGAACTGCTGGCGCTGCTGCCGGAGCTGACGGATCGCGTCGGTCACCTTGAGCGTCTCCGGCAGGAAGACGACCGGGTTCGCGCTGGCGCCGACCGTGCCGTCGCTGTCGACGAGATCGCGAATGTGCACCAGGCCGAGCACGTCGTCGAGCCCGGTCGGCCCGACCACCGGGGCCCGCGACTGGCCGGCCTTGACGATGCTGCGCAGCGCCTCGGGCGCGGGCGTGTCGGCGGCCAGCGTGAACACGTGCCCGCGCGGGGTGAGCACCTCCCGCAGCACCCGGTCGGCGACCTCGAAGGCGCCGCTGATGATCATCCGCTGGTCGTCCGGGATCGTCTGCTGCGCGGCCACCATGTCGCGCAGCTCCTCGGTGCTGACCTCCTCGCGGGCGGCCTGCGGGTCACCGCCGGACAGCCGCACGACCAGGTCGCTGGTCTTGCCGAGCAGCCAGACCAGCGGGCGGGAGACGGTCGAGAGGACGTCGAGCGGCCGGGCCACCATCAGCGCCCACCCCTCGGCCCGCTGCATCGCGATCCGCTTGGGCGCGAGCTCGCCGAACACGAGCGTGAAGAACGTCAGCACGATCGTCACGACGACGATGGCCGCGGGTTCGGCCCCGCCGCCGAGGAAGCCGAGCGGCTCGATCAACGGCTGGGCGAGGGACACCGCGGCCGCCGCGGAGGCGAGGAAGCCCGCGAGCGTGATGCCGATCTGGATGGTGGCCAGGAACCGGTTGGGGTCACCGGCCAGCCGGGCCAGCACCCGCCCACCGCTCGAGGCACGCTCGAGCCGGCGGATCTGGCTCTCCCGCAGCGACACGAGCGCCATCTCGCTGCCGGCGAAGACGGCATTCAACAACACCAGCACGAGTACGAGCGCGACCTGCGCCCCATAGCCCCCCACAGAGGTTCCCTTCGAAGATCGTCGGCGTAGACAGGTAGATTGCCATGCCCAGCTGAGAGAGCGACAAACCCGGCGCGTTGTTGCGGTGAGTCCATGTCCCGCGAGATCGTCCGCGCGGAAACCGCCCGCGCGCCGAGTCCGTCGCTGACCAGGCCTTTAGTAACGTCAAGGGTTGACAAGACGGCGGGTTCGAGCTGGCCGTCGGCGTCGACGACGGACGTGCGGGAGGTCGTGGGTGACAGGCCTGCGCCGCTACCGGACCGCGGCGGTCCGGCGGCTGGCACGTGTCGGCACGAGACTCACCCTCGCCTTCCTGGCGGTGGCGCTGCTGATCCCGGTGGTCGGCGTGATCGCGATCCGCGAGTTGCACGCCACCAGCATGCGAGCGGCCCAGATCGAGGCCCAGCACGTCGCCGAGCAGATCGCCTTCACGATGGCCCAGCGCGAGGAGCCCATCCGCATCACGCCGCTCTACGAGCAACCCGACGCCCTGCAGCTCTACGTTGACAGCCTGCGTCGTGAGCTCGGCCGTGACATCGAGGTCGTCGGCCTCGACCGGGTCATCATCGCCGACGCCATCGAGCGCAACCGGGGCCAGGTCTTCAACGAGGACCCCGAGGGCCAGGTCGGCGCGACGATGCGGGACGGCCAACCGCGCACCTTCGAGGAACGCAACGCGGACTTCCCCGAAGGCATCCAACTCGTCGTCGTGCCCCTGTACTCGCCCGAGCACGTCATCGTCGGTGCGGTCATCCTCGAGTACACGCCGATCTTCAACGAGTTGCTGGCGGCGAGCGGGCGCACCCGGAACATCATCATCGCCATCAGCGCGGGCGGCGCCGTCGCCGCACTCCTGCTGAGCTACCTGCTGGCCCGCGGGTTCGTCCGGGACCTGCACACGCTCTCGCGCGCCGCGGGTCGGCTCGCCGGCGGGGACGACACCGCCCGCGCGCGGGTCCAGTCACACAGCGAGGTCGGCGACCTGGCGGCGGGGTTCAACACGATGGCCGAACAGATCGCCGAGCAGAAGGCGGTCCTCGTGGAGATGACGGCCAGCGACCCGCTGACCGGGCTGCGCAACCGGCGGTCGTTCCAGGCGCGGCTGGAGGATCTGCTGGCGGAGGCCCGGCACGACGGAGCGCCGTTGGCGATGCTGATGCTCGACCTCGACCACTTCAAGACGATCAACGACCGGCACGGTCACCCTGCCGGCGACGCGGTGCTGCAGGCGGTCGCCGGCCTGCTGGAAACCACGCTGCGTCCGGAGGACGTCGCCGCGCGGCTCGGCGGCGAGGAGTTCGGGGTGCTGCTCCC
>NZ_BONC01000163.1 GCF_016862515.1 Asanoa iriomotensis
AAGCGGCCCACCGGGCGTTCCTCGACCGGTACTACCGGGTGACGCATCACGTGTACGACGTGTCGCGGAAGTACTTCCTGTTCGGCCGGGACGGCGTGCTCGACCGCCTGCTCGCGAGCGAATGGACGACGCTCGTCGAGATCGGCCCGGGCACCGGACGCAACCTCGTCCGGCTGCACCGCCGGCGACCGCGGGCGACGCTGGGCGGGCTGGAGGCGAGCGACGTCATGCGCGCGCACGCCGGGCGCCGCTGCCCCTGGGCGCGGATCGACGCCGGCTTCGCCGAGGACGCGGACATCGGCGCCGTCCTCGGCGTGCGACCGCAGCGGATCCTCATGTCGTACTCACTCTCGATGTTCACGGACAAGGACCGCGCGATCGACAACGCGCGCCGGCACCTCGCCCCCGGCGGCGAGCTGTGGGTCGTCGACTTCGCGGACCTCGCGGGACTGCCAGCCCTGCCCCGACGCGCGATGCGGTCGTTCCTCTCGGCGTTCCACGTCGAAGCGGTGCCGGACGACCTGCCGCACCGCCACGGCGCGAGCCACGTCGACCACGGACCCTTCCGCTACTTCGTCGTCGCCCGGTTCGGTGGCGCCGAGTGACCCCCCGGGTGCACCGCAGCGGGATGCGGCCAGTGCAGGCGTTCCTCTCCGCGTTCCACGTCGAGCATGGACCCTTCCGCTATTTCCTCGTCGCACGGTTCGGTGACGCGGCATGACCCCGCTTTCGCGCCGCTTTGTGGACCGTGACGGGGTGCGGCTGTCGTATCAGGTTGCCGGAGGAGGGGACCGGGCGCTTGTGTTGATGGCCGGTTACGGGCGGTCCGGGAGCAGTTGGATCCCCTGGCTCGAGCGAGTGGGCGCCCTGCCGTTTCGTGTCGTGCTCGTCGACCACCGTGGCACGGGTGAGTCTGGCCGCTCGTTGCGGCCCTACACGCTGGCCGCGCTGGCCGATGACGCGGCCGCCGTCGTTCGCGATGCTGGCGGGGACGCGGCGGCGATCGCGGTGGGCGAGTCGATGGGCGGGATGGTCGCGCAGCACCTCGCCCTGCGGCACCCCAGAGAGGTCGCCGGGCTCGTGCTGTCGGCCAGCTCCGCCCGCGGCGACGGCGTGTCGCCTGCGTTTCTACGCTCCCTGCCCCTCACCGTCGCCGCCGCGATCTCGAAAGACGTCCGCGTGTGGGCGAGGTGCGACCACCTGCTCGTCCACGCGAAGGGCCAGGCGCACGAGCTGCTGTCCCCGCTGCGGCAGATCCAGCGGACGGAGCCCTACTCGCGGCTCAACTCGCTCCTGCAGGCGGCGGCGATGTCGGTCCATCGGACGGCCGGGCGGCTGGGCGAGGTCCGTGTGCCGGTCGAGGTGATCGTCGGCGCCCGCGATCGCGTCCTCTCGCCGCGTAGCTCACGCGTGCTGGCCGAAGCCCTTCCGCACGCGCGGCTGACGGTCCTCGCGGATACCGGTCACGCGATTCCCTTCGAACGGCCGATGGAGCTCTGGAAAGCCGTCATGCGAGTCCACGATCAACTGACGTGAGTGGGGTCCGGAAGAACGCCGCCCGGCACAGGAGTGGCACGAGCAGCACCGTGTGGAGCACGAACTGCCCGACGGCGCCGCGTCCGCGTTGGTAGGAGCTCATGTAGGTCCGCTCGCGGAACACGATGTGCGACAGGTCCTGCGCCAAGGTGCCGAACACGATCAGGCCCGCGGAGAGCCACCAGGTCAATGCCGGAAGGCTGAGGTACGCGGCGAGCACGACGCCCGTGTAGAGAATCGATGCCAGCGCGGTCTGATCCGGTGTCGTGTAGGCGCAGAACAACGCGTAGAGGGCCGCCGCGAACGCGACCGCCACCGCCGGTGTGGCGCCGAGTGCGAGTGCCGCCGCGCCGACGAGGCCGAACACCCCGAGCAGGCCCAGCCCGGTGGTGACCAGGTGGACGACCACGTTGCCCGTGCGCTGGTGGAAGCGGGCGAAGTCGCGGAACGTCTCTTCGAAGCGGTACGTGTCGCCTAAATGCCGGTTCGCCACCTCCTGGCACAGGACGATCGCGTAGCAGACCACATGCCCGAGCAGGAGCGGCCACCACGCCGCGCGGAACGGGGTGTGCAGCGCGAGCCCGGCGAAGCCGACCATCTTGCCGACGATCATGGGATGCGGGATGACCCCGTACGGGAAGCCCGAGACCTTGCCCGTCGGAGCGATGCCGAACTCCGCGCCGAAGTACGTGCGGTCGGATCCCAACCGGAGGAACGCAAGGCCCGACAGCCCGAAACCCAGGGCCGCGACCACCAGGGACGGCACGTCGAGACCCGTCCGCCCGTACTGGTAGAACAACGTGCCGAGCGCGAGAAGCTGGAAGAACGTCGCGTCACGCGCGAACTTGCCGGGCTCGACCGCGCGGAACAGGTGCGCGACCAGGTAAAGGACATAGTGGACGAAGCTGAAGACGTAGACCCGCTCCACCGGATGCCCTGACGTCACGCCCCAGAAGAGGAGCACGACGAGCAGGTTCAGCAGGCCGACGTACCGCAGGAAAAGCGGATAGAGGAACGTGCCGACGTTGACGACGGCGCCGAGGAACCTGCCGATCGCCGACTGTGGATTCTTGCTCGCGAGGAACAACTGCCGGGCACGCCGGTTGTACGTCTCGTTCCAGCCCGCGAAGAGCCCATGAAACGGCGAGAGCCACCGGGGTGCGACGGCGTAGTGCACCTTGAGGCAGATGCGGCTGTCTTCGAGGAGGTCGTCGCCGGTCTTGGTGATGTGATGGATGTCCCGGTTGTAGTCGAACCAACAGAACTGCCCTGTGCGCAGAGTGTTCGCGCGCCTGTCCGCCGCGAAGATCGTGGCGACGCGGTCGTTTCCCCGGACGACGACCAGGCACCGCAGGAGCGTCATGAACGGTAGCACGCCGAACGGCCCGTCGATGTGGTGCTGGAGAAAGGCGTTGTCCGAACCCTTGGCGCCCATGTTCGAGACGTAGACCTCGTTCATCCCGTCTACATTGTGGACGGTGCTTCCGGGGAAGGCCGCGAGGATGCTCGCCCGGATCGCGGGCGAGTCCTTGAGCGCCGCGAACGCCGCACGCTCGTCCGGCGGAAGCTCGGCCTCCCAGGCGTGGTAGGTCTCGCGCCGGTCCAGCTCCTGCCGGTCCACGAAGCCCAGCATGGTCTCGAGGTGGCCGGCGTGTGACTCCTCGACGGAACCGATCCCGGGCTTCATGCGACCATCCTCGCCCCGAGCCGGGCGATGCGGTAGATCCGGCGACCGTCGATCCAGAGCCAGGCGGTCGCGAACACGGTCCGGTCGCGGACCTCGAGGATCTCCAGCTCCACGGTGATCAGGCGGTCGGTGGGCACGACCTGGCCGCGATAGGTCCACGTCAACGGCTGGTCAAGGGCGACGGGTTCGAAGCGCGCACCGCCGATGCCCCGCTCGACCATGTACCACTGGAGCAGCTGGCAGGCCGCCTCGACGCCGAGGGAGCCGGGCATGACCGGGTCCTGGAAGAAGTGGGCCTTGAAGAACCACTCGTCGGGGTCGACGTCCTTCTCGGCGCGCAGCCGTCCGAGGCCGGCGGCCCCGCCCTCGGGCCAGTAGCCGGTGATCCGGTCGAGCATCATCAGCATGGGTCCGGCCTGGCGGGCGGGGCCGGAGCGATGCAGCGCGGCGGGTGCGGACGGTTCGGTCAGCCGCGACAGCTCGGCGGGCGACGGTGGCAGGCCGGGCTGTTGCGCGAAGGCCGTGGTGAGGAA
Organism: Asanoa iriomotensis; assembly: GCF_016862515.1. Classification (GTDB taxonomy): domain Bacteria; phylum Actinomycetota; class Actinomycetes; order Mycobacteriales; family Micromonosporaceae; genus Asanoa; species Asanoa iriomotensis. The sequence goes on from NZ_BONC01000163.1 coordinate 3,757, forward strand.
GTACCCGAACACGGCCGTGCCGCGCAGCAGCGGCTCCCCGTCGGCGTGGCACTCGATCCGGAACGTCTCGATGATCATCCCGG
>NZ_BONC01000164.1 GCF_016862515.1 Asanoa iriomotensis
GGGCGCTCCACCTTTGTCACCGCCCGGAGATCCTGGTTTCCGGCCTACGCCGACAACGGGACCCGCCCCTTTCAGGCGCCGGCTTTATGGGTGGTCCCGCATCAGTCGGCCGGCAGCAGGTGCGCCACCTCCGGCGGCCCGGCCGCCAGCGCCCTGGCAGCCGCCTCGATCTCCTGGTCGGCGCCGGTGAGCCGATGCTCGTGCTGCCGCCGGTGCTCGTCCCAGGACGGCACCTGATAGACCTCGACGAACGTGCCGATGTGCTCACCTTCCCGGAACAGGCCCCACCGGACCGCCCCACTGCGCCGCCGCGAACGCCGCACCCGGTCCATCGCCGCCCGGAACGCCACCTCGTTCTCCGGCGCCACCTGGTAGCGCAGGACCACCAGCACCGGCCCGCCGTACGGCTCGGGTTCGACGTCGAGGTGCGGCTCCAGCCAGTACGAGGTCGGCGAGCGGTCCAGTCCCGCGATGTCCGGCAACGGCCACCACACCACGGTCGCGGCGCCGGCGAACATCAACACACCCGCCGCCAGCAGCGAGACCGGCAGGTTGGTCGCCTGCGCCAGCACACCCCAGACCAGCGCCCCGACGCCCTGCCCGCCGGCGAAGACGATCTGGTAGGCGCCGAGCCCGCGGGCGCGTACCCAATTGGGCAGGAACAACTGCAACGACGCGTTCACGTTGGACAGCACGGTGACCCAGGCGACCCCGGCCGGCAGCAGCACGAGCGCGACCACCAGCTCGACCCGCACGAGACCCACGACGATCGTCACGGCACCGAACAACACGGCGGCGAACACCATGAGCCGCGTCGGCGAGTACCGCGCCCGCACCCGCGGGACCAACGCCGCACCGACGACCGCGCCGACGCCCAGCGCCGCCAGCAGGAGGCCGTAGCCGCCCGGCCCCAGCCCCAACCGCCGGCTCGCGACCAACGGCAGCAAGGCCCAGACCGCGCTGCCCGGCAGCAGGAACAGCAGCGCCCGCAGCAGGATCCGCCGGGTGATCACCGAATGCCGCACGTACCGGCCGCCCGCCCGCACCGCCGCCGCGAACCGCTCCGGCGGCCCGAGATCGTCGTCCGGCGGCCGCCGCCACCAGAGCAGCACGGCCGCGAACACCACGAACGACAGCGCATTGAGCAGGAACACCGCGGCCACGTCGACCCAGGCGATGACCAGACCGGCGATCGCCGGCCCGACCGCGCGGGCGACGTTCTGGCTGATCGCGCCGAGCGCCGACGCGGACGGCAACTGCGCCCGCGGCACCAACTCCGGGATCACCGACTGCCACGCGGGCAGGGTCAACGCCTGCCCGGCCCCGAGCACGAAGGTCAACGTCAACAACAAAGCCGGCGGCATATGGTCGACCGCGGTCAACACGCCGAGCAGCACCGCGACGGCGAACTGTCCGATCTGCACGGCCAGCAACATCCGCCGCCGATCGAACGTGTCCGCCAACGCACCCGACGGCAACGCGAGCAACACGATCGGCAACATGCTGGCGGTCTGCACGAGCGACACCAACGCGTCGGCACCGGGCGCGTCGACCAGCAGCCACTGCGCGCCGACGGTCTGCATCCACGTGCCGACGTTGGACGCCAGCAGCGCCAGCCACAACCACCGAAACGTCGCCACCGACAACGGCGCCCACGCGGAAACGCTGCGCGGGGACGACTCGGGCGCCACGTCGGTCACGCTACCCGGAACAAAAGCTCCGAACCCGACGATCAATCCTTGCCCGGGCCCGCGGTGGTCCGGACCGCCGCTCCCGCCGGACACCGCTCCGCTGCGCTCCGCTGCCAGGTCTGCGCCGGGTCGCCGTCAGGCAGGACGCCACAAAGGCTGCAGCGTCTTCTGCAGGGCTGCCGTCCGCGTCAGCCGACAGGGCTCGGCAGCCAGCGACAGATCTTGGTGATCGGTTGTTGCTGGAGCCGCGATCGATTACCAACGACCGCCGCACGATACGGCCCGCGCCCACCCCGCGGAAATGCCCCGGCCACCGCACGGCCGACGAGTCCCGGCAACCGGCGTCAGCCGACGAGACCGGCCGTCACCGACAGATCTAGGTAACCGGCTGCTGCCGGAGCAGCAATCGATTACCAACGTCCGCCGCACCAGACGGCAAGCGCTCGCCACGCCGAATTGCCCGGGGCCACCGCGCGGGAGATGGCCAGCACCCGCCCGTGGAGATGGCCTGGTTGCTTTGGTCGCGGGCGTCGGGCGATCGGCTCCAGCGCTGGGCTGCTGTGGTTCAGACGCGCCCGCGGCGGCGATGCCGGCGAACTGGGGCGTCGGATCTGGAGATCTTGATCCTGGCGTCTACCACCCGCCGTTGGGGTCCATGCCGCAGCCAGCGGGGCCGCGGCGAACCGGACGGTCCGCGTCACCCAAGCCCAGCCGCTGGGGTTGACACAGAACACTCCCGCCGGGCTCACCCTGGCCCCTGGGCGAAGGATCAAGACCGGCGGTGGGCGCCCGGACCCGGGCGGGCGAGCACGTCCCGTGGGTTGTCGACCTCGTGGCCGGCGTCACAGCGCAGGTAAGAGTGCACCTCCGCGCCGCAGTCGCGGTGCACCGCCGACAGTGGCGAGCCTTCCGGGTCCGCCAGGTAGCGGTCGCCCCATTGGAGCACCGCCACCATCACCGGCCAGAGGTCGAAGCCCATGTCGGTCATCCGGTACTCGTGGCGCATCCGCGCACCCGGCTCCTGATAGGGCACCTTCCGCAGCACGCCGCTGTCGACCAGCATGGCCAGCCGGTTGGTCAGCACCTGGCGCGGGATGTTGGTGCGTACCCGCATGTCGTCGAACCGCCGGATCCCGTTGGCGATCTCCCGCAGCACGACGAGCGTCCACCGCTCCCCGAGGATCTCCATCGCCCGGCCGACGGTGCAGTTGTCGATCGACCACTCAAGGGCCTCAGGCCGCACGCTCATGCCGCCGCCTCCGTTCGGTCGGCGAAGCAAGATCCCGGTCGACTGCGTTCACTCACCCTCCCAACCCTAGGTCTCGTTGACAGACCCAGCAAGCGCCTGAAACCCTGGGTCCATGACACAGACGCAGGTGGAGCGCAGCCGTACCTTCTCCTGGTCCGACCCGGCGACCAACGCCGCGCTGATCGGCAAGAGCAGCGGGCTGAGCCTGCTCCGCGACATGATCGCCGGCGAACTGCCGCCGCCCCCGGTGATGGAGTTGCTCGGGGTGACCCGACTGGCCGTCGAGGAGGGCCGGGTGACCGTCGAGATGCCACCGAAGGAGTTCCACTACAACCCGCTCGGCTCGGTGCACGGCGGAATCCTCGCGACGCTGCTGGACACGGCCGCCGGCTGCGCGGTCCACGCGACACTCCCGGCCGGCATCGGCTACACGTCGGTCGACCTCTCGGTCAAATACCTGCGCCCGGTCACAGTCGGCTCAGAAATGCTGACCTGCGTAGGCACGGTGATCCAGCGCGGCCGCCGCACCGCCCTGGGCGAGGCCCGCCTGACCGACGCCGCAGGCAAGCTGGTCGCTCACGCAACCTCAACCTGCCTGCTCTTCGAAATCCCGTCCGCAGCCCAATAACCACCGCACGCACCAGGTGAGTGACCACCGGCCGAGGTCCGACGGCAGCGACACCGACGCGTCGAGGTCCTCCAGCCCTCCGGATCGGGGACGGTTGTCGGGCGAGGGCCGACGGGCCGCAAGGCGGTTGCCGGGTCAGGGCCGACGGGCCGCAAGGC
>NZ_BONC01000165.1 GCF_016862515.1 Asanoa iriomotensis
TCCGCCGCAGCCCGGTCAGGACCTCGACACAGACCCTAGGCCCAGGGTTCGCAGGGCGCTCGCGGCTTCGTCGCCGGCGCCCTCGAGGTGCGTGACGTCCGTGCCCGACCACGCGGCGGCGGCGATCGTGCGCAGGGCGGCGATCGGGTCGCCGTGTCCCTCGAGCCGACCGTCGGTCACGCGCCAGCCGGTGCCCTCACCGGTGACCGCGAGCGTCTCCACGTCGTCGAAGAGGCCGGCCAGGTCCTTGGCGACGTAGGTCGGCCGCTGGTGCTCCGGCGCCGCGACCAGGTCGCGGGGCTGGCTCACCCCGGTCAGCACGAGCAGGCTGTCCATGCCGGCCCGCACCGCACCCTCGATGTCGGTGTCGAGCCGGTCGCCGACGACCACGGGCCGCCGGGCGGAGTCCTTCTTGACCGCCTCCTCGAACAGCACCGGCTCGGGCTTGCCGATCACCTCGTCCGGCTCGCGGTCGAGCGCGGTGCGCAGCACGGCGACCAGCGAGCCGTTGCCCGGCAGTGGGCCACGCGGGCTCGGCAGGGTGCGGTCGGTGTTGGTCGCGATCCAGAGCGCGCCGGCGCGCACGGCCAGGGCGGCCTCGGCCAGGATCACCCAGCCGACCTCGCGCCCGTAGCCCTGCACGACCGCCACCGGCTTGTCGTCCGCGCTGGTCACCGGCGTCAGGCCGCGCTCGGCGACCTCCTGGCGCAGCGCCTCGGCGCCGACCACCAGCACGCGGGCGCCGGGTTCGAGCCGGTCCGCCAGTCGCCGGGCGGCGGCCGCCGCGGAGGTCAGCACCTCGTCCGCGGCGGCCGGCACGCCGAGCCCGGTCAGCAGGTCGGCCACCGCGGTGGCGCGCCGGCTGGCGTTGTTCGTCGCGTACGCGACCGCCCGGCCCTCGTCGTGCAGCCGCTTGACCGCGTCCACCGCGCCCGCCACCGCGCTGTCGGACAGGTAGATGACCCCGTCCAAATCGAAGATCACCAGGTCGTACGCGTCAGCGAGCCGACCCGACGCCGGTGGCGACAGGGTCATCGCTTGTCGTCGGTGTCGTCGATCTCGGGCAGGACCTTGCGGTCGTCGGCGTCGAGATCGGCGTCCGGGTCGGCGTCGATCTCCGCGTCCACCGGGGAACCGTCCTCTGGCCGACCCTCGGCGTCGACCTCGACCGTCTCGTCGACCTTGGCGGGCACGTCGTCCGCCGCGACCTCCTCCGGCAGGGCGCCGGTGACGGCCTGGACCGGCTGGTCGTCCGCGGTCGGCAGGTCGTTGTCGTCGGCGTCCTCGTCGATCTCGGCGTCCACCGCGGCGTCGTCGTCGGCGCGACCCTCGGAGTCGAGCTCGACGCCCTCTTCCTCGTCGTCCTCGTCGTCGCCGTCCTCGTCGGCCTCCTCGACCTCGGCGGCCTCGGCCAGGACGTCGTCCTCCTCGTCCTGGTCGTCGCCCTCGATGGTCACACCGTCGAGCTCCAGCAGCCGCTCGGCCGCGTCGGTCTCGCCGTCCTCGTCGACCTCGGCCGCGCGGGCGAACCACTCACGCGCCTCGTCCCGGCGATCGGCAGCGAGCAGGGCATCGGCGTACGCGTACCGCAGCCGGCCCGCCCACGGCTCCTCGGTGCCGCTGGTCAGCTCACGGACCTGGAGCATCGCGACGGCGGCGTCCTTCTGGCCGAGGTCACCACGCGCGCCGGCAGCCACGATCAGCAGCTCGACGGCGTCGGCCGGGGCCAGCGCGGCGCGGTCGGCGCCGCGGTAGAGGTCGATCGCCCGCTCCGGGCGGCCGAGCGCGCGCTCGCAGTCGGCGAGCACCGCCAGGTGGTCCTGGCGCCCGGTCATCCGGTGGTACGTGCGCAGCTCGCCGATCGCCACCTGCCACTCGCCGGCGTGGTACGCGGCCAGCCCGACCGCCTCCCGCACCGCGGCGATCCGCGAGGCGAGCCGGCGGGCGGCCAGCGCGTGCGCCAGCGCCTCGTCCGGGTCGTCGTCGATCAGTCGGCCGGTCGCGACCAGGTGCCGCGCCACGATCTCGGCCACGGGCCGGTTGAGCCCGAGCAGCTCGGCGCGGACGTCCTTGTCGAGGTCGTTCGCCGTGATGTCCTCGGGGATCTGCGGACCCACCGGGGTCGAGGGAGCCTCGTCGCGCGGGCCACGGTCCCGGTCGTCCCGGTCGCGGAAGCCGCCTTCGCGGGGGCCACCCTCGCGGGGGCCGGAGCGGAAACCGCCCCGGTCGTCGCGGTCGCGGCCACCCCGGAAACCACCCCGGTCGTCGCGGTCGCGCGGACCCGAGCGGAAGCCGCCCCGGTCGTCCCGGCCCTGGAACGGTCGGCCACCACGGTCGTCCCGGTCCCGGTAGGGCCGGTCGCCACCGCGCTGGCCGCCGTCGCGTGGTCCGCTGTCACGGAAGCCGCCACGGTCGTCCCGGTCACGGGTGGGGCGGCCGCCACGGTCGTCGAAGTTGCGCGGTCCCGAACGGAACCCGCGGTCGCGGTCGCCGTAGGAAGTGCCGCCCTCGCGCGGGCCGGAGCGGAAGCCACCACGGTCGCCACCACGGTCGTCGCGGTCGCGGTTCGGACGATCGCCGCGCTGACCCGGGCGGAAGCCCTCGTCGCGGCCGCGGAACGGGCGGTCACCGCCACGCTGCTCGCCACCACGGAAGCCGCCACGGTCGTCGCGGTCGCGGTAGGGGCGGTCGCCGCCGCGCGGCCCGCTGTCGCGGAAGCCACCGCGGTCGTCGCGGTCGCGGTAAGGCCGGTCGCCGCCGCCGCGCTGCTCGCCACCACGGAAGCCACCACGGTCGTCGCGGCTTTGGAAGGGCCGGCCGCCGCGGTCGTCGCGACCCTGGTAGGGCCGGCCGCCGCGGTCGTCGCGACCCTGGTAGGGCCGACCGCCACGGTCGTCGCGACCCTGGTAGGGCCGTCCACCGCGGTCGTCGCGACCCTGGAAGGGCCGTCCACCGCGGTCGTCGCGGTCGCGGAACGGGCGGTCACCGGAGCCGCGCCGGTCGCCGTAGCTCGGGCGGTCGCCGTATCCACCACGGCCCTGCTGGCCCCGGTCGTCGCGGTCGCGGTAGGGCCGGTCCTCGCGGGGACCCGAACGGAACCCACCGCGGTCGCCACCCCGGTCGCCGCCACGGAAACCACCGCGGTCGTCGCGGTCACCTCCGCGGAAGCCACCCCGGTCTCCACCGCGGTCACCGCCGCGGTAGCCGCCTCGGTCGTCGCGGTCGCCGTAGGAGCGGCCACGATCGCCGTAGCCGCCACGCCCGCCGGCGCCGCCCTCACGCGGCCCGGAACGGTAGCCGCCACGGTCACCACCACGGTCACCACCACGGTCACCACCACGGTCACCACCACGGTCACCGCCGTAGGAGCGGTCACCTTCACGGCGGGGCCGGAAGCCGCGGTCGTCGCGGTCGCGGTTACCCCGGTCGCCTCGGTCGCGCGCACGGCTCTCGCCGCCGCGCTCGTCGTCGCGGCGGTCGCGAGGGGCGTCGCCGCTCTGGTCTGCACTCACGGGGTACATCCTTCCTGATGCCGAATCTGTCGGCACACGCAGTCGAGGGCCGCCCCTATGGGTCGGCCCTCGACTGGAATGATT
>NZ_BONC01000166.1 GCF_016862515.1 Asanoa iriomotensis
GTCATCCTCGTACGACGTCAGAATCAAGCCCTTGATCGTCGGGTCGACCGCCCGCACGTCCCGACAGACGTCGATCCCGCTCCCGTCCGGGAGCCGGGCGTCGAGGATCATCACATCGGGCCGCAGCGCCGGGATCCGCGCGGTCGCCTCGTGCGCGAGCCCGGACTCACCGACCACCTCGATGTCGCCCTGGCTCTCCAACAGGTCGGTCAGGCCACGACGGACCACCTCGTGGTCGTCGAGCAGATACACACGGATCACAGCCCATTCTGTATCGCGCGGGCGCCGCGGCGCACCATCCCGCCCGGCCCCTGACCTCGGGACCTCTGCCCCTGCTCCGGGAACGCCGGCCGGCAAAGGATGAGGGTGCGGAGATCTCGCCGAGGGGAGCGCGCCATGGAGGCTACGAAGATGACGCCGACGACAACCGCCTACACGGCGGACGATCTGTCCGCCGCGGCGGAGCTGGCCATCCGGGCACCGTCGATGCACAACAGCCAGCCCTGGCGCTTCGGCCTCGCCGGCGACACGATCGAGGTCCGCCTGGACCTGACCCGGCTGCCGGACATCCCGGCCGCGGGCTGGGCCGGGCGGGTCAGTTGTGGCGCCGCGGCCTTCAACCTGCGGGTGGCCCTGGCGGTCCTTGGCCGACCGGCAAACGTGATCGTCCAACCCCTCGACCGGGACCCCGCCGTGGTCGCCCGGCTCGTCCCCGACGAGCCGCGGCCCGCGTCCGGTGCCGAACGCACGCTGTATGCCGCGATCCCCCGCCGGCACAGCAACCGCGCCCCGTTCAACACCCAGACGGTCCCGGCGGACGTGCGTAGCCGCCTTCGCGAGGCCGCGCGGCGTGAGGGCGGCTGGCTGGACCTGATCATCGGCGCCAATGCGGTCAACGCACTCGCCGAGGTCGTCAACGCCGCGAACCGGGTCCTGCAGCGCGACGAGGCGTACGCGGGAGAGCTCGCCCGCTGGCGCCGCGCGGAGACCGCACAGGACGGGGTGTCCGCCCGCGCGGCGGGCTACGCGCCGGAGCCGCAGGACGTGCTGCCGATGCGCGCGTTCGGCGGCCGTACCCGGCCGCTCGGACGCGACTACGAACCCGAGCCACTTGTCGCGGTGCTCGGCACGCCGACGGATCGCGACGGCGACCAGGTGGTCGCCGGGCAGGCGCTCCAGCGGGTGCTGCTCACCGCGGCGGATGCCGGTCTGGCCGTCTCCATGTTCTCCCAGCCCATCGAGGTGGCCGCCGCTCGCGACCGGCTGCGGACGGCGCTCGGTCGCCACGGCGTGCCACAGATGGTGTTCCGGATCGGCTACGCGCGACAGCCGGGCTACCCGAGCCTGCGGCGGCCGGCCTCCTCGGTCATCGACCCGCCGCGCGGGCCGGGACCGGACCGAGCCGCCGACCGGTGAGCCGGCCCAGCGGTATGGCGATGATGTGGCCGCCCACCGCGGATTCGGCCCACGGCGGGGGCATCCGCGTCGCGAGAGCCTCGACTCGTTCCGGGTCGAGGACCTCGTAGGCCTCACCGACCCCGAGGACGCTCCATCCGGCCCCGCTCGAGTTGTCGACGTCGTCGACCTGGAAGGCGACGAGCTTGCGGAGGGTCGCCGCGGCGAGCTTTCCGCCGCCACCGGTCCGGAACACGACCTCGTCGCCGTCCAGCAGGTAGTTCACCGGATGCACGGCCGGCAGCGCTCGCTCCGTGAAGACGACGCGGCCCACGGCCCGGGTGCCGAGCAGCCTCAGGCACTCGGCGCGGCTGAGCTCTGCGAGTTCCCGGGCCACGTCCGGCCCGGCGGATGGCGAGTTCACCGCTTCACCATCGCCGGGAGCGACGCGGTCCGGTCAGGGCCGAAAGTCCTCAATCGCCGCCGGTCGGTCCTGCTGCGGTCAGTGGGACCGACCAGCACAGCCGGGTGCCGGTCGGCTTGACGGCGACCACGGCCATGGTGCCGCCGCGCCGTTCCGCGCGGGTGCGGAGATTCGCGAGCCCGCTGGTGCGAATCGGTTCGCCGATGCCCATGCCGTCGTCGCCGACCTCGAGCACGACGCTGTCGGTGGTGACGGTGAGCTCGACGTCGGCGGACCGGGCGTGGGCGTGGCGCGCGACGTTGGTCAGCGCCTCACGCAGCACCGCCTCGAGGTCCTCGGCCAGGTCGTCCGGGACACGGCTCTCGATGACGCCGCTGAACCGGACGCCCGGCTCGAAACCGAGCGCCGGGGTGACCTGGCTGGCGATGTCCAGCAGCCGCGCGCGGATGCTGGTCGCCGTGGTGCCGGGTGGCCGCTGGAGCTGGAAGATGGTGGTCCGGATCTGACTGATCGTGGTGTCGAGGTCGTCGATGACCCGGACGATGCGATCGGTGGCCGGCCCGGTCCCGACCTGTGCGGCGGCCCCCTGCAGCGACAGGCCGGCGGCGAACAGCCGCTGGATGACGTGGTCGTGCAGGTCGGCCGCGATCCGCTCGCGGTCCTGGAGCATCGCGGCGCGCTGTTGCTCGGCACGCGCCTCGGCGAGCTCGATCGCCAGTGCCGCCTGGTTGGCGAAGCTGCCCGCCATGTCGAGGTCGTCGGCCGTGAACGGCGTCCGGCCGGGCGCTCGCGCCGTCCACAGCACACCGTGCACCCGCGTGGAGCCGTTCAGCGGGACAGCCAGCACCGGACCGATGTCCACCACCTCCGCGGTGGGAGACAACGGTGCGCCGCCCTCGCCGGGGCTCACCAGGCGCAGCGGTTGACCGGTCGCGAGCACCTCGCCGGAGAGGGTGCCGCGGGCCGGCAACCGGATGCCGACCAGGCTCGCGGCGGCCAGGCCGACGGCCACGTCGATGCGCAGCTCGTCGTCGTCGTCGGGGTCGGGAAGCACGACCGTCACCAGGTCGGCGTCCGCGATCTGCTTGGTGCGCTCGGCGATCCGCCGCAGCGGGTAGATGGGTGAGCCCTCGGTGGCCAGCACCTGCCGGGTGATGGCGGCCGACGCCTGCAGCCATTCGCCGCGCAGCCGGGCCGACGCGTAGAGGTTGGCGTTGTCGATGGCGACGGCCGCCGTGGCGGCGAGCGCCTTGACCAGCTCTTCGTCCTCGGCGGTGAACGCGCCGCCCCCGCGCTCCGCGAGATAGAGGTTGCCGAAGACCTCGTCGCGGATCCGGATCGGCACGCCCAGGAAGCTGTGCATCGGCGGGTGCCCGGACGGGAATCCGGCTGAGCGTGGGTCGTCCGTGATCTCCCGCAGGCGGATCGGACGCGGGTCGTCGATCAGCGCGCCCAGCAGGCCCTTG
>NZ_BONC01000167.1 GCF_016862515.1 Asanoa iriomotensis
TTGACCAGGCACTGGGCATCCGCAGCGCGCTGGACGCCGCGGCCGGCTCGAGCTCGTCGACCGGCGGCGCGGTGCTGACGAAGATGATCCGGTGCGGGTGGCCCTTGGGCAGCAGCCGGTCGATGCCGGCCAGCAGGGTCGCGGCCACCGCCTCCGCGTCGGCGGCACCGACCAACTCGCCGCAGGCGTGCCGGAGCAGGCGCTCCCGCTCGACCGCGCGGCGCTGGGCGGTCAGCGCGTCGTTGAGCCGGGTCGCGACCAGCACGATCAGCAGCGCCGAGCCGATCGCCACCACGGTCACCACGCCCACGTCGTCGCGGACGTCGCCGACCAGCAGCAGCGCCGGGCCGGTGAGGGCGATCAGCAGCACGGGCAGCACGCCCAGCCCGCGCCCCGAGTCGATGCGCGGCTCGACGGGCAGCGTCAGCCGGGCCATCGACGGCGGCAGCGCGGCGGCGCCCCAGGCCGCGTAGCAGATTAGGTAACCCAGCTCCCAGGCGCGGCCGCCCGGGATCCCGCCGCCCATCTCGGCGAGCGCGTCGACCGTGTCGGCGGTCAGCAGGCCGGCCGCGCCGGCGGCGAGCAGCAGCGCCGAGACGCTGCGGGCCCGGGTGGCGACGACCAGCGCCGTGGTCACCACGAGCACGACGATCGAGCCGAGCACGTGCGCGGCGGCCAGCGAGCGGTCGAACACCGGCAACATCGTGGCGCCGGAGAGCGGGCCGGCGGTCAGCGCCCAGCCGACCAGGCCGGCGGCGACCACCAGGGAGAGCAGGTCGACCACGGTGGACCGGTCGCGCAGGGCGGCGCTGGTCCGGGTCAGGCCCAGCAGCGCGTACGCCAGCAGCGGGAACAGCGTCAGGTAGCAGACCTCGGCGACGACCAGCCAGGCTCCGCCGTGGTCAGGGCCGCCGCTGATCTCGTAGGCGACGTCGCCGGCGCCGAGCGCGGTCGCGGCGGCGGCGAGCAGGATCCACGGTGCGCGGCGCGCCGGCTGGTGGGTGCGGACGCCGAACAGGATGCCGGCCGTGGCCAGGAGAGCCGTCGTGCCCCAGAGCACCCCCGCGGCGCCCGGGAACAGGAGGATCGCGGCGCCGAGGGCCATGGTGACGGCGCCGGCGATCGCCGGCCAGCGTCTTACCATGGCGGCTCCGATCAGGGGGCGGCTGGAGGAGCGGACACACCATCTTCACCTGTGTGTGGGCTGTGCGAAAGAGGGCCGAGCGGCCCGCTAGGCGACCTTGATCAGCGGCGGGAGCGCGTATCCGCCGTGCAGGATTTCGGATCGTGGCTGGTAGAGGCGCATGAGCGGGCGGAATGCGCCCGGCGGGGCGGGCAGCCAGTTGCTCGTGTCGCCGTCCGCGGGACGCGAATGACTCACCCGGAGGGTGAACGCACCCTCGGGTTCACGGCGCAGTCCGGGGGTGCGGTCGCCGATCGAGTAGCGGTCGATCGGGTTGGGCACAAGGTAGTAGTCCGGCATGTCGTACATGGTCAGTGACCAGAACGCGTCGACCGGGGGAGGACCGGGAAAGCGCAGCTCGTACGCGTGGGCGCCGGACAGCGTGGCGCCGTCACCGTCGACGTAGACCGGGGCGTACACCGCCTCGTAGCCGTGGTTGCCCCACAGCCCGACGCGGGCCGCGACCGCCCGCGCGAGATATCCGGTCAGGCGGTCGGAGATCTTCCACTGTGGAGAGTCTCGGGTGCCGGGGCCGAGGAAGTCCACGTTGTAGTCGAAGGCGTGCGGCGCGATCTGCCAGCCGTTGACCGTGGGCGCGCCGCGCGACGCGTGCTCGATCTTGGCGCGGCCCTGTGCCGCGCCCTCGACCAGCGCGTCAGCCAGGTCGGCGGGCGGGTCCGCGTAGGGCGGGTCGGCGTCGAGCAGGCCGATCGGGCGGAAACGCTCCTGGTAGGCCCGGTCCGGCACGGCGGGCGGGAACGCGGCCAGCCACGACCGGAGATGCTCGAAGAAGAGCAGATCCTCGGGTACGCCGGTGGCGGCGACCGGCGGCAGCGGTGTCCGGTCCTCCGTGGCTTGCGCCTGCAGCCGCAGGCCGTTCTGCAGCCGCTCCACCCTGGGCAGGTCGGCCGGACCGTCGCAGGCGAGCCGGCCGACGATCGTGACCACCGAGGTGGACGCCGGGATGACCGCGGTGTCGTCGGGCACCTCCCCGGTGTAGCCGCGCGGCACGATCAGGAACGTCCCGGCGCCGGTGCCGCTGGCGCGCCGGCCGACGTAGGCGATGTTGTTGGTCCAGGCGTCGATCACCTGGAGCACGTAGTAGGCGCCGCCGGTGTCCGGCACGGCCAGCCGGACCGGACCGCCGCCGACGTCGACCTGGGCGATCGAGTAGATGGTGTCGTTGTTGATGCTGACGAAGGTGTCGTCCGGCCCGGCCAGCCGGTGGGCGTGGCCGAACCTGTTGAACGGCGTCGCCGGGACCGCGCCCATGCCCTCGCGGGTGAACCGGCCGACCTCGGTCAGGCTCGCGACCAGGGGATAGCCGTACACATAGGCATCGGCGGCGAGCGCGGCGCGGTCCATAGCCGCCAGGCTAGTCGCGTTTTGAGCGGGTTTAGGCGGCCTCGGCGTTCCGAGTGGTTCGGGCGGTCGCGGTCGCGGTGGCGCCGCCGCCTTCGACCAGCCGCAGGCGCGGCGGTGCGGCCGGTTCGGTGTCGAACGAGGCGGTCCAGCGGCGGCCGGTGCCGCGGGCCGGCGGCTCGCCCGGGTCGAGCGCCGGGCGGGACAGGGCGAGGGTGATCAGCCAGCCGGCGACCAGGAAGCCGT
>NZ_BONC01000168.1 GCF_016862515.1 Asanoa iriomotensis
CGCGGTCCCACCCGCGCCGCAAGCAGTCCCACCGGCACCGCACGCGGTCCCACCGGCGCAGCACGCGGTCCCACCGGCGCCGCAGCCGGTCATGCCGGCGCCGCACGCGGTCCCACCGGCGCCGCAGCCGGTCATGCCGCCGGAACAGCCGGTCGCGGCGCCGAGACAAGTCCCACCAGCGGCCGAGCCGCCGGCGCAGGGGAACCCGGCGCCCGCACCAGGTGAGATCGCGCCCGGTGTCGTCGAGGTGCCGCAACAAGGCGTCTACCGGATGCCGACGCCGTCGGTCCCGCCCGCGACCGCCAGCCCGCGCACCGAGTGGGCGCCGGACGGCGCGGTGCCGACCGCCGACGACTTCGCCCGCCGCCGGGCCATGCGCGCGCCAGATCCGGTGGCCACGAGCGGCGTGCGCGCGGTGCTCAACCGCTCCTCGATGGGCCTGGTCAAGCTGCCGCCCGGGGCACACGAGCGCGAGCGGCGCCAGGAGGTCGACACGATCCGCCGCAACTTCGGCGGCCTGCGCCAGGTCACGGTGGTCAACCCCAAGGGCGGCGCGGGCAAGACCGTGGCGATCCTGCTGCTCGCGATGACGTTCGGCCAGAAGCGCGGCGGCTACGTGCTGGCCTGGGACAACAACGAGACCCAGGGCACGCTCGGCATGCGCGCCCAGCAGGACTTCCACAACCGCACCGTGCGCGACCTGCTGCGCGACCTCGCCCAGTTCCGGGGGGCGCAGGGCCGGGTCGGCGACCTCTCGCAGTACGTGCGGGCGCAGGGCGAGGGCATGTTCGACGTGCTCGCGTCCGACGAGTCGGCCACGGCCGGCGAGATGCTCACCGCCGCCGCGTTCGCGCACATCCGCGACGTGGTCAGCCGCTTCTACAAGTTGATCTTCGTGGACACGGGCAACAACGTACGCGCGCAGAACTGGCAGGCCGCGATCGACGCGACCGACCAGCTCGTCGTGACCATGTCAGCCCGCAACGACTCCGCAGAGACCGCGGCGCGGATGCTCGACCACCTCGAGCAGACCGGCCGCCACCGGCTCGTCCGGCAGGCCGTCACCGTGGTCTCGATGCCGCCGTCCCGCCGCGAGATCGACCTGCCGCCCATCGAGAACCACTTCGCGGCGCGCACCCGGGCGGTGCTGCTCGCGCCCTACGAGCGGTTGATCGACACCGGCGAACCGCTGCAGTACGGCAGCCTCAGCCGTGAGAGCCGCGACGCCTGGTTGAAGATCGCCGCGGCGGTCGCCGAGGGCCTCTAGCCGCCCAGGGCGTCGGCGGCGGCCGGGTCGCAGTCGCGGACGAACTGGGCGCAGCGCGCGGCCTCGTCGGACTCGCCGATCTGGTCCGCGGCGCGGGAGAGCACGTAGAGGCTGTGCAGGAAACCCCGGTTGCCCTCGTGCGACCACGGCACCGGGCCATGCCCCTTCCAGCCGTTGCGACGGAGCTGGTCCAGGCCGCGGTGGTAGCCGGTGCGGGCGTACGCGTACGCGGTGACCGCGCGACCCTCGTCGAGGGCCCGCTGGGCGAGCGCCGCCCAGGCCGCGCTCGACGTTGGGTGCTCGGCCGCGGCGTGCTCGTAGGCGGCGTCGCTGCCGTCCTTGGCGGCCGCCTCCAGGGCGGCCTCCGCCGCCTCGTCAACCGGGAGCAGGGTCGCCGGCGGCTCGGGCATCAGGTTCTGCATCAGCACATTCAACCGTGGCTTGCGCGGAGGACGGTGACGCAACGAGTGAGGCTTTCGTCACGCGTGCGGCTCTCGCGTACGTTGTCTTCCGTGCCGACCCCACCTCCCGCCGACATCACCGCCCTGCCCGACTCGACCCCGAACGAGATCGAGTCGCGGGCCGAGCTCGACCAGCACCTGCGCCAGGGCAGCCTCGCCGGCCTGACCGTGCAGGGCCTGCGCCTCGACCTGGACCCGATCCCGGAGCTGGCGGGCGTCGACGTGACCGACACGCTGTTCGTCGGCTGCCGGTTCGCGACACCGCAGGTCGAGGCGGCGCTGGTGCTCGGCGGCGCGCACGTGATTCCCGGCTTCCCGGCGCTGCCGTACCCGAGCCACCCGTCCCGGCTCTACACCCCGCAGGACCTGTCGGCCGGCTTCGCCACGGGCGGCTTCGCCGGCATGTACGACACGGTGGTCTACGAGCACTTCCGGGCGGCGGGTGGCGCGACCCCCGAGATCCGCGAGGCGCTGGCGCAGCGGCTGCACGACCACGCGATCGACAACGGCCTGGCCGACGTGACGAAGAGCTGGATCGCCGAGCACGGCGCCGACACTGTCGTCGGCGTGATGGGCGGCCACGCGGTGCCCCGCGGATCGGCGCCGTACCGGCTCGCCGCCACCCTCGGCTGGGAGCTGACCCGGGCCGGCCAGCTCGTGGTGACCGGCGGCGGGCCGGGCGTGATGGAGGCGGCGAACCTCGGCTCGTACCTGTCAGGTCGCTCGGAGCAGGACCTGACCAGCGCGATCGACGAGCTGGCGGTGGCGCCCGACTTCCTCGACCACGACCCGTTCACCGCCGCGGCGCTGCGGGTCCGCGAGCGGTTCGCGCCCTCCGGCGACGACTGGGCGCGGCAGGGCGGCCTGGCGATCCCGACCTGGCTCTACGGCCACGAGCCGGCCAACCTGTTCGCCGGCCGGATC
>NZ_BONC01000169.1 GCF_016862515.1 Asanoa iriomotensis
CCTTCCAGTAGGGGAAGGCATCATGCGCACTCTGCGGTTGCTCACCGTGGCGACGCTGGTCGCCGGCCTGGGTGTGGCGGCGGTCGCCGCGCCCGCCCAGGCCGCCACCGTCACCTACCAGGCCGACCTGGCCACGGCGTTCCCGAACCCGGAACGCGGCTACCACAACCGGTACGAGATCATCAACGACCCGGCGGTCAACGACTACGTCAACGCCGCCTCGATCCCGGGCTTCAACCCGGACCTGCTGGACCGGACGTTCGCCCGCGCGCGGGCCAACGGCAACACGCTGATCCACAGCTATGTCCACCTGGACAAGTACCGGACCCAGGCTCTGCCGCAGGCGCTGCTGGACAACCTGGGGTCGGGGCTGGCCGCGGTGCGGGCCGCCGGCATGAAGATCGTGCTGCGGCCCGCGTACACCTGGGATGGTTATGTCAGTGTCGACGAGGCGCAGATCCTCGCGCACATCGGTCAACTCAACGCGGTCATCACGGCCAACGCGGACGTGGTGCTGCATCTGGAGACCGGCTACCTCGGTGCCTGGGGCGAGTGGCACACCGGTGGCCTGACCAACCCGTCGTCGGTCGAGGAGGCACCGGCCCGCTACCGCATCATGAAGCGGATCGCCGACACCACGCCGGCCACGATCCCGCTCGCGATGCGCTATCCCATCTACATCAAGGAGGTCGTCGACCCGACGTCGTGCGTCGTGCCGAGCGGCTGCACGCTGACGCAGGCGCAGAAGGACCGGATCGGTTTCCACAACGACTGCTTCCTGGCCGACTACAACGACATGGGCACCTATGACAACCCGTCGTGGATGGGTTGGTATTACATCGAGCAGAAGAAGCAGTGGATGTACGACCTGGCTACGTCGGCCGGGCACAACAAGATGGTCGGCGGCGAGACCTGCGGGTCCGACGGCTACAACGACGCCGCCTGTGTCAACGCGCAGACCGAGATGCAGAAGCTCAACTTCACCGAGATCAACGAGGACTATGCGGCCGTCAACACCGACAAGTGGAAGGCCTCGCAGTTGGCCGCCGCCGGTAACGACCCCGCTGAGACCTGCTTCGTCCGCATCAAGCGCAAGCTCGGCTATCGGCTCAGGCTGCTGGACGCGACGTTCCCGACCACCGTCGCGCCGGGCGGCGGGCTGAGCTTCACCGCGCACCTCAACAACGACGGCTGGTCCGGGCTCGTGAAGACCCGCCCGGTCTACCTCGTGCTGGACAACGGCACCAA
Organism: Asanoa iriomotensis; assembly: GCF_016862515.1. Classification (GTDB taxonomy): domain Bacteria; phylum Actinomycetota; class Actinomycetes; order Mycobacteriales; family Micromonosporaceae; genus Asanoa; species Asanoa iriomotensis. The sequence goes on from NZ_BONC01000169.1 coordinate 1,249, forward strand.
CCGCTACAACCTTCCGCTCAATGTGGATCCACGCGGCTGGCTGGCGGGTCCGAACACCGTGAGCGCGACGGTGAGCGTGCCGGGCGGGGCCTCGGCGGGCAGCTACAAGCTGGCCCTGTGGCTGCCGGATCCCAGCGCGGGTCTCCAGTCGCGCCCGGAGTACTCGGTGCGGTTTGCCAACACCGGCGTCTGGGACGCGGCCAAGGGCTACAACGTGCTCTCCACCGCGGTCACCGTCGGCGCGTGCACGGGTGACTGCACCGCGCCGTCGGTGCCGGTGGGCCTGACCGTCACCGGCGTGACGAACACCAGCGTCTCTCTGTCCTGGTCGGCGTCGACCGACAACGTCGGCGTGACCGGCTACCAGGTGTGGCGCAACGGGGTGCTCGCCGGCACGGTGGCCGGGACGTCGTACACCGACGGCGGCCGCTCGCCGGGGCAGACCTACCAGTATCAGGTCCGTTCGGTGGATGCCGCGGGGAACGTGTCGGGCCTGTCTGCGACGGTGTCGGCGACCACTTCCGGGTGCGCAGGCGACTGCACGGCGCCGAGCGTGCCCACGCTGTCAACGACCGGCAAGACCGACACGTCGGTCGCGCTGTCGTGGACGGCGTCCACCGACAACGCCGGTGTCACGGGCTACGAGGTGTTCCGTGGCGCGACATTGGTGGGCAGTCCGACCGTGACGTCGTTCACGGACAATGGTCTGACCGCGGCCACTGCTTACAGTTACACAGTTAGGGCGCGTGATGCGGCCGGCAACCGATCCGCAGCGAGCAACACCGTGTCGGTGACGACGGATGCGACGCCGCCACCGCCGACGGGCCTGGTGCTGGACAACTTCGACGGCACGCCGGCGTATCCCTCCTCGGCTCAGAACGACCTCGGGAAATGGACCGGCGGCAACTGCTTCCTCGACGGCGGCGGTTCCGGGGTTGTGACCGGTGGGGCGTTGAGCCTGCGTTACAACAACTGCGGCTGGTTCGGCTCCGACGTCGGTGTCGACCTCTCCAGCCGGACCTATCTGGTGGTCCGGGTCAAGGGCGCGGCCGGCGGAGAGCAGAGCCACTTCAACCTCGGCCTCGGCGGCTCGACCAAGGTGTTCGGCGACTTCACTTTGGACGGTGGCGCCCACCCGGTGATCACCACGAGCTACCAGGACATCCGGATCCCCATGGCC
>NZ_BONC01000170.1 GCF_016862515.1 Asanoa iriomotensis
GGCTCGTCCCCAGGATCGAACCCCTCGAACCGGACCCCGTTGCCCGCCTTCCGGCCCGGGCTGTCGTACTCGGGGTCGAACGGCGGTTCCTCCGCCCAGTCCGCGCCGTCGTTCTTAGCCGGCGCGGGCGCTTGAGTTGCCGGGGTTGCCTTCCCGCGGTTGGCGGCGGCGCGGGCAGCCGCCCGGGCCGCGGCGGCCGCTCCCCCGCTGGCCGGGGCCGGCCGCGGGGCGGGCGGCGCCGACCGCGCGACCGCGCTTGCGGCGACGGGTGCCGGCGCTGTGGTCGGGTAGGCGGGCGCCGCTGTTGGCACCGTTGCCGGCGGCGGGTCGGGCGTCGCGGCTGGCGCCGGGGTGGCGGCAGCGACCGGCGGTGCCACTGTTTCGGGCCAGTCCGTCTCATCTGTCGCGGCGCTGTCGGCCAGCTCCCCGCCGGGTTTCGCGGTCTCCGGCCAGTCGTCTTCGCCGCCCGCTGCGGGGCCTGGATCGGCCGCGCGGCCGCGCTGGCCGCTCGCCGCGGTCCGGTTGGCCCCTCGCCCGCCGTCGGCGGCCGAGGCACTATGTCCTGCTGATCTGACCTGGGCGTCATGGCCTGCGGATGACGTGGTGGCTGGGACGCCTGCGTGCCCACCATCCGCGCCGTCCCTGGCGAACCCCGACGACGCCAACTGCCAGCGGCCGTCGCCTTCCCCGCCAACGGATCCGCCGCCCGCGCTGCCTCCGGCGAACGCGGACCGCGCCATCCGCCGATCCATATCTCCAGCCGGCCTGCCAGATCCGGCATCGCCTCCGGCGGACGCGGATCGCTTTGCCTGCGGGGCGGCCTCGCGGGTAGGCCTCGGAGGAGCGTCGGTGGCTACCGATGACCCGACAATCTCTGTGCGCGCTTGGCCCTGGGTCGCCGACGCCAAATCCGGCTCGCGGCCGGCGGGAGCGGAACGCGGCGGCGGCATATCGCCCTCGGCGCTCTGCGGCTGGCCGGCCACTTCCGCTGTGGCAACGGCCGACGTCTCTGACCTCGGCTCGGCCGTGTCGTCGGAGTGCGCGCTGGCCGGCTGGGCCGGGCCCCCGTCGCCGGGAGTCGGGTTCGGGTGGGTCGGTCCGGCCGGGTGGTCTTCGTCCGAGCGGTCGCCGGAGGCGCCACTCTCCTCTCGGCTGCTCGACGAGCGCTCCCGCGCTCCCCGGCCCGCGGGCCGACCGCTCGGCGCGGCGCCGTTGCCGCCGGAGTCGCGGCTCGCGGCCGGCGGCTCCGGCGCGCGCTCCGCGGCCGGGCCGCCACCACGCTGGTCACCCGCGATCTCGCAGCGGATCTGCCAGCGCTCGCCGAGGACCTCGTAGATCGCCTCCAGCAGCGGCTCCGGGTCCTTAGCCAAGGTGCCGGCGTGGAAGGAGTGCCGGAAGGTCAGCACCAGCGTGTCGCCGTCGATGTCGCGGACCGTTGCCTCGGTGGCGAGGGCCGCGATCCGCTTGTGGTTGACCCGGACCATGGCGACGACCTCGTCCCAGACCCGGCGCACCGCCGCCGCGTCCCGCGCGCCCTCGGCACCCTGCGGAATGACCGGGTCCGGCGTCGCCGGGTCGGCCATCACGGCCTGCGGCGGCACCCGCCGCGGTTCGCGCTCGTCACTCGCGACCGCCTCCGCGGTCTGCTGGTCGGACGGCTCGTCGGCCCAATCGGCACTGGCCGGGGCCTGGCCGTCGACCACGCGATCCGGCGCGGGTTCGACCGTGTCGAGGTCGGCCCGACCGGGCGACGGCACAGCCTCGGCGTCGGCGTCGCCCGCGAAGCCCGGGTCAGGCTCGGTCGTGACGGAGGTCGTCGCGGCTGTCGCCGCACCCCCGACGCCATCGGGCGCGCCCCGCCCTGACCGCGCATCGGACCTGCGTGTGGTGCCGGCCCGGCTCGCGGCCGCGGCCGCTGCCGCACGCGCAGCGGCGGCTCCGCCACCGCCGACCGGCCGTGCAGCGCCGCCGCCGTCGGCGTCGGCCGCCCGGGACCCGGCCAGCACGGCCGGATCGGAATAGTCGTCGTCCGCGGCAGGCCGCCGGCCCGCGCCCGGACCCGCCAGCACGGCCGGACCGGAATAGTCGTCATCCGCCGCGGCAGGTCGCCGGCCCGCGCCCGG
>NZ_BONC01000171.1 GCF_016862515.1 Asanoa iriomotensis
CGACGGCTGGGCCCGTCGCAGGCCGCGTTGACCGGCAGGACAGGACCTAGTAGACGTCCTCGCATCCGGTCAAGGTGTCGACGCCGTCGGCGTCGCAGCGGTCGTCGGGGCCGGCACCACCGTTAAGGGTGTCCGTGCCGGTCTCGCCGACCAGCCAGTCGTCGCCGCCGAGGCCGTACAGGAGGTCGTCGCCGCCACCGCCGAACAGCGTGTCGTCGCCGGCCCCGCCGACCAGCACGTCCGCGCCGCCGTTGCCGGTGAGGTTGATCTTCCCGCTGCCGGCGACCAGACCGTCGGCGTACGCGCTGCCGGTGACCCCCGCGAACCCGGCGCAGACCGTGTCGCCCTCGTCCGGCATCCCGTCGTCGCCGGCCGGCCCACCGCCGACCGAGACGACCACCCCGGCCGGATGGTTCGCATAGGTCAGATAGCCGCCGGGCGCGCACAACTGGTCGGGACCCGGCCCGCCGTCGATCCGCAGGAACGCGTCGCCGCCGCTGCGGGTGATCACGTCGGCGCCGTCCTCGCCGTACACCTCGACGTAGGGGTCCGCCCCGTCCGCGACGGTGATCGTGTCGTCGCCGGTGCCGCCGTAGATCCGGGTGTACGTGTCGAAGAAGGCGTCGAACACCAGCGTGTCGTCGCCCATGCCGAGCGAGACGGTGAGCCAGGAGATGGAGTCCTCCTGCTCGGTGCAGATCACCCTGGTGTTGTCACCGGTGACGTTGACACACCCGAGCCCCGGCACGATCGCCGACACGTCGTCGATCATCCACCGGGTGAGTCCCGGGACCCGGTTGTAGTCGGTGAACGTCACGTCGTTGGTCTTGCCGATGCCACCCTCGTAGCGCAGGGTGCTGTCGTCGACCCAGTAGGCCCTGTTGGGCGTGGGCGGCGGCATCGCCGCGGCACCGGCCGGCACGACACCGACGACGTGCAGGCCGAGCACGGCGGCCACGGCCGGGCGAAACCACTGACGGTCCATGTGCGACAGCGTGCCCGCACCGCGACCGGGCCACAGTCAGCCAGCCGACGCCGCGTCCGGCAGCGTGCGGGTCAGCATGTGCGCCTCGCGCATCCGCCCGTCGGGGGCGAACCGGCCGAAGAAGTGCACGTCGATCGCGAAGCGACGGCCGCGGTCCTCGACGTGCATGGTGTAGCGGGCGGCGATCCGGTCCGCCTCGGCCACGGCGTCGTGCACCTCCAGCCGGCTGCTGGGCTTGCGCTTGCGGATGGGACGGCAGTGCGCGATCAGCTTGGCCCGGTCCATCTCGTGCCCGTCGGCGACCTGCACGATGTCGGGCGTGTGGTAGCGGTCGACGACGGTCGCCGCCTCGTCCTCGCTGTGCATCACCTCGCGACCGAACGAGGTCACGAAGTCGAAGATGAACTGCTTCGGGTCCGTGCCGTCGAACGCCCTCATGCCGACCTCCCGGTCATCTTTGACACCTTGTAAGATATAGCCGATGGCGACAACCTTTACAAGGTGTAAGAGATGACCCGGTCCGACGCCCGCCGCAGCCGCGCGTCCATCCTGGACGCCGCGGTCGTGCTGCTCAACGAGGAGCCCGACCCGAGCGTGGAGGCGATCGCGACCGCCGCCGGGGTGACCAGGCAGACGGTGTACGCGCACTTCCCGTCCCGGGAGGCCCTCCTCGCCGCCGTGCTGGACCGCGTTACCGACGAGGCGATGGCCGAGTTGGACGCCGTCGACCTCGACGCCGGCACCGCGACGGAGGCCCTGCTCCGGCTGCTCGACACCAGCGCCCGGATCACGGCCCGGCACCGGCTCCTGTTCCAGCGGGCCAACGCGGTGCCGGTGACACCGCGCGAGGACGACGAGCGCCACCAGCCGGTGACCGCGCGGCTGATCAAGGTGATCGTTCGCGGCCAGCGCGCGGGGGAGTTCGACGACCAACTCCCGCCGGACTGGCTTGCCACCCTCACCATCCGGATGGGCCACGCCGCGGCCGAGGAGGCTGACGCCGGCCGGATGTCCCCCGCCGCTGCCGACGCCGCGCTGCGCACCAGCCTGCTGCGCCTCCTGGCGGCAGGG
>NZ_BONC01000172.1 GCF_016862515.1 Asanoa iriomotensis
AGGGTGATGCCCCGTGCTCGCTCGTGAAATCCCGCCCGAACAGGTCGCCAATCACGTCGTTGGCCGCGTCCTCGGGGGTTGTCCCTTTGCCGGATGCCGCTGCCAACGAGCCGGAAGCCAGGGGTGACGACTTGATCCACGAGCCACCCCCTAACCCTTTGCGAACAGGCCGCGGATCACCCGGCCGGCCACGTCCCCGGGGTTGTCGCCCGGGTCGGGTGCCCGCCGCCGACGAGCTGGTGGCCAGGGGGTGGTGCCCTCACCCATGAGTCAGCCCCTAGCCCCGGGCGAACAGGGGGCGGATCACCTGCCGGGCCGCGTCCTCGGGGTTGTCGCCCAGGTCGGGCGGTAGGGCGCCGCTGAGCCAGAGCGTGGCGAAGCCGTGCACGATCGACCAGGCCGACAGGCCGGCGATCCGGGCGTCGGCGCCGCGCAGCTCGCTGCGGTCGACCGTGGCGACGGCGTCGCGCAGCGCGGACGAGGACCGGTCCTGTGCGGCGAGCAGTTCCGGGTCGGCCCGGTTGAGCAGCTCGGGCTGGAACATCACGGCGAAGTGCGCGCGGTGTGCGACCGCGAACCGCACGTAGGCCACGCCGGCTTCGAGCACTCCGCCGCCGGCCGCGCGGGTGCGGTCGAGCTCGTCCGCCAGGTAGCCGAAGCCCTGCGCGGCGAGCGCCGTGAGCAGCCCGGCCTTGTCGCCGAAGTGGTGCGCGGGCGCGGCGTGCGACACACCTGCGCGGCGGGCCAGGTCGCGCAGGCTCAGCGCCGCCGGCCCGTTCTCGGTGATCGCCTCGGCCGCGGCCCCGAGCAGGGTCCGCCGGAGGTCGCCGTGGTGATAGGGCCGGGTCTCTGTCATGCGGCCCACTCTAACTTGGCACTGACAAGTTGGACTGCTAACTTGACAGTGACAAGATTGGAGTGTCGCCATGGTCCCCCTCGTCTTCCTCGTCGCCGGTTTCGCTCTCGCCCGTGTGGTCGGCCTGGCCGGCGTCGACGCCCTCGACGGCTGGCTGCCGGCGCTCCGCGTCGGGCTCGCGATCATGTTCGTGGTCACGGGCCTGGCGCACTTCGCGCCGAAGATGCGCGCCGGCATGATCGCGATGGTCCCGCCCCGGCTCCCCCGCCCCGACCTGCTGGTGACGGTCACCGGCGTCCTGGAACTCGCGGGCGCGGTCGGCCTGCTCATCCCGGCCACCACCGCCTTGGCCGCCGCGGGCCTCGCCCTCCTGATGATCGCCATGTTCCCGGCGAACATCTCGGCGGCACGACGCAAGCTCAGCCTCGGCGGCAAGCCGGTCCCGGCGCTGGTCCCCCGCTCGTTCCTGCAGGTCTTCTGGGTCGCCCTGACCACCGCAGTCGCCCTCGCCGCATGATCATCCCTGCTCTGCATCCATATACGCACCACCCCGTCGCGAGGGTGGTGCGTATATGGATGCAGAGCAAAGCCGCCGTGCGGCGCGGGGCGGTAGGGAAGTCCCCAAGAGGGAGTTTGCCCAGGCCGGGAGGGCCGCCACCGCCCGCGCCGATGGGAGCGTCGAAAAGCGACCCCGTTGCGCGAACAGCGTCGGCACGCCCGTCACGCGGCGGGCGGTCAGACGTCAGGAGCGGCTTGGTTCGGCCAGAGGCGTCTCCGAGGCCCGGACCGGCCATCGTCCGCGCCGGGTCGGTCGCGTCGCGACGCCGTCGAGCGAAAAGCCTCAGCGC
>NZ_BONC01000173.1 GCF_016862515.1 Asanoa iriomotensis
GGACCTGGGCGCGTCCGGACCTGGGCGCGTCCGGACCTGGGCGCGTCCGGGCCGAGGCGGCGCGGCGCCCGACTGGGGCCAGCCTTAACCCACCGTCGGAGCTGCTGCCTGGGGGAATGCTGGTAGGCCGTCGATGCTGGTGGCGTTCTTCTGGTGGCGGTAGTCAGCCAGCGCCGCGTCGTCCTTGCGCTCGGCCCAGCGGATCAGCAGGTCGCGGTCACCCTCGTAGGTCATGAACGGCACCGCGTACCCGCAGGAGTCACTGACCCGGCTCACGTCCACCGTGATCACCCCGCGGAGGCCGCCCAGGTCGGGCGCATCGGGAAAGTGCCCGAGCAGACCATCAAGATCAGGATGCCCGATCGGCGTGTAACTGCCGCGCCCGTGCAGCCGCACGATGTTCGGGGGTCCCTGGAAGGCGCAGAACATGATCGTGATGCGCCCGTTCTGCCGCAGATGGGCGAGCGTCTCCGCACCGCTGCCGTGGAAGTCGAGGTAGGCCACCCGGTGCTCCCCCAGCACCACGAACGTGCCGCCCATCCCCTTGGGTGAAAGGTTGACGTGCCCGTCGTCGCCGGACGGGGCCGTGGCCACGAAGAACATGTGTTGAGCCTCGATGAACTCCCGCAGCCGACCGTCGATCTCCTCGTGCAGCTTCATGGCCTCGATGCTGCCACCGGCCGCCGCGGCGGCGCGCACCGATTTCAGTTGGTGGAAGCCGCCCCGACCAGCGCCGCGAACAGCCGGTGGTCGGTGGTGTCCTCCGGATGCCACTGCACCCCGATCGCGAACCGCAGCGACTGGTCCTCGACGACCTCGATCAGGTTGTCCTCGGGACACCATCCGGTGGCGGTCAGCTTCCCCGGATCCGCCACCCCTTGGTGGTGGAACGAGTTGACCTCGACCGACTCACCGAGCAGCCGGCGGCCGAGCGACGCGGGCGCCAGGTCGACCCGGTGGAACCCGAACTTGGGCCCCGACACCGGCCGATGGTTGTCGTGCCCGAGCACGTCGGGCAGATGCTGATGCAGCCGACCACCGTAGGCGACCGTCATGAGCTGCATCCCGCGACAGATCGCGAGCGTCGGGAGGTCGGCGGCGAGCGCGGCCCGCAGCAGGAGCATCTCGGCGGCATCCCGCTCCGGCTTGACCTGCGTGGTCGGGTGCGGCTCCTCGCCGTAGAGCCCAGGATCGACATCGGACCCGCCGGTGAAAACGATGCCGTCAAGCCCGTCCAGGGCATCGACATCGGGCGAATCGGGGGTAATGAGAACCGCACGCCCGCCGCTGTTGTGCACCGCCTGGACATAGGCGAACGGCAACACCGCGGCGAACGTGTCGTTGAGCCCGAACCTCGCCTCTTCGGCGTAGGTGGTCAGGCCGATCACGGGCCGAGACATCAGCTCACTCTAGCGGGAAGATCGGATCTTCAAACCAAACATCCTGGTCAAGAGTCCGTCAAGAAGGTTGGTACGGCGCCACCGTTGTGGCTGGTTGCCTGGTCTGTTTGAGCGGAGGTTGGCTGGTCGCGTCTCCGGGGCTCTGCCCCGGACCCCGGCCAAGCTGCGGGGACCCACAGGGAAGGGCGGA
>NZ_BONC01000174.1 GCF_016862515.1 Asanoa iriomotensis
AGCTTTAACCTGTGGCCGGGTGGCGTCGACCCCGACTGATCATGGGAACAGCCCTTGATTGATCATTTCTCTTGTCTAGGGAGAAAGATCCAAACCAAGGGCTGTCTGGTGATCAGTGTGCATGATGACGTTCCGGGCGACATCGTCGGGCGGCTGGCCGGGTTTCGGAAGGCGTTTCACCGGTGTCTGACCGCGCGGGCCGACGCGTTGTTCGAGTTGACCGAGGCGTTGTTATGCGCCGACGGGCCGGTGCGTTCGCTGGTGGAACTGTCTGTTGCCGGTGAGCATCGGCGGGGTCACGGCTCGTTGTATGCGGCGCTGAACCGGGGCCGCATCGACGTCGAGGCGTTGAAGACGAGCCTGGCCGCGGTGCCAGTGCCGCGGGCCGCGGACGGGCGGATCGTGCTCGCGGTGGACGTGACCTGCTGGCTGCGCCCGGAGGCACACACCAGCCCGCAACGCGTGCTCTGCCACACCTACGGCCGGGGCAAGGACACCCACATCATGGTGCCGGGCTGGCCGTATTCGCTGGTCACCGCCCTGGAGACGGGTCGCAGTTCGTGGACCGCGCCGCTGGATGTCCGCCGGCTCGCGCCGGGCCTCGACGCGGCCACCGTCACCGCGGGCCAGTTGCGCGACGTTGTCGAGCGGCTCATCGCGGCCGGGCAGTGGCAACCCGGCGATCAGGACATGTGGATCGTTGCGGACGCTGGCTACGACGGCCCGAGGCTGGCGTTCCTGCTCGCTGACCTGCCGGTGAAGATGCTGGTGCGGATGCGTTCCGACCGGGTCCTGCGCCGGCGGGCCCCGGCCACCCCTACCGGCAACGGCCGCCCGCGCCGGCACGGCGGCGAATTCGTCTTCGGTGACCCGACCAGCTGGGGCGACCCGGACACGGCGACCGTCACCGACACCCGCCTCTACGGCACCGCGACCGCCCGGGCCTGGCATCGGCTGCACCCTAGGCTGACCCACCGCACCGCCTGGGTCGAACACACCGGCACCCTGCCGATCATCGAAGGCACCGTCATCCTGCTGACCGTCGACCGGCTCCCATCCGGCGCGACCGCGAAACCGGTCTGGCTGTGGTGCTCGCAACCCGACGCCACCGCCACCGACGTCGACCTGCTCTGGCAGGCATTTCTGCGTCGTTTCGACATCGAGCACACCTTCCGCATGCTCAAACAGACCCTCGGCTGGACCACCCCGAAACTGCGTGACCCGCACGCCGCAGACCGCTGGACCTGGCTCGTGCTGGCCGCCTACACCCAACTCCGCCTCGCCCGCACCGCCGTTGCTGACCTACGACGGCCTTGGGAACGACAGCCGCCAGCCGACCGGCTCAGCCCGGCCCGCGTCCGACGCGGGTTTCGGAACCTGCGCGGCAAAGCCGGCATCCCCGCCAGCGCACCGAAACCCTCACGGCCAGGTCCCGGACGGCCACCCGGACACCGCAACCAACGTCCAGCCAGCCGCCACGACGTCCACATCGTCACCAGCACAAAACCCAGCACCAGCAACCGAAAACCAACAAAATCGAAGACCCCACGGCCGCGCCGCACAGGTTAAAAATCAAG
>NZ_BONC01000175.1 GCF_016862515.1 Asanoa iriomotensis
GCGGTGTCTGGCTACTTGTTGAGGATGGTGTTACGACCGTGGCCCGGCCAGGCTTGGTCGAGGTGATCGGTGGAAGTTCTCGTTGTCTGGCTGCCTGCTCATATGGCGGGGTGTGGCTCTCTCCCGGCTTGGGCTCCACCGGTTACCGCGGTGTGGAGTGGCTCAAGAGGGGTTTGCCTGGCTCGAAGTAGCGCTGCCCCCACGCCGATCTGTTTTGTCGGTTCGCGGGATGGGGTGCGGGGTTTCATGGCGAAGGTTGTGATCGGGGTCGATCCCCATAAGCGGTCGGCGACGATCGAGGTGATCGGTGGCAGTGAGCGGGTGCTCGGCGGTGGCCGTTACGGCACGGACCGGGCCGGTTACAAGGCGATGCTCGCCGCGGGCCGCGTCCACGTCGATCGGGTGTGGGCGGTCGAGGGCTGTTCGGGTATCGGCCGGCATGTCGCGCAGCGGCTGGTCGCTGATGGGGAGACGGTCGTGGACGTGCCGTCGAAGTCCTCGGCGCGGACCCGGGCGTTCGCGACCGGGAACGGCCGCAAGAGCGACCCGGCCGACGCGCACCACATCGCGGTGACCGCGCTGCGGACCCCGGGCCTGCACGTGGTGCGCGTGGAGGACCACACGACGGTTCTGCGGCTGCTCGTCGACCGCCGCGAACAGCTCGCCCGGACCCGGACCGAGACCGTCAACCGCCTCCACGCGCTGCTTCTGGACCTGATCCCGGGCGGGGCGAAAAGAAGCCTGTCCACCGGCCAGGCCCGAACCCTCCTGGCCGACATCGACGTCGTGGCCGGTGACATCGCCGCGGCCACACGCCGCCGTCTCGCCGGCGAACTCGTCGACGAGCTCACCGTCCTGGACACGAAGATCAAAACAGCGACCGCCGAACTCGCAACGGTCGTCGAAGCGACCGGCAGCCGCCTGCAGCAGCTACGCGGGATCGGCCCGTGCAGCGCTGCCCGCCTGCTGGCCGACATCGGAGACATCGCCCGGTTCGCCGACCCCGGCCACTTCGCGTCCTGGAACGGCACCGCGCCCCTGGACGCGTCCTCCGGCGACAACAACCGCCACCGTCTCAACCGGACCGGGAACCGGCGCATCAACCGCGTCCTGCACATCATGGCCATCGCCCAGATCCGCCACAACAGCGAAGGACGCGTCTACTACCACGCCAAACTCGCCGCCGGGAAAACCCGCATGGAAGCGATCCGCGCCCTCAAACGCCGGCTCTCCGACATCGTCCACCGGCAGATGATCCACGACGCCACCACGACAAGGACGGGTCCGGGAGGACACACGGGGGCGACTCTGACTCCAGCGCGGCCGACCAAACCCCAAGATCGACACTTCGGACAAGTCACAACCCGGACCCACCAAACCACACCCTAAAACACCACCCCTTGACAGAGGGGCGCCGGGAGCGACGGTC
>NZ_BONC01000176.1 GCF_016862515.1 Asanoa iriomotensis
CCGGTCACGTCCGCTTGCGTGGTGTAGGAACGGCCAGCGTTTGATCCAGTCGGGTTGATGTTAGGCGGCTGCTAGTTCGGTGGTGGTGGGCTCGGTGTCGGTTCCCTCGGTCGTGATCAGGGTGAGCCGGGCTTTGGTGAGGATTTCCAGGCCCATGTAGCGGCGACCTTCGGTCCATTCGTCGGTCTGTTCGGCCAGGACGGCGCCGACGAGGCGGATGATGGCTGCCCGGTTAGGGAAGATCCCGACGACGTCGGTGCGGCGGCGGATCTCCTTGTTGAGTCGTTCCTGCGGGTTGTTGGACCAGATCTGGCGCCAGATTTCGCGGGGGAAAGCGGTGAAGGCCAGCAGGTCGGGTCGGGCGTCGTCGAGATGTTCGGCCGCGGTGGGGAAGCGTTCGGCGATCGTGGCCACGGCGCGGGTGTACTGGGCTTGGACGCTGTCGGTGTCTGGCTGGTCGAAGATCGTGCGGACCAGGGTGGCCACCCACGGCTGGGCGGCTTTGGGCACCTTGGTGAGCAGATTGCGCAGGTAGTGGGTGCGGCAGCGTTGCCAGCTGGCGCCGGGCAGCGCAGCCCCGATGGCCGAGACCAGGCCGCGGTGAGCGTCGGAGACCACGAGACGGACCCCGGACAGGCCTCGAGCTGTCAGGGAGCGCAGGAAGGCCAGCCAGCCGGCGCCGTCCTCGTCGGAGGCCACCTCCAGGCCCAGCACTTCCCGGCCGCCGTCGGCGTTGACGCCGACCGCGACCAGGGCGTGGACATTGACGATCCGGCCGTGCTCGCGGACCTTGACCACGAGGGCGTCTAGCCAGACGAACGTGTAATGCGCAGCATCCAGCGGCCGATTGCGGAACGCCTCAACCTGAGTGTCGAGGTGGGCGGACATCTCCGAGACCTGGCTCTTGGACAACGAGGCGATCCCGAGCTGCTCGACCAGTTTCTCCACGCGCCGGGTCGAGACCCCGAGCAGATAAGCCGTGGCCACCACCGACACGAGAGCCTGTTCAGCGCGGCGGCGGTGCTGCAGCAGCCAGTCCGGGAAATACGAGCCGTGGCGCAGCTTCGGAATCGCCAGCTCGACCGTGCCGGCCCGGGTATCCCACTCCCGTGTCCGGTAGCCGTTGCGTTGGTTGACCCGCTCGTCGCTGCGCTCGCCGTACCCGGCCCCGCACAGCGTCTCGGCCTCAGCGGCCATCAACGCCTCGGCGAACGTCTTGACCATCGCCCGCAACAGATCGGGTGACGCGGACTCGATGTGCTCGCGCAGGAACGCGGCACCATCCACACTCACAGGTGCGGCCATCGCTTGATCTCTCCTTCGTTGACTTAGCCGTTTCGAAGGATCAAGCGGTGGCCGTTCCCATCCACCCCATCCCACCCAAAGTGGGCGAGTCGTACACCATCTCCGTGGACGTGACC
>NZ_BONC01000177.1 GCF_016862515.1 Asanoa iriomotensis
TCCTCGTCTGGGCCCGGCGGGGTGCCGCCCTGATCCACGAGCCACCCCCTACGTTAAGCGCAGGATCCGGTCGTCGCCTGGGGCCGGGTTGCCGCGGCCGTCGTAGTTGGAGGTCAGCACCCACATCGAGCCGTCCGGTGCCGCCGCGACGTGCCGGAGCCGGCCGTGCTCGCCGCGCAGCAGCGCCTGTGCCCCGCTGCCGTCGGTGTTGATCGTGTAGAGCCGCTCCCCGCGCAGGCAGGCCATCCAGATCTTGCCGTCGGGGCCGACCGCCAGGCCGCTCGGCGACGCGTCCGCGGTGCGCCAGGTCGCGATCGGGTTGGTGAACGCCGGGTCGCTGGAGTTGCCCTCGGCCTCGGGCCACCCGTAGTTGTGGCCGGGCTCGATCCGGTTGAGCTCGTCGTACGTGTTCTGCCCGAACTCGGACGCGAACATCGCGCCACTGGAGTCCCAGGCCAGCCCCTGCACGTTGCGGTGGCCGTAGCTCCAGACGGGGCTCGCGCCGAACGGGTTGCCGGGCGCCGGCGCACCCTCCGGGGTGAGCCGCAGGATCTTGCCGCCGAGGCTCCCCCGGTCCTGTGCGGCGTCGCGGTCGCCCGCGTCGCCCGTGCCGACGTAGAGCATGCCGTCGGGCCCGAACGCGATCCGGCCGCCGTTGTGGTTGCCGGCCTTGGGGATGCCGCTGAACACGACCGTGCGCGCGTCCGGCTGGTCGGGCCGGAACCGCGCGATCCGGTTGTCACCGGCCGCGGTGTAGTAGACGTAGACCCAGTCACCGGCCGGCGCGACCGCGATGCCGAGCAGGCCACCCTCGCCCGCCGGCTCCGCCTCGTCGACCACGGTGACCTGCCGGGCGGCGTTGTCGCGCACCGACAGGATGCGCGCGCTGTCGCGCTCGGTGACCAGGGCCGAGCCGTCGGGCAGGAACGCCAGCCCCCACGGCGCCCGCAGGCCCGTGACCACATCGGACACGCTCGCCGGCTGGGCGTCGGGCGCTCCGGACACGGACGGCTCGCTGAACCAGCCCCGCCAGGCGGCGACCCCGCCGAGGGCGGCGGCGACCAGCACGACGGCGACGACGACGGTCAGCGCGATCCGAACTCGGCTCACCGCTCGAGGGTACGCCGTACCGTGGAAAGCACGGCGAAAGGAGATCGACCATGCTCAGCATCCGGTCCGAGGACTCGATCCTCAGCATCGGCTCGAAGGGATCGATCCTCTCGATCGGTTCGATCGGGTCCATCGGGAGCGTGGGCTCCATCGGCTCGGCCTTCTCGGCGTTCTCGGTCGGCTCGTGGGCCAGCGCGCTCTCGCTGCTCTCCGCGGCCTCGGTCGGCTCGGTCATGTCGTGGGCGGCCAAGTTCGCGATCATGCGCGGTGGTGACAAGTAGGGTCTGTGTCGAAGTCATGG
>NZ_BONC01000178.1 GCF_016862515.1 Asanoa iriomotensis
GGCCCGCGGTGGGCAACCGTTGGGAACGGACTGTTCCTATGCGGAAAGCGTTAGGAACGGACCGTTCCTTTCAGCTGGTGGGGCGGAGGCGGCGGGCGTCGCGGTCCGTCATGGCGGTGACCAGGTCCTCGCGCGCTCGGGCCACGCGTGAGCGGATCGTGCCGACCGGGCAGCCGCAGACCTCCGCGGCCTCCGCGTAGCTGAGGCCCGCGATCTGCGTCGCGACGAACGCCTCGCGACGGTCCGGGTCCAGGGCGTGCACCAACTCGGTCAGCGCGACGCCCGTCTCGAAGCCGGCGCCGCCGTGGTCGCGGGCCAACTCCGCCTCGGCGACCGGCTGCCAGTCGTCGAGGGCGGCCAGGCGTGGGCGGCGCGAGACGTAGCGGATGTGGTCCGCGCAGGCCCGCCGGGCGATCGCCAGCAGCCACGTCCGGGCCGTCGAGCGGGCGTCGAAAGCCGGCAGGGCCCGCATCGCCCGCAGGTAGATCTCCTGGGTCAGGTCGTCGGCCTCCCCCGGCCCGACCAGGTGCGACACAAAGCGGCGGAGCTGGTGCTGGGTCGCCTCGACGAACGCGTGCGCCGCGGCCCGGTCGCCGGCCTTGGCCGCCAAGGCCCAGCCGGTCACCTCGTCGCCGTCAGCGACAGGCTCGTCCGGGTGGGGGGACCGTCCGGGGAGACGCATGCCGGCAAGGCTAGCTTGTCCGCTTTGGCGAAATCGCCCTGGGCTGACGGGAACTCAACGCCGGCCGCACGCGACTATCAACACGTGGAGTGTGAGCGGATCCGGGAGATGCTGTCGGCACGGCTCGATGGTGAGGACGCGCCCGGCGAGCGTGAGCTGACCGAAAACCACCTCGCGGGCTGTGCGGGCTGCACCGCCTGGCTCGACGCGGCCGCCGCCGTGACCCGCCTGGCCCGCACCGCGCCCGTGCCCCCGGCGCGGCCGATCGACCTGAGCGCGGTCGAGCTTGGCCAACCAGCCGAGCCAAAAGCCAAGCGCACCTCGCGGCTGGCGATCGGGCTCCGGGTCGGGCTGGCCGCGGTCGGGCTGATCCAGTTCCTGCTCGGCGCCGCCCAGGTCGCCGGGCTCGGCCGCGGCGACCACGCGCACGACGCCGTGCTCGGCTCCGGGCACCTGTGGCACGAGTCGGCCGCCTGGAACCTGGCCATCGGCGCCGGCTTCGCGTTCGTCGCGTTGCGCCGCACAAGGCCGACCGGTCTGCTGCCGACCCTCACCGCCTTCGTCGCGGTGCTCACCCTGCTCTCGGCCAGCGACATCATCGCCGGCCGGGTCGAGCCCGGCCGGCTCGCCAGCC
>NZ_BONC01000179.1 GCF_016862515.1 Asanoa iriomotensis
TGTTGGGTGACGTCGGGCCGAAACCCCACCCCGTCGACTCGACCCGGAGAACCGCTAGCAAACATCCCGAGGCGGGCTCGGATGAAACAGCACGACCCGCCTACGGCTGGCCGGCCTCCTGGACCGGTCCACCGTCGCTCACCTGGCCGCGCCAGCCCCCGGGCAGGTCCCCAGCAGCGCTCGGCCGAGCGGGCGCCCATGCGGGCGGCAACCGCGTGACGAAGCACAGCCGGAGGGCTACCGCTTGACCCCCACCCCGCAGTACTGGTTCACGTCGATGTCGGGATCGCCTGGCTCAGGGCGCCAACGCGAGCAGGGGACGACACCCGGTCTCAGCAACTCCAACCCGTCGAAATAGCGTTCGATCTCCGCCGAGCTGCGGTAGACGATCTTCGGGGTGCCGTGCTCGTTCCAGAAACCGACGATATCGTCCGCCTCGGCGCGGTTGATGTCGTGACAGCCGTGCGCGATCGTCAGATAGCTACCGGACGGCAGCGCGTCAACGAGCTGCCGCATCACGGCTCGCGCGTCCTCGTCATCACGGATGAAATGCACGATGCCCAACAACGTGACCGCGACCGGCTTACTGAAATCGAGGGTCCGCGCCGCTTCCCGCAAGATCGTGTCAGGGTCGTTCAGGTCGGCCTCGACGTAGTCAGTGGCACCCTCGGCGGTGCTGGTGAGTAGCGCGCGGGCATGGACCAACACGAGGGGATCGTTGTCTACATAGACGATCCGCGTCTCCGGGGCGATCGACTGGGCAACCTGGTGGGTGTTGTCAGCGGTGGGCAGACCGGTCCCGATATCGAGGATCTGCCGGATGCCTTCTTCCTGCACGAGATACCGCACCACCCGGCGTAGAAACGCCCGGTCCGCGACAGCAAGATCCACAATCGACGGGAACCGCTTGGCGATCTCGTCACCGGCCGCCCGGTCGGGAGCGAAGTTGTCCTTACCGCCGAGCCAGTAGTTCCAGAGTCGTGCCGAGTGCGGCACTCCGGTGTCCAACGTCGGTACCTGGCCGTCCGTCACAGCGAACATCTCCTGTCCAGCGCGGGCCTACGAAAGTGCCGAAAGGATATCCCGACGCCCAACGGCGATCGTCGCTGATGTCAATGGTCCGCCTTCGCACCACACCGACCGCACCGGCTGCCACGTCCGGGTGGTCGTCGCCCGTGAGCTGCACCTGTCCGACCTCGCCCCGGGAACCCTGACCTGAGGGGCACG
>NZ_BONC01000180.1 GCF_016862515.1 Asanoa iriomotensis
TTTGCCGTCGCGGTTGAAGTCGCCGCTGAAGATCAGATCGAACTGGCTCCATCCGGTGCCCACTCGGATGGGCTGTCCCAGAATCGCGTCAGTGGTGAACGATCCGGTACCCGGGTACAGCCACAACTCGCCCGTGGTCGCGCTACGGGCCATGACGTCGTCCTTGTTGTCACCGTTGAAATCACCAGACACACCCGAAGACGACCCCACTGAGTTCCAGAGGGCGTTCACGATGATCTGGGCGTCCGACGCCTGGACCTGATATTTGTCGGGGTAGGCAGAGACCTGGACCGCCTGGCAGACCTCTCCGATCGGTGCGGTGGCCCACGATCCGTTCGGATACTCGCGCTGCATCGCGCTCAGGAACTTGTTGGTGGCCGTGGCCGGGTCGAGTCTCTCCGCGCGCGTACCCCACCACTCCTGTTGTTGGAATAGGCCCAGGCTCGTGTGGTCGACCTCTTCGCTGATGTTCTGTAGGTGGGTCTCCACGATGACAGTGGCGATCGCGATCACGCCGGCGCGCGAAGCCAGGCCGCGGGCATGTACCGCCTCCACCACCTCACGGGCGCAGGAGACTCGATAGGCGGTCATGGAGCCCCGCATGTCCGAGTTCAGCTGGGAATTGAGCTGAGTGGCCAACGCGGCGTCGTTGGCCGTCGGGCCGGCGGGATCGCACGCCACCGTCTGGTACAACGCGTTCATCGGGGCCAGCGCGGGCGGCAGTTTAGGGTCCGGCGTGGACGCTGCGGCGTGAGCAGGTGACACCATCGCCGTCACCGCGCAGGTCACTGTTAGCACCGCAGAGGATCGGATCCTCGTCCAAAAGCTGTTCTTCACTGAAGATTCCATTCGTTTGTTGGCGCCGCTCGGAGGATGTGAGCGGTGCACGGGGTGGTGGCCGGGCCTTTTGGGGGGCCCGGCCACGTCTTGTTCCTGGGGGTTAGCTGATGCGGTCCATGCCGCCCCAGCCGATGCCTACGCGTTTGGGGGAGGTGAGGATTTGGTTGGGGGTCAGGGAGCCGGTGCCGGGATACATCCAGAGGGTGGCGTCGGTGGTTGAGCGGACCACCACATCGGACTTGCCGTCTTGGTTGAAGTCACCGGCCGTGAGAGCGTTCATAACGCCCCAGCCGATGCCGACCTGGATGCCGGGGTTGACCACCCGGTCAGTGGTCAGCGA
>NZ_BONC01000181.1 GCF_016862515.1 Asanoa iriomotensis
TCCCGCAGGCTTGCGGGGTAGCAGTCCGGCCGCGCGGGCGACGATGGGCGTCGGCTTCGCCGACCGCCTCGATCGGGGCAAGGCCCCCGCCATGCGGCGAGCAAGCGGTCTGTAGTGGACAGTGCACTACTGGTTTCACTCGACGACTCGGCCTGTTCGGGTCAGCCCACCGGGAGCGGGGGGGCTTGCTCGCAACCCGGGAGCTTTCCGATGCCCGGGAATGACGTCAGCTCCAGCAGATGCGGCCACGCGGCAGCGCCTTCTGGTGTTACCTCCTGTCCCAAGTCTTGGTGCTCCGCGGCGAGCGTGACGGGTCGCACGTGGACGGTGCTCGTGGGTCGAGCCGGTCATGGCTTCGGGGCAGCCACAGCGGCCTGGGCTGACTGGCAGCTTTGTTGTCCCGGGTCGGGTGCCCGCGACGAATGCGACCGGTCCCGCGTGGACGGCACTCGTGGTTCGGGGCGTTGCGAACCTCTGGCAGCTACAGCTGCCTGCGGTGACTGGCAGACTTTGTCACCAGGTCTGGGTGCCCCGCGACAAACGCGACGGGTCGCAAATAGACGGCGCTGGTGCGGGCCAGTGTGACATCGGGCAGCTACAGCGGCCTGCGCCGACGGGTCGCACGTAGCCGGCGCTGGTGATTCGGCCCGGTGTGACTTCGGGCAGCCACAGCGGCCTGCGCCGACTGGTCGCACATAGCCGGCGCTGGTGGTTCGGGCCGGTGATGACTTCGGGGCAGCCACAGCGGCCTGCGCCGACTGGTCGCCTGAGAAGCACGGCATCGTTGTCCCCGGGGCGCTCGCGCAGGTGGACGTGCCCTTGTGTGTGTCGACCGCGTGGTGTCGGCGAACTGGCTCAGGGCTCGGTGGCCCAGAGGCAGTTGGGTGGATTCGTCGACGGCGCGTTCAACGAGGCGCTTGCCGGCTGTCGCGACACGATCAGCCTCGTGCTGCTCGGCGACGGGGGCGTGCGCGTGGTCGACGGCGGTTGTGGTTCGAGGCGGTCGGCGAAGCCGGCGCCCAACTTCGCCCACGCGGCTGAACGACTACCCCGCAAGCCTGCGGGG
>NZ_BONC01000182.1 GCF_016862515.1 Asanoa iriomotensis
CCGCAGTCCCGCAGGCATCGTCTACCAGAAGACCTGGAACGGCACCTGGAGCGACTGGACCTCCATCGGCGGCATCCTCGGCTGAGCGCCGCGAACCCCTCTACTCCGGGCTGCCTGGTCCCCCAATGCCCAGCCAGGCAGCCCGGGCACCCCTTGCCTGGCAGAAGGAGCCCCAATGGGACGAACACTGCCGCGGGTTGGACTCGCGGCAATGATCTCGATAGCGGCCCTCGGCGCACTCGCGGTCCCCGCGAGCGGTGCGCCCGCAGTCAGCACGGTCCCATGTGACCCGGCCGGCACCAGCGCTGCTGACGGCGCCAGGGCCACCCAGCTGAACGGACAGTTGACCGGCAGGTTGGCCGGAGCGATGACGGCGTACCGCGTCTCATGCGCCCGGATGGTCGTCAAGGCGGTCCGGGACCGGGACCTCGCCGCGCGCGCCGCCGTCATCGCGATCACGACCACGATCGTGGAAAGCAACATCCAGAACATCAACGTGGAGTACGACCACGACAGCCTCGGCCTGTTCCAGCAACGCGCCCCCTGGGGAACCGAGGCCCAGCGACTCGACCCGATCTGGGCCACCAACGCGTTCCTCGACAAGTTGTTCCGGGAGTACCCGGGCAACTCGTGGATGACCGCGCCGATCGGCGAGGTGTGCCAGGCCGTACAACAGTCGGATTTTCCGAGCCGATACCAGCCCGAGGCCGCTGACGCGCAACGCATCGTGGACGCGCTCTGGTCCGCGTCGACCCTGCCGGGTTCGGTTGGCGGCCCGGCGTCGGTGTTCGTCAACGGTGAGCATCATGTGTTCGGGGTCAGTCCGAGTGGGAAGTTGAGCCAGAACACCTGGCGCTCCAACGGCGGCTGGCTCGGCTGGGAGACCCTCGGCGGGACGGTGGAGGGCACGCCGGCGGTCGTCTACCACGACGGCAGATACGACGTGTTCGCCCACAGCCCGAGCGGCATCGTCTACCAGAAAACCTGGAACGGCACCTGGAGCGGCTGGACCTCCATCGGCGGCA
>NZ_BONC01000183.1 GCF_016862515.1 Asanoa iriomotensis
CCTAGGCCGTGTTTCGTAGGGCGCGGAGCCATTGGTTGATGGCGGCGATGGTCAGGGTGGCCTCGTAGCGCACGGCGAGTTTGTCGTACCTGGTGGCCATGGCGCGGTGTTGTTTGAGCTGGTTGATGCCGCACTCCACGGCATGACGCCGTCGGTAGAGGTCGAGGTTGAAGGCGGGCGGACGCCCGCCTTTGGAGCCCTTGGCCTTGCGGTGTGCGTCTTGGTCGGTCTTGCTCGGGATGCAGGCTCGGATGCCGCGGCGGCGTAGGTGGGCGCGGTTGGCCGCCGAGGTGTAGGCCTTGTCGGCCAGCACGGTGTCCGGGCGGGTTCGTGGCCGGCCGCCACCGGCACGGGCAACCCGGACTTTGGCGAGCACGGGGATGAACTGGGGGCTGTCGCCGCGCTGCCCGGCGGTCACCACCAGGGCCATCAGCTTGCGGCCCTGCTCGCAGGCCAGGTGGGTCTTGGTGGTCCAGCCGCCGCGGGACCGGCCGAGTCCGTGGTCTGCCGGCTCGACCCGCGTCCCGCCGGGCGGCTCTTTCTGCCGTTGACCGTCGCGGCGGGCGCCGGCCGCGTGCTGATGGGCGCGGCTGATGGTCGAGTCGACGCTCACCGTCCAGCCGATCAACCCGGCCTGGTCCGCCCGGGCCTGCAACAAGGCCAGGATCTGAGCCCAGACGCCGTCACGCTGCCACCGCCGGAACCATCGATACAGCGTCTGCCACGGCGGATACAGCGCGGGAATGTCCCGCCACGGTGACCCAGTCCGGACCCGCCACCGGATCCCATCGATGATCAATCTCATCGCCCATCTGCGCGGCCGATCACGACCCGTTCCCGCAGGCAGCAATGGCTCGAGCACCACCCACTGCCCGTCGGTCAGGTCATGTCGCCTCGCTGCCGCTACGCTCGGCACGAGGTCTCCGGTGTGAAGTTCTAGCTTGGTCGCTGAACCAACTACCGGAGACCTCTTCAGTTATCGATCACCGAC
>NZ_BONC01000184.1 GCF_016862515.1 Asanoa iriomotensis
ACCCCTTTCAGGGCGCCGGGTTGTCGTTGGGCGCAGCCTGAGATCAAGACATCCAGGGCGGCCGAGCCCTCGGCCAGGCCGGCCCTGGTCAGTCGGTCGGTAAACGCCGCTGACCAGCATTTCCCGCCCGACTCGTGCCTGGCGCGCCGAGTTGCGTCGGTCAGAGCCACGGACCAAGACACCCAGGGCGGCCGATCGGTGAACAACCCCCAACCAGCTCGTCGCGCGGGCTAGCCGGCGACGCCCGCAGGCGGGGGCGGCGCGACTGCGGGGGCCGGGGAGATCGGTGGGGCGCCCGGGGTCAACGTCGGGTCGTCGATGTCGAAGAACTGGGGGCGGTCGTGGCGGCGGGTCAGGAGGAGGACGCGGACCAGGCGCCTTCGGCGGGCCGCGTGGGCCTCGCGGGCCAGGTCGTTGTGGACCTGGCGGGCCAGGCCGAGCCGCCGGCTGGCGGCGATCACGGCATCATCGCGGGCCTCGTCCGTCGACAGCGGCACCGAGCGCAACTGGCGTGTCAGGTCGTTCTCCGCTGCCTCGCGTTCCTCCGGCACCGCGTCCAGGGCGATCCGGGCCGCCGCGTACAGCTCGGGTGCCTGGCGGTCCTCCGCAAGGACCGCGGCCGCGGCCGCGCGGCGCAGGAGGTGGGCGTCCAGGGAGCGGGCGGCCGAGGCGGAGCGGTCGTGCAGCCGGTCCACCCGCTGCGCCGTCCACGTCAGGTAGGTGGCCAGCACCGCCACGACGGCGACCACGACTACGACCCACCACATGTTGCGCATCGTAGTGCGGTTCGTTGGCCGGCGATCACCGCCTGCCGTTAACTCAACGTAACCGTTAAACCGGCCTCGCAGGTCAGAAGGGCCCAGACGGACACGGACGGGTACGCGGCGGGTGAACGGGCCGAGAGACCCCAGGGGTACACAATGGAGCGAATCG
Organism: Asanoa iriomotensis; assembly: GCF_016862515.1. Taxonomy (GTDB): domain Bacteria; phylum Actinomycetota; class Actinomycetes; order Mycobacteriales; family Micromonosporaceae; genus Asanoa; species Asanoa iriomotensis. The sequence continues at coordinate 934 of NZ_BONC01000184.1, forward strand.
CCGGCCGATCTACGATGGACATATGACCGTCA
>NZ_BONC01000185.1 GCF_016862515.1 Asanoa iriomotensis
AGCAGGTCTTCCACGCCACCGCCGCCCCGGGCGATCACGATCACGTCGATCGACTCGTCGGCGTCGAGCACCTTGAGCGCGTCGACGATCTGCGGCACCGCGGTCGGCCCCTGCACGGCCACGTTGACGACCCGGAAGTCGACGGCGGGCCAGCGGCGCCTGGCGTTGGTCAGCACGTCGCGCTCGGCGGCCGAGGCGCGGCCGGTGATCAGCCCGATCCGGCCCGGCAGGAACGGCGGGCGCCGCTTGCGCCGCGGGTCGAACAGCCCCTCGGCGGCGAGCAGCTTCTTGAGCCGTTCGAGCCGGGCGAGCAACTCGCCGAGCCCGACCTGGCGGATCTCGTCGGCGCGCAGGCTCAGGGTGCCCCGGGCGGGGAAGAAGTCGGGCTTGGCGTGCAGCGTGACCCGGGCACCCTCCTCGAGGTTGGGTGCGCCCACGTCCAGCACGTCGCGGTTGGTGGTGACCGTGAGGCTCAGGTCGGCGGACGGGTCACGCAGGGTGAGGAACACGGTGGTGGCGCCCGGCCGGCGGCTGATCTGCGCGACCTGGCCGTCGACCCAGACCCAGCCCAGCTTGGCGATCCAGCCACTGATCTTCTGGCTCACGACCCGCACCGGCCACGGCTCCTCCGCGGTGCTCTTCGGGATGCCGTTGGGCTCGGGCGTGGTCACCGCACCACCCTACGGCGGGGGCGGCGCCGGCCGGTGGCAGCAGCCGGCTTTCTGCCGCGTTTGTGGGGGTGT
>NZ_BONC01000186.1 GCF_016862515.1 Asanoa iriomotensis
CCGCGGTTGCTGACCCGCGACCTCACGATGACGCCGCAAGGACACGAGTGGGAAGCGGCACAACTCGTGTCCAATATGGGCTGGGTGTGCGGGAAGCTGTCAACGCCGCTGCTGCCAACCACCTGTTGTTCGCGATGACGAAGCGGCTCAAGCAGGCCGAGGAGAACCGTGGATGGCTGACGCAACCGCTGCCGCCGAGATCATGCGCCCGCATGTCGCCGCCGCGGTGCCCGAACCGAACCTCGCGTTCGCGCTCGGCCACCGCTACGCCACCGACTACGCCAACAGGCTCGACACCGCCGGCCTACTCGGCACCACCGCCGGAGGCGACGAGGTCAAGGCACAGGTGCGGAAGGTGCTGGAGCCGCACGTCTCGTTTCGGCTGGCTACGGTGCTCGTCGACGCACTGTCCGAAGCGGAACTTCTCGCCGAAGATCTTGAACTTGGGTCGGCGATGGGACGCGGCGGCTGAGTCGCCCGCTTTCGCACGCGCGGATTGTTCGCAGGTTCGGCCCATCCCCGACGAGGCAGACGCGCCCCCACGCGCACCGCACCTCCTTCCAAACGTGCAGGTCACGGGCCAACGACGGA
>NZ_BONC01000187.1 GCF_016862515.1 Asanoa iriomotensis
CGATCAGGCGGCCCGGGTCGCCGGTCTTGTCGATCGAGAAGAACGCCGTCCGATCCGACACCCGCGCCGCCTGCTGCATGTTGTGCGTCACGATGATGATCGTGTAGCGGTCCTTCAGCTTGAACATCAGATCCTCGATCGCCAACGTCGAGATCGGGTCCAACGCCGAACACGGCTCGTCCATCAACACGACCTGCGGCTCCACCGCGATCGTCCGCGCGATACACAACCGCTGCTGCTGACCACCCGACAGACCCGCACCCGGCTTACCCAGACGATCCTTGACCTCGTCCCACAGGTTCGCCGACCGCAACGCCTTCTCCGCCGCGTCCTCCAGCACCGACTTGCGCCGCACACCGTTGAGCTTCAAACCCGCGATCACGTTGTCGAAAATCGACATCGTCGGGAACGGGTTCGGACGCTGGAACACCATCCCGATCATCCGACGCACCGCAGTGACGTCGACATCCTTGTCGTAGATGTTCTCGTCGTCGATCGTCAGCTTGCCCTCGACCCGCGCACCCGGCAACACCTCGTGCATCCGGTTGATCGAACGCAGGAACGTCGACTT